>CAIQWJ010000020.1 GCA_903875575.1 uncultured Acidobacteriia bacterium | reverse complement strand
GCCTTCCGCAGTACTACCAATCGGTCTCTGTCCTGCTGGGTCATAGGGAGAACTCCTTGTTCTTTCACCTCCCCAGCCTGACTTCGTCAAGAGGACATTTCTATCTGGCACTAATAGGACATTCTCACGTGGCGTTGACACATCGCCATCCCGGCAGGAGTCAGGATTGGCGATTGGTATATACTGGCATGGTGCCGGGCGACGGCATCTTCGGCAAAGGAACTCACTCGTGATCGACATGCCTTACACTTCTGCCGGCGCAAGCCACTTCACCAGACGCGCGGTTCTTCTTGCTGCCGCGGGCACCGCCATGAGTGCCTACGCCAAAGCCGGCGGCATCGAACTGGGAGTCTGCGGGAATCCACAGGATTTCGCGAAGGCCGAACAATTCGGCTACGACTACTTTGAGCCCAGCGCAGCCACAATCGCCGCCATGACGGAGCCGGCATTTACAGCGTTTCGGGATCAGGTGAAGGCGTCGAGAAGTAATTGCCGCAGTGTCAATATTCTATTCCGAAATCAGAAAGTAGTCGGCCCGGATGTGAACCTGGACGAGGTTGTGAATTACCTGGATTCCACGTTCGACCGCTGCAGGAGTCTGGGCACGAAAGTCGTCGTATGGGGTAGTTCGGGGTCGCGCCGGGTGCCGGATGGTTATTCGCGCGACACGGCCTGGGCTCAGATCAAAGCCTTTCTCGCGCGCGCCGGAGAAGTGGCGCGGGCTAAGGGCCTGGTGATCGGAATTGAGCCACTGCGGAAACAGGAGAGCAATATCATCAACACGGGAGCGGAGGCATTCAAGCTGCTGCATGAGGTGAATCACCCTCAGGTGAAGATGATTATAGATTTCTATCATCTGCGAATTGAAAACGAGGATCCGGAAATTGTGCGCAGGGCGAAGGACGATATCGTCCACATGCATTTTGCCAATCCGACGGGCCGTCGGTGGCCGCATTCCGCGGATGAAGATCCGTTGTACGGCAAGTTTTTCGAGATTGTGAAGGCGATCGGGTATCAGGGTGGGTTGTCGATTGAAGGTACGGGAACGTTCGAAGCCGATGGCTCGGCCAGTATGGCATTCTTCAGGAACTTTCTGGGTTAACCAGTTGCTCAGAGACGCTCTCGCGTCCCTGCCGATCAGTGCGGCAAAGATTCGGATTGCAATGTGTCGCGAATTACTTGATAGTGCAAAGTATGAAGAAGGCTACACAATGGATCTGCGTTCTGGCGTGTGCCGCATTTATCGGCTGGACGCACGCGCACACCGATGAGATTCCCGTCGTGATGGGATTCATTCTGATCCTGAGCGCGGCGCTTGGGCTGGTTTTTCCGAAGCGACCGTGGCTGGCCGGTTTTCTGGTGGGGATTCCGGTGTTTCTGGTGGAGACTCTGGTGCACTTCAGCCTGGTGCACGCACCGTATCCGGCGTCCGCTGAGATTCCCTGGGTGGCGTTGGTGGGGTTGATTCCAGCACTGGGCGGGATGTTCTTCGGGTCCGCAGTGCGACACTTAAAAAAAGAAGTCAATCCTGCCGGTTGAGTTTTTCCTGTCGCATTTGGAGAAACGGCCGGCGCTTCCAATCTGGAGTTTGTGTCGATGAAGACAGCCTTTTTGTTCCCTGGCCAGGGCTCGCAGTTTACCGGTATGGGCAAGTCACTTGCCGAGAATTTCGAAGTGGCGCGCGAGTGTTTTGAGCAGGCGGATGACGCACTCGGATTCTCGCTTTCAAAGCTGTGCTTTGAAGGGCCCGACGAGGCGCTGAAACTCACGGAGAACACGCAGCCAGCCCTGCTGGCGGTATCGGTAGCGGCCTGGCACGTGCTTCGCGTGGAGACCGGAGAGCCGGATTACGTGGCGGGACATAGTCTGGGTGAATATTCGGCGCTGGTGGCGGCAGGATCACTGAGTTTTGCGGATGCCCTGCGAATTGTCCGCAAGCGCGGGCAGTTTATGCAGGAGGCTGTGCCGGCGGGCGTGGGTGCCATGGCCGCCTTGCTGAAACTCCCGGCGGGCGCGCTGGACGGAATACTGGCGGAAGCGGCACAGGGCGAACTGGTCAGCGCCGCTAATTTCAATTCACCGGATCAGATTGTGATCGCCGGGAACAAGGGGGCAGTAGAACGCGCGATGGAACTGGCAAAGGCAGCCGGGGCAAAGCGCGCTATCGCTCTCCCGGTGAGCGCGCCTTTTCATTGCGCGCTGATGGCGCCGGCGCAGCAGCGACTGCGGGCCGAACTGGATGCGGTGGAGTTTCGCGACCTGCAGGTTCCGCTGATCAATAACTTCCAGGCTACGGAAATTCGGTCGGGCAGGGAAGCGAGGGAAGGTCTTTATCAACAGGTCCCGAATCCGGTGCGCTGGGTGGCGTCGATGGAACGTCTGGCGTCGTGCGACGTGACACGCTGGTTTGAAGTGGGTGCCGGGGCGGTGCTGGCGGGGTTGTTGCGGAGTATCGTGCCTGGGACGAAGTGTGTGTCGTTTGGCGAGGCGAAGGATATCGAGAAGCTTGCGGCGGAGCCGGAGGCGTAGGCAACCGGGAGGCGACTGTCAAACCAATTGCTTTACGACATTGCCTTCCACGTCGGTCAGACGGAAGTCGCGACCCTGGAAGCGGTAGGTGAGGCGCTTGTGGTCGATTCCCAATAGCTGCATTGCTGTGGCGTTGAGGTCATGGACGGACACCGGGTTCTCGGCGATGTTGTAGCCGATGTCGTCGGTGGCACCGATGGTTTGACCAGGTTTGATACCACCGCCCGCAAGCCAGACGGTGAAGGCTTTCGGGTGGTGGTCTCGGCCGAGGAATTTCACCCCACCGCGGCCTTCGTTGACCGGAGTGCGGCCGAATTCGCCAGCCCAGATGATGAGGGTGTCATCCAGAAGACCCCGCTGCTTGAGGTCCTTCACCAGGGCTGTGGCGGGGCCGTCTGTCTCGCGGCAGACGGCGGGGAGCTTGTTCACAATGTCGTCGTTCAGGTTCGCACCGTGGGTATCCCAATCGCGATGGAAGAGCTGGACGAAGCGAACGCCGCGCTCGACGAGACGCCGCGCCAGCAGGCAGTTGTTGGCAAAGGACGGCTGGCCGGGTGTGGTGCCGTACATCTTGTGGATGGACTCCGGCTCCTTCGAGAAATCCTGTAAATCGGGGACGCTGGTTTGCATCTTGTAAGCCATTTCATAGGCTGCGATGCGTGTGGCGATTTCAGGATCGTTGACGTCGGCGAGTTCAGTACGGTTCAGTCCGTTGATGAGATCGAGGGAGCGACGTTGGGTGGCGGCGGAGACGCCGGGAGGATCAGAAACGAAGAGAATGGGGTCGCCCTGTTTGCGAAAGGGTACGCCCTGATGGACCGTTGGGAGAAAGCCGCTGGACCAGCAGGCGGTGCCGCCATCAGGCTGGCTGGAACCGGAAAGCAGGACGACGAAGGCTGGGAGATCTTTGCTGTCACTGCCGATGCCGTAGGTGAGCCAGGAGCCGAAACTGGGACGGCCGGGAATCTGGAAGCCGGTGCTCAGGTAGATCTGCGCCGGGCTGTGGTTGAACTGCGTGGTGTGCATCGACTTGATGAACGTGACGTCATCGGCGATGGTCTGCAGACCGGGCAGCAGGTTGGAGACGGTGGCACCGGAGTGGCCGTACTGCTTGAAGGAGTGCGGCGAGGCGAGGATCTTCGGGACGCCCTTGATAAAGGCGAAGCGCTCGCCCTTGATGAAGCTATCGGGGATGGGCTGGCCATCCAGTTGGGCGAGTTTCGGTTTGTGATCGAAGAGGTCTACCTGCGATGGGCCGCCAGCCATGTAGAGGTAGATGACGCGTTTGGCTTTGGCCGGGAAGTGCAGGCCGGTGTACGCGGAAGTCTGCCCCTGCATGATGGACGCGAGCGCGGCCGCACCGACACCGAGGCCGGCGGTGCGACCGAAGAACTGGCGGCGAGTGAGGTCCTGTAGAGGATTCATGGTGTTAGTGCCTTGTCAGGGTTTCGTCGAGGTTCAGGAGGCCGCGCGCAAGCATGATCCAGGCGGCGAGATCGGGGACGGGTTTGCCCGCGATGGTTTTGGCTTCCTCGGCGTGGGCAGCGAAGTAGCTGCGTTCGGTGTCGAAGGCGGTGCGGAGGAGGTTGAGTTCCGCGGGCAGCGGATGTCTTGAGGTGGCGAGTCGAAAGCCGTAGTCAATGCGTGAGGGTGTGGTGGATCCGCCTTCTTTCATCATTCGCGTGCCCATGGCTTTCGCGGCTTCGAAGAACGCAGGATCGTTGAGCGTGGTGAGCGCCTGGAGCGGTGTATCGGTGTGATTGCGGCGCGGCGTGCAGTATTCACGGCTGGTGGCATCGAAGACCGTCATGGCGGGGTAAGGCGCGGCGCGGCGAATGAAAGTGTAGAGGCCGCGGCGAAAGCGGTCTTCGCCCTCGCTCATATTCCAGGTGTCGGAATCTTTTTCATACGGGAGTTCCCAGACGCCGTTGGGTTGGTAGGGGAACACGCTGGGGCCGCCCATCTTCTGGCTGAGGAGGCCGCTGGCGGAGAGCGTGATGTCACGAACCATTTCGGCTTCCACGCGGTAGCGGGCACCGCGGGAAAGCAGGATATTCGCGGGGTCCTTCGACAAGACCTCCGGAGAAGCTTTTGAAGACTGGCGGTATGTGGCCGAGGTGATGATGAGGCGGTGCATGGCTTTGAGATCCCAGCCGCTATCCATGAACTGAGTGGCGAGGAAGTCGAGCAACTCGGGGTGAGATGGGCGGGAACCCTGCGTGCCGAAGTCTTCGGCTGTCTCCACCAGGCCACGTCCGAAGTACGTCTCCCAGATGTGATTGACGACAACGCGGGCGGTGAGCGGGTTGTCGCGGCTGACAAGCCACTTCGCGAGAGCGAGGCGATTCTGTGGTTGATCGGCTGGGAGTTTACCGAGGAACGCCGGAATGCCGGCCTCGACGTCCGCGCCCTTGCTGGTGAAACTGCCGCGAATGCGAATGGTAGTGCCAGGGTGTGTGACGGCTGTGTTTTCGGACATCACGAGGGTGGTGGGAATTCCGAGTGCCTGCACCTGTGCCTGGAGATCTTTAATGGTGTTGCGGACTGGCAACAGTTCCTGTGCCTGCGAGCGATAGCGGGCCGACATTTGCGTGGCCTGTGTCTTCGTGCGCTGGTCGGGCGCGATGTTGAGAACGGGGCGGAGGGCTGCGGTAATCTCCACGATGCGTTTGGGCGCGGCTGAACCAGTGACGGAGAGACGGAAGCGGCCGAGCCCCTGGTGGCCATTCTCGGTGGCCTGGATGATGCGGATGCGCAGAACGCCATCGGCATCCAGAGCGATTGGTTTGGTGGGAACCATCACCATTTGGCGCGGCAGGCGCTGGTTGTTCTCTTCCTTCGACACGTCCACTACCCAGATCTGCGGGAACTTTTTGCCGGGACCCTGTTGTCCCGCGCCGTTGCTATCGTCCATGGCGGATTCCCTGATCGCGACAGGTGTGGTGCCAGCCTCAATCTTCATGTCCTGAAGCATGAAGTTGCCGTAGTAGTCGCGGCCGGGTCCACCGCGAGGGAGGCTGGGGTCCGGAAGGGCTTCGAGGCGGATCCCGGTGATTTCGCGAATTGGGGACTTCGCTTCCAGTGCGTAGGTGTCCGTTTCAGGATTCGGGCCGAGTGCCAGTATGGTGCCGTCGGCGTAGGTGGAGAGCGTGGAACCGCCGGCGGACTGCGCACGAGTCGGGTGCAGCGGCTGCCAGTCGGCTTCAGCGTCGCGAATGCTTTGCTCCCAAACCTTCTGGAGCGCTTTCGCGGTATCGGAATCGTCGTTCAGCTGTGCCTGCCATTTCTTCACTTCCGCGTTCAACACGTCGCGCCGGGCTTGCTGGGCGGGGTCCGGCAGATCGAGCACGGGTTCAGTGAGACTGGCGGCATCTTTGCCGAAATCGGCATTGTTGAAGAAGGCCACCATGGAATAGAACTGCTTCTGGGTGAAGGGATCGAACTTGTGGTCGTGGCACTCGGCGCAGCCCATGGTGGAACCGAGGAAGGCATTGCTCACTGTAGTGGCGCGGTCCAGTTGGATGTTCCAGTTGTTCTCTTCGGGGTCCACGCCGCCTTCGCCGTTGAACATGGAGTTGCGCAGGAAGCCGGTGGCGATTTTCTGTTCTTTGGTGGCGTTCGGCAGCATGTCTCCAGCGACCTGTTCGATGGTGAACTGGTCGAAGTGCATGTTGTCGTTGAGAGCTTTGATGACCCAGTCGCGATACGGCCACATGGAGCGACGCTCGTCTTTCTCGTAGCCGTTAGAATCGGCGTAGCGGGCGAGATCGAGCCAGAGCCTGGCCCAGCGTTCGCCGTAATGCGGTGAAGCGAGTAACTTGTCTACGAGGCGGTTGTAGGCGTCGGGGCGTTTGTCGGCGAGGAAGGCCGAGACTTCGGCGGGAGTGGGTGGCAGGCCGACGAGATCCAGGCTCAGGCGGCGGATCAGGGTTTCTTTGGACGCTTCCGGCGCTGGGCGCAGTCCTTCTTTCTCCAGTCTGGCGAGCACAAAGGCGTCGATGGGATTGCGCGGCCACTTGCTGTCGGTCACGGCGGGCGGTGCGGGTTTGACGGGCTTGATATAGGCCCAATGTTCTTCGCCCGCGTTTGCTTCGGGCCAGGTGGCCCCGCGATCAATCCAGGTTCTGACTGTCTCGATCTGTTCTTTAGTGAGCGGCGTCATGCCGAGGGGCATTTGCGGTTCGCCGTTGAGGCCTTCCATGCGATGCAGGAGACGGCTCTCCTTGCTGTTGCCTGGAATGATGGCCCGCATGGCGAAGGAGCGAGCATCAAGGCGGAGACCGCCAACCGGGCGATTGCCGCTGTGGCAGCCGTAGCAGGACGTCTGAAGGATGGGAAGGATTTTGGTGGGGAAGTCTGGCGTGTTCCTGTCAGCGGCGGGCGGTTGCGATGGCAGGGTCGCACAAATCAGGAAAAATGCAGTGATGGCGAATAATGCCGCTTTCATGTCGGACAGGTTCCCCAGGGTGAATAACATCTTATGTCATAGGGGGGGCCGGGACAAGAGATGGAACACGAGGACATCATGCCAGATGCTAAAGAAGTATCGCGAGCGATGCCGGGGAGTTCTCCGAATAGGCCACGAAACCGGACTCGAGAAGGCGACATCTCTGGTCGCTGAACTGAAACGGTGCAGGCGGTGCCGTAGTAGAGCGTTGAAGTGCCGCTGTTGCTTAAGTAGTGTATGGCTCTCCGGCGTTGGAACACCGCCGGAGTTGACTTCGACGGATTCAGCCGACCGCGACCATGTGCAGCGCCCCAATCCGGATGTGCTACTGACAGTGCAGCATCGTACCGATGGTGGAGCTCCCCAACGTCAGACCAGAGCCGACTCCCTGCAATCCAACCAAATCACCCGCATTGACCGAAATGGAGCCCGTTGCGGAGTTCTTAACCGTTGAAGCGCCGCTGTTGTTGAGGGAGACGCTGAGAGCTGTTGGCGTTCCGTTTACCACCAATGCGACGGAAAACGGCCCGCCGGAACCAAGACCACCGGGAACCGGGTTTGCGGACACGTAAAGGGCATCAAAAGTGCAAGCCTTCACCATGGGAACAGCTACCTGATTGAAGGCAGTGAAGTTTCCGCCGGAGGTGGGGTCGCCACTTGCGTTTGGTGAGAAGTAGAAGGGACTCGACGAAGTCGCCGTCTGAGGGTAGTTCACATTGGCGGAGAAGAATGCCCCTCCGGAGCCAGTGGGGCCGGTGCTGCCTGTCGCGCCCTGAGGTCCGGGTACGGCGGAGGCTGCTCCGGTTACACCAGTGGCGCCGTTGTTGCCCGTAGCACCGGTCGCGCCGGTGGCTCCAACCGTGCCGTTAATACCTGTGGCACCAGCGAAACCTGTCGCTCCGGTTGCACCCGCCGCTCCGTTGTTACCCGTAGCACCGGTCGCGCCTGTGGCTCCGGTGGAGCCCTGACTACCTGTTGCGCCAGTTGCCCCGGTTGTTCCCGCGCCGGTCACGCCAGTGGCACCGGTCACGCCAGTAGGACCCTGAGTACCTGTCGGTCCTGTCGCGGTGAGGAGGACAGTCAGGGTGGCGGGATGGCTGGTGGTGGAACTTTCTTTAGTGTCGATAGCGATATTGACGGTGCCATCGGCCGGGGCGATGAGGAAGCCATTGTTGGTGGTCGCCGTCAACCAGGATTTGACGGCGTTAGTGGCATCGATGGAGACGTAAACACCGGCGGAGGGAATGTTGAGGCCGCTGGAGACTGCGGCTGCCGCCACGGGGGCGTTCGTTCCGTTCACGGTCGATTCGGTCCAGCTTCCGTTGGCAACGGAGATGTTGACATTGCCGGCAGCGGTGACTTTGTTGACGAAGAAGGTGAAGGTGGCTCTGGAAACGTTGGCGGCAGTGATGCCGGAGAGAGAGGACAGGTCAAACTGCGCGAGCGACTGCGAATTGTTGACGCCGTTCACATTCATGGAGGCCGTGCCGCCGAAGTTGCTGCCGTTGCCCGGCACCACGTACGCATCCTGCGTCAGGGGGACGGTCTGGGCGACGGCGACGAGGGGTAGAAGCGCGATGAAAAAAATCAGCTTACTCAGGGTGTACGGGCGCTGGTTGGTTCTCATTGTGAAAAGTTTCCTCCGTGGGACATGGCTCAGAACAAGACTCGGACGCCATTTTGGACCTTGAGGTAGTATCGCCTGAAACCGGCGATGGGGCAAGTTTTATTTGGGTACAAGAGAATGCAGCAACATGGCCTCCATAAACGCATGATCTGAACGACGACCGTAATTGGACGGTGTTGTCGCGGCAGGGGCGACATCGGGGTCCGAGAAGTGTACGACGGCCGTCTTATCAGTGTGCAGTCCTCAGGCCATTCGTCAAGGGGCCCAATGAGATCGCGGAGTACAGCGCCTTGCAACCTTCGGGCGATGAGTCATGAGTGCCTTGAGTTCAGGTTTGTGGTTTGACCGTCCATTCGACCGCCCAGCACAGCATCTGCCGCCCAGGCTGACTCTGATAATCTGATGCGTCGGGGGTAACAACATGAACACGCGGCGTGAATTCCTTCAGAAGTCCGGTGCGGTTACCGGGGCAACCATGCTTGCGGGTAACGCGTTGGCGCAGGTTGCGGCACGACGCCCTGCTGCGGTGCGCATTGGCCAGGCGGCGAAGGCCGGCCCCGTGCCCAAAGACTGGTACGACCGTCCCATGCGATGGATGCAACTGGCCTTCGTGGAAGACGACCCCGGCCAGTACGATCCGAAATTCTGGCTCGACTATTTCCGACGCTGCCATGCCGACGCTGCCTGCATATCGGCCGGTGGCGTCGTGGCGTTCTATCCCACAAAGGTTCAGTTCCATCACCGGAGCAGGTTCCTCGGCAACAGCGATCCCTTCGGCGAAATGTACAAGGGTTGCCGCGATATGGGGATGAACGTGATCGCCCGCGTGGATCCCCACGCCATGCATCAGGACCTGGCGGACGTACATCCCGAAGTGATCGCCGTGCAGGCTGACGGCACGCCGCGCCGACATTGGGCCGATCCCTCGCTTTGGGTGACCTGCGCGTTGGGCATGTACAACTTCCATTTCATGCTGGACGTGATCATCGAGATCATGGAGACCTATCCGGTGGATGGGATCTTCGCCAACCGCTGGACCGGCAGCGGGATGTGCTATTGCAAGTCGTGCCAGAGCCTGTTCCGGGATTATTCGAGTCACGATCTGCCGCGCACCACCGACCCGCAGGATCCGGTTCGCCGTCAGTATCTGCTGTGGCGAGAGAGCCGGTTGTTTGACCTGTGGCGGTTGTGGGATACGGAAATCAAGAAGCGCAATGAGGATGCCGCGTTTCTGGCGAATTCCGGCGGGGGCGCGCTGAGCGATCTCGATATGGCGGAGATCGGCCTGGTGGCCCCGACGATCTTTGCCGACCGGCAGGCGCGGAGCGGGGTGATGCCTCCGTGGAGCAACGGCAAGAACGCCAAGGAATACGCGGCAACAATGGGGACGAAAGCGATTGCCGGGATCACGAGCGTCGGCGTGGAGGAGACATATCGCTGGAAGGATTCGGTGCAGAGCGGCGATGAGATCCGCCTTTGGCTGGCAGATGGCGTGGCGCATAATCTTCGGCCGTGGGTAGTGAAGTTCAACGCCAAGCCGATCGATAAACGCTGGATGCCGGTGGTGGAGAAATTTTACGGGTGGCATTACCGCAACCAGAAATATCTGCGGAACGAGAAGTCGCTGGCGGAGGTTGCGATTGTCTATTCCCAGCAGACGGCGGCTTACTATGGTGCGGCGCAGGCGGCTGGGAAGGTGGAAAACCATACCCTCGGATATTACGAGGCACTGGTGGAGGCGCGGATTCCGTTCGACATGGTGCATGATCTGCTGCTCGATGATGAGCACGTGGATCGGTACAAGGTCCTGATTCTGCCCAATATTGCGGCGCTTTCTGACCGGCAGATCAAGCAACTTACCGAGTTTGTGGCTCGTGGCGGGAGTCTGGTGGCGACGCATGAGACGTCGCTTTATGACGAGTGGGGCAAGCGGCGAAAAGACTTCGGGCTGTCTGAGCTGTTTGGCGTATCTTATGACGGCAAGGTCGATACCGGGGTTCACAATTCGTATCTCAACGTGGAGAAAGACCCGCGCGAGGGGACGTATCATCCCCTTGTGAAGGGCCTTGAAAATGCCACGCGTATTATCAATGGCGTGAACTGGGTGCATGTGAAGACCACCACGGCACAAAGGTATTCGCCGCTGACGCTGGTGCCGCAGTATCCCGATCTGCCGATGGAAGAAGTTTACGCGACGGTGCCGCATACCGATACGCCCGGGGTTTTCGTGCGTGAAGTGGGCAAGGGCAGAGTAGTGTACTTCCCGTTCGATATCGACCGCACTTTCTGGGAAGTTCTTTCGAACGATCATGGAACCGTGCTGAAGAACGCGGTGGCCTGGGCTTTCAAAGGGGAGCAGCCTCTCACAGTGACGGGGAAGGGGATGGTCGATGTGTCGCTCTGGGAGCAGCAGGGGTCTGTGACGGCGCATCTGGTGAACCTCACGAATCCGATGATGATGAAAGGACCGATACGGGAACTGGTTCCCTCGCCGCCGCAGAAGGTGCGGGTACGGATTCCGAAGGGAAAGAGCGTCAGGGGGGTGAAGTTCCTGGTGAGTGCTGCGGTGCCGAGATCGAGCGTGCTGAATGGCGCAGTGGAAGTGGAAGTGCCGCCGTTTGAATTGAACGAAGCGGTGGCTATCGACTGGGCGTAGACAGTACACTGTAAAGACATGCGCCACCCGCTGCAACTGCTGGCTGTTGTCTTTCTGGGAGCGACAATCCAGCTTTGCGCCCAGACCACACAGGGGTTGATTGCCGGACGAATTGTCAACTCAGTTACAGGCCGGGCAGTGGCAGGTGCCACCGTCAACTGGACCAGCACGACTCTCGCTGCTTCCGGTTCGCAGAAGAGCGACGCGGCCGGTTACTACTTTTTGCCGCTGCTTTCCGCCGGCACTTACACGCTCCGTGCGCAGTCCGATGCCCATCAGCCGCAGGAACTCCAGCAACTGGAACTGCCGGTTGCGGGCATTGTAACGCTGGATTTTCGACTGCGCCCTTTGAACGACGTTTGGGAAGCGGGGCAGTATCGCAGCGTTTTTCTGCCGGGCACGAAAACCGTGGTGACGTTCTTCGGCCCGGATGTGGATACCAGTCGTTCGGGCTCTTTCACCGCGCAGCAGGGTGAACGCGGGGTGCTGGATACGTCGCAGTCCTTTGTGGTGGAACCGCAACAGATTGAAGATCTGCCGCTGGGAGGCCGCGACGTTTACACTCTGCTGGTCAGTCTGCCGGGCGTTACTTCGGACAGCGGCACAGGTCGCGGTCTGGGTGTCAGCGTTTCCGGTGCGCGGCCTTCCGCGTCCAGCTATCTGCTGGATGGCGTGGCAAATGTGAATTACCTGGTCACCGGTCCGCTGAATCCGGTTTCGCCCGAAGCTATTCAGGAATACCGAATTTCGACCAATAACTATTCGGCGGAATACGGTCACACTGGCGGTTTTGTGGCCAACGCAGTGACCCGCGCGGGCAATAATAGTTTCCATGGCAACGGATATTTCTACCTGAAGAATGAGGCGCTGAACGCTGCCGATTTCCAGGACAATCTGAACGGTCTGGGTCGGCGTCCGGACAAAGAGAATCGCATCGGCTATCAGGCAGGCGGCCCGGTTCGACGCAACCGGTTGTTCTTTTCCAGTGCGCTGGAACGGTACACGAGCCACAGCAAACTCGATCCGCAGACCTATATTCTTCCAACCACGAATTTTCTGCCCGCTCTTGGTGTACCGACCACGCGTCTGGCCTCGCAGTTGTTAAACCAGTATTCGGGCCCGGTGATTACTTCGTTGTCGTTGTATGCACCCTGGACGGTTTCCTCGCCGGTCGTGGTGGAGCGCACTCTGGCGCTGGAGCGCGTGGACTATACGTCGAAGTCCGGGCGCGATCGTGTTATGGCGCGCGCAGTGCTGGATCGTTTCCACGAGCCGTATTTCAGCTGGAGTCCGTATTCCGCGTTTATTACGCCGCTGTTTCAGAACACTACCGGAATTGCCGGCAACTGGACCCGATCTCTGACTCCTCGCCTGACCACAGAACTCAAAGGAAGTTACAGCAACGACAACCTGTACTGGAATCGGGCTCATCCGGAAATTCCGACGCTGGTTTCGGGTGATGGAGCGACGCTGCCCGGAAGTCCGTTGTTCTATTCGTACAAAAATCAGAACAAGTCCGGGGAAGCGATCTACAGCGCGGTATGGACGCGCCGGAAGCACGTCATGACGTTCGGTGCCGGCATGTTGCTGCGCTACAACAGCGGCTATTTGACAGCCGGACAGAACGGAGAGTATTTCTTCAATTCTCTGGTGAGTTTCGCGTTCGATCAGCCTTCCGGCGTGTTCGCCTCCGTGGACCGTTTGTCGGGCGGACTCCCCAATGCCAATCGCGCTTACCAGTACGCACAGAGCTATTTCTTCGCCCAGGACAGCTATCGCGTGACGCCCCGCCTGACGCTGAACTATGGGTTCCGCTACGAACGTTTTGGCGCGCCGCAGAATACGGGGGCGGTGAAGGATCCGATCGTGACGCTGGGTTCCGAGGCGGATTTTAATGCGCGCGTGGCGGCTGCGACGCTGGTTCGCCCGTCCAGCGGCAACCAGAATCTGTATGGCGCGGATAACTTCGATTTCGCCCCACGCGTCGGTTTCTCCTGGGATCCGACAGGCCACGGTCGCACTGCAATCCGTGGTGGGTACGGGATTTTCTTCGATTCGCCCTTCGACAACCTCTGGCAGAATGTGCGGAACAACAACTTTCAGCTGCCCTTCATTTCCATCGGCACGAATTCGTTCAACTATCTGCAGCCGCTTTCCAACGTGGTGCCGAGCGTGGCGACGGTGTTCCCGAATTCCAATTTCCCTTCGCTGACGCTCATTGATCCAAAGCTCCGCAACGGCTACGCACAGGATTTCTTTCTGGGTACTCAGCGTTCGCTGCGCAATAATCTGACGCTGGAAGTCACTGCCACCGGTGCTCTGGGCCGGCGTTTGATCACCACGGATATCGTCAACCGTCAGTACACCGTGTTGGCGGGTACAGGGCGACCCAATGCGGGATTTCCAGACATCGCCTGGCGTTCGGGGCAGGGAATTTCGAACTACTACGGGCTCTCTTCGCTGTTGAAGTATCATCTCGATTCGCTTGACTTCCAGGCAGTCTACACGCTGAGTCACTCCATCGACAATCAGAGCGACCCCTTGATTGGGGACTTCTTTAACCTGAATTTCACTACGGTCACCGGCGGCGGAGGCGTCCAGACACCCTCTTCCTTCGCGCAGCAGGGCAATAGCCGGGGCGACCGGGGAAACTCCGATTTTGACCAGCGGCACAATGTGTTTCTGGCGGGAACATGGCGCTCTCCTGGCCGGTCCCGAATCCTGGGCGGCTGGAAGTTATCCGGTATTGCAGCCTTCCGCTCCGGTTTCCCCTATTCTGTTCTGTCTATTACGACGATCGCGCCCATCAACGGTCAGGGTCTGATTGAAGACCAGAGGGCGAACCTGCTGAATCCGGCCACCGCCGTGATGTCGACTCCGACCGCGGTACCGGGAGGCGTGATTCTGCTGAACGCGGCGGCCTTCGCGCAACCGGCCAGCCCGAGCGTGGTGGGAACCGGTGGACGGAATGCCTTCCGCGGCCCTGGCCTTTATAATTCCGATATCTCGGTGGTACGTACGTTTGGATTGTCGCGATCGCATGAGGGTTTCAAGCTGACTCTGCGGGCGGATTTCTTTAACGTTCTGAACCACGCGAACCTGAACAATCCCGGCAACATATTTGGTACCTCCAACTTTGGTCTGGCAACTTACGGGCGCCAGGGCGCATCCTCCGGCTTTCCCGCTGTCGCCCCACTGAACGAAACGGCGAGGCAGATTCAGTTGCTGCTCCGGCTGGAGTTTTGACGGCCCACCGGATTAAAGTACTACCTGTACTGGCACCATTGGAAACGCGCGAGACGCTGAATTGGCCTGTGTCTGCTCCAGCGGATACGGTGTGCCAAACTCGTATATTCCCCTGACTCTATGGTCGGAACTACCATTTCGCATTATGAGGTCCTCGAAAAGCTCGGGGAGGGCGGGATGGGCATGGTCTACAAGGCCAAAGATACCCAACTCGGCCGCTTTGTTGCGATCAAAGTTCTGATTCCGGTGTCGGGCGAATCATCCGACAGACGGGCACGGTTTCTCCAGGAAGCACGAGCGGCGTCGTCGCTTAACCATCCCAATATCATCACGATCCACGATATTGTTGGCACCGATTCTGGTGACTGCATTGTCATGGAATTCGTCCGCGGCCAGACCTTGGGAGACATGATTTTGGCGGGCAAATTGCCCACGGTGGACGCCCTCAAGTATGCCATCCAGATTGCGGATGCTCTGGCTGCGGCACATGGTATTGGCATCGTTCATCGCGACCTCAAGCCAGCCAACGTGATGGTGACGCCGGAAGGATTGGCAAAGGTGCTCGATTTCGGCCTCGCCAAGCTGGCCGGCGGTCCAGAGAGTTCCAGTTCCGGAGCGATCGATCTCGGCGATTCTGACGCCACGGTTTCCATCACCTCGCCAGGCGCGATGGGGTCTTCGCCGCGCACCATGGAAGGTGCAATCATTGGGACGCTGTCTTACATGTCACCCGAGCAGGCGCAGGGTGGCAAGGTGGACGCGCGCTCGGACATATTCTCGTATGGCTCAGTGTTTTACGAACTACTGACCCGACAGAAGGCATTCCACGGGAAGACCGGCCTTGAAACCCTCACTGCGATTCTGCGGGACGATCCCAAACCTTTTCCTGACGGCCCGGACGCCCCGGAAGATCTGCGCGACGTGATTCTAAAGTGCCTGCGCAAGGATCCGGACCAGCGGTTTCAGTCGTTGACCGACGTGAAGGCCGCGCTCGAGCAGATCTATTTTGCCAGCCGCTCCGGCATTCTGCAGGCGCAGTCCGGCATGTGGAAGAAGCCGGTTTCGAAGGCGCTGCCGTCCATCGCGGTATTGCCGTTTCTGAATCTGAGTTCCGATAAGGAGAATGAGTACTTCAGTGACGGGTTGGCGGAGGAAATCATTAATGCCCTCACACGGATCCCCAACCTGCGAGTGACCGCACGAACTTCCGCGTTCGTCTTTCGCGGCGCACAGGAGGATGTCCGCAAGATCGGCGAGGCGCTGAGCGTGGCCAGCGTGCTGGAAGGCAGCGTCCGAAAATCCGGGAATCGCGTCCGTATCAGCGTGCAACTGATTGGCGTGGCGGATGGGAATAACCTGTGGTCCGAACGCTATGACCGGGAAATGACGGATGTGTTCGAGATCCAGGACGAGATTTCAGCGGCGATCGTGGCCAAGCTGAAAGTTCAGCTGGCTGGCGAGGGAGGCGAAGTCGCGGCCGGGGTTCCCACTGTCAAGCGCTACACGGAGAACCTGGAAGCCTACGATCTCTACTTGCGAGGCCGATACGAACTGTACAAGATGACCCGCGAGGGTCTGGACGCGAGCAAGCACCTGTTTGAAGAGGCGATAAGGCTTGATCCGCGTTACGCTCCGGCGCATGATGGTTTGGCGTATTGCTGGTATTCGGAAGGCTTCCTTGGCTTTGTGGCGCCGAAAGAGGCCATGCCAAAGGCGAAGGCCGCAGTTCGGCGTGCCATCGAACTGGATGAATCGGTTGCCGACGCGCATGCCACGCTCGGAGTGATCCTGGCGCTCTACGACTGGGATTGGCCCGGTGCCGAACGCGAAATGATGCGCTCCATTGAGCTCAACGGCGCCTCGCCCGGTGCGCGCGATGTTCACGCGTTCTATTTCCTGCGCCCGGTGGGCCGGATTGATGAAGCCGTGGCGGAAGTGCAGAATGCGCTCTCGCTCGATCCGCTGTCGATTCTCTTCCGCGTGCATCTCGGCTTCCTGTACTATGTACAGCGCAACTTTGATCACTCGATCGCGCAGTTCCGTAAGGTGCTGGATATGAATCCGCAGTATTATCTGGCGCACGCCATGATGGGGCCGGTCTATATGCAGACCTGCCACTTCAAGGAAGCTCTGGAATGTTACGAAAAGGCGCGCGCGGCCGACGTCAACAGCAAGTTCGTGGATTCCCTGGAAGCAATGACGCAGGCGGCTGCGGGGCATCGCGCGAAGGCGCGCGAAATGCTGGCGGCGATTCTGCAGCGTGCAACTCATGAATATATTTCTCCGGTGAGTATCGCGTACATCTGCACGGCGCTGGGCGACCACGACGCGGCGTTTAAACATCTGGATCAGGCGATTCACGACCGCGATCCCAACATTCTGGGACTCAAGTCGAATCCGATCTTCGATGCGCTCCGCGAGGACGAACGGTATCATGCCCTGCTCAAGAAGATGCAACTGGAATAGCCGCGAAGGCTAATTCACGTCGAAGTCGGCGGTTCGCACAACGGGTGCCCCGGTTTCCCGCATCGCGGTGACTTCGAGTGTGTATTGACCCGCGGGCAGGGTCGCGGTGGGCAGCGGCATGATCATCGGGGCCACGGGATTCCCCGGCCGCATGAAACTGGTGGCTGCTTTCACCCCGGTATCGTCTTTAGCTGCTTGAGTTGCGCGGTCCAGCACGCGGATTCGCATCCCAACCAAAGGCAACTTCGCGTCCGGATTGGTGTCGGTTGCAGCGGCCAGCAAAGGTTCGTAGATCTCGGTGTAAAAGAAACCCCGTTCACCAGTGCGGAAGTGGTTGTTGCCCGTCGGCACCAGTTCGCTGCCCTTCGCCGCGAGCGGCCGCGGTCCTTCGAGTAAAGCAGCATCGAGACCAGCCGCGATATCGGCGCTCGGGTGCGTATCGCGACTGAGAGCAAGGCCGCCCAGCGAGAGCGTTTGCCCATTCCAGGGATCGATCTTCAGTGGCATCTCCGCTTTGCCGAAGCTCTGGTCGCGAGAGGTGAAGGCGACCCGGAAATTGTACTGGCCCGCACCAATGCGGAATTGGTTTTCGTAGTGATAGATGGACTTCAGGAAGGCATCGGCCTGTTGCTGAGTATCGAAATCCAGCTTTACGGTATCGCTGAAGCGCGCGGCCACGGAGTTGTCGGCCCGGTAGGCGACACCGGCGAGGTCGAATTCGCCGCGCAGCTTGCCCTTGTCCTTGTGGAACTTCATTGCGGACGGGTTGATTTCCATGGCCAGGTTGACCTGCGCCACGCCGGGCTGTGAATAGAACCACGGCAATTGCATGGCCGCAGTAATGTTGCCTGCGGCGCCGGTGGCAGCGCGCGCTTCCAGATCCTGCCCCACCACCTTGCCTGAGAGGGGATCCGCCGGCTTGGAGGTGCAATATCCCTGCCGTGCGCGGATCTCCAGATCGCTGCGCGCCACTTTGACGTTTAACTCATGGCATGTTCCTTCGGCCGCTTCCACCGACGGTGTGTAACCGAGCAGGTAGTACTGATCCTGTTCAATAGCGACTTTACCCAGGGACGCTGCAAGATCGTTCGTGGTGGCGTAGGCGATGCCGCCAGTTCCGTCCGACAGCGCCTGCAGCAGGGTGGCGTCAGGAGTGGTGGACATGGCTTTCCTGATGTCCGCCACGGTGAGGCGCTGGTTGGGTGCCGCCTGGGGCATGGCGTCGGCACCGCCCGATACGCTGGAGCCTACGGTGTAGAGCGCCACGTTGGCCTTGTTCGCGGCGTCGATCGTGGCCTTGACGTCGGGAGTGAGGTCGCCCGTCATGGCGGCACCGCCCGTGAACAGGACCAGCGCCTTCCGTCCTTTGATGGTTGCCAGGGAGGCTGTCAGCGCACGGACGGAGGCCAACAGGTTTCTATAGGGGGAAGTGTCCACATCCATGCCGAAGCTGGTGGTGTTATTGGCACCTCCGACGGTAGGGCGGGGAACGTCGCGTACCAGGCCAGCGTTACTGGCAGCACTGCTCTGCACCACATTGAGCGCTTTGCGCAGTCGGTCCGCGTCGGCGGTGAAGTTCTGTGTGATCGAAAGGCCCTGGCCGTAGTTGATCACGGCCATGTAGCGATCCGGGCTGGCAAAGCCGTCGACAAAATGGCTGGCTTCGCGGCGCATGGCGACCTGACTGGTTTGTCCGCCGGTGGAATTGTCGAAAAACAGAGCGATGTAGTGTTTGTTGGAACGCTCCTGAGAAACGCCCGCGCTTTCGAGCGAGAAGCTGGTGAGTTTCTGCTCTTTGCCGTCTTCCCAGAGACGGAAATCCTGCGGGCGGAGGTCGCGGACGAATTGCTGTTTGCGGTCGAGGACGACGGCGTCTACAAGGACGACGCGGGTTTCAGCGCGGATGACGGTCTCGGGGCCGTCGGGGGTTTGGGCCGACAGGTTACACGCCTGCAGAAGGAGTATCGTCAAAGCAAGAAGATGGCGTCGGGGCGACCTGAAGCGACTACGCATGTTCCTTAATGATCGCACCGCAGGCACGGGGGGCGGGTCAATCGCCGGACGCGACAGATCCGTTGGGGATTCCCCGTGCGGTACCTGTCGCATGGTCGTATCCGTACCGCGGGCGTGTCGGCACGGACCTGTGGTCGCCGTAAAAAGAAGGCCTGCGGCTTATAGGATTGCGGCTGCCATCACTGCGCTGCGACCTCTTACTTCGACACCGAGAATAGTTCCCTGGCAATCATGATGGCCGTCACGGAACCGGGCCAGCCGGAATAGAAAGCCAGATGTGTGATTGTCTCGATCAGTTCCTGCTCCGTGACTCCGTTTTCAATCGCTTTCGCGAGATGGAATCGCAATTGGTCCGGACGGTTCGTAGCAGTCAGTGCGGCTACGGTAATGAGGCTGCGATCTCGCTTTGACAGCTCCCTGCGTTCCCATACGTCGTCGAAAAGCACACGGTCAGTGAGTTCCGCCAGTTTGGGTGCGAAATCGCCGAACATCTTCTCCGCTGCTGTCGGTTGTTTATCAGTGTTATTCATAAATTGCTACCCGACGATAATCACATCAAGAAAGCGCGGTCCGTGTACACCTTTGACCCGCGTCATCTCAATATCGGCCGTTGCCGACGGCCCGGAGATGGTGGTAATCGGCATCGTCTCAAAGCCCTTGAGCCGCGCCAGACCCTCCGGTACCGTCTCCACAATCTGATCGGCCAGGACGACGCACAGATGATAGTCCGGTATCAGTGTGAGCGCACGGCTGCCATTACCGTCTTCGTGGCGCAGGATGATCGTTCCAGTGAACGCCACCGCCGCGAAACACCCGGTAATGACGCCTTCACTCTGATCGACCTCTGCGAACCAGGCCAGGTCATCGCGTGAAGGGTTGGCATTCCTGACATCCGAAGCGAAGAAGCGGAATTTTGCGGGAAGCCATTCCTGCGGGAGTTTCCCGGTCCTGAGCAGGCTCGTCTTGCCACGTGCGTCCATCGCAGCCGCCACAGTCTCCGCAATCTCCGCTGCGTTGCAACGATACACACCGGCATCGTAATCGCGCAGTCGATTCGTGAACATGGTCAGCACAGCCGCCCGGTCGGACGTACCTTGTTGCCGGTAGGTGCGTGGAAGTGCCGCGTATTCGGTTTCGAGCGCGTCGGAATGGCTGCCGGCCGCCAACCGGATCTTGAGCAGAATATCGGCACGCGCCGTGGAGTCACTGATCACTTCGTGCCTCCTGGTACCACGTTCTGCCGTCGCCTGGCCCACCACTGCCGGAACGATTCCGCCGGTATGGCAGGCATGTCCCGGGTGTTGGTCCACTGGCCCAGCATTCCGGGCAGGCTATGGATGACGCCGTTACGAGCGAAAGGAATCTGCGCCAGCCGTCCCGCCGCCCGCACAGTCGAGAGATTGGCCGCATCCGACATTGCCCAGGCTGCGACCTTCATGCCTGCCTTCTCCGCGAAATCGGTGCCCATGCCGCCGTGGTGATCCTGGCCATCCACAATCTTTTCGCGCAGATGGATCAGAATCTCCGGAATATTGATCTTCACCGGGCAAACTTCATAGCAGGCACCGCACAGCGATGATGCGTAAGGGAGGCTTGTCGAATGCTCCATCGACTGTAACTGCGGGGTCAGAATGGCGCCAATCGGACCCGCATAAATGGAGCCATAGGCGTGCCCGCCGGTCTGGCGGTAAACGGGGCACGCGTTCAGGCAGGCACCGCAGCGGATGCAGTCGAGCGTTTCGCTCGACGCCGAATCCGCCAAAACTTTTGTGCGACCGTTGTCCAGCAGGATGACGTGAAACTCGCGCGGTCCATCGCCGGGAACGACACCGGTCCAGATGGAGTTGTACGGGTTCATGCGTTCGCCGGTGGCAGACCGCGACAGCAATTGCAGGAAGACTTCCAGATCCTGAAATGTGGGAATGATCTTCTCGATCCCGACCACACTGATCAGGACACGCGGCAGCGAGACGCACATGCGGCCGTTGCCTTCCGATTCCACCACGCAGACGGAACCGGTTTCCGCGACGGCGAAGTTTGCACCGCTGATGGCAATTGGTACCCTGAGGAATTTCTCGCGAAGATAAACCCTGGCTGCACCGGCGATATCTTCCGGACTTGTGCCGAGTTCGTCCAGCTTCATGGTCCGCATGAAGAGCTCCCGAATCTCCATCCGGTTGCGGTGAAGAGCGGGGACCACGATGTGCGACGGTTTGTCGTCACCGAGTTGCACGATCAGGTCTGCGAGATCGGTTTCATACGGCGTAATGCCTGCAGTGACCAGAGCCTTGTTCATCCCGATCTCATCGGTGGTCATCGACTTGACCTTGATGACTTCGGCGCGTTTGCCATCCGGAGTGTATCGGTGAATCAGCTCTATTGAGATGGCATTGGCTTCATCCGCATCGCGTGCCCAATGGACTTTACCGCCGGCGCGGATGCAGTTCTCTTCAAAGCGCGCCAGGTAGTCACCCAGATGCCGAAGGGTGTGTTCTTTGATCGCGTGGCCCGCATCGCGCAGTTGCTGCCAGTCCGGCGTCTCGCCCACTACGTTGGCACGTTTGCCGCGGATGATGCCGGTCGCGTTGCGAACGTTACGGCGAAGCTGGTCGTTCTTCAGCAGTTCCTTTGAGGCAACCGCGAAACTCGGTGCTTCGGCAGCTTCACCAACGCGGATGCTCAAGCGAGTGTGCCCCCGTTTGCGGACTGTGTGGAAGCGAGAATTTCGGCGAGGTGCATGGTGCAGGTCACTGCATGATCCCGGCCCAGAGTGCCGCCAATCTGCATCAGGCAGGAATTGTCCAGCGCCGCGCAGACTTCGGCCTTCGTGTTCAGGATGCACTTCACTTTGTCGGCAGCCATGGCGGAGGAAACTTCCGCATTCTTCACCGCAAACGTGCCGCCGAAACCACAGCACTGGTCATAGTCTTCCAGCGGCACGAAGGTCAGCCCCTTCACATTTCGGAGAAGTCGTTCCGGCTTATCACCTACGCCAAGCGACCGCAACGAGTGGCAGGAACAGTGCAGCGTTACCACATGGGGAAAATAAGCGCCTGTATCTTCCACACCCAGCTTGTCAATGAGGAGTTCGGAGAATTCAAAAACCCGGGGCAGGATTTCATTCACCTGGCGAATCAAATCCTTACTGCCCGACTTTTCGGCCATAACCGGGTAATGATCGCGAATGGTGGAGACGCAGGAAGCGGAAGGAATGCAGATCACTTCGGCATCGTGAAAATCTTCGAGGAACTTCTCCATTAAGGGCAACGCGTCCATATGGTAGCCGCTGTTGTAGTGCATCTGGCCGCAACAGGTTTGTGTGGGCCGAAACTCAACCGTGTGCCCGAGCCGCTCCAGAACGGTAACCACGGCCTGCCCGGTTTTCGGGAAGAGCACGTCGTTGTAGCAGGTGATGAATAGAGAAATGCGCAAACTCCAATGTATCGCAACGCATCGCGCGAAGAGCCGTCCATTTCGCGCGGAAACCGTTGAAATGGTTGGTCCATTGGCTTCGTATAGAATCATGAACTGGGCTCCTTCTGTGAGAGCCAATGGACGAAGACAGAGGACAGAGGTTTATGCAGACAACGCATCGTTTCAAGGGAGTGGTTTCGGCTGGAATTTTGGCATTGGCGTTCGGCCTGGCGCTGGCGCAGCCGGGCCTGGCGCAGAGCGACCATTGGGTGGCTACCTGGGCGACGGCGGCCCAGATCTATCGCGCACCGGCTCCGCCCGCGCCACAAGCGTCAGCACCCACGGCACAAACTGCCCCTGCGCCAGCATCGCCAAAGCCCGCCGCGCCCGCCACTCCGGCGCGGCCGCGCGCGCCGCAGGCTTTCAACAACCAGACAGTCCGCATGGTGGTTCACACCAGTCTGGGGGGTAAACGGCTGCGCCTGCAGCTGACGAATCCGTTTGGCGGGACGGCGGTAGATGTAGGTTCTGCCCATGTTGCGCTGCGCGAGAAAGATTCGGCGATCGTTCCCGCAAGCGACCGCACCCTCACGGTTGGTGGCAGCAGGACTTTTCGAATGATTCCCGGCCAGACGGTGATCACGGATCCCGTTGACCTCGAATTCGTTCCGCTTTCCGATCTCGCGGTGAGCCTGTATTTCCCCACATCTACCGGGCCGCTCGCCACTCACTCCCTGGGCCTGCACACAACTTATATCTCCGGCGATGGTGATTTTACCAGCCAGGCGGCAATCGCCGAACCCATAACCACTACGGCTTATTATTGGATCTCAGCCATCGACGTGATGGCTCCGGCAGATGCCGCAGCTATCGTCACCCTTGGCGATTCCATTACTGACGGTGCCGCCTCCACTGCCAATGCTGACCGCATGTGGCCTGCGCGCCTTGCCGCTCGCCTGCAGGCCAACAAGGCGACAGCGAACGTCGCCGTTGTGAACGAAGGCATTTCGGGCAACCGAATCCTGATGGATGGCTCCGGGGTCGCCGCGGTGGCGCGCCTCGATCACGATGTGCTGATCCAGGCCGGGGCTAAATGGCTGATGATTCTGGAGGGCATTAACGATATCGGCAACCAGACCCGCGTGAATACGGGCCTCACTTCAGCCGATCTGATTACCGCGCTGCGACAGATCGCGGAACGCGCCCACACGCGGGGCATGAAGGTTGTTGGCTGCACGCTGACTCCCTATGCCGGTGCCGGATACTACTCGGATGCCGGCGAAGCCATGCGCGAGGCGGAGAATGATTTCATTCGCAACAGCGGAGTCTTCGATGCGGTTGTTGATTTCGACGCCGCCGTGCGCGACCCGAAAGACCCGAAGCACTTCCGGGCCGATATGCATTCCGGCGACAATCTGCACCCGAGCGACGCCGGTTATCAGGTGATGGCGGACGCGGTGGATCTGGCGATCTTCGCGGCGAAGAAATAGGTGGTGGGGCAGCGTGTCCCGCTGCCCGATAACGCACCACTAGTTCAGTTCGAAATCCACCGTGCGCACGACCTTTTCCGGGCCGCTGGCGTGGGTCGCTGTGATCTCCAGTCGATAAGCACCCGGCGTCAACGCAGCGGTGGGAACGGTAGACGCCGCCCCAATTACGGAATTGCCCGCCTTGATGTAGCCCGCAACACTGGCATCGCCGCTATCGGACTTCATGGCTCCGGAGGCGCGTTCCAGCACGCGAAAGCGCATGGAAACCTGGGCGGTCGCGCCGGACGCCAGCGCGGGCTCGTAGATTTCCACGTAGAACAAGGCGCGCTCCCCCTTCTGGAATTTCGCATTGCCGGTGGGCACGATCTGCTTACCGCTGGCCACCAGAGGCGTGACACCTTCCAGCATGTCGGTGGGAAGGCCCGAAGCGCCGCTGCTGAGGTTGCGCAGCTCGCGGCTCAACGCGATGCCGCCCGCGCTGAATTTTGCCAGGTCGGCACCTTCAATGGAGATGGGCACTTCAGCCTTGCCGAAGACGTCGCCGCCGGGGCTGATAGCGGCTTTGATGCTGTAGTCGCCCGGAGACAGCATCAACTGGTTCTCATAGTGGAAGGGCAGTTTAAGAAACGCATCTGCCTGTTTCTGGTCGGCAAAATCGAAGGGCAGAGTTTCGCTGAAATGAGCGGCCACGGTGCCATCCTTATGATACGCCGCTCCGGCCGCATTGAGTTCGGCGTGGACGCCACCTTTCACTTTCTGGAACTTCATGCCGGAACTGGCAGCGTCAATTGCAACTGCAACGCGGGTCTGAGGACCTTTGCCGGCGAACCACGGGGCCTGCACCGATACGCCCAGGTTGCCGGCTGCGGTGCCGCCGAGGCGGGCATCCAGATCCTTACCGGCAGCGGTCCCGGCCAGTGCGTCAGTCTTGTTGGGCGAGCAGAATGACTTGGCCGCACGGAGGTCCACCCCGGCTGGATCGGCCTTGACACGCAATTGGTGACAACCGGTGCCGCCCGGATCTGAAAACGCGACCGCGTAAGCGGCGTCCTGCTCCTGAATGATCTGCTGCAAAGCGGCCGGCATTGACCCTGTTACCTTGAGCGACGTTCCGCCGGTTGCGTCGGAAAACGTTTTGGCATACGCGGTATTATCGGAGACTCCGTAAATGGCAACGTTAGCCCTGTTGGCGGCATCGAGCGCGTTGTTGACCTGTACCGTCGCGTCCGACGAAAAAGCCTGTCCGCCGGTGAAGAAAATCACTGCCTTTCGCCCCCTGACAGGTGCCAGCGAATCGAGGAATGCCCGCAGTGACTCCATCATCTGCTGGCTCTTCATGACATCGTTCCCGGAGGCGGATGAATCGCCCAGTGACGTCTGGCCCGTGGCGCGGCCACCCAGAGTGGCCCCGCCGCCGCCACCGCCTGCGGCACTACTGGCGACAGTACTGGCCGCGGTACCGTTGAGCGCCGTTTTCAGGAGCGCCGGGTTCGTGGTGAACGGCTGTAGCACGGTCATGCCTGTGGAATAGGTGACAACTTCCATATACGTATTGGGAGTGACCGCGGCATCGATGAACTTCGCAACGTAGCCTCGTATGTCGGCCTGTTGCTGTACGGAAATCGAAGTGGCGTCAAACAGGAGTACAACCGCGTGCTTCTCAGCGGAGCGAATGGCGGCGGAGGTGACCGATTGCTCCTTGCTATCTACCCAGACTTTGATGTCTTTGGCGGTGAGTCCCTTCACAAACCCCGCCTTGTCTGTGGCAACCACATCCAGCGTGGTCTGGTCCGGAACTGACTGGGCGTACGCGCTCAAAGAGCCGGCAAGAATGATCGATGCGGTCAGGAAAACTTTCATAACGTTGGAGCCTCACTCTCCTGAGAAATCATACACCGCTTTGCCTGGGTTAGGAGGGGCTTCCAATGAAACGACGGCGGAAAACTTCCGATCAATTCCATTGAGTTTGCGGAATGTTGATACTATCCCGCGCTGAGGGTGGCGTGCTGCGGTTTCGGATTCTCCAGCACCCGCAGCAGATCCAGCGTGGACGTATCTTCTTCCAGCACCGGCGTCAGTGCCACATCGCGGAAGTTCTTGGCTTCGGGGTCGCGCTTTAGTTCATAGCGGAATTTCCCAAAGCGAATGATCTGGCCCGCCAGCACGACGTGCTTGTAGACCAGTTCATAGACATACTTCGGATAGAAAGTGAAAACGCTCTCTACCGGCATGGTGGGTCGCCGGTCTTTACGGTACTTGCGCCGCAGGTAGCCGCCCTGAAGCGGATGCACCTTCTCCAGTTTTTCGCAGGTCCAGTACCAGAGCAGCAGAAACATCATGTTCCCGGCATTGATCCCCGTCGCCGCCGCGCGACGCATAATCGTACGGATGTGCTCCGGCGCATAGAAGATATCCCACGCTTCGTCATAAGCCTGCCGCCACTGCTCCATGCTCATCGTGTCATGGGTAGTGGTCACGTGCTCCAGATCGTACTTGTTGAGATCCGGATCCAGATACGTGCCGTTCTTAAAAAGCTTCTGGTGATCTTCCGAGCCGGGCAGAGGAGTCAGGCAATGGAATTCCAGTAGATCGATGGGCAATTCGCGGCGTATGACTTCGATATCGCGCCGAATCGTTTCCTGCGTCTCGCCCGGGAAGCCCAGAATATAACCCGCGAAAACCGTCACGCGCGCCTTTTTCCACTCGAGCAGCATCTTCCGGTATTCGGCGATCTTGTTCTGCTTCTTATTGGCCGATTTCAGGCTGGCCGGGTTTATGCTCTCCAGCCCGATGAAGACCCGCGCCACTCCTGCGCGTCCGGCCTTTTCGATAAAGCGCGGCAATCGGTGGCACATCGTGTCCACCTGGATGATGAACTTGATGTTCGCCTTTTCGTTTTCGCGCATTTCGATCAGCCGATCGAAAATTCGTTCCCAGTCCGTATTCCGGGCGAAGTTATCATCCGTAATGAAGAACCGGTTGATCCCCTGCGAAAGATTCGTGCGGACAATCTTTTCAATCTCGTCCGGACTCCTGCGGCGCGACTTGCGGCCCTGGACATTGATGATGGTGCAGAAGGAGCACTGGAACGGACAGCCGCGCCCGGCGTCGAAGCTCGTAATTGTCCCGCCAGTCCGCTTCACGCGCGAGGCAGGCAGAAGAGGGTAGGGGACGCCATCGAGCCCCGGCAGATCGTCCATGAAATTGTAGAGCGGCTTCATGGTGCCGTTCCACAAATCGAGCAGTACCTGTTCGAAGCGTCCCTCGGCCTCTCCCGCAAACAAAGAGATGCCGAGATCCATCGCCTCCTGCACTTCCGGCTGAATCCCCGGCAGCATGGAAAGCGTCCCGGAAACGTGAAAACCGCCCATACAGACGGGAATTCCGGCGGCGCGGAATTGCTTCGCCATGTCCATGGAACGCGGGTACTGATTGGATTGCACTCCCACCAGCGCCACCAGGGCGCGACGTCCGCGCAATTCCCGAATCAGCCGGTCCACGTGGACGCGTGTATTCGTTTCGTCGATCGCGGTGATGTCGATATCGACATCCGGCCCCAGAACCTTTCGCTCTTTGCAATCGAGCGCGAGGCCATACAGCACCGCCAGCGTATTTGAAGGCATGGCGGACCGGAACCACTGGATGACATAACCGTCATTGTCGTAGTGGGAGGGCTTAATCAGAACCAGTCGAAGCGTGTTCGGCATGTAAGGTTTGTCTAAAGGCGTCTCTCACAGAGATAGCACATTTTGGTGTGTCTTTGCCCGTCGCGAAGTCACGGGCCGCTACACTAGTTTGGTGGCAACCCCATCCGCGACCGTCGCTTCCAGCCTGATCGGTAGTATCGGCGATCTTGCCGAGCGCAGCACCGTCCGCGACGCACTCCAGTTCTTCACGAAGGATAAGCCCTGGGTGAACGACATTCACCTCCAGCTTTGCCGCGTCGCCGCACCCACTTTTCATGAACTTCCGCGCGCCGAATGGATGGCCGCGCAGTTCCGAGTTCTGGGCTGGCATGCTGGTATCGATGCCGAGGGCAATGTCCTGGCGTCACTCGATCCGCACCCGGTGGGCATGATGGTGGCGCTCACGGCCCATCTGGATACGGTCCTGGCCCCACGGATCAAAGAGGACATCTCAGTGGATCCCGAAGGCGTGCTTCTCGGTCCCGGTGTTTCTGATAATGGCGCGGGTTTGGCTGGTCTGCTGGCTATTGCCCGAGCTATACGTCAAACGTCCACACCGACGAGCGAGGAACCGCTTTGGCGGCGGCTTCTGCTGGTCGCGAACGTGGGTGAAGAGGGTGAGGGTAACCTGCGCGGCATGAGGCACATCTGCGGTCAGCCTTCACTCATAGCCCAAATCGCCGCTTTCCTGGTGCTGGACGGAGCCGCGCTTGATCACATCACTACCCAGGCATTGGGGAGTCGACGCTTTGAGATCAGCTTTACAGGGCCTGGCGGCCACAGTTGGGCCGATTTTGGCATCGGAAATCCCGTTCACGCTCTCACTCGTGCCGTGGCGGATTTTGTGGATTCCAACCCGCTCGATCCTCGTGCCAGCCCGCGCGCCTCCATCAATGCCGGTCTGATTGAGGGCGGCTCCAGCGTTAATGCCATTCCCGCCCTGGCCCGCGTGAAGGTGGATATCCGGTCAGAGGATAACCTGAAGATTGAGGCGCTGTCAGATGCCCTTCAGGCTGCTGTTTTCCGGGCGGAAGAGCAGGAAAACGCCCGGGCCATCGGTGCGAAAATAACAGCGAAAATACGCGAAATTGGCCGTCGCCCGGCAGGTAAACTGGATGACGCCGCTCCGTTGCTCCGAACGCTTCGCTCCGTGGACGCCCACCTCGGCATTCGCGCCCGTTCCGATTGTGCTTCCACCGATGCCAACATTCCGCTTGCGATGGGAATTCCCGCAGTTTCCATCGGTGCCGGCGGTCACGGCGGCGGCGCTCATACCACGTCGGAATGGTATCGTCCGTCAGGCAGGGATCTCGGTCTGAAGCGGGCTCTGCTTACCGCGGCCGCCCTGCTCGCCACGGCCGAAAGCCAATGACGGCACCGCCCGCAAGGCGCGCAACGGCGGAACTGGCCCTTTTCGGAGTCGTGGCAATCTGGGGCACCACGTTCGTCATCGTCAAAGGGGCACTGGCGAATGTTTCCCCGTTTCTCTTTTTGGTCTCCCGGTTCACCATTGCTGCAGCTATCCTGTGGGCTATTTACGGCAGGCGGGTCAAATTGGCCCGGGTGGGATCGGCGGCTCTCGCCGGTGCCCTGCTTTTTCTGGGTTTCGCCCTGCAAACCGAGGGTTTGTCCCTCACCACGCCCTCAAAAGCCGCCTTTCTGACAGGTCTGGCCATCCCGATGGTACCTTTGGCAAACTCGCTCGTCTACAGAATCAGACTGCGGAAATTCGAGGTCGTCGGGATTATGATCGCGTCTTTCGGCATGGCGATGATGACGTTGCCTGCCGATGGATTCGGAATGAGTACCGGAGATCTGCTGAGTCTGCTTTGCGCGCTAGCATTCGCTCTGCATCTTGTTGTGGTGGGTCATATTTCTCCAGCGTCCGGGTTTGAAACTGTGGCTGTGGTCCAGATAACAGTCGCCGCGTTGCTGGCGGTTCTTTCGGCTGTGGTTTTCGAACTGCCAGTACATCTGCATGCCACCCCGGCACTGGGTGGGGCGATCCTGGGAACCGGAGTCCTCGCAACGGCGGTGGCTTTTACCACGGTGGCGTGGGCCCAGCAATACACTACGGCGGCTCGGACAGCGCTCATTATGGCGCTGGAACCGGCATTCGCCTGGGTGACGGCTTACCTGGTAACAGGAGAAATCCTGACTGATCGCGGTAAAATAGGAGCGGGCTTGATCCTCGCAGGCGTTCTGCTGGTAGAAATGAAATCGGCAAAATCGAACTGAAGCAAAACCGGAGAATTTACACGATATGAGCTTTTACGAAAAGGCACGGAACCAGAAGTTCCTTTCATTCACAATGATCGTTTTCACTCTGGCGATGGGTGTCCTCATCGGCACGGTGGCGCAGACCGGCGTGAAGGCGGCCCGCGCACAGGGAAGTGCCGCGCCGGACGCTACGCCGCTAACCGTTCCGAGCCCGAGCCAGATGCAGAGTTCTTTCGCGGGTATCGCCAAGAAGCTGGAACCCACGGTGGTCAATATTTCCGTGGAGTTCGGCGTTAAACCAAGCCCACAGGCCCGCAATGGCAACGGTCGCCGCGGCGGCAATCAGCGAATCCAGCCGTCGCAGCCTGACGATAACGGCGATCCGAACAGCACCGATCCGCAGGATCTGTTCCGCCGCTTCTTCGGTGGCGGTGGCGGAGGTATGCAGATCAACCCGTTCGGCGGCGAACAGATGCCTTCGCGTGCGACTGGCTCCGGTGTGGTCGTCGACAGGAACGGCTACATCATGACGAACAATCACGTGGTGGATAAATCCACGAAGATCACGGTTCGCTTCACCGGCGACGATACCGAATACCCGGCGAAGATCATCGGCCAGGATCCCGATACCGATCTCGCCGTCATAAAGATTGATCGCAAGGACCTGGCCGTCGCGAAGATGGGGAATTCCGATTCCATGCAGGTGGGCGATTGGGCCGTGGCTATCGGCTCGCCGCTCGGCTTTCAGGCGACAGTGACCGCTGGCATCATCAGCGCGCTGGCGCGCGACGTGGAAGAGCCGAGAGAGAGCGCCACCCAGACCAAGAGCAGCTTCAAACACTTCATCCAGACCGACGCAGCCATCAACCCTGGCAACAGCGGCGGGCCGCTGATCAATATCAACGGCGAAGTGATCGGTATCAATACGATGATCGCCAGCGAAAGCGGCGGTTATCAGGGTATCGGTTTCGCACTGCCCAGCAACATGGCCGTGAAGGTTTACAACAACATCATTCGCGAGGGTAAGGTGACCCGCGGATCCATCGGCATCAAGTTCCAGCCCGAAGATTCCCGTACTCCCGCGCTGCTCGAAGTCTACGGCGCGAAGAATGGCGTTTTCGTGGGAGAAGTGGTGAAGGATGGCCCGGCGGAGAAGGCTGGCATGAAGCCACAGGACATCATCGTCTCCATCAACGGGAAGAACATCAACAAGGGACAGGAACTTATCGACACGGTTGCCGATAGTGAAATCGGCACGCCGCTGAAGATCGGCGTCATACGCGACAAGAAACCAATGACGTTGACGGTTTCGGTGGCGGATCGCGCCAAGACCTTCGCCGAGAACGCGGTGGTTTCCAGCACTGTTGATGAGAAGTCCCCGGAAGGCGTGAAGATGAAGTTCGGTATCACGCTGACTCCGCTGACTTCGTCGATGAAGCAGAGCATGGGTTACACCGGCACGGGCAGCGTGGAAATCCAGTCCGTGGACCCCGATTCGTTCGCCGATTCCATCGGCATCGAGAAGGGCGATATCCTGCTCGAACTCAACCGCGAGGCCATTAATTCACCGGAAGACGTGAAGCGAATCCAGGCTTCATTGAAGCCCGGTGCGGCGGTGGTGTTCCATATCGCCCGGCAGGCTGGTAACAGCGCACGTGGCGGCGGCAACTGGCTCCCGTTGTTCCCGGCGGGCCGTCTGCCGGCGGACGCCAACTAGGCGGCGTTTCCAACGCGTACAATGACAGGGAGGGGGCGGTTTACCGTCCCCTTCTTTTTTGCGACCATGAGATCCATTCCAGCCACGCTCGTTCTGTGCGTCATCTGCGCGTTCGCCGGTATTTCAGGCGCGGCGGCGGCCACGAAGCCGACTACGAAGAAATCGGCGGTGAAGAAGAAAGCGGGCGTTTCGGCCAACCCGGCAAAGAGCGCTGTGAAGGCTTCGCCAAAAGCCGGCGCGAAGAAACCAGCGGGTAAAGTTGCCGCTTCTTCCGCCAAAGGCAAGGGTGGGAAAAAGGCTCCCGCAGCAGCTTCCTGGCGTTCCCGCCAGTTGGCACCCACGGCCGACCGCTACCGCGAGATCCAGCAGGCCCTGATCGACAAAGGCTATCTGAAGGGCGAGCCAACGGGTACCTGGGATGCCGATTCGATCGGTGCCATGCAGCGTTTCCAGATGGCCCAGAAGATGACCCCAAACGGCAAGATCAATGCGCCGTCGCTGATCGGGTTGGGGTTGGGCGCGAAGTCCGCAGGCGCTCCGGAAGCGGCGGCGCTGCCCGCGACGGTGTCGCCGGCATCTCAGTCGACCAGCCAGCCGGAGCTGCCGGCACTGCCGCAGTAGCCGCCCCCGGAACCACAAACCCATCCCAAACGTCGCATAATAGGAATATGACGGTGCGATCTCTTTCTCTCAGCGCGATTCTTGGCGTGACCGTATTGCTAACTGGGCAGGGCATTGGCCTGGCTCAAAGCACCCCTAAGGCCTCCGAACCGGCCCCCAACCCGGACGAGATCATCCGGAAGTTCGCCGCTAAGGAATCCGAATTCCGCAAAGCCCGCGAGCAGTACACTTACCGCCAGGTAGTCAAGATGGAAGAACTCGACGCCTCCGGTCGCCCTGAAGGCAGCTGGGAAATCACCTCCGACATCATCTTCGGCCCGAACAAACAACGCTCGGAAAAGGTCATCTACGCCCCGGTCGTGTCGCTCCAGCACATTAGTCTGGACCCGCAGGACGAGCAGGATCTCCGCAGCGTCCAGCCCTTCGTCCTCACCAGTGAAGACGTCGATAAATACGACATTGCCTACATCGGCAAGCAGAACGTCGACGAAATTCCCTGCTACTCCTTCACCGTTAAGCCGAAGAAAATGGTGAAGAACGAGCGTTACTTTCAGGGCACCATCTGGGTGGACGACCGCGACTTCCAGATCGTCAAAACCTTCGGCAAAGGCGTCGGCATCACGTCCAAAGACCACCAGTTTCCAAATTTCGAAACCTATCGCGAGCAGATCGACGGCAAATACTGGTTCCCCACCTACACCCACGCGGACGACGTCCTGAAATTCTCCAACATGTCGCAACGTATCCGCATGGTGGTTCGCTACCAGAACTACAAACGTTTCGGCGCTTCGGAAACTATCACCTACGGCGAAACGGTGCCCGACAGCCCGGCGAAGAAGTAACGCCGTGCTAGGATCGTGACTTCATGCCCGAAACAAAGATTACGATCAACAACAACGGTTCCATTAAGATTGAAGGCGATTTTGAAATCTGCGATCCGCAGGGTCAGGCTTTCGGCCTGGGCGGACGCAAAGCCATCGGCCTCTGCCGCTGCGGCCTGTCGCAGAACAAGCCGTTCTGCGATGGTTCCCATCGCAATGGCTTCGCCGACACGGTAGTGGCGCGCGATCTGCCAGTCCCGGCACCCAAGGCTTAGGCGTCTGCGCTACTGCACGTTCGCGTAGTAGCCTTTGCGAGCCCGCACTACCAGATCTTTCCGCGTTTTCACCCGCACTGAAATCGGGTGATACAGGCCATCGTTCCTCAAAGGATCCGGGCGGTAAAAGAGATTGTATTGGTGTCGCAGTTCGTTGGCGATATTCTCAAACGATTGGTCCAGGTCTTCCACCTTAAATGGGAAGAAGGCCTGGCCGCCGGTCTCTTCCGTCAGATACTTCAGCACCAGGTCGCCTTCCTGCTCCGAGCGCGTCGTATTCGTTGAAATCGCGTAAATCACGGTGTCTGCTTTTTGCGCCATTTCGAGCGCCTGATCGCGCGTGAAGTGACTCTGCGTGTCGTCGCCGTCGCTGATCAGAATCATGGCGCGACGAAACTTCTCGCGCGGTTGATCCACCATCAGTTTCTCTTTCGATGCATAACAAATCGCATCGTAAAGCGAAGTCCCGCCGCCTGGACGCATATTGTTGATGCCCTTTTCGAGGGCCGTCATATCGCCCGACAGATCCGATACCAGTTGCGGCTGCGTGTCGAAAGCGATCAGCATCATGCGGTCTTCCCGGGGCCGCATCACGTCGCGCATGAAACGAATAGCCGCCTGCTGCTCGAAACGAAACTTGTCCCGGATACTGTTGCTCGTATCCACCAACAGCGCGAGCCGCAACGGCAGATCCGTCTCCGCCGTGAACTGCTTGATGAATTGCGGCTTCTTGTTTTCGAGAACGTCGAAGTCGCTCTGCGCCAGGTCCGTGACAAAGCGGCCTTTCTTGTCGCTGACGGTGAAGAGGACGTTCACCAGATCCGCGCTGGCGCTAAATTTCGCATCAGCTGGGTTCTCAGCAGCCGGTGCGGGCGCTTTCTGTGCCCAGAGTCCAAAACCCAGGCAAAGAGCGACGCCAAACGTAACAGGCCACAATATCGCAGGCCGGGGAACACGCGACAGAAAAGAACGCATAAGAATCTATTCTATCGTGGTTTGCGCAGGAAATTATTCTTCCGACGGAACATCGCCCAGATCTTCCGCACGGTTCTCAAACCGTGTCTGCGAGTGCAGGAACACGAGGTCGATCTTGCCGATGGGTCCGTTACGCTGCTTGGCCAGGATCAGTTCGGCGAGTCCCTTCAGATCTTCGCGATCCCGCTGGTAAACTTCCGGCCGGAAGATGAAGCCCACCAGATCGGCATCCTGCTCGATGGAACCCGATTCGCGAAGATCGCTCAACTGCGGCCTGTGGTCGCCCTGGCGGGTTTCCGTCGCGCGGCTCAGCTGTGAAAGCACCAGAAATGGACAATCCAGCTCCTTCGCCATCAGCTTCATGCCTCGCGAGAGCTGACTGACTTCCTGATTGCGATTCTCCGTTCGCCCGCGAATACTCATCAGCTGCAGGTAGTCGACCACCACCATCCCGATGCTGCCCTGCTGCTGCTTCAGCTTCCGCAGCTTGGCATGCATGTCCATCAGGTTGGCACCGGCGGTATCGTCGATATAAATTGGGGCTTCCACCATCTGGCTGGCCGCGGCGCGAAGTTTCTGGCGCTCGCCTTCGTTCAGATAACCAGCGCGAAACCGCTGGCTGTCCACACGTGCAGCGGCGCACAACATACGAGTCAGCAGGGACTCCTGCGACATTTCGAGCGAGAAAATTGCAACCGGAGCGAACAGCTTTGACGCCACGTACCAGGCCATGTTCAGCGCCAGCGCTGTCTTACCCATGGAGGGGCGGGCCGCCAGAATGAACAGTTCGCCGCCGTGCAGGCCGCTCGTCATTTCATCCAGCTTCGTAAAACCGGTGCTGATGCCCTTGATGCGCTTGCTGGGGTCCAGAAACGCGTTCAGGCCGCCTTCATACGCCTGAATGACCTCCAGCGGGGTCATCAGGCCCTTCTCGCCACGCGCCTCGCCCAGCCGCAGCAGGGTCTCTTCGGCACCGGCCAGGATGGTGGCGGGGTCTTCCTCCGCCAGCAGCGCCCGATTCATCAGGTGCTGCGAGGCCATTGCGATGCGCCGCAACGTCGCCTTGTCCCGAATAATGCGAACGTAGCTGTCCAGATTGGAAATCTGGGGCAGGCCATCGTCCAGTGAAACCAGGTAGCTCAGCCCGTCGATCGACTCCAGTTCGTTCCGCCGCAGCAGTTCGTTGGCTACCGTGACGCGATCGATCTTCTCGCCGCGTTCGTGCAGTTCGGACATCCGCTGGAAGATGCGACGATGCTTCTCCAGCGCGAAATCCTCGTCCCGCAGCACACCTGCGATTTCGATAAAACGGGCGTCGTCCAGCAACAGCGAGCCGAGGATGAATTTCTCGGCGTCTATATTGGCGGGAAGACCTTTTTCGGAGGCGATACTCAGGGACGACGACATGGGGCCGGAATTCAGCATAGCCGTCTTCTCTGTGGAAGAGTTTTGTGGATTTCTTCTTTTTCGCGCGCGTCAATAGCAGCGCGGTCGCCACGCGCGTCAACGGTCGAAATCCTCACAGCGAACAGCCGATTATCCACAACAACATTTTACCTCGATTATGTTTCACCCGGGAAGCCTCGTCCCCGCACACAACTGGTCCGTGCGTTGCTGGTAGAATCTCTTCGAGGGTCCAAATTTCATGTCGCACAAAATCGCACTCACTTTCATCGTCGCGGCCTTCGCCGCAGGAATCGTCGTGGCGCAGCAGGACGAACTGCTCCAGCCCACCATGGAACCGACCGGAGGCTGGGTGTCCGCGGCCAATCTCGGCAAGGCAGGTGCCTGGACTGATACCACCGTTGCCGCGGGTGTCGCCAAGACGCCGCTGACTGGCAAGCCTGCCACAATCGTTGGCGAAGTGATTGATCTCTCCTGCTATCTCCAGTTGGGCAAGCACGGCGCGGCACACTCGCCCTGCGGCACCAAGTGCATCGCCGCCGGTGAATCGATCGGCCTGCTGACGAAGACCGGCCAGATCTACCTCGCGATCGCCGAAGAGCACGATCTCCGCCGCGACGGCAAAACAACTTTCCGCAAGGCCGCTGCCGACAACTTCGCGAAGGTCATCACCGTGACCGGCCTGACCACCACGGTCAACGGCGTCAAGACGATTTACGTGCAGGGCTACACCGCTTCGTAATTTAGTGCCCGCCGGGCGAGTACCAAAGCACCGCAAACCCCCGCCATATCCCCCAGCGCCGGAGCCACAAGCTCCGGCGGTTCTACGTAACCGTTCAGCAATCGCTCTACCTCTTGCCGGACAATTGGCAGCAAATGCGCCTGGTGCATGACGCCTCCGCCCAAAATCACACGCCTCGTGGAGAGCGTCAGCCCGAAGTTCACCACCGCCAGCGCCAGATAACGGGCCTCCAACGCCCACGCGGGATGTTCCGGTGGCAACTGATCTCCCGCTACGCCCCATCGAGCCCGCATCGCCGTCCCGGAAGCCAGTCCCTCCAGGCAGTCTCCATGAAATGGACAGCAACCAGGAAATGGGTCGGTCAGGATATCGTGCGGTACCCGTATGTGCCCCATCTCCGGGTGCGACATCCCGTGGATGAGCTTCCCGGATGCCACCGCGCCTCCGCCAATCCCCGTACCAACAGTGAGATAGAGGAAATCCTTCACGTCGCGTGCAGCGCCCCACTCGGCTTCTCCCAGCGCCGCGGCATTCACGTCGGTATCAAAGCCAACGGGCACGCCAAGCGCTGCGCCAAGAGGTCCAGCAAGGTCGCAATCCCGCCAGCCAGCTTTGGGAGTGGAAGTGATATAGCCCCAGAGCGTGGAACTCCGGTCGGTGCAGATTGGACCGAACGACCCAATGCCAACCGCATCCGGCCTGCGTTTTGAGTTTCGGAAGAAGTGGATCACCGCGTCAAGGGTCACCTGAGGTTCTCCGGTTGGAATCTGGATCGTCTCCAGATCGTCCGGCCCGGTCCCAATCCCGCAGACAAACTTCGTACCCCCAGCCTCAATCGCCGCAAACACACTTCCCATAGTTCAGCCGATTTTACCGGCTGGTCAGCGCTTCTGCAGGGTGCCCGTGGTGTCGATCGACATCTGCACCACCTTGCCAACTTTGAGAATGAAGTTGCTCGGATCCTTCATGCCCCAGGCCACATAGGGAAGGTCAAAGGTCATCGTCGCGTGAAGTTGATCCCCACTGCCGGCAGTCTGCACGTCCATGGTCAACTCGTGCGGTGCGCCGTGAATCGTGAACGTCCCGTGTACCTTCACTGTCGAGTTGCCCTGTACCGCCACCTGCCCATCCAGGCGATCCGGCACGAATGTCGCGTCCGGATACTTTTTTGACTCCAGCACATTCGCATGCATGCGCGAATCGCGGGCGTCGCTCCCGCTGTTGCCGCTGGCCACGTCCACCACCACTTGTCCCGACGCCTTGCCCGTATCGGTATTGAAGCTGATGTTGCCACTCCTGAGGCCAAAACTCCCGTGGACGGTATGCAGAGGATCAGTCAATGTGAACTGAACTTTCGTGTTCTCCTTCTTCAGCTCCAGGCTGTAATCGGCCGCCAAAGCAGGCATCGCCGCAAACACAAATGTCCCTGCCAGCAGCGTCAATAACAAACTTCCGATTCTCATGCGACGTGAACCTCCAGCAGTTTTCGGAATATCCAGGGCCGCGCGGCCAGAGCGCTCATCGCCCAACTCTGCACCAACTGGTTCCGATCCAGTTGCAGCATCGTCTTCGCCATGAGTTGCGGCCGAAAGGCCAGGCGCGGGTGCGCGCGTTCATAGATGGAAAGATCTCCCGCTGCCATCGCCTTCGCCAGGACTTCCGCCTGGCGAAAACTCAGACAAATCCCCTCGCCCGCAATGGCGTCCACGGATCCTGACGCATCCCCCAGCAAAGCTATATTTCCACGCGTAACGGCCCGCAGACTTACATTGCCCGTCACCGCACCGCGCTCCCGCGCAGTCTCCGTTCCCAGCGGCAGACGTACCCGCAGGGCGGGGAAGTGAAGCTGCAACGCCTCGTCCAGGCGCAGCCCCGGTTGCCGCGAAACCAGCGCCACGCAGACTTCGTTCGCATCCACCGGGGTCACATAGACCTGACAGCCCTCGCCCCAATAGATTTCCATGTAGTTTGTCCACGGTGCCACGGCGAAATGCTGGCGGTAAGCAAACCGCCGTGACGCCGATTTCACCGCATCGAGACCGGCCCACTTGCGCGCCCGCGATCCCGATCCATCGGCCGCGACAATCCAGCGGGCATTGATTTTGTCAAAGCTATTGACCGGCGAAGCCCAGCGAAACTCCACGCCTGCCCGCTCTGCCGCTTCCACCAGTGCCAGATGCAGCACGGTCCGACGCACTCCGATTCCGACACCGCCAGAGAAGTCCGCTGCCACCGACTGTGTCTTCCCGTGAAAGCGAATGCCGCGAAAGCCGTACCCAACGCTATCCGGCAGATGCACCCCAAGCTTCTCCGCCAGCGAGCGCGAATCCGGCATCAGGCCCTCGCCGCACGGCTTGTCGATGGGCGGACGATCCCCGTCGGCGACCACTACCTTCATTCCCTTGCGGCGGGCGGCGATCGCTGCGGCCAGGCCGGCCGGCCCCCCGCCGATTACGAATACATCGATATTCGGCATGATTAAACGTTCATGGCCCTTCGCGCAAGACCCAGCGCTTCGGTCCAGAACTGTGGCGAGTGATGCATGAGCTCCACCACCTCGCGAATGGCAACAACAAAGCGATCCAGTTGCTCCTCCGTCACCACCAGGGGCGGCGCAACTTTCAGCACCATGAAGTTGTTACCGCAGATCTGCGTGAGAAGTTTGTGGTCGCGGTAGAGCCGCATGACAATGATCTGCCCGAACATGCCACTGTGAATATGCCGGAACGCTTCAAAAGGCGCGCGCAGCGTCAACGATTTTGGCGTCTGGAATTCAATCCCGGACATCATGCCCATGCCGCGAACTTCCCGCACCATCTCGTAGCCGCCCAGTGCCTCCCGCAGACGTTCGCGCAGCACTTCTCCCATCACGAGCGCCCGCTCGCCCAGATTCTCACCCTCCAGCACGTCCAGCGTGGCAAGGCCCGCCCGCATCGACATGGAATTCTCACTGAACGTCGAAGTGTGCACAATCGAGCGCTTCAGCGAATCGTAAACCGCTTCGTAAACCTTGTCCGACATCAGCACCGCGCTGCACGGGATCAATCCGCCACTCAGCGCCTTGGCCATGATCACGATGTCGGCCTCCACACCATAGTGGTGCGCCGCCAGAATACGGCCTGTCCGGTACATCCCCGTCTGGACTTCATCCAGCACGAACAGCGTTCCGTACCGCGCACAAAGCTTCTGCGCTTCCCGCAGGTAATCGGCATCCGGCAGGCGAATCCCGGCTTCCGATTGAATCGGTTCCACGAAGAACGCGGCGATCTGCTTTGAGGCTAACTGACGCCCCAGCGCTGCGAGGTCATTGAACGGAATCGCGGTTGTATCCGCCAGCATATTGCCGAACTTCCCACGCCAGAAATCGTCGCCCATCAGCGAAAGCGCGCCGCAGGTCAGCCCGTGAAATGCCCCGTCGCAATAGAGCAATCCAGCCCGTCCTGTCGCTGCGCGTGAAAACTTGATCGCGCTCTCTACGCCTTCGCTACCCGAACAGGCGAAGAACGCTTTCGCCATCTTGCCACCCGCAAGGTCGCACAGCCGCTTTGCAAGTTCGCCAGCCAGATCCGGCACATGACTCTGGAGCATCGCCGGACCGCGTCTCGTGAGTTCTTTCTGTAGCTGTTCGATGATCCCCGGATGATTGTGCCCCGCGTTGTGGACGCAATAGCCGGATAGATAGTCCAAAATGACGCGACCATCACTCGTCGTGAGTTCCACGCCTTCACAACGCGTGTACTCCGAATTCATTTGTAATAAATCAAGAAGTCGCACCCATTGGGGATTGACGCGATCGGTGTAATCCTGAAGAAACGCTGAAATGGCGGAGTCTGTCAACCGGCTGTGTCCTTATCGCTCATTGTCGTCTGATGAGTCGACGGAGAGCATACAGTATTGACGTCATTTCATGCATGCAGGGTTCCAGAAAAGTACCCCAACTTCATGGCTTCCCATACGCCGGGACAGCCACAATCCGTATCCACGCGGCCAGCGCATCAATCTCCGACACCGAAAGAGTCGGGGAATAGGGCGGCATCTCCGGCGAACGTCCGATCGCTGCTCCACCGTGCGCAATGATTGCCACCAGATCCGCGGTGCCCAGTGAATTTGTCGCCAGGCCGTCGTCAAGCGAATGCGGCGTAACGCCCAGGTTGTCGTGATTCGACACACGCTCGGCAGTGGAGCGGGAATCGTGGCAGCGAGCACAGTGCTGCTCCGCGAGTTCCCGGCCGAGCACCTGCTGGTAACCAAGCGCAGTAGCCGCTCCGTTCAAATCGAACCTTCCCCCGGTCTTGTCCCTGCTCATAGCAAGCAGCGAATTCCGCCCCGCCATGCTGCCCAGTTGGACCTTCACTGCAAGTTGTCCGTCACTGCCGGTAAGCCCGGTTGCCGGGTAAAACGACGCACCGCCTGAGCCTCGGAACTCAACCCTCGCCCCCGCCAAACCGTTCCCGTCGGCATCGTTGACCTGAACCACCAGCGGTTGCTCGAGCGTCGCACCCGCAGGTGCGGCCTGGTGATCTCCAGACACCATCACGATTGCGTTCCCGTATGCGATCGCCGCAATTGCTGCCGGTGCACCCGGGCGATGACAACCCGCAATTGCGAGCAATGCTATCAGCGCAGCTACGAACCGCAACCTCATCGCTCACCGCCCGGTTTCCGCGTGTTCTTCTGCTGCATAAGGAACGCCGTGATCGCCCATGCGTCCTCGTCATTCATATTCCAGTTCAGTTCCAGTGACCCGGGCCGCAACGCCTGCGCATTCTTCAGCCAGTGGAAGATCCACGGAGCGTTCAGCCGGGTGCCGGCTTGTGTCAGAGTCGGTCCGATGTACCCCTTGTCGTTATCCGGATCCACAATGTGGCAGGAATTGCACGCGTACTTGCCGTAAAACAGACTCTTCCCGCGCGAAGCCTCCGTTGGCGTCAGCTTGGTCGCGTCCACTTCTTCACGGTCGAACGCCGGTGTCTGATAAGCCGTCATGATGTAATCCGCCAGCGTACTCGCGTCGTCATTGCTCAGATTGAACCGTGGCATGCGGCGAATCAGCACGGGCCGCAGCGTATTCGGATTCTTCAGGAAGTCCAGCAGCCACGCGCGCTGCACCGAACTCCCTTCCCAGGTGAGATCCGGAGCCATACTGCCGCCCGTCCCATTGATCGAATGACAACTAAGACAGCGCAGATCCTTCATCAGTTGTCCCGCTCGCCCTGCGGGCTGATACGTCACGTTCACTGGCGTCGGGCGCCGCAATGCGGCAGGGAACGTCTGAGACCGGCTTGTCTGGGCCAACAGGGCAGTCACCAGTTGCTCCACCTGCGCATCGGTGAACTGGTTCCGCGGCATCTTCATCTCCCTGCCGAACGCATGAGGCTCGCGGATCTTCGCCGCCAAATAGTCCGGCAGCGTGCGAGGCACCCCGGGAGCCAGCAGCACTCTCGCAGGAGGTAGACTCCCGACGGCCGTCAGGTCCGGCGCAAAGTTGTCTGGGCGCGCCACGCCATTCATCTCATGGCATGCCGCGCAGCCCTTTTCCAACACCAACTTCTGACCGTGAGCGATCTGTGCTGCTGTGGCCGGTTCCAGGCGAATGTTCGCCGGAAAATAAGAATCCTGTTTGCGCCCGAGATAACTCACCAGCAACCCAATTTGCTTCTCGTCGAACCGGAAATGCGGCATCATAGTGCCGGGCAGATACGCAGCAGGATTCTTCACCCAGGCCGCGAGCCACTCGGGACGCACTTTTGATCCCACGCGCGTCAAGTCCGGTGCCAGATCTCCGCCCGTGATCTTACCCGCTGCGTTCTGCATTGCGTGACAGGACGCGCAGAATGATTCCCCGTAGAGTTCAGCCCCCGCCGCTGCACCTGCATCATTCGTCGCCACAGCCGGCGCAATGGAACCAGGCGAACTCTGGCTGATCACAAACGCTGAAACATCCCGTGCATCAGCGTCGCTCAATCCGAAATTCGGCATCGTTGCGGTTGCCGCCCAAGCTTGCGGATCTTTGATCCAGAAGTAAATCCACTCCCGCGTCGTCTTCTCCGCGATCCGTTTCAATGAGGGAGGCCGGTCCGTCCCCTGCGATGCCCCGCCTTCCGGAGAAACCAGCCTGTGGCAATTCACGCAACCGTACCGCGCGAGCAGCACCCGCCCGGCATTGAGCTGCGGCGTCCCTTTCAGTCCGTCCCGGTGGCACTGCCCGCAACCTGCTTCTGAGTACTGAGCGGGCAGGATCGGTTCCTCCCATGCCTTCGTGCTACGATGTGCCTCTTCCACCGTGGTCGCAACGCCTTGCCCTCGATGGCAAATCGTGCACCCAAATTCGGTCAGCGAATGCGGAATGGGAGGATGCGGGCGGAACGGCTGGCCAACCCCGGCCAGCGAAGTCTCTTTCAGTCTCGTATGGCAGGTCATGCATCGATCCGTGACATCCCGTTCCGGCAGCCAGATCTGTTGCACGCCGCTCTGGAAGCGTTTGGCCAGAGCAACGCCATCCGTCCGACCCCGAATCAGAATTTCGTACTCTTTCTGATACCCGAGCCACTCGCGAAAACGATCCTTCGCGGGCACGATTGCCAGCAGCGCCAGCAGTAGCACGCCCAGCGTCCCAAATGCCCGGGCGCTGTCGCCGAAGAACCATTTCCTTACCCTGCGTCCACGAACACGAAAACTCATAGCTCGCCCCAGGGCCAGACCCACGACCACCCGGCACCGCGGAAACACGTCCCGATCACCGTCAGCGTGATGGCCACCACAAGGAACCAGGTCATGATCCAGAAGGGCAATGGCTTGCTGCGCAGCCAGCCGCCGAAGCCTTTATCCTGAGGCGGTGCCGCCGCCGTTACGATCAGTGCGCCGCCACTCACGAGCGTAGGCACCAGCACAGCATACACACTGAACCACACCAGGAACGCGCTCAGCGCGGCTACGGCTACCCAGACGAGGATAGACTTCCGCTCCCCGTTCCTGTTCCAGAAACCCTCCGCCTCCACATTCACGTTGAAGTACGGAATCACCACCAGCGCCAGCACCACGAGCGAGGGAATCACCACGCCCGCCACCACCGGCGGGAAATAATGCAACAGTTCCTGCAGACCCAGGAAGTACCAGGGTGCCTTAGCGGGATTCGGCGTCTGCAGTGGATTCGCCAGACCTTCGAGCGGCGCATCGAACAGCAGCGAGACCACCACAAGCACAATCAGCAACGCCATCACGGCCACTGCCACCCGCAGCAGTGCGTCTGGATTCGTCATCACCCTGTCGTCGCCCGCCTTTGTTACATGCGGTGTCGTACGGCGAGTGACGAATGCCACCCGCACCGGAGTGCGCTGACTGTCGCTGTCAAATGACGCCCGGAAATCCTTCGGCTCACTCACGGGGCTTGTCCCCCGTATACAGTCCACCATCTTTGCGAATCCGCCAGAAGTGAACAGCCAGAAATACCGCCGCAATCAACGGCAGAATCACGCAGTGCAACACATAGAAGCGGAGCAGGGCATTGGCATTCACGGTATGCCCGCCGAGCATCAGGAAGCGAATCTTCGCGCCCATCGCAGGCACCGCGGAAATGATGTTGGAACCCACCGTAATCGCCCAGAACGCCAATTGATCCCAGGGCAGCAGATAACCCGTATAGCTCAGAAATAACGTGAGCAGCAACAGCATCACCCCCACCACCCAGTTGAACTCCCGCGGCGGCCGATATGCTCCCCGGTAAAACACCTTGAACATGTGAGCGAACACCAGCACCACCATGGCGTGCGCCGCCCAACGGTGCAGATTTCGCAGAAACACGCCGGCGGATACCACGAACTGCAGATCTTTCATATCCGCATAAGCCTGCGGCACGGAAGGATGGTAATAGAGCATCAGCAGCACGCCCGTCACCACCAGGATCACGAAGGACGCCATGCTGAGCGTCCCCAGATACCACGTCACGCCGAACTCCAGCGCGCGCCGCCGGATCTTCACGGATGCCAGATGCAGAAAGATGTTCTGCTGTACCGTAAGCGACCGATGCAGGTTGGTGTCCCCGGTGCCTGATCGAAAGACCGAGCGCCACACCGCCGTACCCCGCAGCCTTGAATAAAGCGAATTCACGCCTGCACCCTCACGTACTGCTTCCGCGTCAGGGCCTCCGAACGATCAATCATCAGATTGCCCTCATCGTTCAGCCACGCCTTCAGCCAGGGCAGGGGACGCGGTGCCGGCCCTTCAATCTTCACGCCGTCGATGTGAAACTTACTGCCATGGCAGGGGCACGCCACCATATCCAGTTCCGGTCGCCATGCCGTCACGCAGCCCAGATGGGTGCAAACTGCCGAGAGAGCATAAATACCTTCCGGCCCGTGCACCACGTACAGCCCGCTCTGCGCATCCGGCGTGACTGAGCCAGGCGGATACCGCTCCGGCTTGCCTGCATCCACAATCGGCGAAGGCTCATAGAGCGCATTCGGCGACAGGAACTCATAACCAAACACGGCCGAGCCGATTCCCGCGATCGCCAGCGACCCTACCCCCGCAGTAGTGAATCGCCGCCGGTTGCACCCCGGACATGCGCGCTCTACGTGGGGTGTCTGGTCCGGCATCTCAGTTCCTCGCTCCCGCCAGCACCGCAGCAGGACGCAGCGACCACGCTTCCATCGTGATCACACCCACCGGGCACCGCTCCGCACAAAGCCCGCACCGGATGCAGCGCGTTTCGTCTTTCAATAGCGCCGTGCCAGTGATTGTGCCCAACTCCGATGTCGCCACATCGTCAAGTTCCACGCGGAACAGGCTACTCTCACTCTGCATCGCACCCAGCGCCTCCAGGGGAAACTCAATACGCTCCAGCGGCACCAGTTGGATGCAACTCTCCGGGCAAACATCCGCGCACCCGCCGCACAAGGTGCAGCGCGAACCGTCTTCTTCACTGCCTTCGAACACCGTATTCACCCAGCAGTGCAGGCAACGCTGCGCTTCGAGGCGCGCGGTCTCCTCATCAAACACCAGTTCCACTTCCGTGATTCCTGTGCGCCGTTCCAGCGCCAGCGTGGGAATCGTCTGCCGCGGAATCTCCATGTAACTGGAAAACATCCGATGCCGCGAAAGAATCTCCACCTCAATCTCCGGCTCCGCAGGCACACGCCCCGAAAGATACGCATCAATCCCCAGCGCGATCCGCTTCCCGTCACCTACCGAGTCGATTATCAGCCGCGGTCCGAAAACGCAATCGCCACCCGCGAACACACCCGGAGCACTCGTCATCAGGCTCTCAGGGTTAACCGCGATCAGACCACCCGGATTCACGCCAACTCCATCTTCCGGCTTCAGAAAGTCGAGCCTCGCTTCCTGCCCGATCGCAAGGATCACGGTGTCGCAGGTAATGATCTGCGTCTCACCACTCGCGTCAGTCGTCTCCAGGCCGACCACTTTACCGGCGCGACCCAACACCCGTACGGGAGTTCTTCCTTCCAGAACGCTGACTCCCTCTACCTCCAGTTCCTGGATCTCCTCGCGTGCCGCGCGCATCTGATCGCGCCGGCGGCGATAGATGATGGTCACCTCACGCGCACCCAGGCGCAGCGCCGAGAGCGATACGTCCGCCATCTCGCGCGCCGCCAGTGCCGATGCCCGCAGCGCGGAACGCGCTACGTCCATCGCGACACTCCCGCCGCCAATAACCGCTACCTTCCCACCAATCTCGAATCGATATCCCAGATTCACGTTCAGCAGAAAGTCGATACCCTTGTGAACGCCGTCCAGATCCGCACCCGGTATGGCAAGATCCCGGCTCTGGTGCGCGCCCACCGCAATCACCATGGCAGCGAAGCCCTGTTCCCGCAACTGAGCAATCGTGAAATCGCGCCCTGCGGCACAATTCAGCCGCAGCGTGACATCGCCCGCCGCAAGGATCTCTCGTAGCTGTGCCTCTACCACGGAGCGGGGAAGCCGGTACTCCGGTATCCCCAGATTCAGCATGCCCCCGGCCACAGGCGCAGCTTCAAATATGGTGACCGAATAGCCGAGCAGCGCGAGATCGTGCGCCGCCGTCAACCCAACAGGCCCGCTGCCGACGATCGCTATCTTTCCCGCCTGTTTCGGCACCTTACAGGTATTGGCGGGCAGGGGATTGCGCGATTCCGGCCCGTACCGTTCCGTCAGAAAACGCTTCAGCGCCCGGATCGCAACCGGACGATCAATTGCACCGCGGCGGCAAGCCGTCTCGCAGGGATGCGCGCATACCCGCCCGCATACACTCGCCAAAGGATTGGGGTCCCGCGCATATCGGTAGGCCTCCTCATACCTGCCCTCTGCAATGAGCGCCACATAGCGTCCCGCATCGGTACCCGCCGGGCATGCCATCATGCACGGAAAGTTCGTCCGCAACCACTCGCTGTCGACTCTCTTGTCCTGCTGGAAACGCTCGCGCATGGCTTTCGCAGGCACTCGCCCGCCTACTTCGTCAGCGTGAAGGAGACCTTCGCGGTTCCCGTAACAGTCGCGGGCTTCGTCTGCATCTTCAGCCCTTCCTGCCATGCCGACACTTTGTAACTCCCGTCAGGCACGCCGTTAATCTTAAAGGCACCCGTGGCGTCGGTCACCGCAAAGTAAGGCGTCGGAGTCACAATGATGTAAGCCGACATGTCGGGATGCACATTGCACCCCAGCGGTACAATTCCTGCCGTCGTGAATTTGAACGGCCGTTTCTGTCCCTGCGGCCAGGTCCCCAGATTGTGGCTCTGTTTCTCATCGCCGTTGATCGACGGCCAGAAGATGTTGTGCCGTCGAGGATCGCTGTTCAGAAAGTCCACCGTTGCACCCACCGGCACCACAAGCACGTGCGGCAGGAATTGCAGGTTCTTCTGGTTCATATCGAAGCTCTTCGCCGGGGCAGGGAACTTCTTGCCCGGAATCGCCTCCACATAAACCACCGAATCCGCCTTCGCCGGGCTCACTGTCCCGGTGATTGTCGCCCCATGAACGCCACGCACCGCCATGAGCAGCGCGGCGGGCAGCACAACCCAACGCACTACGGTCTGAGTTCTGCGCACAGTCATCTCCTCGAATAGTGACGCAAACGCGTCACTGACAATTAGTCTGGAATTGCCGTCTTCAACTTGCCGAAGGCAAGTAGTACGGCATTTCGATGACCAATGTACGAAGGCGGAATCCTGCGTCAGATACGCCCTTTGGGGCCCCAATCCACTGTCGCCCTGAGTAGCCAGACGCACCGCAGCGTCAAATCACTCAAAGGTGGTCTATCGGATCGCCGCCTCTTCGTACCGTACGTTCTCGGTCGCTCCATACCGGCGGAAGTCCGAAAAGCGGGTCTCGGTCCAGTCCGTCCGGTCTGCTCTCCGCACGTAACTCACCCGATAGGTCGCCTTATCCGGTGTCAGGAATGTCCGGCCTGCGATCTCGCTGGTGCCGAACGATTCATCCCACTCGATCCGTGCAATCCCCGCCGAGGCGGGCAGATTCAGATCTGTGGTCTGCCACTGCAGACGCAACAGTTTCCCTGTCTCCTGCGAGAACCAGGCGCGCCCGTCAAACGCCAGCGGATAGGTCCGTGAATCCACCACCAGTTGCCAGAAATGCTGCGCCGTGGACCCGTGAAAACTCAGCATTACGGTCGCGCCCCCGCTCATCGCCGCCCCCTGCGAAGGCGTGCCCAGCCCTTCTGCGAGGATATGCCGTGTCACCCGCAGCATCGTCGAAAGCTCCCCGCTGCACCACGGTTGCGGCAGCCCCTCGAAGCCATCGCTCCACTCATAGGCTTCGTTTCCCGCCACCACACGTACAGTTGCATGGATCGCGTCCGTGCGCACCTCCGATCCCCGCTTCGAAAACTGCGCAATATCCTCCCGTACCACCACGTTCTCCACTGCGGCGATCGTGTCATCCAGTTCCCGTTCCACGCGCGGCATCCACGCAGCCGCCCCGCAAGCTCCCGCCTGCTCCATCACTGCTCCCGCCGGTGTCACCCGGATCACGGTCGAAGGTCCGCCCACCGTCTCGGGATGGCTGGCATATTCCAGATGGATCAGTTGCAGCGCCCGAACCGAACGCGTGTCCCCTGCCAATTCCCGATGCTGAGCTACGTATTGCTCTGCTTCATCATGGAGACCCAGCAGATAAACCGTATTGGAGTTGTCACAATCCCCGGGGCAACTGCTGCGATGCGCGACCACCCGCACCCGCCCATTTTCCGCATCCCACGAAGCACGGAACCCGATCATAACGACTCGCGGCCCATTCCATAACGTGCCGTGATCATTCCCCAGCAGGCTCAGTTGCAGCACATCCTGCCCCAGGAATGACTCTTCAAACGCCGCCCGATCTGCCCCCCGAACCCCATCGAGCAGCGCTCCCAGCCTCGACGGAAAATCCGCTGCCAAACGTTCCGCGAACAAGTCCACGCTGTCGCCTGGACGGTACAGCCCCTCCACCAGTTCCAGCGCGTCAAACCCGTCAGTCGACCGCGAAATGCCTGCCAGCATCACATAGAAAGGCCCCGCCTGCCGCACTTTGCACGAGATCCGGTCATCCGTAGCCGATGACCCATCACTCAGATACTCCCGATTCACTTCCTTGCTGTCAATCGCTGCAACAATAGCTCCTGCTGAGGTGATCACAGCCCCCGAAGTACCGTGCCCGTAACCGTTACCAATACCGTAACCCGGTACCTCGAAGGCCCCGGTCGCGAGCACGGCAAATGCGAGAGCGCGCATCCGCCAGCGCCACCCCGCGGGGCGCCGCATCCCATAAATCTGAGCCATAATGGCATATCGGCCGTTTTGGGACCCACTTTGAACCACTACTCACGCCACGCTCTCCGACCCACACGTGACGATTTCTGACAAATTTGGCCGCTCATTCCGCTACCGTTACTCCTGCCATTCGGCTATCCTGTTCGAAGTAGGAGTATCGACGCACTCATGAAACTAACTCTGATTCTTGCCTTATCCATAGGTTGGGCTGTCGGCGCATACGCCCAGGGCCCCGGCGGCGGTGGAATGAATTTCTTCCGCATGAGCCCCATCCTGAACACCGTGGATGTGAACCAGGACGGAGCGCTCTCCGCCGGTGAGATCACCAATTCACCTGCGCGCCTCCGTACTCTCGATAAGAACGGCGACGGCAGGCTGACTCAGGATGAAGCCGGCATGCAGATGCAGATGGGCCGCGGCGGTGGCCGTGGTGGCCGCGGAGAAGGTGAAGGCGGTGGCGAGGAAGCCCCGGCACCGGCACCCAGTGCCGCCGAACTCACTGCAACCCTCATGATGTTCGATGCCAACAAGAACGGCCAACTCGAAAAATCCGAACTACCCGAGCGCATGCAGGGCATGTTCGATCGTGGCGACGCAAATCACGATGGCATCCTGACCAAAGACGAAATCGTAAAACTTGCCGAAGCGAACCGCCAGCAGGCCAACCCTGGCTTCGGTGGCGGTGAAGGCCGCGGACCCGGTGGTCCTGGCGGCGGACGCGGGCCCGGCGGCCGCGGCGGCAACCAGTTCGACCTGGCCTTCAGCGCTCTCGATACCGACCACAACGGCGAAATCTCCGCCGACGAGATCAACAATGCACCTGCGTCCCTGAAGACGCTCGACAAGAACGGCGATGGCCAGATCACTCAGGATGAAGTGACACCGCAGTTCGGCGGTCCCGGTGGCCCAGGTGGCCGCCGCGGCGAGTAGTCAGCCTCATTCTTAAACGAACGAATTACATACTACTGGAGAAAACAGCATGAGAATACTGTCCACTGTGTCCGCAGCCGCTCTGGCACTCGCTCTGGCTACCGCCGGCAGCTCGTCCGTCAGCAACCTGGACCACACTTATTACTTTGCCTGGGACAACGTCCTCGGCACTTCGCTCGATCTTAAAGTCGTCGCACCCTCCAGCCGTCAGGCGCAGAAGGCCGAGACTGCGGTGCTCAATGAGATCGCGCGCGAATCGAAGATCCTCAGCTCCTGGGACCAGCAGAGCGAATTCAGCCGCTGGTTCCGCACCCAAGGCCAGCCGGTTCACGTTTCTGAGGAGCTCTTCCAGGTCCTCGGCATGTACGATCAATGGCGCGCCCGTACCAACGGCGCTCTTGATCCCTCCGCCGAAGCCGTGATCGAGGTCTGGAAGGCCGCTGCCAAAGCCAACCACATGCCGGCTGAGGCCGAGCTCTCTGCCGCCGTCGCCAAAACCGGAACCGCACAGTGGACGCTCGACGCGACAACCCACACAGCCACCCACGTCGGCAATGCGCCGCTCGTGCTGGCGTCCTTCACCAAGAGCTACATCATTGATCGCGCGGCAGACGCCGCCCTTCGTACCGGCGTTCACGGCATCCTCGTGAACATCGGCGGCGACATGGCCATTCGCGGCACGCTTGCCGAACCTGTCGAGATTGCCGATCCCCGCGCCGCGCAGGAAAATGCCGACCCCATCGCCCGCATCCTGGTTCACAACCTGGCCGTCGCCACCAGCGGCGACTATCGCCGCGGCGTCGAGATCGCAGGCAATCATTATTCGCACATTGTTGACCCGCGCACAGGTATGCCGGCAGACAACATCATCAGCTCCACTGTGGTCGCTCCGAACCCGGCCGATGCCGGCGCCCTCGCTACCGCATTCTCTATCCTTACTCCGGAAGAGAGCGCCAAGCTCGCCGCCTCCATGCCGGGTGTCTCCTACCTCCTCGTGAAGAAGGATGGCAGCCAGGTGAGAAGCTCGAACTGGCAGGGGCTCGAAAAGGCCGCGCCGCCCGTCCAGATGGCCGCCGTCACCAAACCCGTTTCGGCCCGCCTCAACATGGCAGCTGCACCCGCCGCCGGTCCGGCCTGGGATCCCTCCATGGAACTCAGCATTGACTTCGAAATCGCCGCCCCCCGCGGCATGGCCAAGCGCCCCTTTGTCGCCGCCTGGGTGGAAGATTCCGATCACTTCCAGGTGAAGACCATCGCCCTCTGGTACCACGAAGATCGCTACCTCACCGAAATGAAGGCCTGGTATCGTTCCGATCGCGTTCGCGCTATGGCCGAAGGCAAGGAAATCGTCCGCACCATTTCCGGTGCCACCCGTGGACCCGGGAAGTACTCGCTCAAATGGGATGGCAAAGACAACGACGGCAAGCCGGTCAAGGCAGGGAAGTACACCGTCTACCTGGAAGTGGACCGCGAACACGGCACTTATCAACTGGTAAAACAGGAGATGGACTTCTCGGGCACACCGAAGCAGGTCCAGTTCCCCGCCAATACGGAGGTCGCGGCGTCGTCCTTTGACTACCACAAGCTCGCTGGAAAATAAACCGGCCACACCCTCAGCAGGCAAGCCACCCAAAGCGCCGGTTCAGCACAATCCGCTCTGGAAGCGCAAGACCGCCCAGTGGTCGCGCTGGCTGCATACGTATCTCTCGATGGTGAGTTTCACCATCCTGCTCTTCTTCGCGGTGACAGGGGTGACCCTGAACCATCAGGCCGCGCTGACGGGAGAGACGAAGCCCCATCGCTACACGGGAACGGTCGACGCAGGCTGGCTCAAATCTCCGGACGCGAAGAAGGACGACATCGTCGCTCTCCTTCGCAGCCGCCACGGCGTCAAGGCCGATCTCAGCGACTTCCGCGTGGATGACGACCAGGTCCAGATCTCTTTCAAAGGCCCCGGCTACGCGGCCGACGGCTTTGTGGATCGCAAGTCCGGTAAGTACGAACTCATGGAAACGCGCCTCGGCCTGGTCGCGGTGATCAACGATCTCCATAAGGGTCGTGACACCGGCAAGGCCTGGTCAGGCATCATCGATATCTCCGGCATTCTGATGACGCTGGTCTCCGTGACGGGGCTGATCCTCATCTTCTTCCTCCAGAAGAAACTCCGCGCCGGTATCTACGCCCTGATCATCGGCACCATACTCTGCTACATCGTCTACCTGATCTGGGTCCCGTAATACAAAAGGCTGTCAGTTGAGCAAATGCTCCACCGACAGCCTCTTTCATTTCAACCGTGAACTGAACCTACGCAGCCGGAGCCACAACCCCGACCGGTGTCAACCAGCCATACCGATCCGGCTTCGTCCCGTTCACAATTCCGAAAAACTCATTCTGCAGCTTTTCCGTAATCGGACCACGACGACCCGACCCGATCGTAATCCGGTCAATCGAACGTATCGGCGAAATCTCCGCCGCAGTGCCGGAGAAGAAGACCTCATCCGCAATGTAAAGCAGTTCGCGAGGTATCACCTGTTCCACAATCGGGATTCCAAGATCGGCGGCCAGGGTCAGCACCGCGTCGCGAGTGATACCGGGCAAAACAGACGTGCCGAGCGGAGGCGTCACAATCTTGCCATCCCGCACCACAAACACATTCTCGCCGGCGCCTTCGCTGACGTAACCTGCCTTATCCAGTGCAATCCCTTCGGAGTACCCATTCGCCACAGCTTCCATATTGATCAGCTGCGAGTTCATGTAGTTCGCGCCTGCTTTAGCCAAAGCGGGCAGGGTATTGGGCGCGATTCGCGTCCAGCTGGAGATGCAGACATCCACGCCCTCCGCCAGAGCTTCTTCGCCGAGGTACCGGCCCCATTCCCAGCAGGCAAGGTAGACGTCGACGGGGTTCTTGGTACCGTTCACACCCATGAGTCCATAGCCGCGCATCACGATCGGCCGGATATAGCAGGATTGAAGGTGGTTAAGGCGAACCAGTTCCAGGATAGCTTCGGCGAGCTCTGCCTGGGTGAAACGGAAATCGTCCATCCGGTAAATTTTCGCCGAATCAATCATGCGGCGAATGTGCTCACGAAGCCGGAAAACAGCCGGGCCGCTCGTGGTCTCGTAGCATCGTATGCCTTCGAAAACAGAGCTCCCGTAGCTGACGACATGCGACAAAACGTGAATCTTTGCGTCGTCCCACGCAATAAACTCGCCGTTGCGCCAGATCTTCTCGGTGGCTTTCATTCAACTAGTATAAACGGGGGCAAGTCTTCTGTTAACAATCGCCCGAAATGCTCGTCTACACTGCTGAATGAAAGAGGGCAAACTGATTGAAGGAGTCGGTTTCGAAGCGTTGGTGGAGACGCATCGCCCGCGCATCTTTCGCTTTGCGCTTGCCTCCCGCTTTTGCGCCCGCTCCGTCGAGTGGTTGGCTCGCAATCGTGGTACTCTTTGGATGGCCGGTATCGCCAGAGTCAGGCGATCACGGGCGGTCTGGACATCCGGGTACAAACCCTGGAAGACCGGGTTTCGGACCTCGAACAACGTAACTCGGCATAGCGGATACAACGAACGGACCCGGGTTGGGAGATACCGGCAGGATGTCGGACATCTCCTCCCGGGTCGCGTACCATATGGAACTTCTGATAACGTATATTATGTCAAATGCAATCTGAGGCGCACCTATTCCGCCCGCCCCACAAACTTCAGTGCCACAGAATTCGCGCAATACCGCCTCCCGGCCGGCGGCGGCCCATCGTCAAACACATGCCCCAGATGCGCCTCACAGAGCTTACAGGCAATCGCCGTCCGGCTGATCCCAAACGTAGCATCCGGTGCCTCCGTCACATTCTCCCGCGCCATTGGCTCGGAGAAGCTCGGCCAACCCGTCCCGGAGTCAAACTTCACCCGCGAATCGAACAGCGCCGTCACGCAACATACGCAGCGATAAACCCCATCGCCATGGAAGTTCCAAAACGCTCCGGTGTAAGCCAGTTCCGTATCCGCCCGCCGCGTCATCTGGAACTCATCCACCGCCAGCCGCGCTCGCCACTCATCATCCGACCGGTGAATACGCAACCGCCGCACCACACCAGTAGGCCGTCCGGCATCGTCAAAGGTCGCCACCTTCACCATCACCGGAAGGGAAGCCGCACGTTCCAATTCCCTGCCTTGACGGTCGAAAACCAGATACCCAGCCGCCCCCACGGCCACTAAACCCGCAAACGCCCGCCGTTGGTACCGTCGGTCGCCCCCGGCTTCACCCTCTGCCTCGAACACCCTCAGGCTCCTATGGACGAAACTGCCCGCACCTGCCGGATCAAATCATCCTCCAGTCGGAAGTCAGTCTTCCGCCCGGCACCGTGCTTCAAATACACCTTGTAAGTCTCCCGCAGCCCTTCGGCAAACGGCGTCAGACTCATATTGAAAACCCGTTTCACGCGTCCAATCACCATCGTGATCGGCGGCAAATCGTAGTACTGTCCAAAATAGAAGGGTTCGGTAAACGCCTGCCCCCCGGCACGCGCAATCAGAGCGCGGGGAACTCTCACGATCTCCGCTTCCCTTCCCGCGGCCTTCGCCATCGCGTTGACTACCTCCACCTGCGTCAGCGGCTTCTCATCCGCAACGTTAAAAGCCCGCCCCGGTGCCGTGTTCTTATCGAGCGCGTGCATACAAGCTTCCACCAGGTCATTCACGTAAACGAATTGCATCAACCGATTCCCATCGCCCGGAATAATAATCGGCCGCCCAGCCTGAAGGCGATCCCAAAAGAATGCCTCGCGATAGAACGGGTTGTCCGGCCCATACACAAACGGCGGCCGCATCGTCACTACCGGAAACTTAGATTCGTGAAACATGCGAAACAGGGCCCGTTCGCTCGACGCCTTGTTCCGTACGTAGGTATCCGCATGGGCTTCCGACGCCAGGGGTTCGTCCTCGGCATGATTCAGCCCGTCGCCATACGCGGCCACGCTTGACATGAACACATACCGCGATAGTGGTCCCGGAATCGCTTTCGCGCACGCCTCTACCTGTTGCCCGGTAGTCCCACGTTCCCAGTCATAAGCGATGTCGTAAACCGCATCGAACTTCTGCCCGGCCAGCGCGGCACGCACGGTAGCCGCATCATTGCGATCCGCCACCGCATTCCGCACCCGCTTCCCGAAAGGATGCTCCGCACGCCGATGCAGCAACGTCACCTCGTGGTCAGCCGCCAGCAACTGCTTTACGAGTAACTTGCCAATGAACAGCGTCCCGCCAATGACCAGTACCCGCATCGTTATCTCTCGCCTCTATTGATGGACGCATGGAACTCATTGAAGTTACCAGCGACGCTACCGATTATTACAAATCCTGCGGCATTTCGCGCAACGAAAAAGAGGGGCAAACGTTTCCGCCTGCCCCTCTCTATGTAACCTGACTTACGCCGCAGCCTAGTCGTAATACTCAAGACCAAGATGCGTGATCAAAGACTCGCCCTTCATCCAGCGCAACGTGTTCTTCAGCTTCATCAGCTGGATGAAAATATCGTGCTCCGGATACAGCCCGGGTGCCGTCATCGGACCCTTGAAGTAGAACGAAAGCCACTCCTGCACGCCCCGCATACCGGCCCGCTGCGCCAGATCCATAAACAACACCAGATCAAGCGCCAGCGGCGCGGCCAGAATCGAATCGCGGCAAAGGAAATCCACCTTGATCTGCATCGGATAGCCGAGCCACCCGAAGATGTCGATGTTGTCCCAGCCTTCTTTGTTATCGCCACGCGGCGGATAGTAGTTGATCCTGACCTTGTGGTAAATGTCCTTGTACAGATCCGGATAAAGTTCCGGCTGCAGAATCTGTTCCAGCGCCGAAAGCTTCGTCTCTTCCTTCGACCGGAAAGAACCCGGATCGTCCAGCACTTCGCCATCGCGATTGCCCAGAATGTTGGTCGAGAACCAGCCCGAAACGCCCAGCATGCGCGACTTGAAGCCCGGCGCCAGCAGCGTCTTCATGAACGTCTGGCCCGTCTTGTAATCCTTACCCGCAATCGGCACGCTGTGGTCGCGCGCCATCTGCATCAGCGCCGGCGCGTCCACCGTCAGATGCGGTGCGCCATTGGTGTAAGAAACACCCGACTTGATCGCCGCATACGCATAAATCTGGCTGGGCGAAATCTCCGGATCGCTCTCCACCAGACCCTTTTCAAAGGTCTCCACGTTCTGGTGCACCGCAGCCGCCCGATGGAATACTTCGGTCGACCCACACCAGATCATCGCCAGTCGGCTCGCGCCCGTGCGTGCCTTGAACTGCCGGATGTCGTCCATCAGCATCTCGGCGTGTTCCATCTTCGAACCCTTCGGCTTCTGGTTCGGTCCATTAATCCGCTTGACGTACTCCGGATCGAACACGGCCGGCATCGGCTTCAGGGCCGAAAGCGGCTCCTTCAGTTTGTCCAGCAAGGGCCGGTCCAGCACCGCCGCGTTCACCGCGGCGTCATAGCAGTTTTCTTCGAAAATATCCCAACCGCCAAAAACCAGATCGTCCAATTGCGCCAGCGGCACAAAGTCGTTGATCTTCGGTGTGTTGTTGTCGGTGCGCTTGCCCAGCCGGATCGTACCCAGCTGAGTCAGTGAACCGATCGGTTTTGCCAGATTCTGCTTAACGGCCTCGACGCCCGCAATTAAGGTCGTCGCCACCGCGCCCATACCGGGAATCAGGATGCCAAGTTTCCCCTCGGCGGGTTCGATCTTCGGCGTAGGCTTAGTTCCGGCGTCTTGAGTATTGGACAAAAGTTCTGCTCCTTGTATGATTGGCCCCATGCTGGCGTGTCAAATCCGCGCCGCCAGGGCAAACTTCGCCATGTGCGGTCGGACCCACGGAAGTTCAGGCTTGCTGCAATCCGCTATAATACCAGTTGATGCCCTTCCGCGCGTCCCCTGCTGATGCGATTCCGGGTACTGCCGCTCGTTCCGCCTCCCCCATGTCCGTCGTCATTGCCGACGACGAACAACTCGCGCGCCAGGAACTCCGCTTTCTGTTGGAAGCAACCGGCGAAGTCGAAGTCGTCGGCGTTGCGACCAACGGCCTTGAAGCCGTCGACCTCATCGAAAGGCTCGACCCCGCCATCGCCTTCCTCGATATCCAAATGCCCGGCCTCGACGGTCTCGGCGTCGTTCGCCGGTTGCGCGACAACCAGATCGAGCCGCCTCACATCGTCTTCTCCACCGCGTTCGAACAATTCGCCGTGGAGGCCTTCAAACTTGAAGCGATGGACTATCTCCTCAAGCCCATCGATCGCGAACGCCTCGCCGCCACCCTCGCCCGCGCCCGCCGCGCCGTGGCCGACCGACTCACAGAACCACCACCCTCCCCTGCCCCGTCGGCTTTCGCCCAGACTGCGGCTCAACGCCCCGCCTTCACGAAACTCCTGCTCCGCGCGGGTGCACGCAACCTTGTCATCGGCCCGGAGGAACTGGTCTACGCCACCATTGCCAACGGCATCATCACGCTCGTTGCGGCGCAGTGCGAAGGCCAATCCAATTTCCGGACCATTGAAGAACTCCAGGCCGCGCTCGATCCTGACATGTTCTGGCGCGCCCACCGTTCATTCCTGGTCAACATCAACCGCATCCGCGAGGTAGTGCCGTGGTTCAAGTCCACCTACCAGTTACGAATGGATGACAAGAAGTCCAGCGAGATCCCCGTCAGCCGCCTGCAAAGCCGCCGCCTGCGCGAAATGCTGAATCTGTAGGCATCCTTCCGCTCCGGGCGCGCATCCAATGAAACCGATGGATCTCTTCTCCCCGCTCACCCTCGGCAACTATCCCCTCCCGAACCGTATCGTCATGGCTCCCATGACACGCTCGCGTTCCGACTACCAGGGTGTTCCCTCCCCGCTCGCGGCTGAGTACTACTCGAGCCGTTCCGATGCCGGCCTCCTCATCACCGAAGGCGTTGCACCAAGCGCCTCGGGCCTGGGCTACGCTCGCACACCGGGCCTCTATTCGCCCGACCAGATCGCCGCCTGGCGCGGGGTCACCGACGCCGTCCACGCCAAAGGCGGCAGAATCTTCGCCCAAATCATGCACGTTGGCCGCATCGCGCACTCCGCCAACCGCACCATCCCCGACGCTCCCGTCGCCCCCTCGGCCATCCGTGCCGCAGGCCAGATGTGGACCGACGCCCAGGGTCTACAGCCCAATGATCTCCCGCGTGCGCTGGAACTTTCCGAAATCCCAGCCGTCATCGAAGAGTTCGCCCAGGCCACCCGCAACGCGTTGACAGCCGGCTTCGACGGCGTCGAACTCCACGCTGCTTCCGGCTACCTCCCCAACCAGTTCCTCAGCTCCGGAGCGAACCAGCGTACCGACGCTTACGGCGGCTCCATCGAAAATCGTATCCGCTTCGTGGTCGAAGCTCTTCAGGCAATGATCGCCGCCGCCGGTTCCGCCGGCAAGGTCGGTATCAAGGTGAGTCCTGGCATGAACTTCAACGACATCCAGTTCCCTGACTCGCTGCCCACGTACGTCGCTCTCGCCAATGCCATCGCCCCATTCGGCCTCGCCTACCTGCACGTGATGCGCGCCGGGATCGGTGCCGAGACAACCCTGCGCGAAGCTTACAAGGGAACCTATCTCGTGGGTGGCGGCTATCTAAAGGCCGAAGGCAATCAGCTTCTCGAAAACGGCGGTGCCGACGCCATCGTCTTCGGCACGCCCTACCTGGCCAATCCGGATCTCGTCAAGCGCTTCCAACTCGACGCGCCCCTCAACGAAGCCGACAAGTCGACCTTCTACACCCCCGGTGCCAAAGGCTACACCGACTACCCAACGCTCGCGTGACGGTGGCGGGCCTGCCGCCCGCAGCTACTTATTCCCCGCAAGGATCGCATCCGTCAACGCTTATACGGCGCTGGCAAACTTCAGTACCGTATCCGGCGACTCGCAGACCTGAACCATGCTCGCCAGGATCAATCGTCATTACCCATCTCGTACCAGGCTAATGGTCGGACGGTGAGATTCTCGTAAACCAGTACTTGCCCAGACGGTCCTCAATCTGAACGTGAACCCCATCCGTGAGAAACCCGGTACTCTTCCAGTCCGTGTGTTCGACGGCCACTTCAATAATCCACGAATTGGCCTCTGACCAGGGTATCGAACTGTATACGTCCCGGACGACACCGAGCCAGACCCTCCGCACATAGTCCCGGATCTGCGATTCCGTCAGGTACGGCAGATGGCGTACAACGCGGATCGACTTCACATTCCCGCCAACAAAGGACTCAAGTCTGAAGGGCCGGAAATATACCGTCGGCAACAGTTCCCACTCCCCGGGCTTGTCGAGCGACGGTCCTGCCCAGCATGGTGGGAGTTCCGCGATATGGTCTGACTTCTGGTATCGGGACAGTGGCAAGGATAGTTGGTCAGGCACCACGCCAAAGAGAGGCGTGGTAGTGCCGTTCCCCGGCCGTTGCAGGACCTGTGGCTCAATGACCATCGCATCGAGTAGCCCGCGAGTCGCTTCACTCGGTGCTGGCACGCTCACCTGAACCGGAGCAATTGGGGGGCAACGGTCCATCACCGTGTCGCCAACGTCTACATTTCTGCCGGTAGCTGTGTCCGCTGTCTTTGGAGGCGTACCATATCCGCTATAGGCGCCCATGTAGATTCGATACTTTGTTCCTGGGCGGCCAAAATACGTAAAAACACAGCTCACCCGCCCGGTCAAAACTGTCGTCTCGTCGCTGAGGCCGTCATTCTCAACCTGCGCCACGCGGATCTGCTCTTGATTCATTGAGGGCCGCCCGTCTGGATAGAGAAGCCGACCTTCAATCCGAACAGACCTCGTTGGGTCGGCAGGCAACATCGTCCGGGCCAATCCGGCGATGATCGCAAGGACGAAACAAAATACCGCGAGCGCGAAGCTGCGTTTGATCATCAACTCGATTATCAACCGCCGACAGCGTTTTCAGGCGGGAGCATCCTAACTACCCCCCTACCGAAACATCTTAAACAGCCCACCCAGCGGATCGAAAAACTCGTCCACCACGCGTTCCTTCAGCGGGATAATCGCATTGTCCGTAATCGTAATATGTTCCGGACAAACTTTCGTGCAGCACTTCGTGATATTACACAACCCAATCCCGTGCTGATCCTTCAAATCCTTCAGCCGGTCTTCCGTATCCAGCGGATTCATCTCCAGCGCCGCCGTATACACAAGGAATCGCGGCCCGATGAACTCCGAATGCATATGGTGATCCCTCAGCACATGGCAAACGTCCTGACACAGGAAGCACTCAATGCACTTCCGAAACTCCTGCGGCCTGTCCACATCCGCCTGCTGCACCCGCCAAGTCCCGTCCGGCGCATCCGCCTTCCGCGGCTTGAACTTCTTGATCGTCTTCTTGACCTCGAAATTCCAGCTCACGTCCGTCACCAGATCGCGAATCAGCGGGAACGTCTTCATCGGCTCAATCACGATCGGCTTATCCACCGGCAGCGTGTTCATGCGAGTCATGCACATCAGCTTCGGCATACCATTAATCTCAGCCGAGCATGACCCGCACTTCCCCGCCTTACAATTCCACCGCACAGCCATGTCGTTGGCTTGCTCGGCCTGGATCTTGTGAACCACATCCAGCACCACCATGCCTTCGGTGACTTCCGCTTTATACTCCTGAAATGCGCCCTGATTCCGGTCGCCACGCCAGATCTGGAATGTCACCTCGCTCATGACTTCATCTCCTCAATGATCTGCTTCATCTCATCCGTCATGGGCGGCAGCGGCTCGCGGGATAACTGCATACTCCCGTCCGCACCGCGCTTAATCGTGTGGTTGTACGTTCCTTCTTCTGCGCTCTTCTCCGGATAGTCGTCCCGGAAATGCGCCCCGCGGCTCTCTTTCCTGTCGATCGCCGAAAGCGCAATCGCTTCCGACACCGTCAGCAGATTCCGCAGATCGATCGCCGTATGCCAACCCGGATTGTATTCGCGATTGCCGCCGGCCGATACGCCCGCCGCCCGCTTCTTCATATCCTGCAGCTTCTCGATCGCCAGCGCCATTTCCTTCTCGACGCGCACAATACCCACCAGATCCTGCATGAAATCCTGCAGTTCGAACTGGATGTCGTAAGGTCTCGGCCCACCCTCGCGATTCAGCGGAGCCACTGCCTCGGCCGCAATCGCATCCACCTGAGCCGCATTCACCGTGACCGAGCCGTTCGCCTTCGCGTACGCCGCGGCCGAAGCCCCGGCGCGCATCCCGAACACCACCAGATCCGACAATGAATTTCCGCCCAGCCGATTCGCTCCGTGCAGACCAGCCGCGCACTCGCCGGCCGCAAACAACCCGGGCACGTCCGTCATCTGCGAATCCGCATCTACCTTCACGCCGCCCATGATGTAGTGCGTCGTCGGGCCGATTTCCATCGGCGTCTCGGTAATGTCCAGATCCGCCAGTTGCTTGAACTGGTGATACATGCTCGGCAGTTTGCGTTTGATATGTTCCGCGCCATTCGGCACCTTGGACTTGATCCACGCAATATCCAGGAACACACCGCCATGCGGGCTTCCCCGCCCTTCGCGCACTTCGCGATTGATACACCGCGCCACGTGATCCCGAGTCAGCAATTCCGGTGGCCTGCGCGCGTTCTTATCGCCCGTCACATACCGCCAGCCTTCTTCTTCGTTATCGGCCGTCTGCGGCTTGTAGTTGTCCGGAATATCGTCGAACATGAACCGCTTGCCGTCCTTGTTCCGCAGCACGCCGCCTTCGCCGCGCACACCCTCGGTCACAAGAATTCCGCGCACGCTGGGCGGCCACACCATCCCCGTCGGATGGAACTGCACAAACTCCATGTCCATCAGCCGGGCGCCAGCGCGATAGCAAAGTGCCTGCCCATCGCCCGTGTACTCCCAGCTGTTACTCGTGATCTTGAACGCCCGGCCCACGCCGCCCGTCGCCATCACCACGGCCTTGGCCTTCCACAGCATGAAGCGACCCAGTTCGCGCCCATAGCCGAACGCGCCCGCAATGCGCCCGCCGTCCGTCAGCAGATCCAGCACCGTGCATTCCATGTGCACTTCCATGCCGGTATGAATCCCATGGTCCTGGAGCGTGCGGATCATCTCGAGTCCTGTCCGATCACCCACGTGCGCCAGCCGTGGATATCGATGGCCCCCGAAATTCCGCTGGAGAATCTTGCCGTCCTTGGTACGATCGAAAACCGCACCCCAGGCCTCAAGCTCCCGCACCCGGTCGCCCGCTTCCCTCGCGTGCAGTTCCGCCATACGCGGATTGTTCAGATACTGTCCGCCTCGCATCGTGTCGGCAAAGTGAACGCGCCAGCTGTCGCGGTCGTCCACATTACCCATGGAGGCAGCCATGCCGCCTTCCGCCATCACCGTGTGCGCCTTGCCCAGCAGTGACTTGCACACAAGGCCAACCTTCAGCCCGGCGGAGGATGCTTCAATCGCGGCACGCAACCCTGCGCCGCCCGCGCCGATAACCAGCACGTCGTATTCGAATGTTTTATATTCCGCCATGTTACAAAGCCTGTTTAGAAGATCCTGTAGTCCGTCCAGATGCCCATCGCGCACATCCGCACATAAAGGTCCGAGAAACCTACGCAGAACAAACTGAACCACGCAAACCGCATATGCCGCGTATTCAGGCAACCCACGCAGTCGTACGCTTTCTTCCGCACCGGTGACGCCGAGAGGATGTCCTTCATCCCGCCCACCAGATGACGGAAAGAATGGCACCCGAACGTGTAGCAACCGAGCAGCACCGTATTCAGCGTCAGCACCAGCGTGCCCACGCTGACCCCACGACCGTTTTCGAACTTCGTCGCTTCCCACGCGTCATGTCCCAGCAGGAAGATGAACGCCACAGCCAGATACATGAAGTAGCGATGAACGTTCTGAATGATCAGCGGGAATGTCCGCTCGCCCCAGTACTTCTTCCGTGGTTCGCCCACCGCGCAGTTTGGTGGATCCTGCCAGAACGCCTTGTAGTATGCCCCGCGGTAGTAATAGCAGGTGAACCGGAAGCCGCCAGGTATCCAGAGAATCAGAAATGCCGAGGAGAAAGGAAGGAAGGAGGGAAACCAGGAGGGAGGACCGCCGCCAAACCATGCATACGGTTCCGGCCCGTACAACAGTGGTGAATAGAAGGGCGATAGCAGGGGGCCGGATGCGTAATTATTACCCTGCAGGGCCGCCCATGTCGAATAACAAATGAAGGCGGAGAAGCCCAGAAACACGACCAGTGGCTGTATCCACCAGTTATCGGGGCGTGAAGTTTCCCCAAACCGTCCGCGTTTGAGCGGAACATCAATATGTGGCATAAAAACTGGAGTTTATCAGACCCCAGGAGACGACCGGAAAAACACCGGGTTCAGTCACCTGCAACCCTTTCAGAACAACCACATACAGCCAACGGCCCCGAACTCGTCGTCCGGGGCCGTTGGCTTGTTTTGTCTTCGATTCCTCGCGACCTGCGCTGCTCACTACTTGTAGGTATACGTACCGGTCACAACACCACCCGGTGTCGTCACTGCCACCTGCGCCGTGCCCGCGATAAACGCCACCGGCGTCACGGCGGTAATGGTCGTATCGTTCACAATTGTGTAGCTCTTCGCGTTGGTCCCGGCAAAGGTGACCTGCGAGGCTCCGGTAAACCCGGAACCCGTGATCGTCACCGTCGTGCCACCCGCAATCGGTCCTGACGAAGGCGAAATAGCGGTTAAGGTTGGCACCGCCACATAAGTGTAAAGAGTATTCGGCTGACTGCTCCCGGCAGTGGTCGATACCACCACGCTGGCCGTACCCGGAGCTGTTGCCGGCGGCACAGTAACGGTAATCGACGTCGAGCTGTTCACCGTATAATTCGTGGACGGTACGCCACCCACTGATACCTGTGCCGAAATATTGAAATTCGTGCCGGAAACAGTGATCTGGTTTCCGCCATCCACTGAACCTGTATTCGGGCTCACTCCCGTAACCGTCGGAGGCAGAACCTGGTCCCCCGGTACCACGATTGGAAACGTCACCGCATTGCTGACGAACAATTGCTGCGCGATCGTCATCTTTGAGGCCGTATTGGTAACCAGACCTGTATTGATCGCAAACTCGACATAATACACGCCCACCGTATTCGGCACCAGCGTCACCGTCATCGGTGTCGCCGTCACGCCGTTCACCAGAATCGAGTCCACAAATACCGCCGGAGGATTGGAATTCCCGCCGCGATAAATGAAGCCCGAATCGATATTCCCCGGATTCGTCGGACCCAGGCCCGTCGCAAACGTGTAAAGCGCCTCGCCAGGTGCGGCCGGATTGGCCAGCGTGACCGGCACATTCGCCGTCCCGTCGCAACAGGTCGTCGGATTGTAAACCGTAATATTGATATTCGAACCCTGCAAATTCGCTGTAGTTGTCTGGGTGGATTCGAGCACGTTGATCCCCTCGCCCGCGGGACCGTCCACGTAAGAATACAGAATAATTCGGTTATATTCGTTATTCACCACCGCGTAGACATACGGATCCGGTCCATTGTTAATCGCCGCCACCAGCCCCGCCGTCACCGTCGCCATAGTGTCGTTGGCCACTTCCGTGTAAGAGTAGCTTTTTCCGCCATAGTAAATGAAGTGCGTGAATCCGTTGCCCGTCACGCCCACGTAATTCGCCGTCAGCGTGATACTCGTCGGGCTGTTCACGCTCTGGATGTAATACAACCCGGCCGAAATCGAAATCAGACCGCCCACCATGTCGTTCGTCCAGTTGGTGCCAACGCCCACCACAGCATTCGTGTCCTTCACCACATTCACATTGCCGCTGCTGTACTGTGTCGCATAGGGACCAATCGTCAGCGTCGCCGTATCGCCCACCTGCGGCAGCCCGTTGATATCCACAATGTCGTACGCCGTCGATGAAGCGTGATAGACAATGCCCGGCCGCGGATCGTTGCCCGGATAGGCGAACAATCCGGGATTCTGGGGCACAATCGTTACCGCAATCGGAGTCGTTGCCGTAATCGTCCCGTTCGCGTGCGTCGTTCGAAGATAAAGGCTCGAACTCGTCCTGTCCCCGAAGGTCAGCGGCACCTGCGCGTTAATCTGCGTCGGCGAAACATACAACAGCGGTGTCCGGATGCCATCCATGTATAGGATGCAGTTGTTCATCGTGTTGGGCAGATACGTCTGCGAAAAATCCGCCGCCCCGGTTGTGTCGCAGAGATTCGTGCCGGAAATCTGAATCAATGTTCCCGGTGCCACTTCCGTCGGGTTCTCCAGATAAACGTTCAGTGTCGTACCGCTCGCCGTGCCCAGAATCGTCGATCCGGTCGAAGCGGTCACCGAATAAGTCACGTTGCCGCCATTCGCACCCGACACCCGTGCCGACAACACAATCTCGCCAGCAGCCAGATTCACGGAAGCGATAACGTTCGTATCCTTCGTGTTGATCTGCTTCACGAAATCGTTCAGCACCGTAGTCAGCGTATCGGACGAAACCATTGTGTGCGTATACGTTGCCGAGGTCACAGTACAATCCGGTGCGCTGCCGGTGCAGCCGATCTTTACTGTCAGTATGTTATTCGCCGTAATCGAACCCACAAAAGTCATGCTTCCAGTGGCGTAGATCGCCAGACTGGCCGCGTTCCGCACCGCGGACAATGGAATGTTCGCAACGCCCGGCGTATGCACCAGTACGCGCCTGTTATACGTGTCCGTCACGTACAGGTTCGTGCCGTCGTAAGCGATCGCGGACGGATTCTCGAACGCGTTCGTGCCGTCCGGATTGTCGCCCGTGTTGTCGCTGAATTCATCCGGCTGACCCAGAATAATGTCCGCTCGGGCACCGTTCGTCGTCGGAAAACTGTTAAAAATCAGAACCCGGTCATTCCCGCCGTCAGCCACAAAAAGCCGTTTCCCGTCCGAATAAGCAAATCTCGGAAACGATAGCGTCGACGCGCAGCGCGCCGGATACAGTTTCGTCCCCGTCACCGCGTCGTTCTTGTTCGATTGGCACATCACCGGCGTCACATCCGTCGGATTCCCGTCCGCGTCCGCAGCCGTTGAATTGACGGTATAGCTGTTATTCGTCTGCGCTGTAACCAGATCTTTCTGCCCAATCACGTAGTCGCACGGCGCCCCGTTCGTAGTCGGAATCTTGTTCCACACCATGACCCGGTTCTCGGCCAGGTCCGCCACAAACAGTCGCGTGCCATCGGTCGTTACTGAAACCGGCGTCTGCATGTTCACCGCGTTGGCAATCCCGGAATTCTTCGTCAGATCCGGCTGCACGAATGACGTGAAGCTCGTCTGCCCCAGCACCAGATCCGCCGGCGCGTTGTTCTTCGTCGGGATCTGATTATAGATCAGGACGCGATTATCAAAAGTGTCCGCAACATAAAGCTTCCCGCCGAAGATCCAAACTCCGGAAGGCGCCCGCAATGACGTCTGCGTAGGCGAAAGCGCGGCGTTGGATGTAAAATTCGCCTGTCCCAGCACAACGTCCGCCGGTTGTCCGTTCACGGTCGGCAGTTTCAGCCAGAGCAGCACCCGGTTGTTATCCGTGTCCGCAACCGCCAGCACCGTGCCGTCGGTCGCAATCCCCGTAGGATTTCGTACCGAACTGGCCGTAAGGCCGGAAGTAAACGTGTTGAAGTCGGACTGTCCCAGTACCAGACTCGCCTGGCCACGGCAAACGCCGCAATTGCTTCCCGGAATGTCTGGCAAATCTGTCAGCGAGGGGTAGCTGCTGACGTCGTTAAACCGCAGAATGCGGTTGTTATTCGGAGTGGCACCCAGGCGATTGGAATCCACCACCCACAGCACTCCGTTCGCATACGCGACTCCGCTCGGTGAACCCAGCAACAGGTTCGAAGCACCGTAGTTGCCACTGGTGAAGCTGGTCTGGCCGATCACCAGATGAGCTCCCTGCCCCGTGTTAAATACCGGAGTCTGAGCGTTGGCCGACATGGCAACACACACGCACGCCGCAAGGGCCTGCAAAGTTAGGACAATAAACGACTTCATCTTTAAAAGGAATCCATGAGAACGAACGGTAGAATCTCTGTTGAGTATAGCAAGGGCTTCAGACGCATCGTGTATGCCCTTTGGTTTCGTCGAGATAAGCGCGCTGGCGCAGTTTCTGCATCTGCTAAACTCCCCTCATGCCGGACACCCCGCCGCTCACCTATGAGACCACGCCCGTCGAAGTAAAATCCGCACTCGATCGCCGCGACCAAATCCTGCTGCTGGATGTCCGTGAACCCGAAGAGCACGCCATTTGCCATATCGATGGTGCAACCCTGATCCCCATGCGCACCATCCCCCAAAACGTCCAGGAACTGGAAGCCGCGGCCGATTCCGGTCAACTGATCTGCGTCTTCTGCCACCATGGCGTCAGGAGCCTGAGCGTTGTCGACTGGCTCCGAAAGCAGGGCATCGACAATTGTCAGAGCATGGCCGGCGGCATCGACCGCTGGAGTATCGAAGTCGACCTGGGCGTACCGCGCTATTGACCGGATAGGTGCCACGCTGCTAACCCACCTGTGCCACTCCCGCACACCCAGTCCTGGCGGAACCACAGTCGAACGAAGCTCAGCGATCATGGCGCACCCAGCCGCCACCCCCAACGACCGCGGCACCCTTACAGCGTCAGCATCGTCCGTGCCGCCGCACCCTTACCGCGTCAGCAGCTTCCGCGCCGGCGCACCCGAATCCTCCAGCAATCCCCCCGGCACAAACACCGACATTGCCTCCGCCAGTTGCTCCATATCCGCGCCTTCCTGATACGGCATCTCCTGCTCAATCCAGTTCGACAACGGCAGATTCCGGAAGAAGATCCTCTCCTGCCTCACAATGCTCTTCTTACTCATGAACAGCATCTTGTGTTCGCGAATGTAATGTCGTTCCTCGATCCTGATATCGGACAGGAACTCGTTAATCGCCTGCATCCGCGCCGTTTCTTCCGCCGAACGGACCGTATCCTTCAGGTATCGCTTCTGCACGCTGAGCGATGCCCTCGCAGCCGCCAGTTCTTCCCTTTGGCGCGACAAACGCACTTCCAGCCGGGACTGCATCACGAAATACACCAGCCCGCCGGTCATACCGCCGCAGCACAGCATCGCGAGTATCCACCACACCGCTTCCATCGTTAATCCAGTCTAACCCAAAGATTTACCGCGAGCCGTCAATCTTCTCCATCCCCACCACAGCAAACCGAAATGTGACCAGGCCGCCAAGCGCTGTCTTCAGCCGATAGGCTAATCCAGCGCCAAACCCGTAATGCTTCCCCAAAAACGCCGCAGTCCCCGCCGCGCGGTCACCCGCCAGAAATTTCTTCGGCATGGGCGACGCCGCCACCCCGTGCTGCGCCCGCACCGCATCCAGCACCACGATCTTCTTACCCGAACTCTTCACCTGGGCGCAAATCTCGATATCTGACCCGTAATTTCCATACCGCTCATCCACATGCCCCATCGACTTCAAAAATGCCAGCCGCACCATAATGGCCGCGCCCGTCACACAGTCCGCCGTCACTTCCGCGCCAGCAGCCAACGTACGTAACGCGGGGTCCGGATCCCCCGGTGTCGGCAGCGCCCGCACCTGCGGCGAATTCAGCAGTGGACAAACCGCAGCAACATCCGGCCTGCTCTCCAGAAATTCTGCCAGCGCTACAACCCCGGCTGCATCGATCTTCACATCGTCATGCAGCAGCAGGACATACTCCCCATCGGCCGCCCGGACCCCAATGTTTAGAGCGCGCGTCAACCCGAAGTTCCGCGGCAGCTTGTTGAACCGCACTTCCGGAAACTCCTCCACCAGCTTCGCCGTCGCATCGCGAGACCCGTTATCCACCACCACAACCTGAAGCCCCGCAGCCGGTCCGGCCTCTGTTTCAACCCTCAACCGCAGCGCGGCCAACGTATCCCTTAACTGCTCCGCCCGAAAGAACGAAACAATCACTACCGAAATCTTACCTGGTTCCAAAAGTCACCTTGCCTAAAACCACTGCGCGGCGCGCTCCGGTCGCCGAAGGCAGATTACCCGTCTGCTTCTTCCACGTCCGGTACGCCAAAACGGCGAAAGCAATCGCTTCTTTCGCATCGGGGTCCACCCCGAAATCTGCGCTCGTCTGCACCACCCATGCCGGCAGAAAAGCCTGAATCTGTGCCATCAGTTGCCGATTATGCACACCGCCACCGGAGACGATCAGTTCCCCGGCCGGTGGCCCGAATCTCCCGATCCCACTTGCAATCGCCGCAGCCGTAAACGCCGTGGCCGTCGCAACCAGATCCGGCAACGGCAACCCGGTCGCCACCATTCTTTCCACAAAAGCTTTGCCGTACTGCTCCCGCCCGGCCGATTTCGGCGGCGACGCCGTAAAATATGGGTCCCTTAACAATTTGTCCAGGAGCGGGCGATTCAGATATCCGCGCGCCGCCATCCTCCCGCCGGCGTCATAATGCGACTTACCCCCAGTTGCAAACTCCACCAGTTGGTCCATCACCATGTTTCCGGGGCCCGTATCGAACGCCACCACTTCCGCCTCGGTTCCGCCCCGCGGCAATATCGTCACATTCGCGATCCCACCGATATTAAGTGCCACCCGAGACTTCTCAGTACTCCCGAAAAGCAGATAATCCACCAGCGGCACCAGCGGTGCGCCCTGCCCGCCAGCCGCAATATCACGCGTGCGGAAATCCGACACCACAGGCACGCCCAACCTCTCCGCAATTACCGATGCTTCACCGATTTGCAGGGTATTCGGCCTCTGCCCCGATCTCTTGAAATAAAGACCGTTGTGATAAATCGTCTGCCCATGGCTCCCCACCAACTCAATCGATTCCGCTGCCACCTTGCATTTCACGCACGCATCCAGGACCGCCTGCGCGTAAACTTCGCCCAGCTCAAAATTCAGCTCGGAGATATCGCCCGTACCACAATTCGCATTCGAAACTGCCAGTATCCGGCCCCGCAGACCGGGCTTGAACCCAAATCCCGCGTGCCCCACCGTCCGGATACGTTTCCCTGCAATATCCACAATCGCCACATCCACGCCATCCACGGACGTCCCGCTCATGATACCCGCTACGCGCATGTATACCTCACAGGGGCCTCACCCCACCCGCCATCACCGTCTCCAGTTTCTCCGGAGTCTGCACCAGCAGAAATCCGTTCTCATCCAGCCCGGCGGTTACGCCCCGCAGCCTGCCATCCACTTCCACTGCCTTACCCCGCGGCCACGTCGAACTCTCCTCAAACCGCCGGAGTATCTCCCGCTTCCCCTTCTCCGCCAGTAACGACGAATGCCGCAGTGATTCCGCAATCACCCTGTCCGCAATTGCGTCTTTTGAGTATTCCCTTCCAGTCTCCAGTTTCAGTGAAGTCGCCAAATCCGCCAGTTCTCCGGGAAACGACTCCTGATTCACGTTGATCCCGATCCCCGCAATCAGCGCGCCCTCCGCCGCCTGCACAATAATCCCAGCCAGCTTCCGCTCACTCAGCATCACATCGTTCGGCCACCGGATATCCGCCGAAACCTGCGCCAGATCGTTCACGGCCCTCTGCACCGCCAGCCCCAGCGCCATCGTCAACAATGGCGTTTCCGCCATCCCGATATTCACCCGCAGCACGATCGATATATAGAGCCCACCCATATCCGCCGAATGCCACACATGACCCTGCCGCCCGATCCCCGCCGTCTGCAGCTCCGCCATCACTGCCGTACCGTGAGGCTCGCCACTTGCCGCCAGCACCGCCGCGTCCTTCATGGTCGACGTCGTCGTGCGCAGCCTGACAATCATAAAAGTTCCAGCCGGAAACTAAGATCCACCGCCCTCGCCGAATGCGTGATCGCCCCCACGGAGACAAAATCCGCCCCGGTTTCCGCAAACGCCCGCACCGTCTCCAGCGTGATCCCGCCTGAAAGCTCCACCTTCGCCCGCCCGCCTATACGCTCAATCCACTCCCGCGCTTCCGCCGGCGTCAGATTATCCAGCAGCAGATGCTCCGCGCCCTCGTTCAGCGCATCTTCGAGTTCCGCCGGCGTGCGAACTTCAATCTCCAGAGGCAGCCCGCACCCGCGCGCGTTCCGCATTGCAGCTCGCACTCCTCCCGCCGCCGCAATGTGATTATTCTTGATCAGAATGGCGTCGTACAAGCCCATCCGGTGATTGGTTACGCCTCCCGCCGCCGCCGCTTCTTTGTCCAGTTGTCGGAAGCCAGGAATAGTCTTACGCGTGTCCAAAACCCGGCATTTCGTGTGCGCAACTTCAGCAGCATAAGCGTGCGCCAGCGTTGCCACTCCGGAAAGATGCTGCAAAAAGTTCAGAGCCGTCCGCTCGCATTCCAGCAACGTGCGCGCCTGGCCCCGCACAATCGCTACGGCCGAATTCGCCGTCAGCGTCTCCCCATCGCGATGCAGCAGTTGAAGATCGATCACGCCGCCCCTCATTGCATAGATTGCAGCCAGCACCTCCATCCCCGCCAGCGTCAGAGGCTCCCGCGTCAGAAACGTCCCCCGCGCCAACTGACCCGCCGGTACGCACGCAGAGGACGTCACATCTCCCGACCCAATGTCTTCCCGCAGCGCGAGTTCAATCAGTTCCCTCATCAACTCACCGCCAGTGTGGGGCCGGGGCTTCGGTCCTGCCGCCGGGTTTCCGACTGGCACCCCGAACGCCGCTCCCCCGCAACCTCAAACCCCACCCAATCCGTCTTCCACCTTCTTCAACTGCTCCGCATACTCGGCCCGCTTGGCCCGAATCGAATCCACCACCTTCTGCGGAGCCTTCCCCAAAAACACCTCATCAGATAGTTGCCGGTCCGAATTCGCGATATTCTTCACCAGCTGATCGCGCTCCTTCTCCAGCCTCTTCTTCTGCACTTCCATCTGCCCCTGCGGCACATCCACCGACACCGTAAAGCCAGACATCGACTTCACCGCCCCGGTCTTCGGCGTCTCCCCCGCCCGCAGCGTCACACCCGCCAGCTTCTGAATCGCCACCGAGTGCACCGCCACATCCGCCCCGGAAATCAACCCTTCCAGCGGCATCTTCGGATCCAGACTCAAATCCGCCCGCAGATTCCGCAGCGCCGTCACAACGTCCTGCAACTGCTGGATCTCGCGCTCAGCCGCCTCGTCGCACCGCGCCTCAAGATACTCCGGATATTCCGCCAGCGAGATCGACTTGCCTTCCGCCCCGCCCAAACGATGCCACAACTCCTCCGTCAAGAACGGCATCACCGGATGCAGCAGCCGCAGAGCACTCTCAAACGCAGCCAGAAGATTCCGCCAGTCGTTATTGAGCCCCGAACCTTCCGTAAACCGCAGCTTCTTCAGCTCCACATACCAGTCGCAGAACTCGTTCCAGAAAAACCGCCACACGCTCTGCGCCGCTTCGTGATACCGGAACTGCTCAATCGCCCGGTTCGCTTCCTTCGCGCACTCATTGATCCGATGGAAAATCCACCGGTCCTCAATCGGAGCATCCTTGCCCGGCGCATACGAATTCAGATCCTCCGCCATCCACGGTTCCACGCCGCAGCGGTCCATATTCATAAAGAGGAACCGCGACGCGTTCCAGATCTTATTCGCAAACGCCCGCGAACTCTCCACCCGCTCGTTCGTGAAGACGATATCCGTCCCCGGAGCCGCCCCCATCAGCAGCGCCATGCGCACCGCGTCCGTCCCGTACTTCTCCGTCACCACCAGCGGGTCAATCACATTGCCCTTGGTCTTCGACATCTTCTGCTTATCCGCATCCCGCACCAGCCCGTGAATATAAACCTGACGGAACGGCACGTCGCCCATGAATTCGATGCCCAGCATCGCCATGCGCGCCACCCAGAAGAACAAAATGTCGAACCCGGTGATCAGCGTCGAAGTCGGATAGAAATTCTTCAGATCCTCAGTTTTATCGGGCCAGCCCAGCGTCGAAAACGGCCAGAGCCCCGAGCTAAACCACGTATCCAGCACATCCGGATCCTGCCGCAGCGCGCCTTTGCACTTCGGGCACTCCGTCGGATCTTCGCGCGTAATCACCACCTCGCCGCACGCGTCGCAATACCAGACCGGAATGCGATGCCCCCACCACAACTGCCGCGAAATACACCAGTCGCGGATATTGTGCATCCACTCATTCCAGGTCTTCACCCAGACATCCGGCACAATCTCGATCCGCTTCTCGTCCACCGCCGCAATGGCCTTCTCTGCCAGCGGCTTCGTCCGAACAAACCACTGCTTCGAAACCAGCGGCTCCACCACGCTCTTGCAGCGCTGGCACTTACCCGGATTCACCGTGTAATCTTCCACCCGCGCCAGCAGCCCGAGCGCATCCAGATCGGCCACAATCTTCTTGCGCGCCTCATACCTGTCCAGGCCCGCATAACCACCACCGGCCGTCGTAATCTTCGCGTCGCGCCCAATGACCTCAATCAACGGCAGCGAATGCCGCTTCCCCGCCTCGAAATCGTTCGGATCGTGCGCCGGCGTGATCTTGACCACACCAGTCCCGAACTTCGGGTCGGCCATATCGTCCAGAATGATGGGAATCTCGCGATCCATCAGCGGCAGCCGCACCGTCTTCCCGTGCAGATCCAGATACCGTTCATCGGTCGGGTTAATCGCCACCGCCGAATCGCCCAGCATCGTCTCCGGCCGCGTCGTCGCCACCGTCAGGAACTTGTCCGTCCCTACCACCGGGTACTTGATGTGCCACAAACTCCCGGCCATTTCCTCGTGGATGCTCTCCAGATCGGAAATCGCCGTATTGCAACCGGGACACCAGTTGACCATGTACTCGCCGCGATAAATCAGCCCGCGCTCATGCAGCGAAACAAACACTTCCCGAACCGCTCGCGAAAGCCCCGGATCGAATGTAAACCGCTCCCGCGACCAGTCGCAGCTGGCGCCGATCTGCCGCATCTGCTCCTGAATGATCCCGCCCGATTCCGCCTTCCACTGCCAGACGCGCTCCACAAAAGCCTCGCGTGTCAGATCCCGGCGATACGAAATACCTTCGCTCGCCAGTTGCTTCGCGACCACCATTTCGGTCGCGATCCCGGCATGATCCATCCCCGGCAACCAGAGCGTGGAATCCCCGCGCATACGATGCCACCGCACCGTGACGTCAATCTCCGTGTGCTCCAGCATGTGCCCCATATGCAGGACACCGGTGACATTCGGCGGCGGAATCACCAGCGAAAATACCGGCTTGCCCGGTATCAGTTCCGCTCTGTAAATGCCGCTCTCGACCCACCACTGGGCCCAGCGCGGCTCGAAGCGCCGTGGCTCGTAAACCTTTTCAATTTCCATGGGAATCTTCAGTTTAACCTTTACCGAACCACGACTGTAAGGAGCGGCCCGCTAAAAACGCAATCACACCCTCCATGGCACTTGCTATCCCCGGCGACTCCGTGCCTCGCCACCACGTCAAAACAGCCGCTGGCCTGTCCGATGCAGAAGAAGCTCTCGTCAAGAGCACGGCCGCCCGGTGCATGACGGATCTCACCGCCTTCGACAAAACCAGTCTCGCCACAATCAAAACAATATTGGCGAAATACCCGCCACCTTTTAAGGTTTCCGGTCAGGATCACGCCCAAATCCTGCAACTCGAGAACGCCAGGGAGAAGATCGTCACCGACTACGTCAAACAACTCAAGTCAGGCCTGGGTGAGAAACGTTATGCCGTCCTCTACGCCTTTGTCGTCGGCAGCGAAGCGCCCCGAATCAAACACCGCGACCCTCCGGTCAGGAGGACAAAATGAAACTTGCTCTTCGCGCGGCATTATTATCCGCGAAATCATTAGCCCCGCTGGCTGTCATAATCTTGTTGATGGCACTCTTTGGCGGAACCCGGGCTCAGGCAATGGACTGGGGCAGCGCTGCCGACGTTTCCGGTGACTTTATTCAGCTCACCAGCTACTCCGTGGTCAATTACGCCGACTGCGAGTGGTCATACATGTGCGGAGCCTACGTGCAAGGCCAGGAATACGTTGACGGCAGGTTCACAGGCTGGTCCCAGGACGGAGACTGGGATGTCATGGATGCCCAGGTCGCCATTTGGGACTACGGTTCATCCGGCTCCACTTACACCATCGCAGGTTTCCACTATTTCTATAACGATTACCTCGCCACTTGGGAAAATTACGGATATGACAGCGACGCTGTCACGTACGTCGTCCAGCAGGCCACCCCGGAGCAGCCCATCATCGGCGGCATTTACCCGTCCAGCGGACCAGCAGGACACGACGGCTGGATAGGCATCTACGGCTGGTATTTGTCAGGAGACGGCAGTTGCAATGTCTCGGTAACGCTCGACGGTTCACCGGTAACCGTCACCTACGTCAGCGACTACCAGGTGAATGTGGCATATTCCGGCAACAGCTCGCCCCTGCTTTCGCTGGGGATCAAGACGGTGCAGCTCACCACCTGTTGGGGCTCCAGCGCAATCATCAATGACAGCAGCGACCAGTTTACCGTCAACGGCGGAGATCCCACCCCTTCCATCTCATCCGTCTCACCCGCCAACTGGACCTACGGTCAGGCCAACACCATTACCGTCCAGGGCAGCGGCTTCGGCTCCTCGCCTGACCTGGGATTCGTAACTCCAGAGGGAATCGCCGCTTTTGCCTCTATTACCAATTCCACCGACACCGTGATAAACGCGACGGTCCCCGCCTACCACGGGTTAGTCTCCGGCTCGGTTGGTGTTCAGGTTTTCTCCCACGGATACAATGGCACGTTTATTCCGCAACACACCGGACAGCCAGGCTATAGTGCGATGAATACCTCGGCGAAGGTAGTCGTGCCGGATCCCACACCGGTCGTATCCTCCGTTGGCCTGACTATCAATTCCGTCAATCAGACGTCTCTCGTCGCCGGCAACGTGTACAACGTCACTGTCTACGGCACCGGATTCGGGACCGCGCCTTCAGTCACGGTCTGGCTTCCTGGTGGAGGTCAGATGACCTTCTCAGGCGGGAATGTATCGGCTTTCGATAACTACGTAACGGCATCGGCGTCGTTCACGCTTGCTGTCCCGGGGACAACACCTGGCGGATACGCCGGGATCAGCGTGACATCGTCCGGTTACAATTCCGGACTGGGCTTTCAGGGAGGCGGAACCAACGGCGGCGGAAGCAGCAGCGGCTACTTCACCATCCCGGTATTCGGCATCGCACACATTTCCAGCCTCGCCCCGAACACATTTGTGGTCGGGCCAGCCAACCTTGGTGTTACGATCAACGGAAGTGGTTTTGGTTCGGCCCAAGGCTCGGTGTCGGTGGTTGGCAATGCGGGAGGGTATTCCTCGTTTGGCGTAACAGGGTGGACCGACTCCACAATCGGCGGCTCACTGACGCTTGCGCAGGGTACAAGTTCCGCACAAGTCCAGGTATTTCCGACAGGTAACATGTATTCACAGCCAATGACAGTTGAAACCGTCGAAATTCAGATGCAATTGTCTCAGGTTGGTGTGACCGTCATTAACTCCTCAAATAACTACTCGGAAGATACGACGATTAAAGTGCAAGCGGTTCGGGCAGATAATGGTGTGCCGGTCACGACATTTGGCGGCACGGTATTCATTGCGGAAGATACCAGCTTGCTTAGGTACCACGAGGTCTATACCGACAATACTGAACGTGGTGCGAGCTTACCTGAGTCGGTGTTCGTATCCGCCAATGGTGGCGGGTCAACAACATTTGTGGCCCGTTCACTGGCGACCTCTTGGACTGGCATTGATCCGCCGAATCCTGCAAAGATCATGTCAACGAATTACTCGGTTTACGGTGGTGATTTGACAGTTCCCCAATGGATCACTCCTGCAGCGACGGCCCCAATTGACCCAAGGGCGTCGGGACCAGTTCCCGCTTGGTTCCAGACACAGACCAACGATGTTTTTGCTCATGCCGGTGGCGATACCAGGACCGTTCTGAATTCAATCTTTAGCTACACCGTAGGCTATATTAATGGGGGCGCTGGCGGTAAGACTGATATCCGCCATGACGCGACATCCCCCGTAACACTCAATCCATACCTCCCTGAAATGCGGGCGAATAAAGATGGGCTAGCCGTTTGCGGTCATCAGCGCGCCGGATACCTCCAGAATTCTTTGATTCACGAAGCAAGGCACGTCTACCAGGGAATTCAAACGACCCAGGCTGCGGACGCAGATCAGGACTTCCTTGTGAACGCGCAGCATCTGTACTCAGTTGCCCCTAATAACGTAGTCACCGACAGTACGGCACAAAGGACGACTTGCACTGCTCAGCCTAATGGCGCGTCCGCGATTTCGCAAACCGCCTACTTGGGCGATGCTGCGTTCGACAGTCTTGCGAACGTGCAACTGGCCCTTGAGGAAGATGCTTATAGTTTTGCCGATGGCCGTTGAATGGGATTGTCACTGGTTCTCTCAGAACGAAAGAAGGAAGAATGACAAAATCGTTGATCCTACCGCTTATTTGTTCGCTTTTGCCTGGCCTTTGTTTTGCCAATTCAACGGCGCCGTACGCCAACCAGGAGGCCATTGTCGACACGATGTTTGTCGCGGCGATGTCGTCACCATCCCCGGATGCGGCGATCACGGCACTCATATGTATCGCGGAAGGCACGCCGGAGAAGGTGCCTCCGGCAATTGCAGGGACCTCAGGAATGCCGACCGGGGAAGAAGATCGAGCACTGTTCAGGAACGTAACCGTCAGGGTGCACTCGGTGCAACGACTTGGCGAGTCAGGAAATCAAGTAGCGTTCGCTTACCTGCAGTCTCTGACTTCCACCGGCCCGACGGGGACTCGCAAACGCGGAGATGCCGCGCGAGTGCAATGGGCTGCTCAGGTTGGTTTGGGGCAGGCGCGGCTGTTGAATATCACCAGCCAACAGCAAAAGATTGAGTTTCTTGAAGGAGTGCTCAGGGGCTCGGGCCTCGGAGACGAGCTGTGGAGCGCCAATCAGCTGTGTGACATGGGATCAATGCCATCCCTGGGATTGATAGAGAAGTTAATGCGAGATCTCTATTCGGGTGCGGCTGCGGAAGATATGATCCAGTACTGCGAGGCACGTATTCGAGTCCTGGCCAGCGAGTCAGATCGCGGGACGGCGTTGGCGAAGGCTTTAAGGATCAGCGGTGATCAGAAAGATCTCAGAATGATTAATTGGGCGGTCGCGCAGTTGACGGAACTGGATACGCCCGCGGCAGATGCCGCCATCGACCAATTCGCTGCGCAAATTCGGTCATTGCCTCATACATCGCCAGAAAGCCGTAATCTTGCGTTTGTGCCTTCTGATCTGACTTACTTGCGTGACCATCGCTCCCGAATTACACGACCTACAAGGCTGCGTCCCGTCCGTGCGCAATGATTCGGGGAATGGAGCCGTGGAAGGACCTAGGCATGGTCCGGCACAACGCAGCGGCGTTCCCCCTACTTCCCCGGAAACGCCCACGTTTCCGGGTCAGCCGGCGGCTTAAACTCTTCCGTACTGAACACCCTCAATTCCTCGCCCGGCCCGGCGATCTTCAGCACCAGCCCCACATGATACTTCAGTCCCTGAAAATAGGGCACCCGGATCGTATGAATTCCCCCGGCTAATTGCACCTTCCCCGCCACCGTCATGGGCACATGCAGCCCGCCGTTATCAATTACCAGCTTGTCGTCCACATACAGCATCGACCCATCGTCCGACGTCAGCTCAAACCGATACTCCCCCGGCTTCCCGATCCAGAACTTCCCCGTATACTCAATCGCAAACCACTCCAGCCGATTCGAGATCCCCGGAAATCCCAGCGTGTAATCCTGCGGCGGGACATTGAGCGAAGACGAGTAAATCGTACCGCGTGGCTTTTCCTTCTTCAGCTCCGCCAGCCGGTTCCGACTTTGATTCCTGCGCTACGCCCGCCGCCGTCAGCATCCCCGTCAGCATCCCCGTCAGCAACAGCACCGCCAGAATTCCTGTCGCTATTCCAATCTGACTTACGACATTCCTTACAACTCTCACTTTTTTCCATTGCATTTCTTGATTTCCGTGATATCGTTATCCAGTAGCCGAATTAATCATGTCATTATGAGCTATCAAACGATCCCCCCAGCACATTACGGACCTTTTCGTAGCCAGGCCTCCCGCCGCGCGTTAAACGTTCTGGCCGCCATTGCCATCTCCGCAGCCACGCTACTCGCACAGCAGCCAACGGTCGACGTCACCAAGCTCAAGAATATCCCCGGCGATTACATCCTCTACCGGTTTTTCTTCGCCCATGTGCAGTCGCTGGAGACGTTTGCCAATGGAATCCAAAGCGGCGCGGTTGCAGCATCCATCACAAACCGAACGCTATTGTCGGCAAAGCCCCCATCGCCAGCCAATCTGGTATCCGTTCCATCTCCATCGGTCCGCCCGGCACCTTCCACACCAGGCACCTTGGCCAGCGCGGCTTTGGCTAATCCAGCCTCCAGGACACCATCCATGGCACTTGCTGTCCCCGGCGACTCCGTGCCGCGGCATCACGTCAAAACAGCAGCTGGTCTTTCCGATTCCGAAGAGGCTCTTGTCAAAAGCACGGCCGCCCGGTGCATGACGGATCTCACCGCCTTCGACAAAACCAGTCTCTCCACAATCAAAACAATATTGGCGAAATACCCGCCAACGGTTAAGGTTTCCGGTCAGGATCACGCACAAATCCTGCAACTCGAGAACGCCAGGGAGAAGATCGTCACCGACTACGTCAAACAACTCAAGTCAGGCCTGGGTGAGAAACGTTATGCCGTCCTCTACGCCTTTGTCGTCGGCAGCGAAGCACCCCGAATTAGACACCGCGACCCTCCGGTCAGGAGGACAAAATGAAACTTGCTCTTCGCGCGGCATTATTAGCCGCGAAATCATTAGCTCCGCTGGCTGTCATAATCGTGTTGATGGCCCTCTTTGGCGGAACCCGGGCTCAGGCAATGGACTGGGGCAGCGCTGCCGACGTTTCCGGTGACTTTATCCAGCTCTCGACCTACTCCGTGGTCAACTACGCGGATTGCGAGTGGTCGTACTTGTGCGGAGCCTACGTGCAAGGCCAGGAATACGTCGACGGCCGGTTCACAGGCTGGTCCCAGGATGGAGACTGGGATGTCATGGATGCCCAAGTCGTCATTTGGGACAGCGGCTCATCCGGTTCCACCTACACCATCGCAGGTTTTCATTATTTTTATAACGATTACCTCGCCATGTGGGAGAACTACGAATATGACACCGATGCTGTGACGTATGTCGTCCAGCAGGTCACGCCGGAGCAGCCCATCATCGGCGGCATCTACCCGAACAGCGGACCGGCTGGCTATGACGGATGGATCGGCATCTACGGCTGGTACCTCTCAGGCGACGGCAGTTGCAACGTCTCTGTAACTCTGGACGGTTCACCGGTGACTGTCACTTACGTGAGCGACTACCAGGTGAACGTGGCTTACTCCGGCAACAGCTCCCCCCTGCTTTCACTGGGAAACAAGACGGTACAACTCACCACCTGTTGGGGCTCCAGTGCAATCATAAACGATAGCAGTGACCAGTTTACCGTTAACGGCGGAGATCCCACCCCGTCGATTTCTTCCGTTTCGCCCACCAACTGGAGCTACGGTCAGGCCAACACAGTTACCGTCCAGGGCAGCGGCTTCGGAACGTCTCCCGATCTGGGATTCGTAACTCCAGATGGAATTGCAGGTTTCGCGTCAATTACCAATTCCACGGACACCGTGATAAATGCGACTGTCCCCGCGTACCACGGGTTGGTCTCCGGCTCCGTTGGTGTTCAGGTTTTCTCCAACGGACATAACGGGACTTTTGTTCCCCAACACGTCGGGCAGCCGAGCTACAGCGCGATGAATACCACTGCCAGCGTGTTCGTGCCAGACCCCACGCCTATCATCACATCGGTAAGCCCAGCGTCTTGGCTGGCGGGCAACTTATATTCCGTTACTCTCAACGGCAGCGGTTTTGGCGAGCACCCCATCATAACCGTTTATTGGCCGGGGGGCGGGCAACTCAACATACCAACCGGGAGCGTGTCGGCGTTCGATAATCACGTTACTTCGTCGGCATCGTTTACCCTCTCCGTACCTGACACAGTACCAAACGGACCCGCGACGATCATCCTGACTTCCGAGGGATATTTGGGGAATGGCTTTCAGGGAGGTGGGGGAGGCGGGGGGGCCAGCGCCCAGAACAGCGCCAACGTAGTTGCGGCATCGTACAATGCGGCCGTTACGAGTGGAGGTTCGGCCATTGGCCCCGGAGGAGTTGTATACATTTCGGCGGCCCCTTCCATGCCGTCCATCAGCGCAACTATGCAGGCATCCATCTCATCCTATGCAACACAGTGGTCGCTGACAGTCTCGTACGCAAGACCCGATGGAACGGGCACTAACACGGACACTTTCGGCCCATCTACGACCACAGGATCAGCACCCTGGTCAGTTCCCTGGTCCGGTAATTTCCGAGGAGGTACCGCTGTTCTTTCGTGGAAAGTAAATGGCACGGTGAATGGATCGGTGTCCTTCTATATCCTTGGAACAAACCCGAGCAACAGCGTGATCGATGCTGCCATCAATGGAACCAACGCGCCTTGGTTCTTCTCACATATGGTAAGTGCGGAGTCCTCATATTTCCAATTCAGCCCGGGTGGATCACCATGTAGGACGCCCGCTGGCTACCCTTGCTATACAAACGACAGTGGCTACGGTCTGACCCAGGCCACGACGTCAAATGGACAGGACTTATGGAACTGGCAAGGCAATATCACAGCGGGGCTTTCCATCCTGACTTCAAAACAAACGGCGGCCTATGCTTTTCAACAGGACCAACTCAGACAATGGCGAGACTATAACTCTTTGACGACAACTCCATTCGCGGGACCCAGCGATACGCAATTGGGCACCGCTTGTCTGTTCGCCTATCCCGTCAGAACTGGCACACACGACTATGGCGATGCGAACTGGATAAAAGCTTTCAACGGCGCAGCCTCGTATTACTTGATATTTAGGCTTTCACCAGACGGATCGCCGTATTGGCTGTTTAGCGACCCGGCTGACTATGTCTACTCTGTTTGCCATGCGCCCGCGCTGTGATGGACATGCTGTTCCTGGAGGAATTGACTATGACGAAGACGACGTCGACTATTCTGCTGGCTGCGTACTTTTTGGCTCCGGCAATCGCTAGACCGCAACCATTCACCGGAACACCAACTCTGTATGTTTTGGCCGCAACTCCGACAACAGATCGCCCGGTGACCTTCCCGGCCACGCTCTACAAAGTCAATGCCGTTGGTGCGCTACGCATGGTGCGGGAACTCGCGTCCGGAAACGACGGTGTCGACTTCGTGCTTTCCGACAGCAATGCTTTGGTGGTTGCGTCACCTCATATCGCGCCAAGTCACCTACAAATCGTTCATTTTGAAGATCCTGGCAACGCCGATGCGGTCAAAATTGACGTCGGTGACTCATTAGTCAGCACTCAAATTGTCCGCGTGCCCGGGCAAGGTCCCACGGTCGTCTTGGAACACGAGACCAATTCGGAGCCGTTTTCAACTGGATTGCTGGGCATTTCACTAAGCGAAAGTAGTGTACCCAGAGTTACTGCGGCGCTGAATCCGGCGGTAATGGCGGGGATTCTGTTCGAAGGCCTCACTGGCGGAACGGAGCGCAGTCGGCGGGCGAAACTTTCGAGCCTGACTGCGGAAGGACTTCGATTTTACCAATCAGGCGAGAAACGTTGGATTAACATGAGAGGAGCCATCGCGAAGGGCCTCCCGCTGCAGCTTCCGCGCTCTCGCCAAGGCGAAGACACACCGCACACCCTCGCTATTCTGAAATGCATCGATGACCAATTCGCGATATTCAGTGTGAATTTGCAGGTTTTCATCCAGGATCTCAACACTGGGGAAGTCCGACAGATGTCCGCGATCAACGCATACTCGCACCTCCGGATCTTTGATTCAGGCCAGACATCATGGCTGGCAGCCGTAGTTGCCGAACCGAATCCGGGTAATCAGAGAGTCAACCCGGGCGCTGATAACCAGCGAACTCTACTGAACCAGCCGCGTCACCTCAATAGCAGCGCCCCACCTGTGCGCGAGTTCTACGTTGAGAACATCAATGAGGAGTGGTTCCCCGGCATACTTGAGCTGACGAATCTACAAACGAAAAGCACCGTTCAGATCAAGACAGGACAAGCCGATAGCGAAATCCTGCGAGTGTCAGGAAATACCGTTCTCTATCGGGTAAACCGGCAAATCTGGCAAGCCAACCTAACAGACGGCAAGCTCGACATAGGGCACGTTATCGTCGAAGACGACGCGATTCCAGAAGTTCATTGGGCCTTTTGGAGCGCAGACTGACTAACGGTGGATCTTGGGCCATGCTGAGCGCCCGAGACACTGCGGCGAACCACTCATGTCCCTCCCTACTTCCCCGGAAACGCCCACGTTTCCGGGTCAGCCGGCGGCTTAAACTCTTCCGTACTGAACACCCTCAATTCCTCGCCCGGCCCGGCGATCTTCAGCACCAGCGCCACGTGATACTTCAGCCCCTGAAAATACGGCACCCGGATCGAATGAATCCCCCCAGCCAACTGCACCTTCCCTGCCACCGTCACCGGCACATGCAGCCCGCCGTTATCGATCACCAGCTTGTCATCCACGTACAGCATCGACCCATCGTCCGACGTCAGCTCAAACCGGTACTCGCCCGGCTTTCCGATCCAGAACTTCCCCGTATACTCAATCGCAAACCACTCCAGCCGATTCGAAATCCCCGGAAATCCCAGCTTGTAATCCTGCGGCGGCACATTGAGCGAAGACGTATAAATCGTCCCCCGCGGCTTCTCTTTCTTCAGCTCCGCCAGCTTTTTCTCGGAGTGAATGTAGTAGATGACGCCCTGCAGGCCCGAAGGAATTACCACCGTGGTGCCGAAGACGTAAACCGGTTCCGGCTCTGATTCCTGCGCTATTCCTGCTACCGACATCAGTCCGGCCAGCACCGCCAGCGCCATCAGATTCCGTCGCGTCAATTCTGGCTCCCGCTCTCATCCGCCGGCTTCTTCGGCTTCGGCTTCACCGCCTCCACCCGCTTTGCCACCAGATTCATCCGCAGATCGCGCACAGCCTCCACTTCCACCGTGTCGCCATCGTGAAATTCCGAGGCCTTCGCGGGCTTACCCTCGCGTACATACTTCGTCCCGCCGGTCACGAACATCTGCAGGTCCTGCCCGCCATCCACTTCGATGATCACGTGCCCGCTGGCAATCCCGCGGAACACACCGGCGAAAGTGGCGGCCGGCTGCCCCGGCACCGCCTGCCACAAGAGCGCCATCGCCATCGCCATCTTCACGGCCGCCGAACCAATCAGAGTCATTTCGCCTTTTTGTCTGTCTTGCCGTCGGCGGGCTTCACCATATCCAGTTGCCTGATATCCGGAATACCCATCGTGCCGCTCAGCTTCTGCAGATCGCTCATCTCCAATGTACCGTTCACGTACACGATTGTCACCTGGGTCGGTTCCGTCGAAACCACCGCCACGCCTGCCAGCTTATTATTCGGTGACGGCAGCAAATACACCTGCGTCGATTCCTGCTTCTCCCTCACATCGATAATCGCCTTCCACGCCGGCTGCTTCAGATACGCGCGCAAAGGTGCCAGATCCGCCTCGTTGTACTGCCCCGGCTTTTCGAACTCGTACGACCTCACGTAGATCGCTTTCAGATTCGCCACCAGCGACTTCACATTCGCCGCATCTTTATCCTGCACGCCACCCAGAAAACCCGCTGCCATCCGCAGCGTGTCTCCATCGAGCGTGATATTCGTCGAACTCGACGCATTGGCGCCAATCTTATCCAGCGCCTTGAAATCGAACTCCTGCGCCGCCAACGCAGGCACGAACGACAGCGCAACCGCAATCCCGAAAACGATTCTCTTCATCATGATTCTTCTCCTATTGAGTATTCCGGCTGCTGCGCTGTACTTTCGCCCGCGCTTGCTGTAACTGGTTCTTCGTAATCGAGAGCGCCACCATCAGATCCTGCTTCGCCTTCATCCCGCGCGCCTCCTCCCGTCGCTGGTAGTCCAGTACGACGGCTGGCACAATCGCCAGCGCCGCAATTGTCGCCGCAATCGCCAGCGCAAACGGACGCTGCATCCAACTCTGCTTCGGCAACTTCGGCAGCTTCGCAACGGCAACCGGCATCACCCGCACCTGCTTCTCCGCCGCGGCCGCCGCCAGAACTCGCGCAGCAAACCCCGCCGGCGCATCCTCCCGGCCTAACGCCTCCCGCAACTGCTTTTCGAAATTCCCGCTATCCTGACTCATGAGCAAACCTCAGTCGCGGGCAAGCCTATTCCCGCACGCAAAACCTTCTTCTCCAGCCGTCCGCGCAGCAGCGCCAGCGAACGATGCAGATGACTCTTCACCGTACTCACCGGCATATCCAGCATCTCCGCGATCTCCGTTGGCACCAGGTCTTCCTGATACCGCAGTACCACCACCATCCGCGCTTTCTCCGGCAAACATTCCACCATTTCCCGCAGCCGATCCCGCAGCAACATATCCGGCATCGCCCCGGACGAGGCCGGCTCCGGAATTCCCTCCAGCCCGATCGCCGGACGATACCGCTGCTTCCGCAGTTCGTCAATCGCACGATGGCAAATAGCCCGTCGCAGCCACGAACATGCGTGTTCTGCGCTTTCTAAGCGATCCAGTTGCCGGTAGCATTGCAGAAAAACGTCCTGCGCCAGTTCTTCCGCCACCTCGCGGTTACGCAGAAACCGCAGCGCCACGCTGAAAACCATTTGCTGGTTCCCCGCGACGATGGTGCCGAAATCAAGACTCACATCAGCTATTACGGACCATCGGGGCGGGAGTTCGCAAGTGCGTGGAAATAAACTCCAGCACCGTTTCGTCCACCCAGAATCGGGGCGCGTGACGCGAAAGGAAGCCCAAATGACCGCCATGTTCCGTCGCCACCAGTCGCAGCATAGGATTCGCGGCAATCGCAGGATGCCCGAAGATCCGAAATGGAATGAAGCTATCGTCCTTCGCCTGGATCAGCGCTGCGGGCACCCGGATCGCGTGCAGAAAATTCTGTGACGATTGCGTGCCATAGTAATTCTCCGCGTTCACCAGCCCGAACGACGGTGCCGTGATCCTGTCGTCAATCTCCCACAGCGTGTCGCAGCCCTTCAGATCCGCCTGTGTATAACGCCCCGTAGCCAGCAACCGCTGCTTCATGCGCTTCAGGAACCGACTCTCATAGAGCGCGTTGTCCCGCTCGCCAATCCGCCGCGCCGAAGCCGCCAGATCAATGGGCGTCGATACCGCGCAAACCCCGTGGATCAAATCGGTCTCGCCCTCTTCGCCCGCTAGCTTGAGCGCCACATTGCCGCCCAGAGAGAAGCCCACAAGGTACACCGGCAGCCCGTCATTCGCCGCCTTCAACTGCGTGAGAAAAGCCCGCAGATCCGCCGTTAGCCCCGCATGATACAGCGTCTTGCAGAGTTGTTCCGTGCCCCCGCAGGACCGCATATGAAAGCGATGCACCGCAAAGCCCGCATTCAGAAGTTGCCAAGCCATGCTGACGTTGTAGCCGGATTCGCCAGATCCTTCCAGCCCATGCAGCAGCACAATCTGGCCCACGGGGTTCCCCGTTGGCTGCTGCGAGATCACTAAAACCTGAGTGTCGGGGTCGGTACGGACGAGTTGCCGCTGTTCGGGATATGCGGAAAAATCGAATCCGCGCGGCCAGAAATTGCCAAGGATGGTGAGGAGATGGGGATTACGGACGATCGGTTCAAATGGCCGCATGGCAGCGAATTCCTATTGTCGCAGGAGACGGGAGGCTCCGGCTACGGGAATTCGCCGCATGCGGCACAACCACTTGATAGAGCCGCTTGTTAAAGAGCCGCGACCGCAAGGGAGCGACACTCAAAACTACCGCTCCGCCGCAATCTGCCGGTCTTACATGATTTCCGTGTCTTCGCGAACCAGCGGTCTCGCCGCGCCTTCCTTGCGGTTCAGATCGTCGGCCAGAATGACCGCCTCCGCCAGATCCCGCATGGAACGTCGCAGCCGCCGGCTTTCATTCCGCAGCCGAAGATACGCTTCTTCTTCCGTGAGAGCGTGCTTGAACTGCAGAATGCCTTTTGCCCGTTCAATCAGCTTCCGCGCTTCGAGCGTGCGCTTCATGTCGAGCGTTTCCGACATCAGCCGCGCGTTCTTGATCGCAATCGCCGCCTGCCCCGCCACCACGGTCACGAACCCGACCTCTTCATCGGAGAACGTACGCGCCTCGCGAGTGTAGATATTGATCGACCCGATCACTTTACCGAGCGATAGCAGCGGTGCAGCCAGCCCGGAAACCAGACCGGACTTGCGCGCCAGTTCCGGATACCGGAACTGCTTCTCCGCGTGGATGTCGCGAATGATCACGGGCTGCCCGTCGCGAATGACCGCTTCAATCAGCGAACCTTCCATGCGAATCGGCATCCGGTGCATGTAATCCGGCGACGAACAACGCGCCGCGCTCACAGTCAATTCCTTCTTCTCGTCGTCCACCAGCAGGATGGAGCAAACAGCGGAATCCAGCGTCTCCGCCACCATCTCGGAAATCGCCTGAAGAATGCGCTCCAGGTAGCTTTCCGCAGAAATCGTCTGAGCGACGGCCGCCAGCGTCTCCATTCGCTTCACTGCGCTGAGCGACTGGTCCGCCAGCTTGTGCCGGCCGATCAAACCACCCATCTGCTCGCCGATGAATGTCACCAACGCCACCTCATCCGACGAATGCTGATGCGGTTCGCAATGGTGAACGTTGATAACGCCGATCAGTTCTCCGCTGCTCACCAGCGGCACCGAAAGGAACGCCTCGTAGGTATCTTCCTGTAGTGAACTGAAGCTCTTGAAACGCGAATCGGCCGAGGCGTTCTTACCCAAAGCCACCACGGAGTTGTGTACGGCGACCCAACCCGTAATGCCTTCGCCCATTTTCAGCCGAACCTTGCCGATTTCCGCGTCATGCGGAAGTTGCGAAGCGCGCAGGACCACCTCGTTCGTTCCCGTGTCGATCAGATAGATAAGACACGCGTCCGAGTTCGTCACGTTCATCGCCAGACTGACGAGCTCGCGCAGGACTGCTTCCAGATCCTGATCTGAACTCACAATGCTGCTGATCCGGTGCAGGAGGGTGACCTGACTGCCAGTTGATTCTGCCATAGTGGGTGTCATATTCGTGGAGCCTTTACTGAAATATACAGGCCCGAAATCTAAGTCTACGGGCCAAAGGCAGTGCGGGTCCAATTCAATTTTTGTATGGGCCGAATGCGAATATTGGGTCGCAGTTGGTAGGGTTTATTTCATTTCGTTTGTATGACTTGACGGGCGGCCATGGAACCAGGCCCGACATCCCTGTACCAAATAAAAAATGCATCCGGTGGTATTCCGGATGCATCCATAATGCCTTCGCACTGCCCTGATTGTAACCAAACAAGGCCGATGAACTTCAGGTCTGGTGTTACCCCATCTCGGCGCGAATGACGTCCGCAACCCGCTCTGCCAGTCGCTTCACCTGGCCGTCTTCCGGGCCTTCCACCATCACCCGCAGCAAAGGCTCCGTCCCCGAATACCGCACCAGAATCCGGCCCGACCCATTCAGTTCGGCTTCACACGCCCGGATCTCATCCGTCACACGCGGCAACTCTTCCAGGGGCTGCCGTGCCTTCACTCGCACATTCACCAGCAGTTGCGGATAAACTACCAGATCCTGAGCCAGTTCATCCAGGTTCACCCCGGCCCGCACTGCGGTTTCCAGCACCTTCAGCGCAGTCAGCATCCCGTCACCCGTCGTTGCATATTCGCGGAAAATGATGTGCCCGGATTGTTCTCCGCCAAGTGCAGCCTCTCGCCGCACCATCTCTTCCAGTACGTATTTATCGCCAACCGGCGTCCGTAGCATCGTGATACCCAACCGCTCCAGCGCCTTCTCCAGCCCCAGGTTTGACATCACGGTAGAAATCACCATGTTGCCCGGCAGGTGTCCGTCCAACTGCATCTGTCGTCCCGCAATCAGCAGCACCGCGTCGCCGTCCACCAACCGCCCGGAAGGGGCAATCAGCATGGCCCGGTCGGCATCGCCGTCGAACGCCACGCCCGCGTCTGCCCCGCTTGCCACAACCTGTTCGCGAAGAGCTTCCAGATGCAGCGCCCCGCAATTCAGATTGATGTTCCGGCCGTTTGGCGTGTTGTGAATCGCGGTCACTTCCGCGCCCACCGCGCGAAACAGTTCCGGGGCAAGAGCCGACGCGGCACCATTCCCGCAATCCATCACGATTTTCAGACCCGCCAGCGGACGTTCGGAAGCCAGCGTCGAAACCAGAAACTCCAGATAGCGCTGCGAACTGGCGGACTCGGCCAAAACAGCCGCCTGCCCACTGTCGCCGACCTCAGGCAGTAACCGGAATATGGCTTCTTCCACCTCGTGCTCTTCCGCATCCGGCAGCTTAAAGCCCGTTCGAGCAAACACCTTAATCCCATTGTCTTCAAAAGGGTTATGTGAGGCCGAAATCATCACCCCGGCTGCATACTCCCCCGTGCGCGTCAGGTACGCCACCCCCGGCGTCGTCAGTACTCCGGCAAACTCCGATCCGACTCCTCCACGACGCAACCCCTCCGCCAATTGGGCCGCAATCGCCGGTCCCGATTCACGAGTATCCATTCCGATCATCACCGGCAGATGCGCCAGCTTCTGATGCTGCAGATCTTCGGCAAGCGCCATACCGAGCGCCGTTACCGTTTGCGGATCCAGCGGGGCAACGCCCGCCGTCCCACGGATTCCATCCGTTCCAAAAAGCCTTTTCGCCATGTTGTTTTGAGTTACCGATTTCTTTCGACGTGAATTTTTACTGTAACGCGGGGTTCGCCGGCGAACTGGAGTTCCGCGTCCGGGATGTAGGTGGAGAGTACCTGCGTCATTTCTGGTGAGGTGCTGTCCGTCACGCGGCTGAGATCGAACGGATCCGTCAGCACCCGGCGGGTCGCGCGAACCCGGCTCTCCGGTCCAGTGACTTCCAACTGGGCGGGCTCCGCAGTCGCCCTCAGAAGCGTCCAGCCTCGTGGCAGCGCTCCGGAGTATTCCACTTCCACCGGTACTTTGCCCGTCACCTGCTTCTCAAAGGTAAACCGCAGTTGCTCGGGAATGGCGCGCACCAGTGTCACGCCGCGCGGCGGCCGGAGTTCCGCCCCGGTCAGGTTGAAAGTTCTCTCTCCTGGCGCTTTGACGCTCGCGAAATCGATCACTGCCGCCACCCGCGATTCCTGCATCTCACGCAGTCTGCTGGCCGGCCCCCTCGCCTCCACTGCCACGGAATCCACGGTCGCTGAACTGATGACCAGATCCTTCGGAAAGTTCTTGTAGTCCACCGGTACGGATACGATGGTCGCCAGTTCCGGTTCGCTCGCAATGTTATACCAAAGTCCGAACGCCGCCAGTAAAGCCAGAGCTTTCAACCCGACATTGTGCGTCGCCAGGGCCTTCAGCCTGCCCGCCGTCATCGCACAACCTTCTCGCGTTCCCGTGGAGTCTCTGTCATGGCAACGCGGGTTGGTGCCGGTGCCATGGCACCCTTGTAGCCAAAGTGCCTGCGAATTCGTTCTTCCGCACGCTCAATCGTGACGCCAAACTCCATCTCACCGCTGGAGGCTACAGAAATCGCACCCGTCTCCTCGCTCACAATCAGCGCCAGCGCATCCGATTCTTCCGTAATGCCCAGTCCTGCGCGATGCCGGGTGCCGAGACGGCTCGAAATCTCCGGCCGCACGCTGAGCGGCAGGAAGCACGCAGCTGCGGAGATACGGTCTTTTTGGATAATCACCGCGCCATCATGCAGAGCCGTGCCCGGCATGAAGATCGACAGCAGCAGATCCCGCGAGACATGCGCGTCCAGACGGACCCCGCTCTCCACAAACGTACGTAACCCGGCATCCCGTTCGAGCACAATCAAACCACCGTACTGGTCGCGCGAAAGCGAAGCAATCGCCAGCAGAATCTCTTCCGTGGATTGCAGCGCATGATAGCCACCGAGCAACCGCCGACGACCGAGCCGTCCCAGCGCCCGCCGGATTTCCTGCTGGAACAGCACAATCAACGCAATGGCGGAATAAGGTGCCAGCGAAGACAACATGGAGCGCAGGGTTTCGAGGCCTAACTGCACCGCAAACTGATAAATAATGGCGACCGTCAGAACGCCCGCCAAAATGTGCGCCGCCCGCGTGCCCCTGACAATCTGCAGCAACTGGTAAAGTACCAGCGCCACCGCGAGGATATCCAATACGGCCGTCAGGCCGAACCGGGGAACCTCAAAGCTGATCAGAGCAGGCATCATGCGCAACTGATCTTATTGTAACGAAACGAGATGCGCCAACTACTACAAATCTGAATCAGGCCGTCAATTTCATGACCGAGAGCGTCATGTCGTCGTACTGTTTCGCACTCCCGGTGAATGCGTCAGCGTCCCGGAAGATCCCCTCGATCATTGCCTTCGAGCCGCCGTCCTCGGACCGCCGCGCGGAGGCGATGAAACGTTCTTCCTCCCACTCTTCGTCCTGTTCGTTCATCGCCTCGCTGATGCCATCCGTATAGCCGATGAAGATGTCGCCCGCCTGCAACTGGCATGACTCCATGGTGAAACTCACCCCAGGCAGTAACCCCACCACAGGGCCTGTGGCCTCCAGCCGAACCACGTCAGGCCCGCGCAGGATCACCGGCGCATTGTGGCCGCCGTTGACATATGCCAGCCGATGAGTTGCCGGATCGAACTCGCCATAGAAGAATGTCGCATAACGGTTGCTCTGCGACGTATCGTAAACCAGCTTGTTCACATTGCTCATCAATGCCGCCAGATCGTGCAGTCCGGCCATCGCCTGGCTCCGGAGCGAAGCCTGTAGACTAGCCATCAGCAACGCCGCGGGAATTCCCTTCCCGGATACGTCACCGATCGCGATCCCCAGCCTGCCATCGGGCAGTTCCAGAAAATCGTAGTAATCGCCACCCACGCCGCGGGCTGGCCGGCAATAACCCCAGCAGTCCACTCCCACCAGCTTCGGAAACTTCTGCGGGAAGAGTCGCTCCTGTACTTCACGGGCAATCTCCAACTCGCGGTTCATCACTTCCCGGTGCGCGGCAGCATCCGCGAGCGAGACCGCTAGCCGACTGTTCTCCAGTGCCATGCCCATCTGCACGGCGATCGCCTGCAACAGCTTCATGTCCGTATTCGAGTAAGGCACCTCAGATCGCTTCGGCCCCAGACTCATGATGCCGATGATCTTGCCCTCCTCGCTGCCCCGCCCGCGCAGCGCCAGCAGTAGTTCGGAACGCATGAAACTCAGTGTCTGAAGCTCTTCTGCATCCAGGCTCCGGATCCACGGCTGCGGATTATCGAAGTAAACCGGCACCGGGGCGCTCATCTCGCCAGGCGCCGTAAGTAGCCGACTGTCCGCAGAGATATCCATCGGTTCCCCCAGACGCGTCGAATACTTTGTCCGATAGACGCTGCCCTCTCTCACCAGAATCACGATATCCGGTACGTGCAGCGTATCCGAGATGCGTTTTGCGACTTTTTCGAGAAGAGGATCGATCTCTACATAGCTCCCCGCCTCTACCGCCAGTTCCGTCAGTACCGTCTCGGTGTCGTAGGCCTCGCGGAAAAACCGCCGATCCACCCAGGTTGAAAAGTGCGTAATCGCTCTCTGACGGAAGACGACCAGCCCGATGAATATGGTCCCCGACCACTGCGCCACGGACGCCGCCGAGAAACCCTTTGCGTGATTCTGAATCAGATTCACGAAGGTGACAATCAGGAACAGACGCAGAGCGCGCACGCCAAATCGTGCCACCGCGTACTGGACACTCTGCCGGATCACAAAACTCAGATCCATGGCGCGTTCCACCACAATGACGTACGCAAGTGTCAGGGGAAACAGCGCCATCATGATGAACGCGGTCGCCTGGATGGGCCATGGCACGCCAAACAGAAGGTCGTGGCCCCGAGCCAGGGCGTACAGCACCAGCAGAAACATGGGAGCAAGACTCAGCGTCGCGCCGGTTCGCAGTATCCGCAGGCGCCGTCGTTCGTCCGGCTGTTTTTCCGTTCCGGCCCTGGATCCCATCACCATGAAGAAGATAGAGATGCCAACCGACTGCGCAATCAGATTCCACGGTGCCAAAGCCACGTAGAGCGCCCGCAATGGCTGCGCCCCGCCAATGTCATGCACCCAGATCCAGAGCACGCTCCACAGGAAGAACTGAAGCGCGACAGCAGGCACAAGGTACAGGTATTTGATCCAGGGAAAGCGCCGGTCCAGTTCGAAACGGCTCGGAAAGTAGATGCTGAAGAGCACCATGGACCCGGCCCACCAGATGTTGCAGAGCGCGGACCATATCAATTGCAGCCCGGGGAATGGACTCTGCCATTCCGTCCCGCTCAACAGTCCGCTGAACCCGATCAGAACGAGCAGCAGCAACCAGCTGTTGCGGTCGCGGGGACGAATGAAGGCAACCGCAAAACCCAACCCCAGACAGACTATCGGTACCAGAACGTCCAGACAGAGCGCGACTGCAATGTTGCCACTTGTAGTGCCCGCGGATTGACTGCCGATAACGACGCTTTTCTCTACTGCCCTGCCTGATGGTTCGCCCATCACCAGCGTCAGCGTGTCACCGGGATGCGCACGTGCCACCGCTTCGTCGTACTGCCCTTTGGCTGTGAACGGGCGTCCGTTGATGGAAAGAATCTCATCGCCGAAGAGCGGTCCGCTGCCGATGATTCGAGTGACGTTACGGATCGAAAACGGCGCGGCCGGAACCTCACCGGGGCTGCGGATGGCGTGAATGACATATGCGACATTCCCTGCCTCGTACGACGTCGCACACAGGCACAGAACTGCCAGGACAATGTACTGCTTCCATGCGCGGGCCATTGGTTGTCAGTTATTACACGCCGGTTCACGCGCTGCCTGCCTTCGGACGCTATAGTGGAATTTTCCCCATTCTCAATGCCTTTTGCCACCATTCCTGAAGCTATCGAAGAGACCCGCGCCGGCCGCATGCTTGTCGTTGTTGACGACGAAGACCGCGAAAACGAAGGTGACCTCACCATCGCCGCCGAGAAAGTCACGCCGGAGATCATCAACTTCATGGCCACGCATGGCCGCGGCCTGATTTGCCTGACCCTCACGGGCGCCCGCTGCGACGAACTCCGCCTGCCGCTCATGTCGCCGAACAATACCTCGAACTTCGGAACAGCCTTTTGCGAGGCCGTGGACGCCGTCGAAGGCGTCACCACCGGAATCTCCGCGGCAGACCGTACCCGCACAATCCTGGCCTGCGTGAACCCCGCCACGAGACCCAGTGACCTTGCCCGCCCCGGCCACATGTTTCCCCTCCGTGCTCGCGATGGCGGCGTGCTGGTTCGCGCCGGACAGACGGAAGCCTCCGTGGATCTATCCCGACTGGCCGGCCTCCATCCTTCCGGCGTCATCTGCGAGATCATGAACGACGATGGCACCATGGCGCGTGTCCCGCAGTTGAAGGAATTCTGCGCGACCCATGGCATCAAGATGATCTCGGTCGCAGAGCTGATTCGCTTCCGGCTGAAGAATGAGCATTGCGTCCATCGTCAGGCCGAAGGCACCATCCGTACTCCCTACGGCGACTTCCGCACCATCCAGTACACCAGTGACCTCAGCCCGGAATCGCACCTTGTGCTGACCCGCGGCGAGATCGCAGGCAAAAGCAATGTGTTGGTCCGTATGCATTCGCATTGCGCTTACGGGAATCTCTTCGGTGCCTCACCCTGCGATTGCCAGGAACTGGTGCGCGGCTCCATGAAGCGTATCGCCGAAGAGGGCGCGGGAGCACTCGTCTATCTGCATCCAACAGGCCCCGGTCTGCGAGTGGAAGACGGCCGCCTGGTCGGGCATGACCGTCATATTGCCCGCCCGCCGCAGCAGCACGAGGTTGGCATCGGGGCACAGATTCTGTCGGATCTCGGCCTGCGTACAATTCGACTTCTGACGAATCACCCACGAAGAATTGTGGCGCTCGAAGGCTTCGGCATCGAGATCGTGGAACAGGTCCACATCGGCTGATCCGCCGCTACTTCTTTGCTACCGACGCGGCGACCTTCGCACCGTACTCGCGTGCCTTCGCGATGATCGCAGCCTGGTCGAGCGTCAGGCAGCGTTTGTCGCGCACGACTTCGCGGCCGTTCACCAGGACGTCGATCACATTCGAACCCTTCAGCGAATAGACCAATTGGGCGTAGACATCGTACATCGGGACGGCGTTCGGGGCATCGAGGTCGATCGAGATCAGATCCGCGCGTTTCCCGGCTTCGAGCGAGCCGATTTCCTTCTCCAGCCCCAATACCCTTGCGCCGCCGATGGTTGCCATCTCGAACGACTGCTTCGCTGACAGCGCCTGCGGGTCGTTGCGCACCAGCTTCTGGAGCTTGGCCGCGAGGTCCATCTCCTCCATCATGTCGAAATCGTTATTGCTGCCCGCCGGGCCGTCCGTGCCGAGCCCCACTGCAATCCCTCGCTTGAGTAACTCGGGCACCGGTGCCGTGCCGCTGGCAAGCATCATGTTGCTGCCCGGGTTATGCGCCACGCCGACGTTGTGAGCCTTGAGGATGGTCATGTCCTTATCGGAAAGCCAAACGCCATGGGCAGCGACCGTACGACCGTTGAACACGCCTAGCCCGTTCAACATCTCCGTGGGGCTCATGTGGCGGGCGGTCTGCATGTCGTCATTCTCTTTTTTCGTCTCTGAAAGGTGGATGACGAGCGGAGCGTTGTACTTGTTGGCCAGCGCGCGGGCGGCCTTCAGAGTTTCATCTTTGTTGGTGTAAGGGGCGTGCGGTGCCACTGCAGCCACGATGAGCGGGTCGCCCTTGAAGCGCACCAGAAACTTCTCGGCGTATTGCAGGCCTTCTTCGGGAGTCTTCGCGTCCGCCACCGGGAACCGAATGATGGTCTCGCCGAGAACCCCGCGAATGCCGGCCTCTTTGGCGGCTTCAGCGACCACGTCCTCGAAGTAGTACATGTCGGTGAAGGTCGTGGTACCGGAGAGCAGCATCTCCAGCGAGGCAAGGCGCGTGCCCCAGCGGACGAAGTCAGGAGACACGTTCTTCGCCTCGGCGGGGAAGATGAAATTGTTGAGCCAGTCCTGCAGATTCACGTCATTCGCGATACCGCGGAAGAGCGACATGGCAGCGTGGGTGTGGGTGTTAATCAACCCGGGCGTGACGATGGCGTTGGGGCGATCAATCCGCTTCTTCGGCTGCCAGGCTCGGTCAATATCGGCTTTCGTGCCCGCGGCGACAATGCGATCAGCGCGTATCGCGACGGCGCCATTCTGGATGATCCGACGCTGCGCGTCCATGGTGACCACGTAGCGGGCCGACACGATCAGGTCGCAGGGGGCGGCAGAAAGCAGGCCCGCAAGGAGGAGAAAAAGACTAAAGGAACGAAGCATCAAAGGCCCTCGGGAACAGCGTACCCAGTTTCAGCGTTTCTGTTTTGCCAGCCAGATTGGAGAGTACGATCTCCACGTCGCCACAGAACTCCCACAGGATCTGGCGGCAGGCACCACACGGGGGCGTCAGGCTCTCCGTATCGGCAACGACTGCGACCCGAGTGAACTTGCGCGCGCCTTCGGAGATCGCCTTGAAAATAGCGACCCGCTCCGCGCAGACCGTCAGGCCGTAAGTGGCATTCTCGACGTTGCAGCCGGTGTAGATCCGACCCGACTCGTCCTGTACCGCGGCACCGACTTTGAAATTCGAAAAGGTCGCGTGTGCATTCTCGCGCACGGCGATGGCTGCTGCAATCAGGGGATCCTGCATGGCTACACCAGTTTCGGGATGATGCGTCGCAGCAGTTCGATCAGGGTGCCCTTCATGCGCTCGCCCACTTCCAGTACTTCGGTGTGGTTCAGCTTCTGATCAAGCACTCCGGCTGCGGCATTCGTAACGCAGGAAATCCCCAGGACTCGCATGCCCATGTGGTTTGCGGCAATCGTCTCCGGCACGGTTGACATCCCGACCAGATCAGCCCCGATGGTCCGCATGTAGCGAATCTCGGCGGGGGTTTCATAGCTCGGTCCCGGTACGGCGGCGTAGACGCCTTCGGGAAGATCGAGTCCCATTTCTTTGCCTGCCGCCCGCGCGATCTCGCGATACGACTTCGAGTACGCCTCACTCATATCCGGGAAGCGGGGCCCCAGCGTGTCGTCATTCGGACCGGTCAGCGGGTTCTGACCGAGCAGATTGATGTGGTCCGAGATCAGCACCAGCGACCCGGCGCCGAACTTCACGTTGACGCCGCCGGCGGCGTTGGTGAGGATGACCGAATCGACGCCCATCTTCTTCAACGCGCGGATGCCGAAGACCGCCTGCTGCGCCGTATAGCCTTCATACAGGTGAGCGCGTCCGGCGAGCACGACAACTTCGGTGCCATGCACACTGCCCTCAACCAGTTTGCCGGCATGGCCGATAGCGGTGGAACGCGGCCAGCCGGGGATCTCGGCATACGGGGTGACTACGGGGTTGTCGAGCGTATCGGCAAAGGCCCCGAGGCCGCTACCCAGAACCACTCCGACCTTGCGTGCGCCACTCATATCAACATTCCTGCGATACAGGCAGACATGAAGTTCGCCATGGTACCCGCCATCACGGCGCGCATGCCCATGCGGGCCAGATCGCCCTTGCGAGTCGGAGCCAGGGCACCGATGCCGCCCAACTGGATCGCGATCGAACTGAAGTTCGCGAAGCCGCAGAGCGCATATGTCGCAATCGTGAACGAGTGCGGATTGAGCTGTGATTTGATCTTGCCCAGGTCGATAAACGCGATGAATTCGTTGGTCACCAGGCGCTCGCCCAGCAACTGTCCGATGGCGGAACAATCATTCCACGGCACACCGAGCATCCACGCGATGGGCGCAAAAACGATTCCGAACAACTGCTGCATGGAGGCCGGAAACCAGCCAATCATGCCATGGATCTTGTTAAACCCGCCGTTGACCATGGCGATCAGCGCCAGAAACGCGATCAGCATTGCCGCGATATTCAGGACCAGATGCAGGCCATCGCCCGCGCCCTGCGCCGCTGCGTCGATAATATTCACCGAGGTATTTTCCAGCTTGACCTCAACCTTACCCGCCGTAACAGGGGTACCGGTTTCCGGTTCGATGATCTTGGCCAGCATGATGGTGGCCGGTGCGGTCATGATGACCGCCGTGAGCAGGTGCTGAATCTCCACATGCGCAAACATCACGTAGGCCGCCATCACAGCGCCCGAAACATGCGCCATGCCGCTGACCATCACCGTGAACAGTTCCGACTGCGTCATGCCAGCGAGGAAAGGCCGAATAGTGAGGGGTGCTTCCGTCTGGCCCATGAAGATGCTGGCCGCGACGTTCAAAGATTCCGCGCCGCTCGCCCCCATGATCTTCTGCATACCGATCGCAAAAGCCTTCACCACCACCTGCATTACGCCAAGGTAATAAAGGATGGAAAAGAACGAGGCAATAAAGATGATGATCGGCAACACCTGGAAGGCAAAGATGGTCCCCATGGATCCACTCGACTTGCCCAGCGTGTCACCAAAAAGAAAGGCGGCACCGGCCTCAGAATAACTGAGCATCGCCGCTACCGCCGTACTGACAGATTGAAATATCTTACCGAAGTCCGTCTTGAGGACGAGAATGGCAAACGCGAACTGCAGCCCCAGGCCCCAGAACACGACCCTTGGCTGGATCTTACTTTTGTGACGCGAGGAGGCCCATGCGACCGCCAGTATCACCACGATTCCGAGGAGTCCGGTGAGGCGGCCCATCGGATCAGCTCACAACTTCCAGAATCAGTTCCCGCTCTTCCGGGCGCGTGCCTGAAATCCGGAACGCGTCTTCCACGAGTTCGGCAGCTTCTTCGAGACCCTCTTCGCTGGTGTAGTACAGGCGGCACAGTACGCTGCCCGCTTCCACTTTCTCGCCGATCTTAACTTCCAGGATCACGCCGACCGCCGGATCAATCAGATCTTCCTTGCGAGCGCGGCCCGCACCCATCATCTGGGAAGCGCGGCCAATGTCTTCCGCCATGATCGCACTGACGAAACCGGCGCGCGGCGTGAGAACTTCACGCATGCCCGTGGCGTTCGGCAGCAGGTCGAAGCGGTCCAGCGCCTGCGAATTACCGCCCTGCGCTTCCACAACAGCCTTGAACTTCGCGTAGGCCGAGCCATCCATCAGCTTGTCTTCGGCGATCTTGCGGGCTTCATCGAGCGTCTCCGCCTTCTTGCCCAGGTGAATCATGCGGGCAGCGAGTTCGAGGCTCAGACGAGTCAGATCGGCCGGACCGGACTTCTGAAGGGTCTGCGAAACTTCCATCACTTCAAGCGCATTACCGATCGCGAAGCCGAGCGGCTGATTCATATCCGTGATCAGCGCCTGCACCTTTTTATCGAGACGGCGGCCAATGCCGACCATCGCCTGCGCGAGGCGGCGGGCATCCACCTGCTTCTTCATGAAAGCGCCATTGCCAACCTTCACATCAAGAACGAGAGCGTCAATGCCTTCGCACATCTTCTTCGACATGATGGAAGAAGCGATGAGCGGAATAGACTCGACCGTACCAGTGACGTCGCGCAATGCATAAAGCTGCTTGTCCGCAGGAGCAATCTCGTCGGTCTGGCCGATGAAGCAAAGGCCATGCGCGGCGAGCTGCGCGCGGAACTGTTCCACGGTCAGATCTGTGCGGAAACCCGGAATGGATTCCAGCTTATCGAGCGTGCCGCCGGTATGACCGAGGCCTCGCCCCGAAACCATCGGAACGATGACACCTGCCGCCGCCGCGATGGGCGCGCAGATGAGGCTGGTCTTGTCACCGACGCCGCCAGTCGAGTGTTTATCGACCTTCACGCCGGGGATCTCGGACAAAGTCAGCACTTCGCCCGAGTTCATCATGCACTCGGTGAGTGCACTGAGTTCACGGTCAGTCATGCCACTGAAAAACGTGGCCATGAGGAAAGCAGACATCTGGTAGTCCGGAATCTCGCCTGTGGTGTATCCGTTCACAAGGAACTGGATTTCGTCCACACTGAGTTCTTCACCCCCGCGTTTCCGCAGGATTAGGTCGACTGTGCGCATGTTAACCCGCTAGTGTAGCACATGATAACCCTTTGAAAACACGCGAAATGTTTGCGAGTGGGCGTTTGGGCCCAGGGGCGCGGAAAACCGGGCAAATAAGCGCCACAGATGCAGCCACATGGACCCGGATCTGGCAATGGCCCCCACCGGCTGTTTTACAAAACGGAGCCAATTTTCGGTCTGCTCAAGTTCCGGCAACACCGAAGACAGCCTTTTTGCAAAACGGACCCGATTTCCGTTTACCGCTGTCTCGGCACGGCCGAAAGCCTTTTTTACAAAGCGAACCCAATTTTCGGTCACGGGCGCTTCGGGGCGGTCGCTGGACCGCTACCCGCCAGGTTGACCTGCACGTCCACCGATGAGGGGCCGGTCCCGGTCTCGACGATGACCGTGCCCGTGGCGCACCCGAGAGCGGCCAGTTGGAGCGGATCAGGAAGCGCCTCATTGGCGAAGACCAGATAAGTATGGGTAGGAATCGTGGTGTTCAGGATGCTGACTGCGGACGACCCGGCGAGTGCTCCCGAGGTTAAAGTGTTCTTCATCGTGGTGCTCAGGCCACTCCAGCCCGCCGCGATGGCCGCCATTTGGACGATGGTGATGCCGCCACGCAGGAGTTTGTTGCCGGCGGAGGAGCCCTGGGCGGCCGCGATGACCGAGAGTGCGGCGTCGCGGGGCAGCATGACGATGCCTTTGAGCCTGGTTTGTTGGGCTGCAAGCGCGAGCGCTACGGTTAGCGGGTCATTGGTCTGGTTGCAGACAGAGACGTTTGCCGCGCTGTAGATTTTCGGCAGGCGGCCGAACATGGCTGCGGTGGTTTGCGGGGAAAGAAGGTCCGCAGTGACGTGAATCTGCTGTGCAGGCAGCGTGAGGGCTGCCGTGGTCGCCAGGATAGCGGCGTTAATGAGTGTGTTGCGAAATGCCATTGTTGTGATCTCCCAGTTGTGGGCCGTAAGCGGCCCTACTACTTGGAGATAACATGCGGGACCGAGGGCGGATGCGTAAGTGGCTTTAGAATCAGTGAATAATCGTTGTGACTGGAAATGGGCACGACTTCGCGGCGGGGATATTACGCTTGCCACCGAGAACTGCGACAACATTCGAGATACAGTAGCCGCCTTCGGGTGGACGTCGATCTACAGGGCCGTCCGACGGGCTCTCAACCGCCGCTGCATTGCATTATTGTCGGAAATAAGCGAGAGAAAATTGACCAGACAAGCCTGCGGCCGATTTCCTGGTGAAAGTCGCTCGCCGCTGTACCGACGCTCAGCGACTAAGCCATATTCCTGTCGTGAAGAGTGCGATGATACGGATCAAGTGGCCAATGCAGAAGCATGCAGCTACCACCGGGAGGACAAGGATCAATATGAACGGACCCTCGTTATCTTGAAGCGACCACCATTCGACACCGCCTAAGGGCTGGGTGGCAATAAGGAAGAATACAACGCAAACCGGAACGATCCAGCCTCTCCTCAGCCTGAATAGTCCCGCCAAAACAGGCGCGGCTAGTAGCCAGATGAATACCGGACCTTCATCCCAAACGGCGACGTGTCCCCACGGATTTGGGTACTCACAATCGATGCAAAACGGGAGGGGGGGTAAATGCTTAATAAAACCAGCGTCACCAACGACATAACGACGGCTGAATGATCCCGCAGTATCGCCAAAAGAACTTGGGCACGCTTCTGCCCAGCTTCATCGTACTCCGGCAGTGACGAGGCCGTTGGCTGGCCCAAGTTGCTCGGAGCCGCAGGCCGACGTTATAAACAGCGAACTCCGAGAGCAGTTGCAGCCTGTCGCTGCGCTTGATCCAAAGTCGCCAGCGGGCAGCCGGACCGTTGTGCCAGTTCGACGTATAGTGCGTCGTATGGCGTAAGCCGATGGTCCCTGCAAATGATCTGAATGGGTCCAGCGACCTGCGCCAGCGTCGCGTAATCGAAGGCGGGATTCAGGATTGTCAGTGCACCGAGAAACGCCGTCGTCAGTTCCGGCATGATTCGGCCTCTTCGTTCACCCACCAGCAGAGAGTTGAGAACTTCAACCGCCCAGAATGCCGGAACAAGCGCCTGTTCGCCGGATTGCAACCGGTCCAGCACACCCATCGACGCGGCAGTCTGTTCTTCGGGAAAGCACCAGGACAGGGTTATTGACGCATCGACCACAATACGATTCAAGGGCGAGCCTCGTCACGGAGATCGCGGATTGACATGCCACCGAGCGAGAGGCGGTGAACCTTTCCAAACCCTTTGAGAGTCTCGATGGCCTCGATCACCCGGGGCGAGGGTTGGGTCACGTCAGCTTCGGACCGGGGCCCTTCAGGAAACCGGACGGCATTTTCGATCAGCCTTGTCGCATAGGCGTCGACCGCAACTCCGTGGGTGGCGGCCTCACGGGCGAGATCCGCCTGCAACTGTGGCTCGAGATCAATCGTGATGGTCATTGCCATAACTCCTTATTATTAACCCGGTCTTCGTGCTCTGCAATTTAGCCTTCCCGAAGAGATGCCGAATCAGATCTCGCCCAGCCTCGCTCTTCCGCTCGTGCGAATCGGCACCGACGAAGTTCCGATACGCCGCCCTGAGATTCTCTTCAGCTTTCGTTTCGGCGCGGCCACCACGCTCAGCAAGCTGAACCGGAGCCAGACTCGCAGTCAGGTGCGGCTTTTTCGGACCACGGCGAACGGCGAACGCCAAACCCGCTGGTGTGGTGACACGCTGCCTGGCTGTCCCGGCCGGAAGGGCTTTGCTTCTCGTTGCCATAACCTCAGCGTAACAAGAAATGTCGATACTCGCTGCATCAGCAGTAGCCGGGGACGGATAGTCACAAGTTTGTTACCATCACACTTGAATGCCATTGACTCACGACTTCAAAGAAACCATCCGGGCCCGCGCGCAACGCGACACGGGTTTTCGCCAGGCTCTTCTGTGCGAGGCCGTTGAATGCGTCATTAACGGCGAACTGGCAGTCGGCAAGTCGGTTCTGCGTGATTATGTCAACGCAACCGTCGGATTTCAGGATCTCGAGAGGCAGACTCAGATTCCAGCTAAGAGTCTGATGCGCATGCTGGGTCCTAAAGGCAGTCCGTCAGCAGCCAACCTGTCCAGCATCCTGACCGCCCTGCAGAAGACGGAAGGCGTTCATTTCGAACTGTCGCTGAGACGGTAAGGAAAGCATATCGGGGTTCCCGCGTCGCAGGGCATCGGTCAGAATCACACTCCGCCGTCTGCCGGTGACGTTGATGAGTCGCGCGGCGACTGCGGGACGCGCCCGCGACGGAGTTCGTCCGGATCAGATATTTTAATGACTATGAAGGTACTGCAATCACAATCTGAATCGGGCGGGCACTTCGCCATCGCCGAATTCGCGCGCCTGCAGACACCCGCGCAGGGCGCCATATGCGACACACTGCAGGCGCAGATCGATAAAGCCCTGCCCAATGCCACGTGCAGGATCTGGCACGGGGGCCCTGTCTGGTTCATTGGTGAGAACCCTGTTGTGGGCTACAACGTACGATCTGGACGTGTCAATCTCATGTTCTGGAGCGGCCAGCTTTTCGATGAGCCACTTCTCAGGCCGGCAGGGAAAGACAAAGCAGCCGTGATCAGCCTGCAGGACGGCGTTGCAACTGATGCGGTGGCACTTCGCCGGTGGCTCCGGAAAGCACGTTCCATCCAATTCGACTATGTCGGAACCTATGCACGGAAGAGGGCGGCGGCCAGAGGGACACGGTCGGCGATCGGCTGATTCCGTGGCGTTCAGGCCAGTGACTTCCCGAAACACAGGCTTGAGTCCGACGACAAAAGGTATTCGCCAAAGAGCGGGATGCGCGAGTACCCCAGCGACTCGTAGAGCTTCGTCGCAGATGCGAGACGGGCCCCGGTCTCCAACACGATTCTTGTCGCGCCGATGAGTTTCGCTTCGCGCTCCAGCGCTTCAAGAATGGCGCGCCCGAGGCCCTGGCCGCGGGCCGATGGCGCGACGTACATACGCTTGATTTCGGCGGTTGTGTCGTCGTATTTCCGCACGGCCCCGCAGCCCACCGCTACGCCATCGAGAGAGGCGATGAGGAACGCGCCGCTCCCCGGTGCCACCTGCACTTCGTTGAGCGAGAAATGCGTGGCACCGGGTTCGGGATAGATCGTCGTCAGTTCGGCATTGAGTGCCGCAATGAGGCGGACCGCGTCGGGCGAGGCCAGAGTGGTGCGACGGATGTGAATATTTTCCACGCCTGAAATCGTAGCATTGACCGCCAATCGCGCGACAGCTGTCGCGGGATTCAATACGCTTCCAGTATCCGCAGAATCTCCTGTTGCTGCGCTTTGGCCGCAGACGAACCGGAGCCGGAGCGACCGGTGTTGTGCATGGCCAGGTCTCGCGGAGTGGAGCCGTTCTTGTTGCGTTGCATGGGGTCGGCACCGTGGTCGAGAAGCGCTCGGACCGCGGCTGCGCAACGCGAGCGGACGGCGCGATGCAGGGGAGTTGCGCCGTCCATGTTCGGCGTGTTTGGATCGGCTCCGGCTCCGATGAGATACGAGATCGTGGCGATTTGCGCAGCCGGGTTCCAGCGGGGCGAGTCAGGATTCCCGAAGGCCGCTGCGTGAAGAGGTTCGCTGCCACGCCGGTTCTTCGCCCGGACGTTGGCTCCCGCCTTGATGAGTTGTTCCGCCATTTTGTGGCGGTAAGCAGCGGCCGCGAAATGTAACGCAGTATCGCCGGAATAGATACAATGGCCGATTTCTTCAATGAAGTTCGAGGCCGGGCTCGCCGCCTGGCGTGTCGCTCCCTGAGAGAAGCTGGCGGTCGCAAGCCCTGCCGACGCAGCCATGAGTTCAGAGAAGAGCTTGTCGTTGTTGGTGATGATCGCGTCTACCAGGCATCGCAGAGACTGTTCGGAAGTCGCGGAAGGCATCGGTTTCCCCCACTATACCGGACTTCACTACGAGGTCCGGATAAACGGTGTCTGGCTACTTTGCTGGCAAGGCCGAGCCGTCACGCGTTTCGTCGGACGCCCGCTTGGTGACCGAATCTCCGGCACTCAGGGCTCCGGTCACTTCCACCAGATCGCCTTCAGTTGCGCCCTTCTTCACATTTACCCACTCAGCCTTGCCTGCATGATTCCGAATGACGAAGGTGCGTTCCGTGGTACTGACAACGGCGGTGGCGGGAACCATCAGCGCGTTCCCTGCCCTGCGCACAGGCCAACTCACGGTCGGATACATGCCGGGTGCCAGTGCGCCGTCGGTGTTCGTGACATCGAGTTCAATAATCAGGGTGCGGGTCTTTGGCTCCAGCGTGTGAGAGTTCCGCGCGATGGTAGCTGAAAACGCCCGTTCAGGGAAAGCCGGAACTTTGAACGATACTTTCGCGCCCTGCGGGATGTTCCCGGAATACTCTTCCGGCACGGCCACTACAAGGCGCAGCTTCGAAAGCTGTTGCAGGGTTAAGAGCGGAACGTCGTTGCCCGGACCGACCAGCGCTCCGGGATGGATCAGGCGCTCTGTCACCACGCCATCGAAAGGCGCTGCCACCTGAAGGTAACTCTGCTGCTGGCGCAGGTCGCGCAGGACGGCGGTGGCGGCTTCCGTCAGGCGACGGCGCGACTGGATCAGCGACTGTTGGGCCTCAATCTGTCGCTGCACCTGCACGAGTTCATTGCCCGCGACAGCGCCCTGCGTTTCGGAAGCTTTCTTCAGTTTGTCGTAAGTGCTCTGGGTGGCGGCGAGTTGCGCTTCAGCCTGCTGGCGATCTGCATCGGACGCCTGAAGCCGTGCCTCGGCCTCGGTAATGTGCGCGGTGATTTCGGGCGCGGAGAGTTCTGCGAGAGTGTCGTTTTGTTTGACTAAGGAACCGCGATCCACCGCGACCTTTTCGACGTAGCCAGCCACGCGGGCGTGTAGTGAGACGGACAGCCACGGCTGGAATTCGCCGGGTAGGTCGGCAGAGCGGGTCACAGGTTTCGAGACGACGGAGACGTATTCGATTTTCTGGGCTGCGGCGGGGGCCGCGAGGGCCAGCAGGCTGAAACAAACCGCGGGCACCAGGCCCGCTTTAGTGGTTTTCGACAGGTTCATAGTAGCGGCTCGTGGGGTCGTTCGGATTCAGTGATGCGGACGCGGTGGAAACGCGCGTCTGCAATACAGCATAAATAGAAGGCAGGATCGTGAGAGTGGCCAACGTGGAGACGATCAGACCTCCGATGACAGCGCGACCGAGTGGCGCGGCCTGTCCACCGCCTTCTCCCGCACCAATGGCCATGGGGATCATGCCGCAGGTCATGGCGAAGGCCGTCATCAGGATGGCGCGGAGTCGGCTGCCTGCGCCTTCGGAGGCGGCTTCAAGGAGAGGCTTGCCTTCATGCCGGATGCGTTCGGCGAAACTGACCAGCAGGATGGAATTCGCTACAGCGATGCCGATGGCCATGATCGCGCCCATGAACGACTGGATGTTCAGCGTGGTGTCGGTGAACTTCAACATGAGGAGAACGCCGCTCAGCACAGCGGGGATGGTCAGGACGATGGCCAGCGCCAGCCTGAGCGACTGGAAGTTCGCGGCCAGCAGCAGAAAGATCACGAGTACTGCGAGCAGCAGACCCGTTCGCAGGCCGGAACTCGTTTGGTCGAGTGCAGGAAGTTGACCACGCCAGACGACAGTGACGCCCCGCGGTGCAGCACCTGCTTTGGCTACGGCAGCCCGAAGGATCGGGGCCGCTTCGCCCAGTGTTTTGCCGTGGAGATTCGCCGTCAGGCTGATGACGCGCTGCCCGTTGTTACGTTCGATCAGACCAGGAATGGTGCCGTTCTTCATCGTCGCAACATCGGAGAGGCGGGTATCCCCGCGGCCTTCTTCCATCACTGGAATGTTGCCCACCTGTTCCGGACTCTGCATCTGGTTTTGCGGCAACTGGACCTGGATCTGGAACGCATTACCGGAAGCGGGGTCGCGCCAGTAGTTGGGCTGTGTGAAGCGCGAGGACGAGGTGGCTGGCACGACTGAGCGGGCCACGTCCGTCATGGTCAGGCCAAACTGGCCGGCGCGTTCGCGGTCGATGTTGATATCGAGCGTAGGGTAGCTGATGGCCTGGGCGAACTGGAGATCGCGCAGGAAGTTCAGCTTCGCTAGTTCCGTCTGGATCTTCTGCGCGAAGGCAAGGTCATCGGGGAGGCTGGTCCCCATGACGGCAACTTCGATGGGCGTTGGCGAGCCGAAACCCATGACCTGACTCACGATGTCGCCAGCTTCAAAAGAGACGCCGACGCCGGGGAGATCTTTGACGAGTCCGGCGCGGAGTCGCTCGCGGAGCGCTTCCCCGCCCTGCACGGTTGGCTTCAGGGCGACCTGAATGACGGCTTCCTGAGGCCCGCTGGTGAAGAGGTGGATGAGATCGACGGGGTAGCTGGAGGGCACGACGCCGACGAAATCGCTGGTGATGGAGATGTTGTCAGCGCCGGCATCGCGTTTGATCGCGTCGAGGGCGCGCAGCACGATGCGCTCCGTTTCTTCGACGCGGGTGCCTGTGGGAGCGCGCAGGCGGATCCGCATGAGGGCGGAATTCGATTCCGGGAAGATCTCCGTGCCCATCTGCGGAAGGAGCGTGTAAACGATGGCACAGGCCGCGATCAGGTAGATTGGCACTAACACCCAGCGGAACCGCAGCAATGCGCCGAGGCCACGTTCGTAGAGTGCACGGAACCTGTCGAAGAGGCTCGGCCCTTTGGACTGCGCGGGCGCTTTCTTCATCAGCCACACAGAGAATACCGGCACCAAACTACTGGAAAGCAAATACGACGCGATCATCGCGAAACCAACTGCGAGCGACAGCGGAACAAACAACTGACGGGCGACGCCAACCATGAAGAAAGACGGCACGAAGACGGCTAAGACGCAAAGCATGGAGAGCAAGCGGGCGAGGGCTGTTTGCTTCGAGGCGTCGAAGACGGCACGCGCTAAAGATCCGCCGGCGTGGCGCTGACTGTGGATGTTCTCGATGGTCACGGTCGCTTCGTCGACCAGCACGCCCACGGCGAGCGCGAGGCCGCCGAGAGTCATGATGTTGATTGTCTGGCCTGTGGCCCAAAGAAGGACCACGGCTGCCAACAGAGCGAACGGGATATTCAGGACCACAATCAGAGCACTGCGCCAGTCGCGGAGGAAGATCAGCACCATGAGGCCGGTGAGAGCGGCACCGAGTAGACCTTCGTTGGCAAGCGTGCGGATGGACGTGGTCACATAGGGCGACTGGTCGAATTCCAGACGCACGTCGACGTCTTCCGGCACGGCTTTTTTGAAGGTGGGGATCGCGGCCTTCACGGCTTCGATGACGGCGAGCGTGGAAGCGTCCGAGCGCTTCGTGACCGGGATGTAGACCGTGCGCTTGCCGTTGACGTGCGCGTAAGCAGTGACCAGATCGCTGCCGCTCTCGATGCTGCCGACGTCGCGGAGATAGACCGTCGCGCCTGCTTTCGGACGGATGGGTGTACTCAGGAGTTCGGAGAGATTGCCGCCGAGCGCGGAATTGGTTCGGGCAATTCGATTCAGCGTACCCGTGAACATGTTGCCGGAGGGCATGACGACACTGGCCTTCGTAATGGCGGCGATGGCCTCATCGGGCGACATGCGGTATTGGTGCAGTTTCGCGGGATCGAGCGTGATCACGATGGTGCGCTGGCTGCCGCCGAACGGCGGAGGCGCGGAGACGCCTGGGAGGGTCGCAAACAGGGGCCGCACGCGATTGATGGCGTAATCCTGAAGTTCCGCGCGGCTGTGCGTGGCGCTGTCGAAAACCAACTGGCCCACGGCGACACTGCCAGCATCGAAACGGGTGATAAACGGCGGCACGGTGCCGGGCGGCATGAAGGCGCGGGCGCGATTGACGTAACCGACCACCTCCGCCATGGCCTGACTCATGTTGGTGCCTTCATGGAAAATCAGCTTCATGAGCGCGGCGCCCTGAATGCTCTTGCTTTCCACGCGGTCGATTCCGGTGATGTAAAGGAAGTGATACTCGTAGTAATAAGTGACGTAGCCTTCCATCTGGGCGGCGTCCATGCCGCCGTAGGGCTGCGCTACATAAATGGCGGGATCGCCCACCTGCGGGAAAATGTCGACGGGCATGCGCTGCAGAGCCAGCCATGCACAGAGCGCCAGGGACAGCAGCGCGACGACTACTGTGATGGGTCGCGAAAGTGCAGCCAGGACCAGTCTCACTTGCTCACCTCGCTCATGAAGGGGCGGAGGTCGCCCGCAGCAGTGGCCAGGCCTGATAGAGCCCGCCACACGGCGAGATGCGATAAAGCATCGTCAATCTCAGCCTGACTGAGGAGGCGCTGCGCTTCAGCGACCTGGTCGATCGTGCCGAGGCCGGAACCATAACGCGCCGTGGCCTGTTGCAGCGCAGCGCGTGCCGAGGTCACTTGTACGGGCGTGTTCTGCGCAACATCTTTTGCGCCGCGCAATTGGGCCTGCGCAATGTTCCAGCGGGCTTTCAGGTCAACGACTATCTGATCGACTTTGGCAGCCTGTGCCTTGATGTTGGCGGCCTGCACGGCCTCTTTGGCGCGCGTGGCGGAAAGATCCATGATGGGGAAGGTGACGGTGAAGCCGACCGCGAAATCCTGCACCGTGGGTGCCATGCCGTTTACACCGCCCAGGCGCTCGCCGTTCGTGGCAGCACCGGTGCCTCGTGCATAAGCCGCGCCCTGCACTGCAAACTTCGGAAAGTAGGAACGTTCCAGGACACGCAATTGAGCCTGCGCCTGTTCCACTGTGGCGCTTTGTTCGAGCGCAATGGGATTGGCGTGGAAGTCGGTTGCGGCAGGGGCGTCGGTCGCCGGCAATTGAAGTAGGCCGGCATCGGAAATCACGATCTTTTCCGGTGGGATTCCGATGAAGCGGGAGAGTGTGGCGCGGGCCACTTCAACGGCTTGCCGCGCCTGGCTCATTTGGGTTCTGGCGAGGGCGAGTTCGGCATCGGCTCGGGAGGCATCGGCACCGGGGCGCAATTCGGCGTCGGCTTGTGCACGGGTGGTTCGCAGGAGTGCGGTGGCCCGATCGATGCCGGCCTGCGAGGCTTTTACCAGCTCCTGCGCAGCGACCAGTGTCAGATAAGAATCAATGGTTGCAGAAGCCACTTCAAACTGGCTGCGTTTCAGTGTCGCCTCAGCTTGCGCGCGGGAAGCTTCCGCAACAGCAACACCGGCGTCGCGCAGACCGAAATCGAAAGGCTCCCAACTGGCAGTGGCTCCTAACGCGCTGCCCCAGACGGTGCCCGTATTGTTCGAACCAATCACCGGTCCGGACATAGACGGCAGGACGCTTTGCGGAAGCAGCAGGCCGAACACGTTATTCCGGGTAGCGCGGTTCTCCTGGGCGATGGCGTCCACTCTGGGCAGCCACGCGGTCCTGGCGAGTTGGATACCGGCGGCGGCTGCGTTCATCTGTTCCTGAGAGACGCGGATGGAGGGATAATTCTTCAGCGCGGCGTCAACGGCCTGACTGAGCGTCAACGGGGCCTGTGCCCATGCCGATGTTGCGACCAGCAGCAGAACAGCAACGCGAAGCCGCATGGCTATTCTTCCTCCATGAGTTCGTGGAAAAGTTCGCGAACTTTGGATTTTGCAGCCGCCAGCGCCTTCTTGCCGAGTGCGGTGGCTCGATACACCTTGCGTCGTGATTTTCCGTTGCGTTGCTCGGTGGAGCGCAGGTAGCCCTTCGTTTCCAGTCGTTGAAGCAGCGGATAGAGGGTGCCCGCACTAATGCGATAGCCGTGGCGGGCAAGTTCTTCCATCATGCCGAGACCGAAGATCGGCTCCTCGACGGCATGGTGCAGAACGTGCAGCCGGATCAGACCGGAGTACAGATCTTTATCTTCCGCAAACTTTACGTTATTGGCTTTCGATAATGACATTCGGAATCGAATGCCGATTATGCCAGACCGAAAACGCGGCGTCAATGCTTAACCGAATCGTAATCCAATGAGCGCTTACGCCGGCCAGTCGAGATTTTCCACGGGCGCGTCGGCCTGCTGCACAATGACCCAGTATTCCGCCTCGACTCTCGTCCCCGCGGGCAGCCATCGGAATGTCGGTACTCCCAGCATGCGCCCGCGTTCGACGGCTTCCTTCCGGCTCTCCGGATACGGGGACGCGCCGAACTCCATGCCGCGGGTGAGGCTCACGCCGTTCCACGGACTGCCTGTGCGACTGCGGTTCTCTTCCCAGATGCCGAGCCACGGGAAATCAGCCCGCTTCCAGATGTAGCCCACGGAAACCTTGCTGGTTGGACTCCAGGCGGTAAAGAAGGCCGTCTCCCGGCTCTCGTCCATCGCATGCGCCGTGTAGCCGCTCGAAACCGGGGCCAGGTTCATCACGCGAAGATCTTTGTAAGTGCCGTCTTTGCCCGGAGCCAGCGGCCACTCGAACTCGGCACCGGTCTTCAGGTAAGCGTCCGTGCCGAACTCGCTTTCGAACACCTTCGATTTACCTGCCGAAGCGCGGAACTGCGTCTTCCCGTTTTCGAGGAACGGCGGCCCAAGAGTCACGTGCTGCGTCCAGCCAATGGGCCGGTCGAAGGCGGCCAGGCTCTCCGCCGATTCCACGATGCGTACCGCATTGCCATGCAGTTCGATCCTGCGCTCAAAATGGATCTGCGCGAGTGGCATGAGTGCTCTCATGGTCAACTGACCGTTGCCTTCGGTCACATCGAACGCCACCACCGAGCCTTCGCCGTGCGGTGTAATCCCCGAGGCCTCTTCCTCCGCCGAAGGCCCGCCGAAAATATCCAGACAAAGATTGTGGCCCATGATGCCCGCCAGCAGACGCGCGTCGCTGCCCGTGCCGAACTCCGGATTCTTTGCGGAATCGAAAGTCACAGGGTCCACCGATTTCCAGGGCGGGCTCCAGAGAGGATTCACGCCGGAGCGTTTGTCCACAATGCCGGCAATGTGTCCACCACCGGGGAGCACGATGACATGAAGGTTGGCGTTCTCAATGGTGACGGCGCGACGGCCGTTGTATTTGGATTCGGGCATGTTCTAGTTCTTCTTTCGCGGCGGCGCGCCGAAGGGCAGCGTATCCGGCGTCACGCGAACTCCACTGGTGATCTTGATGGGCAGCGTCTTCGTGGCGAAGGTGGCTTCAATGAAGAAGGCGGTAAACCCAGGCTCGGGCTTATCGATTTTCGCGGTGTAGACACCACCACCGGCATCCCCCAGAACCGTGCTGGTGTAGGCCTTGCCAATGATATCCAGACGGAAATCGCGTGCTTTCGGATTGTTGGCCTTCCACATGAGGACCTGGGTTGGCTTCGTGATCGCCTTCATACGGATCGAACCGTCCTTTTCGAAGCTCCACTCCACTTGCGGACGCGGCTCATCATTCACGATCTCGGCATAGAAAGACGCGACAGACTCGCGGGCATCTGAACCATTCAAATCGTGCTTCGCGTTGGGAACATACCGGAGGCTCTTTTCGCCCTTGAGATCCTTCCAGTAGAACTGCGAGGAGTCCGGGAGAAAGTACTGGTCACCGCCGGCGCTGACGATGTACTTCGGCATGGTCAGACGGTCCAGATAAGAATAGGGATCTTCAATCGCCATGAGCTTCTTCATCTGCGGCGTGCCAAGCCAATCGAAGGTCTTCATGTCGATGTAGTCCTGCAACGCCACCGACCACGAACCGTACGCGGCGTAGTGGTGCTCCAGCGATTTCTGCACGTTAAGAACGTCGATCACGATCGGAACAATACCGATGACGCGCTTGTCGACCGCAGCCGTGGTCCATGTGGTCCAGCCGCGTTTCGAAGCACCCGAAACCACGAAATGATCCACGGTGAAACCCTTTGTCTTCGCCACGGCCGTCACTGTGTCCATGGCGCGAACCGCGGCCTTGGTCATGGGCAGGCGCAGCGGCCAGGTTTCGTCGCCACCGCGCATGAACTTGTCCCAGGTGTACACGATGGCGGCATCTTCGTTGCGCGACTTGCTCTCGCCTGTAAAGGTCAGAGGTTCATTCGGGATACCGCTGAGGGCCGCTGTGACGCTGTTCGTGGCCGTGGCTATGGAAGCGACCATGGCGTCCGGGGCATCCGGCGCACCGCTGGTGATAGAACCGCCCCCGAGGAATACGAAGCCAGTCGATTTTTCCACTTTGTCCGGGATCACGATGGTGAGCCAGTGGTGCCAGATCGGGTGATCGACATCCTTCTCGCTGCGCCACTTCTGCGAGGTCAGATCGTAGACGTACGCCGTGAAGCCTTTGCCTGGCAGGCTCTTCACCAGATCGTATTTATAGTTGGGGTCAGGGGCTGCGACGTAACGGTCGAGCGCCGTCTGTGAGGCCGCAAATAACGGCAGGGAAACGAGAGCCGTCAGCAGCGTGGGGACGAAGATTCGCACCAGACGATTATGCCACTACGGTGGTGCAGATCAATTGAGGACTTCGTCGAGTCGTCGACGCAGTTCCGCGACTTCCTCGCGCAGGCGGGCCATGTCTTCTTCGAGCGCGGCAACGCGATCCGAACTGCCGCCTTCGCGAACATGCGCAGTGGCGGTGAGTTCAACGGGACCACCGAGCAATTGCGCCCAGCGAGGCTCCTTCATCCCGGGCGCGGCGGCCAGTTTCTGCGTCAACGCGCCGTCTTCCCGCGCCGCGAGTTTCTGGAGCACGAGTTCTACTTCTTCCAGGTCGGCAAAGCTGTAGACGCGTTCCGTCCGGCCTTTGATTTCACCCAGCGTTTGCGGTCCGCGCAGCAGCAGTACGCAGAGAATGGCCGATTCCCGCCGCCCCATGTTCAGTTTTTCGGTGTAGCGCTGGGCGAATTTCGAGACGCGTCCGCTGCCGATAATCTCGGCGGCCATGCCTTTCGCACGCAAGCCGTGGAGCGCCATGTGGACGTCGCCCTCGTCATACTCCGTGACGGGCCAGCGGTTCGTCTTCTGATTACAAGCGGCGATCAGGCTGTTCAGCGTGAGGGGATAATACTCCGGCGTAGTCGCTTCTTTTTCCAACAAGACACCAAGCACCCGGACTTCTTCGGACGTCAGGACGTTCATCTGTCTTCCATCCTAACGTCCCTTGTGTGAAGGCCGAATTAGACCGAGGCTTCGTCCGTCTCCGCCACAGCCTCATCCGTCGCCAGGACCCGCTCGGCCAGAGCAAACTTGAGCTCGTCAATACCCTGCCCCGTGGCGCTGGAAATCTGGAAGAACGGCAACCCCAACTTCTTCGCGAGCCGCTTGAGCGCGGCCAGCTTCTTCGGATCCTGCGAGACGTCCATCTTGCTGGCGACTACCAGCATCGGCTTCTTCGCCATATCCGGGCTGAATTTCTCCAGCTCGGTCATGAGCGTTTCGAAATCATGCTTCGGATCGCGCCCGGTTTCCGACATATCGACCAGATGCGCCAGCACCTTCGAGCGCTGCACATGCTTCAGAAACTGGATGCCCAGTCCTTTGCCCTCATGTGCACCTTCAATGAGACCGGGGATATCGGCTACCACGTAGCTGCGGTCGCCGGGCAGCTGCACGACACCGAGATTCGGTTCGAGCGTAGTGAACGGATAATCGGCAATCTTCGGTCGCGCCGCTGAAATACGGGAGATCAAAGTGGACTTGCCAGCGTTCGGGTAGCCGACCAGACCGACATCAGCCAACAGTTTCAGTTCCAGCCGTAAAGTCTTGAATTCACCGGGTTTGCCATCTTCATGCTCGGTCGGAGCCTGGTGGGTAGAGGAAGTAAAGCGTGCGTTGCCGCGACCGCCGCGACCCGCCTTGGCAGCGAGCCAGGTCTGTCCGTCTTCGGTGAAATCAAAAAGCTGTTCGCCGGTTTCAAAGTCGAAAACCACCGTCCCAACAGGGACCTGAATGGTGACACCCTGGCCTTCGTGGCCGGTACGGTTGCTGCCTTCGCCGTGGCGACCGCGCTGGGCAGTGTATTCGGGATTGAACCGGAAGTGGAGCAGCGTGTTGCGGTGCACGGTGGCGACCATGTGGATGTCACCACCCCTGCCGCCATCGCCGCCGCTCGGACCGCCGCGGGGCACGAACTTCTCGCGACGAAACGCAAGACAGCCATTACCGCCGTCGCCGGCCTTCACTGTAATTTTTACTTCATCAACTAACATGGTTTCCGGCTTTCAGATCTGACAAAAGAAAAAGGCCGCCGTTCTGCGCGAGCAGATCAGCGGCCGGATAAGGATGGAATCGCAATTATTCGGAGGCGATGATGCTGACGAACTTGCCCATGCGCCCGCGGTCGCGAAACTCAACGACGCCGGTCACCTTGGCAAACAACGTATCGTCCGAACCCAGACCAACGTTGACGCCCGGCTTGAAGGGTGTCCCGCGCTGACGCACGAGAATGGATCCGCCCGACACCAACTGCCCGCCAAAGCGCTTCACGCCCAGCCGCTGTGCGCAGGAATCGCGCCCGTTTTTGGAACTGCCTAAACCTTTTTTATGTGCCATGAAAAATTCCTCTCACGCAGATTCGAAGCTTGGCCCGAAGGCTTAGGCGACGATATCGCGGATGCGGACCTCCGTGTAATCCTGACGGTGTCCCTGCGTGCGCTTGTACTGCTTTTTGCGCTTAAACTTGAAGACCAGAATCTTTTCGCCTTTGTCGTGTGCGGAAACGGTCGCGTTCACACGCGCCGTGCCGGCCGCTTCGCCCGTGACCAGCGCGCCCGAATCCGGGAACACGGCCAGAACTTTACCGAGCGCGATTTCAGCGCCGGGTTCGGCTTCTATTTTGGGGATACGGAGGATGTCACCCGGGGTGACGCGGAACTGCTTTCCACCGGTTTCGATAATTGCATTCATTTGGAGTCTCTTGAACCTCGTGGGACGCTCAGGCGCACACTTCCGCACCCGGGCAGTAACCAGAAATTCTATTGTAGTACAAGGGGTTGGTTGTACACAACATGGGGTGGTGGGTTGGGTAGCGGCAGTGGCTCTCCAGTGGCTTTCCTGATGGAAATACGCTATCAATACGATGTCATGTCATTCGCGCCCAACCTCGGCATCCTGCCCGCGCCGCAGCGAGTCCTATGGCCGGAACTGAGCGCCACACCTGCCGATCTTATCCTGTACGGGGACACCGCCCTTGCCCTGCGACTTGGCCACCGAACCTCAGTGGATTTCGACTTTTTCTCAAACGCGCCGTTCGATGCAGAACGACTGGCCGCGCAACTTCCCTATCTCAAGGGAGCCGAGAGGCTCCAGGTGGCACCCGACACACTGACCTGCCGCATCGATCGCGATGGCCCGGTACTCATATCCTTCTTCGGCGGACTCGGCCTCGGAAAAGTGCAGCCGCCGGATGCGATTGAAGGGATGCAACTCGCGGTGGCATCTTTGCTGGACATCGCAGGCACAATGGCCGCCGTTGTGCAGGCTCGTGCCGAAGCGAAAGACTATCTCGATATCGACGCTCTGCTGCGGACCGGGATGGACCTTGCAACGATGCTTGCCGCGGGTACTGTCGTCTACGGACGCACCTTGAATCCGGTGATTACGATGAAAGCCCTGTCTTTCTTCGACGATTTGCCACAGCTTCCAGCTGACATCCGGCAGCGACTGAGCCAGGCGGTGGCAGGGGTCGAGATCGCCCGCCTGCCTGTCCTGACACCTTTCCTTTCGCGCAACGAAGCCGGGAGAACGCCGTGAAAGCCTTCCCTCCAAAGCCGGAATTACTGAATGTTGCAGCCCGTGTCGTCTGGTTTAAACAACCGGAGGAAACACTTGCCGATCCGGTGCATTTTCTGGCGCACGTCATGACCTACGGAACCGTGTCCGACATCCTGACGGCGCAGAACGAGGCGGGGCAGGACGCGTTTCGTGAAGCCCTGGAGCATGCGCCGCCCGGCGTGTTCGACGCCCGCTCCTGGTCTTACTGGAACCTGAAGTTTGGCCGGTATCCGGCACCACCGATGCCGGTACGCCAAGGCATTTCCGGCTAAGCTGCGCGTGCGAGCGATAGGGCGCATCTGTATCGCTCAAAAACATGATATATTATGATCGATAGAATAACAGACTATCGCTCATGACCTGGAACTGGCAGATTCCCGACTGGCCCAATTTCACCTGGGATGCAGACCGCCTGCGGAAAGCAGAAGATCGCTTTCTGGTCGGCAGTGGCGCGTTTGACGGCATGGCCCGGCACCTGGTCGCTGAGGATCGCGACCAACTGACGATTGACGCCATCAGCACGGAAGCGATCACGACCTCCGAGATCGAAGGCGAAATTCTGGACCGCGTTAGCGTCCAGTCCTCCATCCGCAGGCAACTCGGGTTTGCGACGGATCATCGCCGGGTGAAACCAGCGGAACAAGGCGTCGCGGAAATGATGGTCGATCTGTACCGCACCTTCTCCGCTCCGCTCTCCGAAGGCACGCTCTTCGCATGGCACAGGATGCTCATGAATGGCCGCAGCGACCTCAGAAAGATCGGTAGCTACCGAACCGATACCACGCCCATACAGGTGGTTTCAGGCGCACTCTATTCCCCAAAGGTGCACTTTGAAGCGCCGCCATCGGCCAAAGTGCCTAAGGAAATGGCTCGCTTCGTGAAGTGGTTTCAGCGCACGGCTCCGGACGGGAGCAATCCCCTGCCCGCCTTGACCGGGGCTGGAATCGCGCACATCTATTTTGAATCGATCCATCCCTTCGAAGACGGCAATGGCCGGATTGGACGCGCGATTTCGGCAAAAGCATTGACCCTGCCATCAGGGCAACCTGCCCTCACCGCGCTCGCCGCCACCATTCTCATTCGGCGAAAGTCGTATTACGCGGCACTGGAAGCAGCGAACAAAGAGATCGAACTGACGCCATGGCTCTGCTGGTTCGCGGAGATTGCGCTGGAAGCTCAGCAGCGCATGGAGGCACAGGTCGAGTTCCTGCTCGATAAGACCAGACTCCTCGACAAACTCCGGGGGCACCTCAACACCCGTCAGGAAAAGGCGCTGCTTCGCATGTTGCGAGAGGGTCCGGACGGTTTTAGAGGCGGACTGAGCGCCGGTAACTACGCAACGATCACCGGAGCATCTCCGGCGACGGCAACACGCGACTTAGCGGATCTGACGGAGAAGGGTGCCCTGACCCGCGCGGGCGAACGCCGTCACGCGCGCTACCTGCTTGGCATTCCCCTGCGAGTTGTGCAGCCCGTTCATATCGACAAAAACGGCAACTTGAGCGGGGAATGATTAGCACCAGAGGGCTTAAGCGGCCCGATGCACTGGTTGGTGATGTAACGGCAAAAGTTGCCCGGCTTTCAAAGCAACCATCGCATAGGACTTCCCGCTGTCATCGCAGAACTCGACCTCATAGACGCCAGGAGCCCAGGTTTCCACTACGGTACCTACCTGACCGCGCACCAAGCCAGCTTCCGGAAGGTCCTCCAGCATGGCCCCACAGAATTCATTTCAATATCTGTCATCGGGATTCGCATTTCGACGTTTACAGGAACAGTTCCACCGGCACTGACAGATGGCTGGACAACCGCTTCGCCACCGCTTTTGAGATCTTCCGACGACCAGCGATGATTTCGGTCGTCAGGCCCTTATTGCCGACCACTCCGGCAATATCTTTATGCTGAAGCCCCCGATCCTCCATCAACGCCCGGATAGCCAGATGGGGCGGCACCGGCGGCAGGCTGTAGTGCCGATTCTCAAAGTCTTCGATCACAATGGCTAACAGCTCGGCGAAAGCCGCTTCTTCCGCCGTTTGGCTTTCACGTTCGTCGATACCCGAAAGCAGCTCGATCAGCCGTTCATTATCGGCTTCCGTCCGGGGTGGGATGGGCAGAGCCTGCCGCAGCAGCTCCAGGTAAACGTCAGGATTGAGTGCCTCGCGGCGCGTTGTACGGGATGGCATGGCTATTTCCATTTTCCTTTCGCATACTCGACGTGTGTCACGATCGCCAGGATGAAGACTTTATTGCTGCGGTAGTTGACACGGGCGATCAGCCGGTATTTGTTACCTGCGATGTTGAACACTGTTCGGAGTCCGACCATATCGGCGCTCGAAAAATCCGCATGCAGTTCGGCAAGGGTTTTCCATACTGCCCGCCTTGTGATTGCATACCAGTTCGACAGTGAAGGCAGCGCATCCGGATGCGTTCGCGCAAATTCCCGGATGGCCTTTCGGCTGATCACTCTCACCTCTAAAGTTTACACAATGGAAACACCGGAAGCAACAACCTGACGCAACAACACAACCTGACGGAACACCTCACCGGAAATCGTGCGACCGCATCGCAGGCATCGCCGCCTCCAGCCGCACAATCTTCCGCGCCTGCACGTGAATCACGTTATCCACATTCTGCACTTTCCCCTCAATCATCAGATACGGCGACGTCACAATCGTCAGCCGGTCCTCCTCAAACCGATCCGGCATCACTACGATGTTCGCGATCCCCGTCTCATCCTCCATACTCAGAAACATCACGCCCTTCGCCGTGCCCGGGCGTTGCCGCACAATCACGCACCCCGCCACGCGCACCGTCTTTCCGTTTGGCACACTGGCCAGATCTCGTGCCGGCGTCACTCCCATTTCGATTAACTCCTCTCGGTGATAATGCATCGGATGCCGTCCGATCGTTAAACTCGTACCCTTGTAATCTGCGGCAAGGCGCTCATGCGTCGACATCTGCAGCAAAGGCGCGGAGGGATCGCGCTCCGGGACTTCTTCGAGCAGCGGACCCGTCGCACGACCCGCGCGCGCGGCCTTCCAAAGCGCATCCCGGCGATGCTCTGTCTGCAATTTCGCCAGCGCCCCCACTCCCGCCAGCATCTCCAGTTCCGCCTGATTCAGTTCCGGTACACGATGCGCCAGATCATCCACATCGCGAAAAGGTTTCGCCGCCGCAACAGCGCGACCCGAAGTAGCCCGCAGCCCTCGCACATACCGCAACCCCAGCCGCAGGATTTTCGTCTCGCCCTCAATCGTGCAATCCCACTCCGAAATATTCACCTCCACCGGTAACACCCTCAATCCATGTCGCTGCGCGTCCTTCACAATCACCGCCGGCGAATAGAAACCCATCGGCTGATTGTTCAGCAACGCGCACGTAAACGCCGCCAGATAGTGACACTTGAAATACGCGCTCGCATACGCGATCAGCGCGAAACTCGCCGCATGAGATTCCGGAAACCCATACAACGCGAACGACGTGATCGACTGCACAATCCGATCCTGCTGTTCCGCGCCAATCCCGTTCCGCGTCATCCCCGCCCGCAGCTTCACTTCGATCTCTTTCATGCGCTGCTCCGAGCGCTTGAAGCCCATCGCGCGCCGCAATTCCTCCGCCTCGCCACCGGAAAAACTCGCCGCAATCATGGCCATCTTGAGTAACTGCTCCTGAAACAACGGCACGCCCAGCGTCCGTCGCAGCACAGGCTCCAGCAGAGGATGCAGCGGATCCACCGGCTCCTTCCCCGCCCTCCGCCGCAGATAAGGATGCACCATCTGGCCCACAATCGGCCCCGGCCGGATCAGCGCCACTTCCACCACCAGATCGTAAAAATTTACCGGCCGCAACCGCGGCAGCGTGGCCTGCTGAGCGCGGCTCTCCACCTGAAACATGCCGATCGTATCGCCCCTGCAAAGCGTTTGATAAACCTTCGGATCGTTCTCCGGCAGGCGACCAAGGTCGATCGTCTCGCGCCAGTGATCTTTGATCAGCACCAGACACTCTTCGAGCAGCGCCATCATGCCGAGCCCCAGGAGATCCACCTTGATGATCCCCATATCGGCGCAATCGTCCTTATCCCACTGCACCACCACGCGGCCCGGCATGGAGGCGTGCTCCAGCGGCACCACCGAATCGAGCTGCCCCTGACAAATCACCATGCCGCCGGAATGCTGGCCCAGATGACGAGGCAGATCCTGAAGCGACTCCACAATCTCCAGAAATTTGCGGGCTCGCGGCGAAACCGCAACCTTCGCGGCCAGCGCTTCAGCGCCCTCGGCCAGCGTGGAAACGTCGAAGCCCAGCACCTTCCCCGCCTCGCGCGCGGCGAGCTTGCCGCGATACGTAATCACATTCGCCGTCATCGCCGCGCCCAGCTTCCCGTACCGCTCATACACATACTGGATGGCCGCTTCGCGCTTTTTGCCGCTCGGCAGATCGATATCGATATCCGGCCACTCACCGCGCTCCTCCGTAAGAAACCGCTCGAACAACAGATCCATCCCCACCGGGTCCACCGCAGTAATGCCGAGTGAGTAGCAGACCGCGCTGTTCGCTGCCGACCCCCTTCCCTGGCACAGAATCCCCTTCTCCCGGCAGAACCGCACAATGTCCCAGACAATCAGAAAGTACCCGCCCAGCTTCAGCTTGTTGATCAGCGCCAGTTCTTTTTCAATCTGCTGCCGCGCCCGGTCGTAATAGGGAATGTAGCGGCGGCGCGCGCCCTCATCGGTCAGCTTCCAGAGCAGCGATTCCACCGTTTCGCCAGGTGGCAGCGGATACTCCGGAAACCGATATCCCAGATCCTCCAGCGTGAAACGCAGCCGCGACGAAATCACCCGCGTGTTCACGATGGCTTCCGGAACATCCGCAAACAGCGCCGACATTTCCCTCGCGCCCTTCAAATGCCGCTCGGAATTGCGCGCCAGCAGACGCCCCGCCCCGGCGAGCGTGGTCTTGTGATGCAGGCAGGTGAAAACATCCAGCACCTGCCGCTGCGCCAGCGTCGCATGGCAAGTACCGTTAGTCGCCACCAGCGGCAATTGCAGCCGACGCGCCAGTTCCATCACCGCCTGGTTGCGCGCTTCCTCTTCGCGATCAAAATGCCGCTGTAACTCCACATAAACGTTCTCTCGTCCGAACGTCCGCACCAGCCCCTCCAGCGTCTTCTCCCCCTGCCCGCGCTTCAGCGAACGAACCAGCGCACCCTCTTCGCCGCCCGTCAGACAAATCAACCCGCCGGCGAATTCCGCCAACTCCTCCGCCAGCGCGGCAGGCTCGCGACCAGGTTTCGGATTCTTCGTGCCGGCGCGCAGCTTCATGCGCGTGATCAGACGGCAGAGATTCTGATACCCAAGCCGGGACTCCGCCAGCAAAGTACACCGACTCCCATCTGCAACGGTCACCTCACAACCCACATGCGCCTGTATGCCATGCTTTTTCGCCGCCCGATGCAACCGGGGCGCGCCATAAACGCCATCGATATCAGTCAAAGCCATGGCGCCAATGCCAGCCGCCAGGCAGGCGTCCACATAATCCTCCGGCACGCAGGCACCACGCAAAAAGCTGAAAGCAGACCGGGCATGCAATTCAACAAACATGATTTTGCGTTTTCTTATCCGTGTTCATCTGTGTCCATCTGTGGCCATAATTTTCTTCAGTCATAACTCCCCTCCACAAACCATCGCCGCGAATCCAACTCGTGATAAAGCCGATACAACCCGCCATGCGTGGCCTCCACATCCCACTCATCGCGATTCCACGGTTCCGCGCTCCACCAGTCGCCCGAACTCCGCCACGGCCCCTTCGCCACCGCAATCGCCCCATTCACCACGGGCGATGAAATACGCGCGGGCCGCTCCCGCTCCAGCACCACCTGCGCATACTTCGCCGGCCGGTACCGACGCAGCGACAATCGCGCAGGCGCCCCCACCCCCTGGCACGTACCCACCCCCGGCGCAAACGCCCGCATCGCAAAACTATCCGGACGATGCGTATCCACAATCGCCACCGCCCCTACTTTGTCTGGCCCCGTCAGATGCCGCAACCGCGAAATCGTCAGCTCCAGCTTCTCCGGCTCCGGCGACATCGCCACAAACAAGCCCTGCTGCGTGCGGCGCGGCTTCACCGGTTCAGCCGCCAGCTTCGCCTTCAGCACCGGTGCCGCCGGCGGATGCCCGCTTAGTTCCAGTTGCAGCATTTTGAGGAACCCCGCAGGATCCAGCATCGGCACCGGCAGCCGCACCATCACGGCATGTTCCGGCGCTTTTTCCAGCGTCAGCAGCAGGCGGATTTCGTTTGTTGCCAGCGACCGTGCTCCCAGCCGACGGCACACTTCATTCAGCAACCGCGACAGGATGAAGGACAACGGCTCCAGAAGATCCACCGGATACTCCAGTTCCATCGCCTCTTCAAACTGCAGCGGATCTTCAATCGGACGCAACTGCCGCCCGCCATCGCCGCGCGCAAGCCGCTGCAACCGAACACCCTCCTCGCCCAACCGCGCCGCCACGCCCAGCGGCGGCAACTTCGCAAACTCTCCGAAAGTGCGAATTCCCCACAACTCCAGCAATTCCGCCGTACCGGCCGACGCGCAGAGCAGATTTACCGGCAACCGCGCCAGCGCGTCCTCCTCACGCCCCGGCGCGATCACCGTCACGCCGCGCCGCCCATGCGCCGCATGAATCGCCGCATCCGGATTGGCGGCAATCGCGATGTTGGCCGCCACTCCCACCCGCCGCTCCATCGCTTCCGCCAACTGCTCCGGTGGCCCAAACAGCGAAGCGAGACCGCGCACGTCGAACACGACCGTGTCTTCGTCAATCTCTTCGATATGCGGCGAGAAGAACCGCGCGCACTCCAGCAACAACGGCAGATTTCCCGGCGCATGCAGACAGGCGTACATTCACCCCACCTCTTTACAGGCCAGACATGCCAGCGCCGTAAATTCCGCCGTTTGCGAACGGTAATGCTTCCGGCTCTCCGCCTCCGTCTCCATGCCATGCAGCAGTTTGCCCGTCCAAACCGGCCGCTTCCGCTTCATCTCAATCTGCAGCGAAGAGCACGACCGCGCATGAATCGCCGTCTCCGCCACCACCAGCGCCGCACCGGTCCGTTCGGCGGCATGGCGCAGACGGAACCAGGAGGCCATGGATATCCGCCGAAGGTCCCGCTCCGGTGCATCCGCCAGATCCAGCACCACCAGCCCAAAGCCGCCGCCCTGCGTCAGCAGATCCACGGCCTTCAGCGCATGTTCGGTATTGCCAGAGCAATTCACCCAGAGGATCCGGTCAAGATCCGCCCCGGCATCAAAGGCCGATTGCGGATCGAAACTCCCTGCGCCATCGATCCACGCACAGCACTCCCCCTGCCTTGTAGCCGCCCCCAGCAGAGCCAGCAAAAATGAGGTCCGACCGCTTGAAACCGGCCCGCAAATCTCCGTCAGCGTGCCGCGCGCAATGCCACCCGAAGTCAGTTGATCCATGGCCGGAATGCCCGTGGAAAGCCGGCCCTTATCCTCACGTTTTAAAAACCCCGGCGCGATTTCGCGGAGCTGTGCCACCGTACCCATATTCGCCTTTTGTTTGCCTGTTACCAAATTTTGGCAGATATGGATGGCGGGGTCAAGCACTTCGGGGGAAAAAAGAAAAGCCCCTTTCAGGAGACGAATATTGTCTCCCGAAACGGGCGAATACAGGTGATGAAACTACCTCAGGAATTGACCGGGACTTACTGCTGTGAAAAGCGCTTTCGGCCCCCCGCCAGGCCTATCAGCCCGCCACCCAGCAGCAGCCACGTGCCCGGTTCGGGCGTGGCGTTGGTATTATAGCCGACGGCGTTCAGCATATTGATTTCCGCATTGCCATCTGAGGTGATATTCAGGACGGTACCCAGGCAGGCAACCGCATCCTGCACGTGCGCGCAATTCTGAGTGAAATCCGCATAGTCATGACCATTGGATAAGGTATTGAAAGTAGCACCGGCGGCACCGTTCGTCACGCCCTGGTCATAAGAGAAATACGCGCCGGGCGCAACGCTGGCCAGAGCGTTGTTCATGGCAAGATTGCCGGCGCTGTTGTAGCGAAAGAGATCGATCGCAGCTGCCGTATTCGACCCTGTGCCACAGGCATTCGTAAGCGACGCCCCCTGGGTGGAAATGCAGCTCGCCGTCCCCAGAAGCTCATCCGTTTCATGCTGCACCACGCTGTAGTAGTCGTAGGCGTTCCCCGGAATGAAACCGCCGGTCTGGTCCCAATAGAGCGTTTGGCCGCCCGGAAGAGCCCCCGGGGTGGAGATGTAAATAATGCCGTTGTAACACGGGCCGGACCCGATAATACAGGAGGCCCCGCCCGACGTAATACCGGTCAACCCCGTAAAACCCAGTGCCGAGCCCAGTGCGCTGGTGATTTCCACATTGTTCGCACCATAGGCAGTCTGGTCAATAGTGAGCAGCGCGGCTTTCGCTCCTGTATCCACCGCGTCTCCGCTGGCCGTGGCCAGTATCGCGTTCCGATACGCAGAATACGTAACGAAGTTAAAGTAAGTCTGGCTGGCGCCAAGGCCAAAGGAAGCACTCTGCTCGATGTAAATATTGGCCTGTACATTGTTAAATGTGCTGGTGTACAGACTTGCAAGGGTCGTGTTCAGGTACGTACACGTCCCGGCCTGGGTTGTATCCACATTCGAAGCGCAGGTATAAACCACGCTGCTGGCCGCACTGGCAGTCCCGACCCCAACCGCTACCATCGCGGCAAACAGGAAAACGCTTTTCATCTTCACTTCCCCCGATTGTTATCTTCCCCGGAGTTGCCTTTACGGCTGTCTTACAATCCAGGTGAAACTATCAGGATATCAAGTTATGTTGTCTGCGCTATCGAAAACCGTGCCGCGCCACGCCAGGCGACCCTGAGTCGCGTGCGAAAGCGCACACCCACCAATCACACAATCATCCGCGCAAATCGCTATACTGAACCCATTCAGCCGTACTACCGGGGAGATTCCAAATGAAAAACACACTATCGTCAGTTCTCTGCATCCTCGCCTTTTCCGCCGCCGCTTTCGCACAGGCCGATCAGGCCGCTATCGACAAGGCCCTGCTCGCCGCTCCGGCCAACCTGAGAGCCACCGCCACTGTCATCAAGTGGAAGGCCGACTTCACCTATGACACCCTCCGAAAAGGCACCAGCCGCCTGGTTTGTTACGACCGCTCCGGTCAGCCCGGCCAGCAGCCCTTTTCCGTCGAATGCACCAGCGTTGCCAATCTGGACCGTGCCGCGCAGAACATGAAACTGGAAGCCATCCCGGATAAAAAAGCCAGTCTCGCCGCCTTCGATGCCGCCGAAAAAGACGGCACCCGCGTCAAGCCCGAGTACGGCTCCGTCTGGTACCACGTCATGGGTGCCGATCCCGACCACCTCCGCACCCACATGACCATCGCCGTACCCGGTGCCACCAACAAAACGCTCGGCCTGCCCGAAACCAACAGCCAGGGCGGCGTATGGATCATGAACGCCGGCACCACAACGGCTCATCTCATGACGCCGGGCGAGTAATCCCGGAACTGCGCCGATGCGATATCCGCTCTGCGGTCTTCTGCTGGTTGCCATGCTGTCCGCCGCCCCAGGCAAGGTCCGATTGAAAGGCGTTATCACGGACAGCATGTGCGCCACGGCCGACCATGCCCGCATGAAGATGGGCCCGAACGACGCCGAGTGTACCCGCGCCTGCATCCAGGAACACGGGGTCCTCTACGTTCTATGGGATGGCAAGGAAGCCTGGACGCTCAGCGATCAGCACACACCCGAGAAGTTCGCCGGAAAAAAGGTGACCGTCACAGGTATCCCGGACGCAAAAGCAAAGACAATACAGGCAGCCTCAATAATCGCCGCTCAGTAGCGGTAAATGTTCCAACAGCGGTAAACGTTAGAGAGCCGCGACCGCAAGGGAGCGATGCCACCCTCCCTTTCAGTTCTCCAGCGACATCTTCCGCGTCAACTGCATCGCTGCTTCCGGCGTCGTCGTGGTCCCCATCTCGGTATCCACATACCCCTTGTACTGCGCCTCCCGCAGCACCTTGAAGATAAACCCGAAATCAATCTCCCCAGTCCCTGGCTCCTTCCGCCCCGGCACCTCCCCAATCTGCACCAGCGCGACCCAGCCCTTCGTCAGCCCATCCCGCAAATGGGTGACGATATTCCCCTCCATCAACTGCAGATGATAAATATCGAAACAAACCTTCACATTCGGGTGCGCTACCTCATCAATCACCGGGAACGCCACGCCCGCCGTATCCAGCGCCATCCGGATCTGCCCCGGATTCCTGCTCAGCGGCTCCATCACCAACTGCACGCCGAATTCCTTCGCGATATCACCCGCATGCCGTAACCCTTTCACCACCAGCGCCCGCTGCGTTTCCCACGGCACGTCCGGCTGCATCTGCCCCACAAAGATAATCGGTTGCGCCCCGCCGAACTTCGCCGCAATCTTCGCCCGCGCCGTGATCTCGCCAAAATACGGATCCTCGGCACCGGCCTTCGTCAGGCCAGTCGTGCTCCCGGCCGTTGAGGTACCGGAGATACTGGCACACTTGATCCCGGTCGCCTGCTGCACCTTCAGCATCGCGTCCTGCTCAACCTCAGATGCCGACCAAAAGCTGTAAGCCTTGAACCCCTGATCCGCCACCCGCTGAATCCGTTCCGCGCGCGGCATCCCGGCAGGAAACATGATCTCAATATTGATGGAAAGCGTGTAAGGCGGCGGAGTCTGGGCGGCCCCAGCCAGAGGCAAATCAAAAGCAACAGGCAGCGCGGCGGCGGATGCCAGCAGCGCGCGACGGCTCAACAGACTGCGTAACGAATCAGATCTCAATGGAATTCCTCCCCTTGATTAAACCACTTTTGCTGATAGACTTTCCTCATGCCATTTACCCCGTTTGTCCGCACCCTGGCGATCTTCACCATAGGCGTAGCCGCTGCCTGGGCACAGAAGCCGGTCCTCACCGAAGACTTTGAATCCGGTAAGATCGATCCCGCCGTCTGGGACACCCGCGCCAAAGGCGCGCCCACCATTGCGGTGGAACCCGCGGAAGGCGCGCACGGCAAATATGCACTGCACATCCACTATCCGGATATGGAGCGCGGTGCCTACGCCTTCATCGTCGCGACACACCTGCCGGATTCCGTCCGCACCCACTACTTCGGCCGCGCCTATATGAAGATCACCCCCAGCATCGGCCAGAGCCACAACCCGCTGATTTTCACCGGCGAGCCCGGCTGGCCCATCTCGAAATTTCAGGAAATCGGGGCCTACAAAGGCGATTGGATGCCCTCGTACCAGGAAAATAAGTCCGCCGCCGGCCAGGGACGCGGCGAAGTCACCTACCGCAGCGACGTCGCACCGCCCTTCGACAAGTGGTTTCTCCTCGAATGGGAGTTCAACGACAACCCGACCACCATCACCATGTGGATCGACGGCGAGCGCCTCATGAACTTCATGGACAAAGAGCGCAAGGAGCCGGTAGACACCGTAAAGTTCACCTGGAAGGACGCTTCCAGCAACCTGACCGGCGGCTATCAGGAATGGGGCTTCGGCATGCGCGCCTGGCAGAATCCGACGCCGGCCATGGATGTCTATTACGACGACATCGCCATCTCGCCCACCCGGATCGGCCCGGTGAAGTAAGTAGTTTTAAGTCTGTTGAACGATGGTGGGTTGTGGGGCAGGTTTCTAACCTGCGGGCCGGTTTCCAACCGGCCTCTGCCCTGTGTTGGACCTTCCCCGCAGCCACACTCTGCCAACGCAGTGTTGGCCGTGCCGTCAACTCTGCCGCAGCGATGCGAATTCGGTTGCACTGCGGTTTCTGGCGGTTTGCTGACAAGCCATGGCTTTTGGGAGTAGGCCTTTGGCCTGCGCCTTTCCCGCTTCCCTATAACGAAGCACGCTCTTATCCAAATCGTGGCGCCGCACACTCCTTGCCGCCGACGCGAGTAAGGCGATATCTTTACCTATATGAAGACTGTATCTCATCCAGGGGTCAAATCGTTCTGCCTGCAGAGTTCCGGCAGTTGGACCGCGTGGAAACGGGACAGGAGTTCGGCATCGAGCGTCTGGACCGCGGAGACTATCGTCTGGTCCGGCATGTGCCCCCGCCGAACGAGGGTGTAATCGACTGGCTGCTCGCCTGCCCGCAGAAGGCCTTCTTCGTGCCCATCGACGCTGAATCGACGCCGCGCCCTCCAACGGGGGGAATCCGCCAACAGATGCTGAATTGTGAAATATCTGGTTGACGCCAACGTCCTGAGCGAGCCCACCAAACCGCTGTTGGATCCACGTGTCCTGGCCTGGCTTTGCAAACAGGAACGAGACCTCGTCGTCGATCCGGTGATTCTGGGTGAACTGCGATTCGGGATTCTGATCCTGCCTCAGGGCAGGAAGCGGAACGCACTGGAAAGCTGGTTCAACGAGGCCTCCACTGCCGCCCTGGGACACCGACACAGGCCTGAAATGGGTGGAACTGCCGGCGCAGCTTCGCGCCGCTGGAAAAGCGATGCCCGTGAAGGACAGCCTCATCGCGGCCACCGCCGCGGTCCATGGACTGGCGATTGCCACGCGAAACCGAGCCGATTTCGCGCACGCCGGAGTCCAGCTCGTCGATCCGTTCGTTGCCTGAGGCCGCTGTGAAATATGTCAACGCCAAATAGAAATGTCCGCTTCTCTGCCACATAGAAATGTCCGGTTTTGACGAGGGTTGCCGGAAAGTCGTGTTAATGTGATCGTGTCCGAACGGGGTCGCTCCCGAACGGAAGCCCAAAGCCGAGGCGACGG
>CAIQWJ010000019.1 GCA_903875575.1 uncultured Acidobacteriia bacterium | reverse complement strand
TGGCGCGTGCCATCGGGAGCACATTTGAGCGGCGCCAGACGCCAGTACCCGAAGACTTGCCGCTCGCACTGACCGGCGAGTTTCTGGAGGACCCCGCAAAGCTGACTCAGTGGACGGCGGTCGGGACGCGGCTCGCCCTGGGCGACCTGCCGAAACTTCCGGCAGTTGGCGGATACATCGCGGCTTTTCTTAAGGCAGCGCTGGATGCCCAACGCCACGAGGGTGCCGCTGGACGCGAGTGGATTCCTGGCGGTCCCTGGTCTTAAGGACTCCGCACTACCCCATTTCTCTGTTTTGATGTTCGTGGCGCTGTATGGCTCGGGCCGTTCCATCCGCAGATCAGAACAGCAATTCCGGGCCGAGCGCCGATGTTGTGTTTTCAATAACTTAGTGGGTGGCCCTGTTAACCAGCCGGTGAAAATGATGTCAGGGGCGAATTGAGCCAAATTCTGTAGCTGCTATCTCTTACGTGTGTTTGGTTGACAGACTGGCCCCGTCTGAAGTGCCCAACTGGCGGCCATTTGGGGCTTTCGCCTCTCTCCGTTTTTTCTGACGTTCGACTTGCCCCGCCAAGTTTACCCCTCTCCGGCTTTACCGAAGGCCGTTTCTCCCGACTCGGAACGGAAAGAGCCGACACCGGTTAAAACAACGGAGAAAGTGTCTGGCCCGACCCGGACAACAACCGCCATCTACACCCGGCAGTCCGTCCTCCGTAAGCCCGGCGTTGCTCTTCCGATATCTCGTGGGCGGCCCGCCCGAGCCATGGTCACGTTGTATTCTGTCGGCCAGTTCCGGACCCGATGAGGAGATGCCGTCCGAACTGCAGGAGGCTACACCAATCCGCAAGTGGCTCGAACAGGGAACTTTCTACTTTCCGCTATTCGGAACTTCTCACATTGCGTTGACAGAAACCAAGAGAGTGTGCCGGTGATTTTGGCGTTATGATAATCTGAACTGCATCGCAGCTGAACTCACCGGAACCAACCTGGACTCACACGGATCGCACGTCTCCCCGGAAGGAAGTTCACGGCTGCCGGTGCGCGTTTCGGCCTTCCTCGCCATTCTGATATTTGCCGCGGTTGTGACGGCAGAGGTGTATGGCATACGCACAGGCGACCTGTTTTCTCAGCCGATCTGGAGCCCGATCGGCCTCACGCGATTCGGACATTTTACGGTCTGGTTTCTGGCTCTTGTGGTTCCCGCGCTCTTCCTCATCCCCCGGTTCTTTATTTCCATAGCTGTGGGGCTGATTTTCCTGGCCACGGTTGTTTCCACAGGGCCGGCGGCCGTCTTCGCCGTCGTCTTCTTCCTGGTCTCCGTGTGCGCGCTGGGGGCGCTGGTTCTCCGTGAAAAGGAGCCTGGTTCTCCGGAAGCAGACGTCCGCTCCGTTCTCGCGGGCACTGGAATCTTCATCTTTCTGATGACGCTGATGGCGCGTTTCCCGGTGAATTATCCGCTGGTTTGGGGTGCACTGCTCGCCGCGCCGATCCTCGCGAACCTGCGCGGAACCACGCGGCGGCTGGCGCGGTGGGGGCGTTTGCTGGGTTCGGCAAAGCTGACGTCATGGGCTGAACGCGCGGCTTTCGCGGCGTTGTTGTTCTCGTTCACGATGACCTGGCTTGTCACGCTGAAGCCGGAAACCGGAACAGACGGTCTTGCGATGCATCTGGCGATCGTCAATAACATTGCCGCGCATCACGCCATGACATTTCAGCCTGGCAGGCTCCTCTGGTCGGTCATGCCGATGGGCGGTGACTGGATCTTTTCGATTACCGGTCTTTTCGGCGGAGAGATGGCCGCGCGCCTCATAAATCTGGCGATGCTGCTGTTGATAGAGCTGCAGATCTGGACGGCGGTTCGCCGCTTGCTGCCCCGCCCGGTTTGCCTGCTGCTGCTGGCGCTGTTCACAACCACTCCTATGGTGGAACTGGTCACAGGCTCGCTCTTTATTGAAAACCTTCTCGCAGCGGTCATTCTGGGAGCGGTAACCGCGCTCGGAGGATTCGCGGCAACCGGAGAGAAGAAGTCCCTTTACCTCGCCATGGGGCTGAGCGGGACGGCTCTGGCAACCAAGTTCGGCGCACTATCCATTGCTGGCTTCATTGTATTGTTCGCGGCGTTTGAAGTTCTGCGGCGCAGGAAATCGAATAACTTCCGGCCCTTATTAACATTCGCGCTGGCAGGTCTGCTGTTTCTCGGGGCAGCCGCTCCCAGCTACGCGATTGCGTGGTGGAAGACGCGCGATCCGCTCTATCCCTTCCTGAATCGCCAGTTTCCCTCTCCGGTTCTGGATCACAATGCCGACCTCAACGATCCGCGATTTCGTCAGCCGGTGACTTGGGAAACTCCCTTTGACCTGACGTTCCGGACGCATTTGTACTACGAGGGTCAGGACGGTTCCCTGGGCTTTCAGTTCCTTCTGATTGTTCCACTGGCTCTGTTGGGGGGCGTCGCATTGAAGCGCAGGGACACGTCATTTACGGCACTGGTCGCGACCGGAGGTTTTCTTGCGGTTCTCATCGCCTTGCCGAACGCTCGGTATATGTACCCGGCGCTGACGCTCTTCGCCATACCGTTTGCCGTCTTTCTTAACTGGATCGCCGCCAACCGGCGTTGGCTTTACTACGCGTGTCTTGTGTTCCTGGCTGCGTGTGTGGGGCTGAACATCTGGTTCTTTCCGGCAGCGGGCTGGTACCAAAAGGACTTTTATGCGAAGAACCCGTTTTCTCCTGCCGGGCGTGAGGCTTTTCTTCGGGATGAGTTTCCTCTCCGCTACATCGTGCGGAAATTCAGCCGGGATCATCCGCAATCCCCGGTTTACCTTGCCACCGCTGCCGACATAGCCGATATCGAGGGAGACGCTTATGGAGCATTCTCGCATCAGTGGCCAATACTGATGCAGATTCGCGCCACGCGCGGCGTGCCGAATCTGGCGCGACTGTTCCGGCAATGGAAGATAAAGTATTTCATTGTCGAAGGCTTTTCGGGATCGGAGACCAGCGATATTCGGGATTTCATTACCGTGTGCTCCAGGGAGCAGTTCCGCGATGGCGCTTATTCTCTGGCTGTTCTCCGGCCGGAATGCGACACCGACGATCAGCCAACGCTCAAAGCTGTTGCGGATTCGCTTCTTCCACCCCTCCAGTTGGTGCAGCAGGGTACGTATGATGACGCCGACAAGGCCGTGCAGTTCCGCGGAACATGGGCGCACAGTACGGCTTTCAGTCAAGCGGACCTCCAGACCATCAGCTTTTCCGAGAGTCCGGATTCCGAGGTCGCGCTCGCTTTTGAAGGCACCGCCCTGATTTATGTCTTCACGCGAGCGCCCAACCGTGGGCGGGCGGAGGTCACGATCGACGGTGTGAGCAAGGGAACCATCGATCTTTATTCTCCTGCTATCGAATGGCAAAGCACGGCGAAATTCTGTTGCCTGGCGAAAGGCCGCCACACGGCAGTGGTTCGCGTCACGGGAGAGAAGTCGAAAGATTCGACTGGAGTGGCCGTCGATCTCGATTCGTTTGCGGTCGAGTAGCCGTGCAAGGGCTTCGCGCGGCGAGGGCAGCGGCAGGAAGTCTCCGAGAAGTATACCGGCCCGGTGCGGAGTTGGGGCACGCGGAATCTTAACGCCGCCAGTGTCGGGGCATACCGCACTGTCCGGGTCGGGACGAAAACGGCGAACTCCAGGATGAACACGGCGGTGGGGACGTGTTCAGGCAAGCCATGGGATGCCGCTAAAATCCAAACTGAAGCCATCCCAACAGGAAGCAGAATAGTCCCACATGCCACACCTCAGACTGGAAATACCCGCCGACTGGCTGACAGCCGAATTTCGCAAGGCTACGGGCTTCGATGCGGAGAAGCTCCTCGCCCTTCTCGTCGGCACCGTCGCGGACTTTCGCATGGAGAATCCCGCGCCTCACAAGGAACCGGCCGAAGTGCCGATGATCAATCTCCACAACCTCAAGCACGCCATTATTCCCGTGCACTGCGCCGGTGTTGGCGGGGACTCCGCCAAGCGGTTCCTGCACGTCATTCTGGCTGTGGGGAATGACATCCCGGGCCGTTCCGCCCAGGCCCGTGTCCGGGCAGCGGAAGAGTTGGGCCACGTGGTTGACGAATTCACGGCGGACTTGCCCGGCCTTGCCTCCGTGACCGTCCACGTCCAGGATATCGACCGTAGCCGCGGCTATTCCACCACTTCGGAGCGGAGAAAGAAGCGAGGATAACGATATGTGGAAGAACCATCTCTCAGCAGCGCCCAAGGAGAGTTGAACCTGGTGGAACAAAGCGCAGCTGGTTGTGGTAATCCTGAAGTTCGGTCCTGGGAAGCTTGCTCCTGTTCAATACACATCTACAACGGACGGGATCGGGATAAATGTGAGCAACGTACTGACACGATGGAGAGACAGTTTGGGGTCGGACGGTCGATAACCCGGCCCCCGTCCAGGCGATAGCAAAGCCGGAGTAGGAGCGTTTTCGGTACCGAGATCTCCGGTCGAGGTCGGGAGAATCTGACGAACTGCTGCACGAGATCATTAGACTGAATGCCAAAATCCCTGCTTCAGGAACAATTCGACCAGATCGACATCTACCTCTTCGATCAACTGCTGAAGGGCCGCATCGCGCCCGGCATGGCAATTCTCGATGCCGGCTGCGGCCACGGTCGTAACCTCGTTTATCTCCTGCGGGAAGGCTACGAAATCTTCGCCGCTGACGTGGACTCCGGATCCATTGACAAAATTCGCTCGCTCGCGCGAAGACTCGCGCCCTCGCTGCCCGCATCGAACTTCCGCGTGGAATCCGTGGAACGCATGTCCTTCGAAGATGCCTCCTTCGACGTCGTCATCAGTAACACCGTGCTCCATTTCGCACAGGACGACGATCATTTCGAGGCCATGCTTCAGGGCATGTGGCGCGTGCTGACACCCGGAGGTCTCTTCTTTTGCCGACTCGCCTCCACCATCGGCATGGAAGGCCAGTTGGAATGCCTGGGCGGCCGGCGCTTCCGTTCACCCGATGGCGCGGAGCGTTATCTTGTCGATGTGCCGATCCTCGAGGCCGCCGCCGCACGGCTGGGCGGTGAATTCTCCGACCCGATCAAGACCACCATCGTCCACAACCAGCGCGCAATGACAACCTGGGTGATGCGGAAGAAGCCGTAGTCGCCTCACCGCGGCATCAGTGCCAAGCGATCAATACTCACGCCATGCGCCGGATCAATCGCTGCCGCCACCACCGAATACTCCAGACTGTCCGCCGCTTTCACAAACAACACCCGCTCGCCGCGCCGTTCGAACACCTGCATTAGCCGGTCCCGCCTGCCGCACCGGTGCAATCGCCATGAACGCGATCACTATTAGGTGATCGCTGTCAAACAATGCCGAGCAGCACCAAGAGCACGTAAATCATCGGTGTCGCATTGCTCGCCGCCTGCACCTGGCCGCTTCCCGTGTTCACTGGCATGCTGTATCAGACACCGCAATCCGGCGAATGTTCCCGCAGTTGAATCCCGTAAGAGCACCTGCGTTAGCATGTGGCATGAGTCGCGCTCTTCACGCCGCAATGCTCGGCCTCCTATCTGTCCTCCCCCTCTTCCCGCAGACCCGCCCCATCCCCGTCAAAGTGGTCATCATCGCCATGTTCGAACGCGGTGCCGATGCGGGTGATCAGCCCGGCGAACTCCAGTACTGGGTGGAACGCAATCATCTCGACCGCGTCATTCCATTCCCCCAGGGCTACCACGATCTCCGCATGAACAAGGACGGCGTACTCGCCCTGCTCACCGGCGTCGGCACCGCGAAATCCACCGCCGCCGTCATGGCTCTCGGCATGGACCCCCGCTTCGATCTCAGCAAAGCCTACTGGCTCGTCGCCGGCATCTCAGGCATTAACCCCGCGCGCGGCAGCATCGGTTCCGCCGCATGGGCTGAATGGGTGGTCGATGGCGATCTTGCCCGCGAAATCGACGCCCGCGAAATCCCCACTGGCTGGTCTACCGGCTACCTGCCCCTCCGCGGTGCCACACCCTGGGAACAGCCGCGCGATTCCTCCGAAGGCGAGGTCTATCATCTCGAGCCTGGCCTGACCGACTGGGCTTATCAACTCACGAAGAGTGCCCCCCTCGCAGATTCCCCCGCCATGCAGGCCGCGCGCGCCCCCTACCCCGATGCCAACGCTCGCAAGCCGCCCTTCGTCCTCAAAGGCGACACCCTCTCATCAGGAACCTTCTGGCACGGCGCGCTTCTGAACGACTGGGCGGCCGAATGGGTCCGCTATCACACCGGCGGCCAGGGTGAATTCGTCACTACGGCAATGGAAGATACCGGTACGCTGCAGTCGCTCACACTCCTCGCCAAAGCGAAACGCGTGGATCTCAACCGCGTGCTGGTCCTGCGCACTGCCAGCAATTTCGATATGCCGCAACCAGGCGTCACCGCCGCTGAGAATCTCGCGCGCATGAAACTCGGCTCTTACGCCGCCTATCTTCCGGCGCTTGAAGCAGCATGGCAGGTCGGCAATACAGTGGTCGATAACCTCGTCCGCAACTGGTCAAGGTTTCGCGACGTCACGCCAGCCGGCAAGCCGTGAATCCAGCCGCATTCAAAGGAATCAAATGGGCATACGCAATCACCTGCTCCTGGCAGTAGCCCTTCCCGCATGCCGGTTACCGCTCAAAAGTCCACGCCACCGGTGAGCGGCGACCAGGCTATCTACAATGCCGTCGTCGGCTCCTGGGCGGTTGTTTCGCCACGCTTACACTCACACGTATCGACGCGCGGAAGTGAGCCTAAAGCAGTCTCTGCCCCGTCACCGTCGTATCGTATCCGCCCAGTCCTTCCAGCTCCCGTCGAAAGCCCGCCCGCCCCAGAATGTCCAGCAGATTCTGAATCCGCGGCAGCTCCATGTGCGATTTCCGAATGGCCAGGTCATATCGCTCGCTGATCAGCGGAATGAATTGAAGCCCAAACACCCGCGATGCTGCCCGCGTGGCCAAACAGCAATCCGCCGTCCCGGATTTTACGCGCCAGGCAGCAGGCAGATGCCCCGGTGCCAGATCGTCATAACCACGTACGGCCTTCGCCGAAATGCCTGCGGCCTTCAGTCGCGAATCCAGCAGCGCCCGGCTCCCCGCGCCCTTCTCCCGATTCACGATCACGACATCCTTCCGCGCCAGATCCTCAACCCCGCGAATGCCCTTCGGATTTCCCCGCGCCGTCAGAATGCCCTCTTCCCACACCGCGAACGAAACAACCGCCACCGTGTTCTTCCGAAACATTCGGCCGATCTCCGGCAGATTCGATTCCCCGCTCGCCTCGTCCCGCAGATGCGTTCCCGCCACATGAACGCAGCCCTCTTTCAGGAGCGCCAGCGACTGCGAACTGTTCCGATGCGCCAGAACCAATTCGATTCCCGCGGCCTGCACATGCCGCGAGAGCACCGAAATTCCCGGATCGCAGCCCGCAACAAGAATCCGGTTCTGAAAATCGCCCTCTTCATGGACGATCTGGACCCGCGTCTTCCCCTTACCTGGGGTCTGCTCCGCCACCACCGCATCGGCCGCCGGAAAATACCACGGCACCGGCGAAGGTGCCGACGCCATCAGCCGGCTATCCACCTGGCAAAGCTGCACCGCCTGGCCTGCCTGTAATTCAGCCGAACCCGGCAGCAGCGTAACTGCTTCCCGCCGCAGTTCCGGCTCGGGCGCGTCAACGGCAAGCGAAAACAGCTCTTCCACCGTGGTTTCCAGCACCCGCGCCAGCTTCAGCGCTACGGCGGTATTCGGAACGTAAGTGCCCGCCTCCATGGCATAAATGGTCTGCCTGCTCACGTCTACTGCCGCCGCCAGGGCAATTGCCGAGAGGCCGCGCTTCCGCCGCAACGATCCTAATGTGTTTTCAATCTCCGCCATCGCGTATGCGGTCATTCTACCCGGTTCGTCTATGTTTGTTCCGTTTGTCTTGCAGACAGGACATTGATATTCTTACAAGACATGGGTATTTACCGCTCTCTTTACGTTTTCGCGTCATTCCTGACTCTCACCCTCCCCGCCTTCCCCCAGGCTGGTCACGCCGAACTTTTCGGCACCGTGCAGGACCCCTCGCACCTCCCTGTCCCGCAGGCCACAGTCACCGCCCGCGAACAATCCACCGGAGCCAGCACCAGCACCGCCACGGACGCTTCGGGCGACTACCACGTTCTCGGCCTCTCCGCGGGCCGCTACAGTCTGTCTATCGCGAAAACCGGCTTTGGCTCCTACACCCAGACCGGCGTCACCCTGCGCGTCGGCGACCAGACCCGCCTCGACATCTCCCTTCAACTCGGGCAGGCCACGCAAACCGTCAACGTGGAAGCCGACGCTTCCCTCCTCGAAACTGCCAGTGGCACCGTCAGCGCCCACGTCAACCAGGCGCAAATCGACACGCTGCCGCTCGATGGGCGCAATTTTATCCCCCTCGTCACACTCTCGCCCGGCGTAGCGCTCCCGGGAGGCGGCTCACTCCTGCCCCGCATCAACGGCAGCCGACCTCGTACCAACGAATACCTCTATGACGGCATCAGCGTCCTCCAGCCGGAGCCAGGCCAGGTGGCCTTCTACCCCATCATTGACGCCATGTCGGAAGTCCGAATCAACGTGAACTCCTACTCCCCGGAATACGGCCGTTCCAACGGCGGCACCGTCATGGTGGCGGGCAAATCCGGCTCCAATCAGCTTCACGGCACGCTGTATGAATTCATCCGCAACGAAGATCTCAACGCTCGCAACTATTTCGCGCAGCCCGGCGCGAGGCCGGAATTCCGCCGCAACCAGTACGGGATTACGCTGGGCGGTCCCATCCGCCGCAACAAGTCGTTCTTCTTCGCCGACTGGCAGGGCACCCGTTTGCGCGCCGGAATCACCCGTCAGAGCGTCGTCCCCACGCTCGCCCAGCGTGGCGGCGTCTTCGCCGCCACCGTCTATGACCCCGCATCGTCTCCGCGCGTGGCCTTTGCGGCCAACACCATCCAGCCCAGCCGGTTTGACCCACTCGCGTTACAGGTCCTCGGCCATTACCCGCAACCCAACGCCACCGGCGCGAATAACTACGTAAGAACCGGCGTCGAACCTGACAATCAGGATCAGTTCGATGGCCGCCTCGACCACATCTTCGATACCAAACGCCGCGGGTTCGTTCGCTATTCCCGTCTCGGCGATGACGATAACCCCGTCACCTTTCTCCCGGAAGGCAGCGGCAATCTCACCACCGGAGTGACTGGCCACGCCATCACGCACGGTGACGGCCTCGCGTCCGAATTCGACTGGACTCTTTCACCCGCCACTCTCAATCAGACCCGCTTCGGCTACACCCGGCGCGATGTGAACCAGGCTTCTCTTCAAAACGGAGGCATTAGCATCCCCGGCGCGCCGGTCAACTCGTTCCCTTCCACCCTGCCAATCTTCACCGTGACAGGCATGCAGCAGATCGGCCCCACCAGCGCCGCCAACACGGCCTTCACCACTTCAGTGACGGAGTTCCTTGATACCGTCTCCATGGTCCGCGGAAAGCACACTGTCAAATTCGGCGCAGACCTCCGTCGCGAAGCGCTCAATATCGTCAACCCAGCCAACCCCACCGGTTCTTATGCCTTCACCACCACGGGTTCCGACTCTTCCACCGGCACCGGCGGCAACGCTATCGCTTCTCTTCTTCTCGGTCAGGTCAACGCCTTCAGCATCGACATTCAGAAACAGAAACTCCAGGAGCGCGCTCACATCGCCGAGTTCTTCTTTGGCGACGATTGGAAAGTTTCCAATCGCCTCACGCTGAATCTCGGTACTCGCTACACCCTCAACTTCCCTTCTACGGAAGTCAACGGCCAGGGTGCCGTCTTCAACCTGAAGACGCAGGTACTCGACTTCCCCGGCACCGCCCGCGTTCTGGAATGCTGCGACTTCGGCCCGCGCATCGGCCTTGCCTGGCGACCCTTCAACTCGCTGGTCGTCCGTTCCGGCTACGGCATGGTCTGGTTTGAACAGACTGGCATCACAACGCCGTTCACCCTCCCGCAATTCCCCTTTGTGCAGACAGTCGGCCAGCAGTCGCCCGATAACATCAACCCGGCCTTCGTTCTCTCAAATGGCCCCACGGTTCAGGTAAGCCAACCCAATCCCAACTCCGGCCTTGGCCAGGGCGTCTTCGGTGCGGACCGTAACGTGGGTTCCGGCAATTCACAGCAATGGAACTTCACCCTGCAAAAAACCTTCGGCACCAATCTGAACCTGGAAGTTGGCTATCTTGGCTCGAAGAACACCCATCTGGGTCTCCCGGAATCCAATCTGAATCAACTCCCGGCCTCGTACCTCGCGCTCGGTTCCGCCCTGACCGCGAAAGTCGCCAACCCCTATTTGGGTATCATCCCCGCGTCGTCTTCTCTCGGCGGGGCCACCATTGCCCAGCAGCAACTGTTGCGCGCCTACCCGAGGTTCACCAACGTCGCCCTATTCCGCGACAACGTGGGCGATTCCGAATACGAAGCACTCCAAACCAAACTCGAAAAGCGTCTCTCGCACGGCCTCACCCTGACCTTCGCCTACACGTTTTCAAGACTGATTGATGACGCTTCTACCTACTTCTCGCAAACCATCTTCACCGGCCCCACCCTCACCACCATCGGTGCCGCCGACGCCTTCAATCGCAAACTGGAACGGGACGTCTCCACCGGCGACATCCCGCAGGTATTCTCCGCAAGCTGGATGTACGACATCCCGCGCGTCTGGAAGATCTCCGGGTGGCAACTGGCTGGTCTGGTGCGAATTCAGTCCGGAGACGCGGTCCCTGTCACGCAGGCGACGAACAATCTTTCCGCCTTTGGCTATGCGGTTCAGCGCCCGAATCGCATCGGCAATCCGAACGACTTCGTCGGCCGAAGCGCCTCAGCCTGGTTCGATAAAGCGGCCTTCGCGACAGCCGGGCAATACGTCATCGGCAACAGCTCACGCAATCCCGTGCGCGGCCCAGGTCTCCAAAATGCCGATGTCATGCTGGGCAAGACCTTCCGCCTCTCAGATCGTGCAAACCTCGAATTCCGCGCCGAGATTTTCAACGTCAGCAACACGCCGCCGCTCAACGATCCCAACGGATCTTTCGGCAGCGCGGCGTTCGGGACGATCACGAGCGCGGGCAACCCACGAGATTTCGAATTCGCCGGCAAACTGCGCTTCTAATCCGTGGCCGTCTTCAGTTTGGGCACCGCAGCCGCTTCGTTATCCTTGCGGCTCACCAGATAAATCGGCAACAGCAACGTGAGCGGTACAGCGATCAGCGTCGTCGCTGCATTAGCCACCACCAGACCGTTGAAACTCCAGTGGAACGTATCCAGCAGTTTTGACCCAAACCAATCGGTGCCGAAAAGCGCCAGGTTCCGCACGCTCATCATCAGCGAAAAGCCCAGGCCTTCGCTGCCCGCCGGCGTGGCGCGGACCGCCAGATCCATCAGCGCGAGTTCCCCAAGCACGAATCCGAAATTGTAAACAGTCTCCACGATCTCGACATTCAGCACGCTCGTATAGAACAGAAAGCCGAGTGCGGTCACGGTCGCGCTGCCCAGACACAGGATCAGCAACTTCTTCAGGTTCCAGAACCGGCACACGAAAATGTAAAAACTCGCGGCCGACACCCCGCCGATGCCTGCCAGCGTCTGCAGAAAGCCCTGCATCTCCGTGCTCATGTGCAGATCGTTCTGCTGCTTATAAAACGTCGCCGTCTGCAGCCCCGGTGCCAGGTAAAACAATGCCATCAGTCCAGCCGCCGCCCACATGGTCCGCGCGTTGGCAATGACCACAAGTTGCTTGCGCGCGTTCGCGAGCAGCACCGTCGAATCCGTATGCTTCTTCTGCTCCATCAAGAAGAACAGCGTCGCCGGTATCAGCAGAAACATGATGCTGCCGCACGCGATGCCCGTCCACGCAAACGGTATGGAGGCCAGCAGCCCGGCGATACTGCCGCTGGCGATGTAGGAAACCTGCTGGATGAAATTGCGAATGGCGCTGAGTCGTCCGGAGCCGGAAATTGCCTGAGCCACTTCCACCATGTAGGCACCCACTACCGTACTGACCACAACCTGAAATACGTTGATCAGGATCACCACGGTCAGCAGTTTCCCGTACGTATGAGGCGTGACGCTGAGGCCGAACCATGCCAGCACTCCCAGACTCGTGAAGATCAACAGATAGCTGCGCCGTCTGCTCCCGAACATGGGGAACGCATCGGTGAAAACTCCGCACAGCGGCTTGAAGTACCAGGCCATGAGCGCCCAGAAGAAGAAGCCTGCCGTGGTCGCGCGGTCCGCGTGCAGTTCGTTCTTCAGCAGATTACGGAGCGGAATGAGACCCAGGACCTGCACCTGCGCCAGCGTCGTCGCCAGCACGCCAACCGCGATCACGATCGCCGCATACAGAAACGCCTTGTCCATCTTCTGCGGAGAACTCTGGTTGGTGGCCATATAGTTTGGAATCTTAGCAGACTATCAGAGCTATCAACAGCAGCAGACTGACGCCACTGAACAGCAGCCCTGCGACCCGCCCTGGCGTCTCATAATGCAGCGTCACCGTATGCTCTCCAGCCGGAACCGGAACCCCCATCGCGAATCCATTTGCAACTGCCACGGGCGCAGCCTTCCCGTCCACTGTGGCCTTCCACCCTGGATCGAATGACTCCAGCACATATACAAATCCCGCTGCGCCGCTGGACGTCCGCACACCAATCTCATCGCTCGAAGGCCGCGAATACTCAATCGTCCCCGCGCTGCCCGCCGTCTTGCCTGCGTCATCGATCTTGTCCCCCGCAAAGAACGACGCCCGCGGCATCGGGTTCGGCACGCGATAAAGATTCGCGCCGTCGCTGCTGTCCGCCAGTTCCAGATCGTCCCGCGTCTGTGTCGTAATCACGAACCGCACGCCCAGAGCCTCTAACGCCGCCACCGGCAACGTCGAAGCGTCAAACACCTGCTGATTGGTATCCGGCGGCAACCCGGCGAGCGAGAGATAAGCCTGGTTGAAGCGCGCCAGAAAGATTGAATCGAACCCGCCTGCATCGTCAAAACGATCTCCATACGAGAACACCAGATCCTCCCGCTCCGCCGCAATTCGCCCGTTACCAATCTCCCGCTCCAGCCGGGCTGAAAACGCCGGGGCCGCATCGTCCCGCGGATAAGTCTGCACAAACCAATGCGCAAACCCGCGCAAATCCACGAAATGCACTGCGAGCAGCGCGATCAACAAACCATTCCGCACCCACACGCCACCAGGCCAATTTACCCGCCGCAGCGCATCCACCCCCGCCCCCAGCGCCACCGCCGCACAGAACGTCGAAATATACAGCAATCGCGCCGGACTCCGCAAAAACGTCCCCGGCAGTGCATGAAGCAACGGCTCCGCCAGCGGCAGCGAACAAACCAGCGCCGCCACGCCCATCCCCGTGAGATAGCGTCCCCGCCAACCTGGCATCCGCCGCCGCACCATACACCAGACCAGCAACCCCACCACTGCGACCAGCGGCAAAATCCCCACATACGACGCCGTATCCCAAAACCACGCGTTATTCGGATATCCAGTGAACGGATTCTTATCCGCTAGTTCCACCGGTTCCGCCCAACCCTGAATCCCCGGCACGATCAACGCCAGCAAGCGACTATAAGGCATCGCGACATCGTTGTCTGGTGCGGCCAGATGCTGTATTCGAGTGCTCTTCGCAATGAGCAACAGCATCGGCCACCAGAACGTCAGCGCCATGCCAACTCCCAGCGCCATCGCACCGGCTACCCGGGCCCGAACCCGCCCTGCCACACCCCGCCCGTGCCACGCCACGTAAACAAACGCACACACCATCGCGTACGCCGGCACCTGCGGATGCCCAGCCACCACCACGCAAGTACAACTGACCGCCAGCAAAGCGAGGTCAGCCCGGCCCGCGCGCTCCATCGCCAGGTCCACCAGCCACAGCAGCAGCGGCAACGCCGGATAGGCCTCCAGCAGCGGCAGATGCCCGGCCATCACCCGCGACGAAAAATATCCAGCGCACGCAAACGTCCACCCGGCTGCCGCCGCCCCAATTGCCGACATCCCCGCGCGACGGCAATACAGCCACGTAAATAACGCCGCCAGCCCCGCAGCCATCGCCACGCCCGCCGCATAAGCCACCGAAGGGTCCAGCAGCAACAATACCAGCCGCGTCGGGATCCACGGAAACCCCTGTAAGTTTGCCGCAAACGGCGCGCCCATCACCTCACGCGGATTCCACGCGGGCAACAGATGCCGAGGCCCCAGCAGCCACTGCCGTGCAAACGCCAGCCGAAACCGGTGCAGCATATCGTAATCGCTGCCCATCAGGGAATGCGTGCCGCGCAATAGCTCCGGCCGCAGATAAACCGCCTCTGTCAGGATCAGCATTGCGACCACGGCAAGCGCGGACCTGCGCTTACTCTCCGGACTGGATGGTGATGTCACTTAGTGTCCAGTGTAGTAAGTGCGCCCCGAAAGAGTTCAGCCATTCGCCAACCCCTCCAGGTACTCGCAAATCCTCAACAAGTCCCGACGTGTATCAATTCGCGAGGCCAATTCCTGCGATCGCGCCCTCATTCGTCCCTGTCCCGTTTGCTGCGTCGCCCTCTCCAGCGCGGGCGCTGTGAACCTGCCGGGAGCAATCACAGCCGCCACCCCAAGCCTTCGCATCCACTCCGCAATCCCCGGCTGCGCGAGCCACTGCGGCACAATGATCTGCGGTACCCCTTGCTGGATTGCCGCGCCCGACGTCCCAATCCCTCCGTTATGCAGTATGAGGCGCGCATCTTTCAGCGCGAGCTCCAAAGGTACAAAAGGCCTCCACGCAATCCCGGCCGGCAGTTTCATCCGCGGTGACCGTCCGCCCAGCAGCAGTCCCGGCACATCCAGTTTCCGGCACACCTCAAACACCGTCCGGTAAACCCACTCCGACCACAAATCCGCCCGCCCCCGTTTGAAAATAGCGTGGCCCTGCATTGGCGGAAATTCCCCCAACGCATCGTGACAGCCGGCCTCAGGAAGCAGAAACCCGAAGTGGCGAATCCCGCCGGTCTTGTTCCTGCCAGGCGAACCAACAAGCCAGTCCGGCCATAGTGCGATGACGGGGATTTTCATTCGCGCCACACTCAGGCTTCCCAGGGTTGCACTTTCGCCGGCCAGGCCCGCTTCCGCCGAAGCTGCATACCATTGGAGCGCCAGCATCGCTGTCAAATGTTGCTGCACTCTGCCAAACGGAAGCTGAGCCTCTGTCACGGCTGCCCCGGCTGGATACGGCGGGTCAACCTGAAAACGGACAACCGGACACTCCAGTTCCAGTTTCGCCACCACATCCGCCCAGAAGAACGGCTGATCCGGAGCCAGCACCAGCAGATCCCGCGCACACACATCCCGGATTGCCCGCCACGCATTCAGATTCCAGCGCACCGCGTGATTCCGGCACGAAAGCAGGCCATACCGGCCCGCCAGTTTACCCGCGTCCGCCACGAACTGCTCATACTCCCCCGGCGTACAGAGAGCCTCAAAGCCGATATCCCGGAGAACCGGGCTTCCCGCATAAACCGGAGGCCCTGCCACCGTTACCTTGTGGCCGCGCTCTTTCAGCCGACGCGCCAGCGTGAAGACCGGGAAGCAATCGCCGTCCGTTCCCATGCAGAAGATAAAACAGTGCATCGGCGGAATCGCTATTTCGAAGCAGCCGACTTCGTGTGCGTCAGCAAAAACCGGCTGCTCATCGACATCGACAAGCCTTCGGGCTTCAGCGCCGCCGGAATCCCGACCTTCTCCAGCAGCAGGTCAAAGCGCGGGTCCTTTCGCAGCGCATCGAAAATCGGCACTACCCCAAGTACCGTCATGATCGGGTCATGGGCCGCAACGGCCTTCGACAGATAGTCCAGTGCTTTGTCATAATCGCCCACGCCAACGCAGGCGGATGCCAGCGCTGAGGGCGGAACCCAATGAGCTGCCGCATGTTGTTCCGCAGCCTGCAATATTCCCCGTGCTTCCGCCGTTCGTCCCGCCAGGCCGTATGCGTAGGCAAGGTAAGGGCCGGCGCTGCACTGGTTGAGCACGCGAATCGCGTCATCATAACGGCCGATCGCCGAATAGATAAGCCCCTGCACGGCCAGTGTCTGGTGATAATGCGGATCCATCTCCAGCATTCTGTCGCAGACCGACAAAGCCTCCGGGTAACGGCGCGCATAATAATACAGCCAGGCCAACAGACTCTGCAGCGGTTTGGAAAGCGGATCCAGATCCAGCGCTTCGTCAATGTGGCGGCACGCCTCGTCCATTCGGCCATCGCTCTGCAACAGCAGCACCATCGGCTGGCGCACTCCCGCATCGCCAGGCGCCAGCCGGATCGCCTCACGCAGATATTTCTCCGCCAATGGCCGGTCCCATTCAAAACGCAGAATCACTTCTCCCAGCGTGGCGTGCGCTTCGGCAAGCTGCGGATCCAGTTCGAGCGCTCGCGCCGCCGCCGTGCGGGCTTTGGCGAAGAGTTCACCCGGTGCCGACAACCCGAAGTGCGCCGTCTTGGTATAGCAGCGCGCCATTCCCGCGTAGGCGGGCGCATAATCCGGTTCCAGTTCCAGCGCCCGTTCGAACGCCTCCATCGCCTTCGGCAGATGCGCCGGGTTCATCTGCTGCAGGTGGAACTGGCCCACAAGGTAGAGCTTGTATGCCTCCACATTCCCCGTGCGGCGGTTGGAGCAAAGGTCGGCCTCGCCCTCCAGCCTGACCTTCAACGCGCTCAGAACTTTCTGCGTAATATCTTCCTGCACCGCGAATATGTCGTCCATAACGCTGTCGTAACGGTCTGCCCAGATCGAAAACCCGTCGCTCACACTCACCAGTTGCACGCTCACCCGCAACCGGTTGCCTGCTTTGCGAACGCTGCCTTCCAGTACGGAGGAAACCCGCAGCATGGCTCCCACCTGCTGCGCATCGTGGCCCTTCCCCTTCAGAGAAAATGCCGACGTCCGCGAAACCACACGGACTCCCTTCAGTCTGGAAATCGCCCCAATGAGTTCGTCCGTCAACCCATCGGCGAAGTACTCATATTCGGGGTCCGACGTCAGATTGGCAAACGGCAGCACTGCCAGTGACGGCAGCACCGGTGCGGCAACCCGAATGGCGGTGTGCGTAGTCTGTTGCCCCGGCCGCAGATCGTCCCGCAGCTCCGCGGCAGATTGGTACCGCTGCTCCGGGTCCTTCGCCAGTGCCTTGTAAACGATGCGTTCCAGTTCATCCGAAACGTCCCGCCGCAGGTCCCGCAGTGACGGCGGCGGTGCCTCAATCGCCTTCATCAGGGCGACGATATGATCTCCCTGGAACGGCAGTCTTCCTGCCAGCATCTGATAGAGCACCACGCCGAGGGCCCAGATGTCCGACCGATGATCGATGGTGCCGCCATGGATGTGCTCGGGTGACATGTAACTCGGCGTGCCCACCGCGCTCCCCGGCATCGTCAGCCCCGCGCTGAGGCCCATCCGGGCCAGTCCGAAATCCAGAATTTTCGCCGTGTTCTGCCGCGTCACCATGATGTTGGCGCTCTTGATGTCGCGGTGCAGAATTCCCCGGGAGTGCGCGGCGTCCAACCCGTCAGCCACTTCCGCCGCCAGCCGCACGGCCAGCGGGATATCCATCGCGCCGCCCCGCACTTTCTGTGCGATGGTCTCGCCCTCAATGAACGCCATGGCGATAAACCAGACCCCGTCCGCTTCGCCGATTTCGTACACTGTGCAAACGGAGGCATGGTCCAGCGCCGCCGCCGCCTGCGCCTCAATCTGGAATCGCGCGATCGCGTCGGGGTCCGCCTCGCGCATGCCGGAAAGGAGTTTGATCGCGACCGGCCTCTTCAGCCGCGGATCTGCCGCCTTCCAGACCGTACCCATCCCGCCCATGCCAAGGAACTTCTCCAGGCGGTAATGCGATATCACTTTGCCGCTGAATGCATCCTGCGCGGATGTTGAAATGGTGACCGTCGGATTGTCGATTGGTTCCGGTATAACGCGCCTCTTATACGATTGCTGCCGGCGGGCGGCCTTCCAGTACTTCCGCCAGCCTGGCCAGTTGTTTCAGATCCGGCAGCCAGGCATTCCAGTAGTTCTCTACCCGGCCTCGCCAGTTCCGCACAAAGCTCACAAGCAACCCGCTCTCCAGAAGTTCGGCCCGGCGCTCTGCTTCGCCCAGCCACTCTGAAATTGCCTGGTAACCCCGTTCCAGCCCGGCCCGCAAAAGATACCCCTCTATTGTTTCACCGGGAAGTTTGTCGCGGTTGCCCTGCGAGAGCAGATAACTGGCCCGCCCTGCCGCCAGATCGGAAAAACAATCGCCCAGATCATCCAGTAGTTCATGCGCACAACAGAAAGCGTCGTAAAAACCCAGCCAACCGGCCAGCAAATCTTCCCGTCCATAGCGATAGCAAACCGCGGCTACTGGAATCTTCACCGCCGCAATTTTCCGTGCCGTCGCCTCTTCCAGGTCGCTCTCGGAATACTCGGCCTTCCGCGAACCCTCAACCGTCGCATCCGCCATCCCGATCCACAACTCGTGAAAACACTCCCAGAATGGGCTCTCCGGCGCAAACCATCCGGAATATGCGGCCTGGAAATTGTAATGAAAAAATGCCGCCATCGGAAGCAGCGCCGCATCCCCCGGCGATTGTCCGTCGGCGACGTTGTCCAGCAACCGGGCGAAGTAATAGGCGTTCAGACTGGAATAGACAAGCCCGCTCTGAAACTCCGGATCCGCGGTACCCCGGATGTGTAGTTCCAGGTACCGCGGAATCAGAAGAAAATGCGACTTCAGTCGCCGGAATGAAAGCTCCGGTGAATCGGGCGCATTCTGCCGCTGAAGCCAGGCGTCGGTTTCGACGGCGCTCAGGGGAGCGCGCCGTCGCAGTTCGTTGCGAAGCCGTGCCACCGATTGATCCAGAATCGCCTGTTGTTGGGCGTCGAACAGGTGTTCGGGCAGCGGCTCTGTCAGAGCCTCCACCGGAGTCATAATAGTCGCCTCGAAACCGCCGGTATCGCCATGGCGAACAGCCAGCGGTAAATAACCTCTCCCTCGCGGTCGCGGCTCCGTAAGGTGTGAATTCTACGGAGCCGCGCACGCAGGAAGCGGTTGGTCTGGACTTCTGCCGCGGGCTGCTAGTAGGGCTTCGGGCCGCCGAAATAGTGGTTTGCACTGGCCAGCGAATTCACCGCGTTGTGCAATGCGGCCACTTTCTCGGGAGTCGGCTCCACGCCGGCCTGCACCATCGCCTTTTCGGGACTTGCCAGCAGCGTAGCGGCGAAAGCCGGTTCGTTCAGTGCTTTGCTCAGTATCTTATGCAGATCGCTCATCGTTTGAATCTCCTTGTGTAGCTTAACAGGGTTTCTGAAGTTTACTACGGACCAAGATCGTAATCCTGTGGCAGCCAGTCCGCCGCGGGTATCTGGAGCTGATCCTGGAGCAGGCGTTCAGCTGACATCAGCGCGCCTTCAATCCAGGATTGGAACCACGAATAGGCCTCGCCGCACACATAGACCGGCGTGTTGGGAATCGGTTGCCGCATGTCGGGAATAGCCGCCGCCACGTTTACGCCCGGATTCCATTCATGCCACCCGCCGCCAAACGGGTCCGCACTCCAGTCCATGTAACCCACCGACAACGGCTGCGGCAGCGGGCCTTCAAAATGCAGAAGCTGGAACAACTGGTTCTGAATGGCGGCCGTCAGATTCCCGGGGCCGGCGATCTTGATGGGGCCTTGTGCCCCCCGCAGCGGCATATTCGCGCTGACGTTCGCCTGCCCGCTCCAATATCTGGCCGACCGCGTGTCCGCATAGCTCGCCAGCAGCACCCTTTCATTGCTCTCCGGCGTGGAGCCTACGCCCAGCCCGAAAAATACCTGACGCAATGGAAGATCGGTGACCGCGTAACCATCTTTTCTCAGCGTCGTCCCGTTCACCACGGTCTGCCACCAGGGCTGGTCGTAAACCATGCATAGCTTAAACGCCGGAATGCCTTCTACCTGGGCCAGTTTGTCCATCAAACCCAGGCGTCCCCACGCCTGATTCGCGAACAGGCCGCTCATATCGATCAATTCCAGCGCCCGCCGCGGCATGGCGAATATCACTTTGTCCGCCGTCACCTGGTTTACGGTTCCCGGTTGAGACGGCGCAAATTCCAGCGTCACGCTGGTCCCGCTGCGGCCGGCGCGGAGCAACCGGCTGTCCAGATTCACCGTGCAGGTCGGACATGCGGCGAGTTTATCACTCAGCGCCGTAATCAGCGAACTGAAACCATCCACCGGTCGGAATACCTGTTTATTCGCAAAGTCAGGCAGCAGAGCCGTCAGACAGCGCAGCCCTACCGCGGCATTGGTGCTCAACAATCCGGAATCCAGTCCGGCGGCATCGAAGAGATATTCGAAGGCTTCGTTGCTGACAAACTCCGCCGCAACGTTCTGCATGCCCCAGTTCCAGAGTTCGCTGCCCTTGAACTTCCCTGTCTCCGTCACTGTGCGCCATTGCTGCTGCGTCAGCGTAAAAGCATTCGGCACCGCGCCGTTGATGATATTCGCGAAGAGAACGCCCAGATTGTTGGATTCGCCAGGACCCAGTTTATACGGCAGATTCGAACTGGTCGCATCCACCGTAACGCCGCGCAGGAACGTCTCCTGCACTTCGATACCGGGGAACAACTCCGTCTGGATCGACAGTTTCTCCAGCAGGGTGCTCACCAGTTTCATGGAAGGCACGAAGCGCATCGCGCCGAAATCCGCGCTTGCACCCGGTGCCGGGACCGGCAGTGAATTCGTATCAATCCGCCCGCCCAGCTTGGCCGAGCTTTCAAAAACGGCCACCTTTGGCGGGTTTGGCAGCGTGGAGAGACGCCAGGCCGTATAGAGCCCGGAGATCCCGCCACCCACAATCGCTATATCGACATCTGACATCAGGAATCGATTTTCTCACAAAAACAGGGGCGAAGTTGCAGATTTTTATGCCGCTCCCCGCCGAATTGTTCGCGCGACCTCGACGGCCTCACTGAACCAGCGTGTTCGCCGCCCTTCATTCGCGATCAGCGTTCCGGTACGATCTCCGCTCGCGGCAAACAAGGGCAAAAACCTCGCCGCAGCGGCACTCAAGTCCCTGGCACCGCGCAGCATCGCGTTCTCGAATGCCAGCATTACTTCCAAAACGTCAGGATAATAGGGAGTCAGACGATCCAGTTGTCCAGGATCGCCTTCAGAGGCCGCTACCATCTCGTTTACCTCCCGGCAGGCATTCCCATACATGGCGCTGTCCCTGTATCCCGTCTGTGCCAGAAACGCAATCACGTTCACCGTGATCACAAGATCCACCCGATTCGCCACCACCCCATCAGTCCGCCACGCCCGAAACCCGCCGCCACGGACCTGAAACCCGGACAAAGCGTCAAGCGTCCTGCGAACGCCGACCCCATCCGTCAACCGCCCGAACTGAAAAAGCTCCGCCGCAATCACCACCGTACTGTCGCAATCCTCCGGGTTATAGGGCACCCACTCCGGGCACCGCTCCGGCGGCCAGAACGTACACATGCCGGACTCCGGCGAAATGCAGTCTTCCAGAAAGTCCAGCGCCCGTCTCACTACCCCATCACACTCTGCATCTGCGAAACCTTCCATCTCCCGCAGCACCAGCGCCGTGACAAACCCGTTGTAATCCGGCAACGCGAGATCGCCATTCCGTACCTCGCCCGCGAACGCGCCGGTTTCCGCCTGTAGCGAAAACAGCTTTGCCTTCGCGGCCTTCAGGCCTGCGATATCGTCACCCATCCCCATCACGTTACCATCTGCCGACAGACTGGGTTACACTGAACCTCTGACCGACCCGTCGCCACATGTCGCTCCCCCGGAACCGTCGCTGACTCCAGCGGAAATGCTGTGCCGCGCCAAAGCAATGCGCACTGCGCTCCGCTCCCGCCGGCAAGCCAGCGAAGCCGCCGGCCGCCTTCCCGAAGAATCCCACCGCGATTTTCTCAACGCCGGCTTCTATCGCATTCTCCAGCCGCGCTGCTACGGCGGCTACGAATTCTCCATCCCGGATTTCGTGCGCCTGCTGCTTGAAGTCTCCCGCGGCTGCACGGATAGCGGCTGGGTTCTCTCCCTGCTCGCCGCCCAGCCCGCATCCATTCTTTGCCTCTTCCCGGAGCAGGCCCAACGCGAAGTCTATGCCGAAAGCGGCGATGCCCGCGTAGCGGCTGTCATCGCGCCAGGAGGCAACGCCACCGTCACAACCGATGGCTTTCGCCTCTCCGGCCAATGGGATTACTGCACAGGCTGCGACATCGCCACCCACTTCCTCGGCTCCGCCGTTCTGCTTCACCCACTTACAGGCGCACCTTACGGCACCGCGTGCGTACTCATTGACCGCGAGCAGTTCTCCATCGTCGACAACTGGAACATGTTCGGCATGCAGGGCACGGGCTCGCGCCGCGTAGTTGTGGAATCTGTCACAATTCCCGCCCATCGTGTCCTGCCGTTTTCCGGCGATCAATGGCGAGCGCCGGGACCGCAACCGGGCTACGAAATCCATCAGAACCCGCTTTATCGCGGTTCGCCCCTCACCGTTGCCGAATTCGCCCTCCATTCCGTAGCAGTCGGCACCGCCCGCGGCGCGCTCGATGCCTTTGAAGACACTCTGCGAAAGAAGTGGAATCTCCCACCCTATCCCCCGCGCTTCGAAATGCCGGAATTCCAGCATGCCTTCGGCACCGCCCGAGCGCTGATTGATACCGCCGAAGCCGCTCTCCTCAGGCTTGCTGAATACATCCCGCATTCACCCGACGACGCACGCCGAACCCTCCGCGCCGCCGCCCATTGCATGGAAATGGCATGGCAGGCTACCGATCTTATGTTCCGCTCCGCCGGTAGTTCCTCCGGCCACCAACACTCCACCCTCGGGCACTGTTTTCGCGGCTTGGCCGTCCTCCGCACTCACCTCGGGGCGCAGTACGACCACAAATCGCTCAACGTCGCCCGCCTTCATTTCGGACTGCCCCCGACCAACACCCTTTAACTCTCGCTCACCAATTTCGCTAAAATGGAGCTGGCATGATCCTTCTAATCATTCTCGCCGTCATCTCCTTGCTGGTCTACGCAATCACACGCGCTGTCCGCAAGTTGGGCCCCCACGTCCTCTGGTTCGTTGCCGCCGCCGTGAACTTCGTCAGCGCGTCCGGCGGCCTCGCCGAACACCTGTGGGGTCCGCAATGGTCATGGAACTTCGCCGGCCATAACAAAGTCAGCGCCTGGCAGGCGCTCATCCAGGCTTTCGTCTGCGTTACCTTCGGACTCAGCTTCCGCCGATCCCGCCCACACAATCCGCCTCCCACTTCATAACTCCCCGCCTGCTATAACCGTTCTTGCGAATCGGACTCCACACCTCCACCTCCAAATCCCTGGAAATCGCCGGCCTCGAAGCCCACCGCCTCGGCGCCAACACCTTCCAGATATTCTCCGCAAGTCCCCGCATGTGGCGCGCCTCGAAACCCGACCCCACCGACGCCGCCCGCCTCACCGCCCTCCGCCAGCGCCTGGACCTCGCGCCTCTCGTCATCCACACCAACTATCTGGTCAACCTCGCCTCGCTCGATCCCGAAATCCGCGCCAAATCCATCACCTCCTTCCGCGGCGAACTCGATCGCGCCAAAATCATAGCCGCCGATTACCTCGTCCTCCACCCCGGCAACTTCAAAGGTCAGTCCCTCGAACAGGGCCTCGCCGCCTTCGCCCTCGGCCTCGCCGAAGCTGCCGCCGGGTTCAGCGCCCCGGCCCTCACCGTGCTCCTCGAAAACACCGTCGGCAGCGGCAACCAGATCGGCCGTCGCTTTGAAGAGCTCCGCATCATTCGCGATCTCGCCGCTCGCGAGACCGACCTCAACATCGGCTACTGCCTCGATACCTGCCACCTCTTCGCCGCCGGCTTCAACATTGCAGACCCCGCCGGTCTCGAAGAAACCGTCGCCGCCGCCGACAAAACTCTCGGTCTCGATCTCGTCAAAGTCATCCACGCCAACGATTCCAAAGGCGCACTCGCCTCCCATCTCGACCGCCACGAAAACATCGGCAAAGGCCAGATCGGCGAAGCCGCCTTCCACCGCATCCTCACGCACCCCAAGCTCCGCGACAAGCCCTTTATCCTCGAAACCCCCGTCGAGTCCGACGACGAAGCCCGCCGCGATATCGACGCCCTCAAACGCCTCAGCCAGCTCACCTGACGAAAATCCCGCGCCCGCCTGTGATTTTTCCCCGCCATCGTGCGAATCATAGTGCAGATGCCCGGTACGCGAAATCAAGAACGCTTTGAGGCCCTCCTCCAGGAGCACCGCGGCATCATCTATCGCCTCACCACCACCTTCGCCCGCCACGAAGAAGATCGTCAGGACCTCGCTCAGGAAATCACCATCCAGCTCTGGCGCTCCTTCGCCAACTATGACGAATCCCGCGCCAAATTCTCCACCTGGCTGTACCGTATCGCCCTCAACGTAGCCATCTCCCAACTACGTCGCAAGGCACCATCGAACCTCACCGAGCCGCTCGATCGGCAACACCTCGATCGAATTCCGGCCCGCCCAACTGACCCCGGCGAAGACGAACGCCTGCCCGCTCTGCGAGCCTTCATCGAACAGCTCGATCCCCTGAATCGCGCTCTCATCCTGCTCTATCTCGAAGACCGCCCCTACGCGGAAATCGCCGACATCCTCGGCATCACCGAAACCAACGTCGCCACCAAACTCAACCGCATCAAGCAAAAGCTAAAGAAGGAACTCAATCATGAACCTCGAACTTGACGACATGAAGACCGCCTGGCAAGAACTCGACCGCCGCATCGAACAACACTACGCCCTCAACCTCACCATTTACCGTGGCGGCAAACTACAGGACATCCGTCGCGCCCTCCGCCCGCTCCGTTGGGGCCAACAGGCGCAAGTCGTCGGCGGTGCCGCTCTGATCCTGCCGTTTGCGCGTTTCTGGGTCGCTCACCTCGGCACCCTGCACCTGATGCTGCCTGGCCTGATGATGCACGTCTACGGGCTGATGCTCATCGCCTCAGCCGCGCGCACGGCCATCCTGATCGACCGCATCGACTACAGTGCGCCCGTGCTGCAAATCCAGCAATGCCTCGCCGAACTCCGCCTCTGGCGCGCCCGAGTCGAGCAGCCCGTCTTCGCCGTCGTCGGATGCTTCATCTGGATCCCGCTGACCCTCGTCGTCTTCGCCGCCCTGGGCGCGGACATCTGGGTCCACGCCCAGGGAGTCGTCTGGTCCTTCATCGCCAGCGGCTTCGCGTGCCTGGGAATCCTGTACGCCATCGTCCGGGTAAAGGGCCGGTCAGCCGTGGAAAACAACTTCGTCGGGCGAGGCATCCGCACCGCCCAAAGCGAACTCGACGAAATCGCCCGCTTCGAACGGGAGTAGCGTGAATACCTTGCCTGGGCTTCCTTTCAAACGTACGGCATCTTGCCGCATACTGGAAGTAGGATGGCCCATGAAACGCGAACCACTGCCAAGCTCAAACGGGCGCGCCCGCAGCAGCTTGCGGGACCATCCAGGGAGTCTGCAATAATCCAGCTCTCAGTCGAGGACCAACGGAAGATCGCGGAAGCGCTTCTGAAACCACCCCCGCATGCTCCTGCACTGACGAAAGCCTTTCGGCGCAGGAGTACACTTTTCGGCCTCTGATTTCGGAGTCTAGCCAGCCGACATCACCCGCCATCCATCACCAAAACTGCTCAAACGAATCGGACTGGTCCTGGATATTGCGCCATAATTTCATCCGACGTTAGAAGGGTGATCCCTTCCACCATCGCCTGCGCAACCAGCAAACGATCGAATGGATCTTTGTGGATTGACGGCAAGCCGTCCACCATGACCGCATGTTCGCCGGTAACGGCCAACTCCTCGTAATCGTTTTCCACAAGTCTACGCCGCAGTATCCGTGGATCCACCTGGAAATCGTCCCGCCCCAACCCGCTCTTGATAGCAATCTCCCACAGGCTGGCCGCACTATAGACAAGCTGATTCCGCGAATCCGAAATTAATGCGCGAGCCTTCGCCGGTAAGCGCGTCCCATCGTCGGCAGCCCAAAGCAGAAGATGCGTGTCCAGAAGGATTCTCATTTTGCCCCGCTGAAGAGATCCTCAATCTCCTGGCTCCCCATTCGATCAAAATCGTCTGGAACGTGGATTTCGCCTTTCATGAATCCCAGTCGCCGTACTTCCCCAGCCATGGGTGCGTCGAGCGCCATGACTTTAACCAGAGGTTTCCCTGCCTTCGCAATAATGAACGGTTCTCCGTTCGCGGCCCGTTCCACCAGTCGGGACAAGTGCGTCTTGGCTTCGTGAATGTTGATGGTCTCCATAAACTAAGTTTTGTTAGTTTAGTTTATCACGAAATTTACACTCCCTCCGCTTTCATGCCAGGTTCGGTCATGCCCGCCGGCAATCGCCTCCGCGCCCGGCATCAGCGAGCACGATACGCTTGACAACGACTCTGTGTACTCACGGCACCTTCCGCGGCTCCCGCCAGAAAATCGGTATCGAGTTTACAGAGACAGCGGGTTTGGAGGAGTTTGTGATCTGTTCCAGACTGCCATCATGAAAGTATTCAACAACCTCAATCTTCATGGACAAAAGTGTGTTGTACTGATGAGGATCCTCCAGTCTCGCGGTTCCACTGGCATTCATCGTGGCCAGAATTGTTAGTGTCGCCTCAGGGGCCAGAGTGCACATCGAGCCAGGAACGTTTGGAGAACCGGCGAACACGGCACCTGAAAGGTTGATCGAAAACTCTCCAAAAGCGAAAACGGCGTCCGCACTCAGAGATCGCTGATCCGCGATTCCGCTCCTGAACACGCTCACAAAATCGTGCGAACAGGGAAGGTCGATCGGCTCCTTCCCAATATTGCGGACCAAGATCGTGGCGGTCAGGTTCTCGCCCATCGCCAGAGTCGCGGGATTCAGATCGCGAATCTTCACCTCAAGGGGGAGTCCCGGAGGAATTTGAGTACTATTGCGCTTGATCGTGAAGGAGTGGCTTGGATTCACCTCCCGCCGGATCGGCGTATTCCCGTCGAGCACCATTTGCCCCCAACTGAGAGCGCAGAAAACATGAAATAGCGCGACCTGCGAAACAAAGCGAAAGTGGCAAAAGTAGTTGACGCGAGACAAGTGACAGTTCACTCACTGCACCTTCCGGGGCTCCCGCCAGAAAATTGGTACCGCGTTCACGGAGACAGCCGGTTTGGAGGAGTTGATGATTTGCTCCAGACTGCCATCGTGAAAAAATTCAATAACCTCAATCTTCATGGATAGAAGCGTGTTGTACTGCTTCGGATCCTCTAGCCACGCGGTTCCGCTGGCATTCATCGTGGCCAGAATGATGAGTGTCGCCTCCGGGGCAAGCGTGCACATCGAGCCAGGGACGTTTGGAGAGCCAGCGAACACAGCACCCGTGAGTGTGATCGTAAGCTCTCCAAAGGCGAAAGCGGCGTCCGCCCTCAGTGATCGCTGGTCCGCGATTTCGCTCCTGAATACGCTCGCAAAATCGTGCGAGCACGGCAGGTCGATCGGACTCTTGCCGGCATTACGGACCAAAATCGTGGCGGTCATGTTCTCGCCCCTCGCAACGTTCGCGGGATTCAAATCGCGAATCTTTACCTCCAGGGGGAGCGTGGGTGGTAACTGCGTACTATTGCGCCCAACCCTCACTGTATGGCCCGAGTCCGGCGGGACTCGCTGAATCGGCGTGTTCCCGTCCAGCACCATTTGCCCCCAACTGAGAGCGCAGAAAACATGAAATAGCGCGACCTGCGAAACAAAGCGAAAGTGGCAAAAGTAGTTGACGCGAGACAAGTGACAGTTCACTCACTGCACCTTCCGGGGCTCCCGCCAGAAAATCGGTATCGCGTTAACAGAGACGGCGGGTTTGGAAGCATTTGTGGTTCGCTCCTCGCCTCCGTCGTGGAAAATCTCAATCAACTGGATCTTCATTGACAACAGCGTGTTGGCTTGTCGCTGGTCCTCAAGCCTTGCATCTCCGAAGGCGACGATTGTGGCCAGAATTGTAAGAGTCGCGTCAGGAGCCAAAGTGCACATTGAGCCGGGTACGTCTGGAGAGCCCGCGAACACTGCGCCCGGCAGGAACAGTTGAACTCCCCCAAAATGAAAAACAGCATCCGCGCTAAGTGACCGCTGATCCCGGTTTCCGCTTTTAAACACACTCAGGAAATCGTGTGAGCAGGGAAGATCGATTGGGACCTTTCCAATGTTGCGCACGAGAACTGTCGCCGTCATTTTATCGCCCATTGCTACGCTGGCGGGGTTAAGATCGCGAATCTTCACTTCTAGTGGAAGCGGTGCGGAAATTTGGTTACTGTTTCCCCCAACCCTCACGGTATGGCCCGAATCCGGCGGGGTCCGCAGGATCGGCGTGTTCCCGTCGAGCACCATTTGCCCCCAGCCCATAGTGCAGCAAGCATGGAACAACGCCACCCGCGCAACAAAGCGAACGTTGCAGCGCATCCCATTAGTGGCAGACATTGTCGGTGTACGGCGCATAATTAATTTCTCCCAATGGAAGTCCGTTTATATCATGTGTCACGTCAAAGGGCTCTACGCCTGTGTCAGCCCCGACCTGCCCCGTTTGCTGTTGAACGCGACGCGTTAACGTATTCCCGAAATTGGCGTCGCCCGGATTCGCAACCGCCGATTCCAAATAGAGGCCAAAATTGTTATCGGCATTGGAAAGCGAGGTAGAGTACTCGAACCAGTGGCTCTGCCCCAGCTGACCCGCTTCATGGCGTGTGACTTGCGCGGACAGGTTCGCGTATGAGATGTACGCATTCGCCGGATAGATCCCGCACTGATTCTTTGCAAATGTCGACGCCGCATTTGAAACATCAATCGCGATCTCGTATTTGAAGTTGAAGACAGCCGGAGGATACGTAACCGAAGTGACGTACGAAAACCCGGCATTGGGACCGGAGTTTGGGCCGCTTGGCAGGGTTGAGAAGCTGTAGTCAAATATAAGACCTGCTTGAGAAGTTCCGAGCGGCGCTCCGACTGCAGGCGGAGACGGCAGATTACCAGCGTTCCAGGTTCCAGCTGGAAATTGCCATGGTAGAGTGCCATCCGGGACCTGCTGTGGTGCAACCGGTTGCGTATTCCAGTTTTGCCGCGCATTAACGGTAATGTTCGCCGTCAGGTTGCCATAACCGGCAATAGCCGCACTTACCGTCCCGCTGGTGACCATCACGCCCGACCACGTGGTCAGATGAATCGGCCCGGGCACCACGACGGTGCCATTGGAAAAACTCCAGCTGGACACCGCGCCTGCAATTGCATTAGAAACGCTGCAGTTCACATTGCCTCCCCGGGTCACAGTCTGAGGTGCGCATAAGAGCACAGGTGTCGGTTTTACCTGAAACAACAATCCAGTCCAGTTTCCATACAGAGTCGCCACATACAGCGTGTGGAACCCGATCGACACGTTAGCCGGAATCGAATAAATGATAGTTGCCGAATTCTGCGCGAACGACGTGACCGTCGCCGGACCGAAATCGAACCATGCCGTGGTGTTGCCCGCCAGATTCGTCCCCGTAAGCGTCAGCGTCCCGCTCGTACCAGGAAAATCCGTTCCATTATCGGAGAGACCCGTCACCACCGGAGGCACGCTCACACTGGCGTAGACGGTCGTCGAACTCGGATTGTTCCCAATAAACCCCTGCCCCCAGTAACCGTTCGAATACACGGTGATCGCCACGGTCCCCGCCACCGAACTAAGATGATACGCCGTCGCATAGATCAACGTGTCAGCCGCGTTGCTGACAGCCGCCCATTCGCCGCTGCCATCCGGATAAGAAACGTAAACGTCCGGCGAAGTTCCAAACCCGCTGCCCGAAATCGTCAGCGGGTTGCTCGAAGTATACGAGAACGCCGTCGGCGAATACGAAGTCACTGCTGGCGATGGATCGGCCGCCACGGCCGTAAACGGCGCACTGTTAGTGCTCCAGCCTCCGTCTGATGTCCAGACACTCAGGTAATGGGTTCCTGCCACCACGTTCGAATAATACACATTCACCTGGCCATCCGAAACATAGATCACCTGCGGCGACGCCCCATCCATACTCACCGAGACGGAACCGCCCGAAAGATTCCATCCGTAAATCGCGATGTATCCTGATTGGCCCGCAACCCCAGTGCTGGGACTGATACCAGCGATCACCGGTGGCGAAGGCGGGGCTTGAGCGGTAGTCGATGCGCTGTTGTATCCGAAGTAGTACCACTCCTCGATATAGTCGTTAAACGCATAATAGAAGCCCTCCATTGTGTAGGTGTTGCCAAGAACGGCAAGATCGTAGAGAACGGCTTCGGCAGTGATGTCTGACCCGTTGTCGGTGCCGCTGTCGCCGCTGCTGTACGCGACATACCCCCCATTTACATACTCCTGCCCTTCCACAAACGCCTCGCAAAGATATTCGAAGGTGCAGTCGCTGTAGTAATCGAGCGACATGACCGCCGTCATGCTGACGTAACTGCCTGAAATGTCAGCCGTACTGTAGTAGTCCAGCGCACGGGCGGGGGTGGCGGCCAAACAGCCAAGTAGGACTGCGAGCGCCGTCAGGCCCGGTGAAAATGAAAATATTCGCCTCATTTGACGCGGGCCCCTTTCGTATCCCGATGCCGGATATTCGGCGTCTCGCTGCCCACTACGAATGCATGCAGAACCGCGAATCTTTGTGGGCCCATTGCCGAGCGCAACTGCGCCACATAATCCGTGACTACCTGTTCACGGGCGTTCGACATCTGTGCAATGCGCGCCTTATCCTGGCCGGACAGCGTCGCGCCGGGCGCATACTTCGCCGTGATCGCTTTGACCAATGGAACGTTCACCTTGTCGAATGCGGCTAAATCCGTCATGCACCGGGCAGCCGTGTTTTTCACAAGAGCCTCCTCGGCATCGGCAAGCCCGGCTCCATTCTTGATCTGGTGACGCGGCTTGGCTCCGTCATCCGCGATAGTTGCTTTCGCGGCCTGTCCGCTTATTGGCTGCGCCAGGGGCGGAGGGACCGCAACCTGATTGGCGCGAGAGGGCGGCAGCGCCGACAAAGGTTTACGGCTCGCGATGGCTGCCGCCACGCTGCCGTTCTGAATGCCATCCGCAAATTTCTCAAGCGACTGCACGTGCGCAAAAAAGAAGCGATAGAGAATGAAATCGCGCGGTACGCCGTTCAATTTCCCGCTATCGAAGACCGGCTGCCGTAAAACCGGAAAGGAGCCAGATGCGCCTTGCGAGGTCGAATTCGTTTGGCCTGTTGTGCTTTGCGCTCGCAGCGACGCCGCGCTGGTACCGCAAAGAAGAGCCGCTACAATGAGCGCTCGGCGCGCACGCGTCTCAAGGAGCGGTCTGAAACGTGCGGGGGGGATTGTGGGTAGCATATTCATGCTGCAATTCCTCGTGACTGGGTGATAGGATCACGAGAAAGCGCCGCACTACAAGACAAATAATTAGAATCTGCTGTCGCTCGTCCGATTGATCTGTTTTATGTCCGGGTTAATTCGTCATAATTGGTGGTCGTTTGAAGATAACCGGGCGTGTCATCTAATAGACACGGACATTCCGACACAATCTCCCGCCTCGAAGCGAACGAAAGGTCAAACCCAGCGGTTCACCCAACAGCTCACCAATCTCCCCTTTCTCCGCAGTGGAAATCCACCCCTCGTCCATGCTAAGTTCGGTCATGCCAACCAGCAACCGCTTCCTCGCCCTTCTCATCGCTACCCCCCTCCTCCTGGCCGCCCTCGCCTTCGCCCAGCGCACAACCGCCCCGGAACCCATTGACCTCAACGTCATCCACCGCATCAAAGTAGCCGAACTCGGCTCCGGCGGCCGCGGCGGTTCCCCCTCCAAAGTCATGGACACCGTCTGGAACCTGACCGACCTCCACGGTCCCCGCCTCACCAACTCTCCCCAATTCCGCGCCGCCGGTGAATGGGCCGTCGCCAAGCTCAAAGAATGGGGCCTCAGCAACGTCAATCTGGAAAAATGGTCCACCTCCGACCTCACCACCGGCCCCATCCCCGGCTGGCAGGTCACCGCCTACTCCGGTGCCATGGTCGAGCCGTCCTTCATGTCCCTTATTGGCGCACCCATCGCCTGGACCTCCGGTACGAACGGCCCCCTCACCGCCGAAGCGACGCTGGCCACTCTCGCCACGCCTGCCGATCTCGAAAAATTCCGCGGCAAACTCAAAGGCAAGATCGTTCTGACCAACGCGCTTGTGGATATGCAACTCCCCCTCACCCCCCTGGCCTACCGCTACACGAACGATCAGCTCAACGACATCTTCGTGGAATCCCTCCCCGTTCCGGCCGCCGCGCCCGCCACGCCTCCGGCCACGCCCGCCATGACTCCCGCCGAACGCCGCGCCTTCGCCGAAACCCAGCGCAAATTCCTCCAGGACGAGGGTGCCGTCATGGTCGTCAGCGCCACCGCCAGCGCCTTGGGCCAGACCGGCCTCGTCTTCGGCGGCGGTGCGCCCCGCACGGGCGACGTCACCCACAACCTCCCCCGCGTCGTCATTACGGCGGAAAACTACAACCGCATCGCGCGCCTGCTCCAGCACAACGTGCCCGTCAAACTCTCCTTCGATATCAAAACCGAATTCACCCCGGAGACCGACTCCTTCAACGTCATCGCCGAAATCCCCGGTGCCACCAAACCGCAGGAAATCGTCATGCTCGGCGGTCACTTCGACTCATGGCACTACGCCACCGGTGCCACCGACAACGCCGCCGGCAGCGCCGTCGCCATGGAAGCCCTGCGCATCCTCAAGAGTCTGAATGTGAAAATGGATCGCACTGTGCGCCTCGCCCTCTGGGGCGGTGAAGAGCAGGGCGATTACGGTTCCGCCGCCTACGTCAAAGCCCACTTTGCCGACCCCACCGTGATGAAGCCCACCCCGGAGCACGCCAACCTCTCGGCCTACTTCAACATCGATAACGGCACCGGTCGCATCCGCGGCATCTACTTACAGGGCAATGAAATGATGCGCCCCGTCTTCGAACAATGGTTCGCGCCGCTGAAAGATCTCACCCCAGGCATCATCACGGCCCGCAATACCACTAATACCGACCACGAGTCTTTCGACAATGTCGGTCTCCCCGGCTTCCAGTTCATTCAGGATCCGCTCGATTACGATACCCGCACCCACCACACCAACATGGACACCTACGAACGCGTCCAGCCAGCCGATCTGGAGCAGATGGCGATCATCGAAGCGGTTTTCGCATATAACGCGGCAACGCGTCCGGAAAAGCTCCCGCGAAAGGACCTCCCGGCCGCCATGCCGGCAGGAGGCAGAGGAGCGTCCGGCGGAAGTGGCGCGATACCACGCCCAACGGCAAACTGAGCCAAAGGTTCTCTCTGTGTTCTCTGTGTCTTCCTCTGTGAACTCTGTGTGAAAGTCCGTATCCTCTAACTCACAAGGAACCTCGAGCCCACCAACCCACCCGTCTCCATCTCCACAGCAAACAAACTCCCCGCCAGGGGCTCCCCGCTGGAGTTCATCGACGCCGTAGTCACATAAAGCGTCTTCAGGTCCTTCCCCCCGAACACGCAGTTTGTAATATTCGATACCGGCATCTCAATCACCCGCTCAATCACGCCGGCGGGCGACACCCCCAGGATGCACTTTCCAAAGAACCGGCAATTCCAAAGCCACCCGTCAGCATCCATAGCAGACCCATCCGGCAACCCGCGCTCCGCCCCCTCAAAAAACACCCGCCGATTGCGGATCGAATGCGTCGCCTCATCGAAGTCGTAAGCATAAATTACGTTCTTCACCGAGCAACCGCAGTAAAAGGTCTTCCGGTCCGGGCTCCACTCCAGCGTGTTCGTAATCCCAAACCCGTCATCCCACACCGTCACCGAACCATCCGGCGCCACGCGAAACAATGATCCCGTGAACCCCCCGGCATGCACGTCCTCGCCGTTCTGGCCGACATTGTTAGCCATGCTCCCCACCCAGAAATAACCAGATGGATCCGTGGCCCCATCATTCATCCGATTCGCCGGGATGTTCGGCTCCGGCCGCGCGAACGGTCTCCGTTCATCGGTCTCCGGCCGCCAGATGATGACCGCAGATCCCAGCGCAACGAGCAATCGCTCCGGGTCCGTAGTCAGCGATAGTGAACAAACTGGCTCAGAAAAACTCCACGCCGCCGTCTCGCCCGTAGCCGGCGAGTACCGCCAGATCTTAAACCCATTGATATCGGTCCAGAAAACACACTCCGATTCCGGGTGCCACAAAGGCCCCTCGCCCACCAGATTGTGAGCTTCCACCACGCAGGAGATTTTGTTCGTCAGAGTCGTCATCGCGTATGTATAGATGGTATCCCCGCGTCATCTCGCCGGCCATGAAGCTACTTTCCAGGCGGGGTCGTGCGCGACGTGCGGACTTCATCCCCGGCTGCCGTCACTGTCCAGTTGACACCATCCTGCGACACAGATACCTCATAGTGAATGCGATCCCGGCCTGTAAACAGGTTTGTGGTCTTTTGCCAGGTCGTTTTCCCGTTTTCTTCCGACTTTCCGGAATACGTCCATACATTTCCGTCAATGTGGAGTGCCCCTCGGCCATTCGCCCAGCCTTCCTGCTGCACGGTCTGCGTGTAGTAGTCGCCCGGCTTGCTGGCCGGAACAATAACGAGGAGAGAACCCGGCTTACCGTTTACGGTTTGCTGGCAGGCAAAGAATCTGCCCGCCATGGCGCAATCGTTCCGTAACAGGTCGGTGGACGGCGTGGATTGAGTCTTCGGCGTTACGAGCCAGGAGCCCTTGTAAAGAGTGAGCGGCTGGTACGCCGGATCAAGGCCAAACGCGCTGGCTGCGGCCAGCAACCCGGCCATAGGCAACAGCATCCGTACTCGCGCGAAGCGCCTGCCTTCGGATTGTGAATGACTGCCAGATACCAACGCGCTGTTTCCCGTCAACAAACAATTGCCCAGCAAAGAGTGTTTCACGGTAACCTCAAATGAATTGTAACCGTACGACGGCTCTGAGGGAATCCAGAAGGGGCGCAACGGCATCCGTACGCGAATTCGGACGAGGTTTTCCTGGTTCGACCGCTTCGCTAGAGAGACTTCAGGTACGCGGGATCAATGTTTCCGCCTGAGAGAACGATTCCGGCGCGGCGAATTCCCGCCGGGAGTTTTCCGAACATGGCCGCTGCCACTCCGACCGCGCCGCTCGGTTCCACGACTATCTTGACGCGCTCCAGCAGAAATCTGACCGCCGCCCGGATTTCCTCTTCCGTGACCAGCAGAACGCTCTCCAGGTTCTCTTGCAGGATGGGGAAGGTGAGTTTGCCCGGCGAGAGGGTGCGGAGGCCGTCTGCGGCGGTGTCGGGGGAGGCGATGGTCACTCGTTCGCCTTTTTTCAGCGACTGCCAGACATCATTGGCAAGTTCCGGCTCCACACCGAAAAAACGAATGTCGGGGTTGATGGACTTCGCAATTACGGAAGCTCCGGAGGTGAGACCACCGCCGCCGAGGGGCGTCAGAATGGCATCGAGGTCGGGTACGTCTTCGAGGAGTTCGAGCACGGAGGTTCCCTGGCCTGCCATGATCATCGGGTGATCGTAGGGGGGAGCAAGGACACCGCCGGTTTCAACCATGACTGAGGCCGCGATCTTCTCGCGGTCTTCCGTGAAGCGGTTGTAGGTGATGATGCGCGCACCGAGAGCGCGCGTTGGCTCCATCTTGGATTGCGGCGCGTCTTCCGGCATCACGATGGTGGCCGACATACCGACGTATTCGGCGGCGACCGCAACGGCCTGCGCGTGGTTCCCGGACGAAAATGCCACCACGCCCCGTGTCCGCTCTTCGGGTGTGAGGGCGAGGATCAGGTTGGCTGCACCGCGGATTTTGAACGCACCGCCGCGCTGAAAGTTTTCGCACTTGAGGAAGAGACTGACCCCCGCCCGGTCGTCGATGCTGCGTGACGTCATGACGGGCGTTCGGCGAGCCAGAGGACGGATACGATCCGCCGCCTCGCGGATCATCTCCGGAGTAATAACGTGGGTCATGCCGGCTGAGCGTTACTGCGCGGTTTCGAAAACCAGTTTCTGTTGGCGGTTATGGCGCATGCGGTCCTGATGTTCCTGATACAGAGTGCCGAAGCCCGCCCAATAGTAACCACCGACGAACAGCGACAGGAAGGGCAGTGACAGGAAGTTGTAGGTGGATATGGCGAAGATGCACATGTACAGGAAATATGTGCCGAAGGCCAGTTCAAAGTAGGGCAGCCAGCCGCTGCGGCTCTTGTACTTCTTCACGGCCATGCGTTTCTGTTGGGTGCCTTCGATAGCGTACTTCGGAGTGCGGACGAAACCGCTCTGCACGCCGAACAGGGCTTCCAGGACTGCGCGGGTATTGATGATCGTCAGGCCCACGCCGACCGCCATGAGCATCGGCATGAAGAAAAAGCTGCGTTTCCAGGTCTTTGGATTCAGCTCACGTTGCGAGATGACGTAGAAAGCGGAAAGGGAAAGGAACGAGGCAACGATGAGCGGCAGATCGAGGAGCAGCATCTGCCAGATACCCATATAGAAGCGCACGATCATGACCGGCAGCATCAGCGCTGAGACAACGATCATCAGCGGGTAAGAGATATTCGGCGTCAGGTGCATGAAGGCTTCGGCTTTGACGCGGAATGGAATATTGGAGCGCAGGATTCCCGGCAGAAGTTTCTTCGCGCACTGCGTGAGTCCCTTCGCCCAGCGGAACTGCTGTACCTGAAAACCGTGGACTTCCACAGGAAGTTCGGACGGGCAATCGACAAACGGGAGGTAGACAAATCTCCATCCCTTTAACTGCGCGCGATAGCTGAGATCGGAATCTTCGGTGAGCGTATCGTGCTGCCAGCCGCCAGCGTCGTCAATCATGGTGCGGCGCAAAATGCCGGCGGTGCCGTTGAAGTTGAAGAAGTAGCCGGCGCGGGAGCGGGCCCCGTGTTCGAGGATGAAATGGCCATCGAGCAGGATTGCTTCCACTTCTGTCAGGAAGTTGAAACCTTTATTGAGGTAGCTCCAGCGGGTCTGCACAACGCCGACTTTGGGATCGGCGAAGTGGTGAATGGTGCGGAGCAGGAAATCGACCGGCGGGATGAAATCGGCATCGAATACGGCGACGAACTCGCCGGTTGCGCTCTTGAGACCTTCCTGAAGCGCGCCGGCTTTGAAGCCTTCGCGATTGGTGCGGTGCAGATAGACGATGGGATGACCGATGTTCCTGTAGCGTTCGCACAGGGCTTCGGCGAACGAGTGTGTGTCGTCGGTGGAATCGTCGAGGACCTGAATCTGAAGTAACTCTTTTGGGTATTCGATCTTCACCACTTCGTCGATCAGGCGCTCCAGAACGTAGCGTTCGTTATAGAGCGGAAGCTGGATGGTGACCTTCGGGAGCTCGGCAAATTTTTGTGGTGGTTCGGCTGTGGTGGCCTTCTTGCGGTGTTTGAAATAGGTGTGGATAGTATCGAAGCGATGCATCCCGTACATGGAGAGGATGCAGAGGATACCGAAGTAGGGAAGGAGAATCGCCCAGTCGAACCAGGCTAGCTGGTGGATACCGGCGAAGGTGTCGTCAAACATTCCGCGCGAGAGTTTCGTGAGGGTGGAAGCGACGAGTAGTGCGGGCAACGGTGTTCCAAACATAAGAGTTGACTGTCCGGACGGCCCGGTAATTCGTCCCGGACCAGAATGAAAACTATCTTTGTATTATATAACGGCGTCGCGGGCGAATACAGGGCGGGAGTACTGGTGGGCACGGGCAGATTCGAACTGCCGACCTGCCGCTTAGGAGGCGACCGCTCTATCCATCTGAGCTACGTGCCCGCACTTTCACTATTGTAGCGTCTTGTTTTCTATTTCAGGAGGCCTTTGGCTCCGATATCGCGACGATACTGCGCGCCTTCGAAATGGATGCGGTCGACGGCGGCGTAGACTCGATCAATACTATCCTGGAGATCGACGCCGCTAGACGTGACGCCGAGGACGCGGCCTCCGGCGGTGACGATGTCGTCACCGACTCGTTTGGTGCCTGCATGGAAGACGACCGCGCCGTTGGGGACGTCGTTGAGGCCGGAGATTGTTTGCCCGGTTTGTGATGCGCCGGGATAGCCGGCGGCAGCCATCACTACACATATAGAAGGCTCAGGGGACCATTGCAGTAGTTCGGGCTTCAGTTCGCCCTGGGCTGCTGCCATCAGAGCGACACCCCAGTCGCTTTCGAGACGCATCATGAGTGGTTGGGTCTCCGGGTCGCCCATGCGGACGTTGAATTCGAGGACGCTTGGCCCTTGTGGGGTCATCATCAGGCCTGCATAGAGAAAGCCGCTGAAGGCGGTGGCTTTTACGACGGGCTCAATGATGGTGTCCATGACTTGCTGGCGCATGGCGGAGCCCATAATGCGTGAGTCGGAGTAGGCACCCATGCCGCCGGTGTTGGGGCCCTGGTCGCCATCGAAGATCCGCTTATGGTCCTGGGACGGCTCGAGCGGGACGCCGCGCTTGCCATCGCAGAGGACGATGAAACTGACCTCTTCGCCTTCGAGGAATTCCTCAATCACCATGGGGAAAGCGAGGGTGGAGAGTGCGGCTTCAGCCTCCTGCTTGGTTTGAGCGATGATGACGCCCTTGCCAGCGGCGAGGCCGTCGGTTTTCAGGACTACGGGCAGGAGGAATTGACGCAGGGCGTCGCGTGCTTCAGTTTCAGTGGTGACGGCCGCGAAACGGGCAGTGGGGACTCCGATGCGCTCCATGAACCGTTTGGAGTGAACCTTACTGCCTTCGAGGGCGGCATTTTCTGCGGTTGGGCCGACAATGGGAAGGCCGAGGGAGCGGAATTTGTCGACAACGCCAGCCACGAGCGGGGCCTCGGGCCCCACAACGGTGAGGTCAATGCCCAGGGACTGGACTATTTGCACATAATCCGATTTTGCGTGACAGGTTCCTACGGATTCGATGCCGGGATTCCCGGGAGTCACGTGGACTTCCGTTACGGAAGGAGACTGGCGCAGTCGCCAGGCTAATGCATGTTCGCGGCCGCCGCCGCCAATAACGAGTACTTTCACTTTGGTTTGCCCGGTTACAATGGTAGCTTATTGCCTGTACGGCGGGACGAGCAAACAACATGGATCAGACGTTCGACATAGTCGTTATCGGTGGGGGTCACGCGGGTTGCGAGGCATCGCGGGCCTGCGCCCGGATGGGGCTCCGCACCGTGATGATCACGATGAATTCGGATTTGATCGCGCAGATGTCCTGTAATCCGGCGATTGGGGGTATTGCCAAGGGGCACCTGGTTCGGGAGATTGATGCCCTCGGTGGAGTGATGGGGGAGGTTGCGGATGCCGTTGGGATACAGTTCCGACTGCTGAACACGAGTCGCGGGCCTGCGGTTTGGTCGCCTCGTGCCCAGTGCGATAAGAAACAATATCGAATCCGCATGAAGGAAGTCTTGGAGCGGGAGCCGAATCTTCGAATCAAGCAGGCTGAGGTCGCCGGGTTGCGGATCGAGGATGGGCGTGTTCGCGGTGTGCAACTAGTGGATGGCCGCAGTATTCACAGCAACGCCGTCATTATCACGACAGGGACGTTCCTGAATGGTTTGGCGCATATCGGCGAGCGTAAGTTTGAGTGTGGGCGCAATGGAGAAGCTCCGTCTGTGGTGTTGGCGGACCAGATCCGCAGTTTGGGACTTGGCTGGACACGGCTGAAGACGGGTACGCCACCGCGGTTGGACGCGCGCTCCATTGATTGGTCAAAGTTTGAACCCCAGTCTGGTGATGTGGAGCCGACGCCATTCTCATTCCTGACCGACAAGATTGAGCGCAGCCAGATCCAGTGTTTTCTGGGACGTACGACGGACGAGACGGCGCGCATCATACGAGAGAGTATCGGGCGATCACCGCTTTATAGCGGTCAGATTGAGGGAATCGGCCCACGGTACTGCCCATCTATAGAGGATAAGTTCGTCAAATTCCCCGATAAGACGGCTCACCAGATCTTTTTGGAGCCGGAAGGGCTGGATACGAACGAGATTTACGTGAATGGGATGTCGACGAGCATGCCGATTGATGTGCAGGCGGCGGTGATTGCGTCGATTCCGGGGCTGGAGCAGGCGGAAATGATCCGTCCGGGCTATGCGATTGAGTACGATGCGGTGGACGCACGAGAACTGGATCATCGTCTGGAAGTACGGAAACTGCCTGGGTTGTTCCTTGCCGGCCAGATCAATGGCACTTCTGGGTACGAGGAAGCAGCAGGGCAGGGACTGATGGCTGGAATTAACGCGGCCCGGACAGTGATGGGACAGGCTCCTGTGATCATTCCACGGTCCGAGGGCTATATCGGGATCATGATTGACGATCTGATTACCAAGGGGACCGACGAACCGTATCGGATGTTCACGTCGAGGGCGGAATATCGGTTGCGGTTGCGGATTGACAATGCCGACGAGCGCCTCACGCCGATTTCGATGGATATTGGGCTGGCAACACAGGAACGGCGGGAGTTTTTCGTGGCGAAGCAGGCCCAGGTGCATCGTTTGCTTGGAGAGATGCAGAATAATCCACGGGCAGCGGCCCTTCGAAGGCCAGAGAACCGGATTGGTGAGCATTTGCCATGGATTACCGAGTTTCTGGGGGCCAAGCCGGAGCGCGGGGTACTGATGACCGTGGAGACGGAGGTAAAGTATGCCGGGTATCTGGATCAACAGCGTCGTCAGATCGAGCGGATGCAGAGTTCGGATACGCGCGCGATCCCGGTGACGATGCGGTTTGTGGGCATCCCCGGTATCTCACGGGAGGTGGGCGAGAAACTGGAGCGGGTACGGCCAGCGACATTGGGGCAGGCGGCTCGCATTCCAGGGGTGACTCCAGCGGCAGTTGCGCTCCTGGATGTGTATATGAATCTGGCGTCCAGGGGCTAAAATCAAAATTGCAAAGCGAAGCCAATTTAGATACTTGGCCTGTAAAAACGCTGTTTTGGGGTGTTTTAGTGTTTCGTGGAGTTGGTTTCGGTGGAATGTTTCACGTGAAACATACTTACCGTGCATGTTTCACGTGAAACATGAGAAGCTGTGTTAGAGTACATCTGAGCGTGAGTCGAGTCATAGCAATAACTAATCAGAAGGGTGGTGTGGGCAAGACCACCACAACCATAAATCTCGGGGCTGCCCTTGCCGTCAGCGATGTCAAAGTACTTTTGATTGACGCTGATCCGCAGGGAAACACTACCAGCGGCCTTGGAATCCAGAAGACGCCCGATTTGGCGACCATCTATGATGTCCTCATAGATGGAAAGGAGGTCGAACATGCCATTTGCCACACCAGTATGGAGGGTTTGGATGTTCTGCCAGCCGATAAGAACCTGATTGGCGTCAATTTGGAACTGGTCAATGTGGATGATCGCGAGCGAATCCTGCGCCATCGCCTGGATCAAGTCCGGGATCGCTATGACTACATCCTGATTGACTGCCCCCCGGCACTGGATCTACTCACATTGAATGCCCTTATGGCGGCTGATTCGGTTTTGGTACCCATTCAGTGCGAGTTTTTCGCGCTGGAGGGTGTTTCCGAACTCATGGATACGATTGATCGCATTCGGGAGTCGTTCGGACACCCGCTGAACATCGAGGGTATTCTCCTAACCATGTTTGACGACCGCACGAATCTGGCAAGACAAGTGGCGGCGGATTTGCGCGAATTCTTCGGTGAGGACGTATTCAAGACGGTAATTCCTCGTAACATCCGTTTGGCGGAGGCACCCAGCCACGGAAAATCAATTCTTGCCTATGACCCAGGGTCCCGTGGATCTGAGGCCTACATCCAACTTGCTAAGGAAGTTCTGACCAATGAGCACAAGCGAACAGCGCAAGCCGGTAATTGAACCAAAGAAGGCTTTAGGGAAGGGACTTCACTCCCTGTTACCCTCCCGTGGCAATACTCCCGGCAATGCCAATGCTCCAGTTCCAGCGAGACCTGAACCACCGGCAGACGGGAACGTCATTCTGACGGATATCAAGGCGGTAGCCCCCAATCCCAACCAACCGCGGCGTGAGTTCGACCAGGACGCTTTGCTCGAATTGGCGCAGTCCATTGAGCGCGAAGGGATCATCCAGCCAATCCTTGTCCGGCGAGTGGCGGTGGGCGAGTTTCAAATCATCGCTGGCGAGCGCCGATGGAGGGCGGCCAGCCTGGCTGGACTGGCGCAGGTTCCGATCATCGTGAGAGAGGCCGATGATCAAAAGGTTCTGGAACTGGCGATTGTTGAGAACATCCAGCGGGAGGATCTCAACCCGATCGAACTGGCGATCGCCTTCGAACGGATGGCGGCCGAGCTTTCCCTGAGCCACGAAGAGATCGGGCAGAAAACGGGCAAAGACCGCGCCACGGTGACCAATTCGATCCGTCTGTTGCAGCTCCCGGTTGATGTGCGGGAACTCGTGTCGGCACGCAAACTCACGCCGGGGCACGCACGGGCTCTACTCAAACTCCCCAATGAAGCGCAACAAAGAGAGATTGCGAAGCGCTGTATAGCGGATGGCTGGTCAGTCCGCCAGATCGAGGAATATACCAAGCCGCCCAAAGAGGCTGGCGATGAGATTGTTATAAAGAAGGTGGAGCCGAAGCCGGTAGACCCCAATGTTCGGGCAGCTATCAATGAGTTAGAGAGAGTGCTCGGAACGCGGGTCCGGATTATGGAAAAAGGTAAAGGAAAGGGTCTGATCGAACTCGAGTATTATTCCGATGAAGATCTGGATCGGATCTACGGTCTAATTGTGGGAAGCCAGCCGACAGACCCAGCGATGCTCTAGGTTTCGAGAGCAGAGAGTTAAGAGAGCAAAGCGAGGATCTCAGACAACTGCTTGCGGATCTCCGGCAAGGGATTAGAACCAAAGAGATCGGTCTGCCGCGCCTGCCGCACAGGTGTACTTTTTCGTACATCTAGAGCTTTGTTTTTATCGGCGAGCGCTTTGCGTGCGCCCTCAATCGTAAACTTCTGCCCGTACAGCAAATGCTTGATGCGGAGCAGGAGTTCAACGTCTTTGCGCCGAAACATCCTCTGTCCACTGGACGACTTGCGCGGAGACAACCCGGGAAACTCCGACTCCCAGTAACGAAGCACATACGCTTCCACCCCCACCAATTGACTGACCTCGCCAATACGGAAGTAAAGTTTATCTGGTATTTCGGGCTGCGCCATGGGAACTGCCTCGCCTGAAGGCACTCCTGCCGTCTTGCCCGCCATACGAGCAGCCTGTGATGCAGCGGACTGCCCATGACCAGCACGTGAACCAGTTTCTGGCAGGGAATCCGGTGGGCCAAACATCGACGGAGTTTCACCCATTAAGTTGACAAACCATTCTCTTTCCAGAGTAAGCCCGGCGGTCGCCTGCGCACAACCTCACACTGAAAACCCCGGGGATACCACTAGTCAAGCCAAGGCGGGAGTACCCACCGCGACGCCGACCTCGAGCGTTTCGGACGGCTCCGGCAGAACGAATCGATAACCGATGCGGGGCTCCGTTGTAATAAATATCGGCTTCGAACCATGCGGCTCAATCTTCTTGCGCAACTGGTTGATGAAAACCCGCAGGTATTCGATTTGATCGCCGAATTCAGGGCCCCAAATGGCCTGGAGCAACCGTTTGTGGGGTACCGGTTTGTTCGCCTGAGACACAAGGTATCGAAGGATATCGAATTCAGTGGGCGTCAAACGAACGTTACTGCCATTGGCGAGAACTTTCCGATTTGCAAAATCAACTTCCAGTCCCGGTACCGATATCTTCCGCGGGGCGGTATCCGTGGCAAAGCCGGTTCGCCGCAAAGCGGCCCGCATCCTGGCCATCAGTTCGTCGAAACTGAAGGGCTTTGAGACGTAATCATCGGCGCCGGCATCGAGCGCCTCCACCTTATCCTGATCAGAATCGCGAACGGACACAACAATAATGGGCACATCCCAACCCCCACGGATGGCCCGGCAGGCAGCCAGACCGCCCATGCCCGGCATATTCAAATCCAGCAGAACAAGGTCAACAACTTCACGTCGAAGCAATTCAACGGCTTCCTCACCACTGGCAACATCAAAAACCCGCGCTCCTTTCGAGCTCAGGCTCGTTTTGAGAACCCGGCGAATCTGGGGCTCGTCATCAATCAGTAATATAGTGCGGTTCTCGATCATGATTCTCCTCTAAAGCGCCAACCGGCAGGGTCACCCGGAATGCGGGACCCTCGGGATCGCCATCCAACCAGATTTTACCCTGATGGGCCTCGGCAATCGTACGGGCGATGGCCAGCCCCAAGCCTGTTCCCTCAATGCTGGCACGGCTCCGATCGCCCCGGTAAAACCGATTAAACACCAGCGAGCGTTCGCCATCTGGAATCTGTATTCCCTGGTTCCGGACCGTCAATTCCACTGTATCGACCAGATGCCGGGCACAAATCCAAATCTTCGCACCGGAAACAGAATACTTCCAGGCGTTGTCCACTAACTGGGACAACATCTGCTCAAAGAGAAAATGATCGCCACGAACAGACGGGAGATCATCGGGTATCTCTATAATCGTGACGCGACCCGCCAGGTGGCGTTTCATTTTTCGCGTCACACCGTCAATCAGACTGGCTACCGAACAATTCTCGGAACGCGGATTCTCCTGTCGCGCCTGAAGCCGGGCCAGATCCAGCGAGTCCCGAATCAACTCATCCAGCCTATCCGCTTCCTCATCGATAATCTCCACCAACTCCCGAATATATGTCGCAGGCTCCGTTTCCGAACCGCGCATCATGGACGCGGCGGCCTTAATGGAAGTCAATGGAGTCATGAAGTTGTGGGCCAGCGCGTTGAGGACGGTGGTGCGGAGCTCGTCGCCCTTCTGGGACGCGACCATGCGGGCGCGCTCTTCGGCGGCGAGGGCCTTATCCAGAACGAGGGAGATCAGATGCACCAACGCATTCTGTACTTCTATTGAAGGGAGGACCCCATATAGTTCCAGACTGGTGTCCGCATTGACCTGGTGAACGACGTTTGGGATTGCGGCTTCGTCGGAGGCCCGCTCCGGCACTACGCCCGCCCGAAACACCCTGCCTACACCATCGAGACGCAAAATAGTGCCACATCCGAACAAAGAAGTGATTTCCTCCGACGTTCTGCCAGCGGCCTCTCCCACGGTATCGGTGGCAACCAGCACCGAACCCAACTCCTGCAATTGCGCCATTTCCCTGCGCCGGCGCTCACTCTCTTCAGCCCGCAATTCGGCGCGAATGGAAAGATGACTTCCCGAGATGGCGGCGATCAGAAACGTAGCAAAACTGACCGCATCCTCCGTGGATTGGATGGTAAAACTGTTCGACGGATAAATGAAGTAGTAACTGAAACACAAACCGGCGGTGAGAGAGGTGGCAACCGCCAATACGCGGTCGGCCAGGGTTGCCATCGCCAGAACAGCCAATAACAGCAACATGGCGGCGACCACGTCCTGGGTTGGCATAAATAGGAAGACGAGCCGTGCGACCAGCCATACCCCGAAGGTGCAGGCGGCCACTCGCAGCACTCTCCATACCCAGCGCTTCATTCGAAGGTTACCTCAGTTGCCGCAATACCCAATTGCCGGAAGGGCCTCAACACAACGAAATGTCGCTGGAGCGGCGCGGCGACGTTACAGGATAGAACTGGCGGAGGAAGAGGGATTCGAACCCCCGAGAGCCTTTCGACTCTAACGGTTTTCAAGACCGGCGCATTCAACCGCTCTGCCATTCCTCCAATACCATCTTAATCTGCATCGGTCCATGGGGGAAGTCGTTACGGGCGAAAGGACACAAAAGACGTCCGGAAAGAAGCCCGGCTGGCCACTTCCGTGCCAAAGCGGAACAAACCAGGGCTACCGAGAGGGCACAGAAGACAAATCGACCTCAACTAGAAATAAACCGGCAAACTGCCGACAAACACTCCAGCGACAGATGTAACCGCCGTTGTTTGGCGCTGTCGTCAACAATCCACAACGAAAAGGAAGGTCCACTATGGACACCTCGCTATTACGAACCGGGCGAAAAAGAGCAGGATATTATGTCTCGCATATCTTTCCCGTATTGGTTGCGTTGACCGCAGGGCCGGGCATGCTGAAAGCCGCGAACCTGTTGGGAACGTATAACGTCGGCGGCTCCCCCATCACCTCGGTAACCCTGACCTGCAACACAGCCACCGGGCCAGGGCCAGCCGCAGTCGTGGTGGTAAAGCCACTGGCTGCACTCACACTCACAAACATCATTACCGTCGCAACGACGTCGATCACGGGAACCGGAACGGCGAATGTGGTCCTCACCGCCCCGGGAAGTCAGGTCCTGAACGCGGCAAATTCGGCCACAGGTATTCAGTACACCCTTAGTCTTGCCTCGGTACCCGGAGTAGGATGCGCCGGATCCGGTCTGGGCTCCACATCAGTGACCTTCAATTTCACACATTTGGCGGGGACAGTGGCAGCGCCCGGAAGCCCATCGAGCGCGGTCACAGACGTCGCAATGCCAGCGACGGTCGCGGTGACGTCCAGTGTTTCAGGTCTCTCGATTCCGGCAACCATTAATCTCACCTGCGTGAAGACTGCTGGCGGGAACTACTATCCTGGACCCGCGCAGACGATCACGGTTTCTTCCACGGCAACAGGCGGCACGCCCTTCAGCTATGACAACTCCAACGGGAACGCGGCCGCAACATGGGCCGTCCTCAATCCGGTGGTACCGTCGGGAACCGCGACATCAGGCACTCCAATCACATTTACAGTTGTGGCCAACGGTACTGCCGGCCAATCCACCGGGTGTAACAACCTGGCAAGTTCCGGCAGCAACACAGCAACCACTACCATCAAGCTACTGAACGCGCCGGGACCGGTGCAGTCCATTACCGTGAACCTGACGGTCTCACCGCCCTCCGCGTCTGCGTTGGTCGTCAGCCCGACTACTATTTCCATCACCTGTGCCAAGAGCGGCAACACATATACGCCGAACTACGCGCAGACAGCATCAGTTAGCGCACCATCTTCGACTGCATTTAGCATTGACACCAGCGGCTCCGCCGCATGGCTGTCGGTTACCTCCGTCGGGAGCGCAACAGCTACCTCCTCAATCCCGGCACAACTCTCTGTCACCTCACTATCCACGGGAAGCCCTTGCGGTGGCGGCGCGGTTGGTACCACGAACACGACAACTTTTCATCTGGCTGCACCCCCGGCGAGCGACAAAATTATCTCAGTCAGCGCGCTGATTGTGAATCCGACGCTCCTGCAGGCAAGCCCGGCGGCACCTTCCCTTACTTATGTGAAAGGTTCCGGCACCGCAGGTTCCGTGGATGTCACCATCTCATCCACCTCCGTGAGCCTGCCTTCGCCGTTCTTTTCCGTCAATACGGCCACTTTACCGAGCTGGCTGCGACTGGACTCCACAACAGGTCTGGCCCCGAAGAGCCTACGGTTCAGTTCGACCGGAGTTGCCGACACACTGGCACCAGGCACCTATTCCGCAAGTGTAGTGATCAGCGTCTCCGGGTATGGCGACATGACGATTCCCGTCACCATGTTGCTCACCAACAAGGCTCCGCAACTGACGGTTCAGGCACCGCCCTCTTCGCAGGCCTGCACACCGGCGTCCGCTACCACATTCTGTATCCCGTGGACCATCGGTCAGGCTCTGCCAACGCCGACCATCACCGCCATTTCCACCGATACACCGATTGCTTATACGGCAACCACTGGCGGCTTGCTGGCACCCGTCATTCCGGCCGCACAGCAAAGCGGGCTGGCTTACAGCTTCGGAACTCCCATCAATGTGAGTTTCAGCCAGCAGGCCTTCGCGGCCGCACAGCCCGGCAATACGCTGACCGGCACGATGACCCTGACGTGGGGAAGCCCTGTTTCGACCGTGGTCATCACATTCCAGATCTCGGTACAGTCTCCGGGGGCGACGATCACCTCCTACAGTCCGTCTACCCTCCCCGTCCAATCCGCGGGCAGTACTCCGTATACCGTCACGCTATCAGGCACAGGCTTTGTTTATAGCACCGACCCGACGCAGATGACACGGGTGGGTGTCGTTACAACCACTGGCCAGCCGATGACGTTCGATACCAATATTCATGTCAACGTCGTGAACCAATCGAACATCACGCTGACGATCTCGATCCCCAGCGGTTCCGATCCGATTCCATTTGCCGGCGGATCTTTTACGCTTGGTGTGTGCAATCCGTTAGCAGGAACATGCAACATTGCGACCAGTGTGGCCGCCCTCGCGATCGGAAACAACCCGATCATACAGGCCGTGACCAGCTCTTCCGCGCTTCTGCAGAACAGTAGTGTGTCGGTAGCTCCATACGACATGATCAGTATTTTCGGCACGAACTTCTGCCCGAACTGCACGAGCACTCAGGTGCTCACCGGCTCGCCGGACCCGGTCTCCCTGACCTACCCGACGCAGCTCCAGTTCAATTCGACTACCAGCAACCTGAGTGTGACTTTCCAGCCGCACACAGGTTCCGCTTTCACACCGACGAACGCGCCGATTTTGTTCGCCACGAATGGACAAATAAACCTGATGGTACCGAGTGCCATCTCCGCCGCAGTGACTCCGATTGACATCCTGGTGAACTACGGACCGAATGGTTCGTTGGACACCAGCGCGACCTTCAGTGTGAGCCTGGTCGCAACCGATCCTGGTATCTTCACCATCGGTGCGGATGGCCAGGGCAGCGGCGCGGCACTGGACCTGAACTACAACCTGATCGGTGCCAATAACCCGGCGGGAATCCGCACGGGCTCCGGGAATTCAGATGTGATCTCGATCTACATGACGGGTCTGGGAGCTCCGGACGGCACGGGCGACAACTCCGCCGCGGCTTCGGACAACAGTGGAAACGGATACGTCTGGTCCGCTGACTGCGTTACGACGGCCTCCTATCTGACTTCGTTCAACAATGCGCAGACCGGAACCGCTCTCACGTCGCTGGACGGAACAGTCATCATCCCGTCCGTGCTCAATACAGGCCGCTTTCAACCCTGCATGGTGACGGGTGACATTACGCACCTGTACATTGGCGGCGTGGATGCGGCATCCAATATCACCTACGCGGGCTGGGTTGCCGGCACGATCGCAGGTCTCTATCAGGTCAACGTGAAGCTGCCGGTCAATTCCGCCAGCGCCTTCACGACCGCGGCTGGCCTTACCGGCCAGAGCATCCTGCAACCCGTACAGCTTCCGGTACAGGTGGTCACAAGCAGCGGCCATAGCCAGGCCGGAGTTACTCTCTGGGTGGCTCCGCGGCTGAAAATGGTGGGTCCGAACAGCGGCAACAACAACGCGGCAGACACCGTGGCCGCCACGGTCGGCATCGCTCTGGTCAGCTCACACAACTCTGTGACGGCCAGCCAGGGTACTCCCGGCTACACCTACGCCGTCACTTCAGGTCTGCTGCCTTCGGGTCTGTCCATTGACCCTGCATCCGGTCTGATCAGCGGCACTCCCGCCGCAGGTACGGCTGGCTCCTACACGGTGACAGTCACTGCCACGGACACCGCCAACATACCTGTAACGGGTACGGATACCTTCGTTGTAACGGTTGCCGGTGGCCTCTACATGACTGCCTCCACACCAACTCTGTCAACCTTCGCTACACCGAACAACAGTGTCGCACAGGTCACCGCTACCAGCGGCGTCTACCCGTACCACTATTCAATGGCCATCACGAGCCACCCGCTGCCCACTGGTCTGGCAATCAACCCGTCCACGGGCGCGATCACAACCAGCGCGGCCACCCCGGCCGGGACCTATTCGGTGATCGTCACCGCTCAGGACTCCACCGCTGGTACACCGCTCACAGGCACCGCCAATCTCACCATCGTGGTGAATATGGCCGTTTCCACCTCACTTGTTGGCACGCTGCACGCCGGCTCAGCCGGACCGGTCAACACCTCGTTGGTCAGCACCGGCAACACCGGCACTGTGTCCTACGCTCTGGATGCAGGCACTGCGGCCCTCTCATGGGTCACTTTCAACACCGCAACCGGTATTGTTTCTGTCACGAGCAGCTCCGTGATCAGCAGCAGAACCGTCACGATTACGGCCACCGATGGCACTGCGCAAGCCAGTGCGTCCTCCGCCGGTACGGGCACCGTCCAGTTCACTCTAGCATTCGGGCTGTCAACACTCGGCGGTGGGAGCTAAAAACTCCCACCGCCGTTTTTTATTTGATCAAGCGCCTACGCCGGTTTTGAAGTCACCAGACCAGCCAACCTGTCGGCCAATTCGTCCGGCACATTCAGATTGTTGCGGCAACCCGTGCCAAGCGATATCAGCGGTTTGTTGCCACCGTGGAAATCCGAACCACCCGTGATCCCTAAACCGAAACGCTCCGCAAGAGATTTATAGAAGGAAACATTCTCCGGGCTGTGGTCGCTGTGATACACCTCGACGGCCTGCAAGCCTGTTTCGGCTAGCTCGCCAATGTAGCGTTCCAGAACGTCCCACTGATTCTTCGCCACGCGCACAGGATGCGCGAGCGACGTGACACCGCCCGCGTTGCGGATCCGGTCAATCGCCTCCTGGATGGGAATATCGTGACGCTGGACATAGCCGCGACCTTTTTCATCCAGATACTGGTCGAAGGCATCCTGCATGTCCTTCGCATAACCCTTGTCGATCAGCACGCGAGCGAAATGCGGACGGGCTGTCAACGTCTTGCCGTACGCCTCTACTTCTTCGAGCGTGATGGGAATGCCGAGCGAAACCAGGCGTTCAATCAGGCGGCGGTTGCGGTCCCGCCGCGTCTCCATCAGAAAGGAGAGCCATTGGCGAAACTCGTCGCTGGGTTGCTGGAGGGGGAAGTAGCCGAGCAAATGGACGGAGACTCCCTGGTACTTCGTGGAGAGTTCGATACCGCGGATCAGTCTGAGGCCGGCGGCTTCGGCAAACGGTACGGCCTGTTCCACGCCGGACATCGTGTCGTGATCCGTGATGGCGAGAGCTTTGAGCCCGATGCGAACCGCCTCGGCTACTAATTCTGCAGCTGTGAACGTTCCGTCGGACTGGTCGGTATGGCTGTGGAGATCGATCATGCGCCCTCAACCCACCCGCGACGAAGCAATTCTGCCCAGACTTTGCCGACACTTTCGTCGAGCGTCTCGCGATCCGAACGCACGGTGACGTCGGGATTCGTGGGTGGTTCGTAAGGATCCGAGATGCCGGTAAAGTTACCCACTTCTCCCGCAAGCGCCTTCTTGTAGAGACCCTTCACATCCCGCTGAGACAGAACTTCCACGGGGCAATCCACGAACACCTCCAGAAAGTTCCCGATCTTCGCTTTGACCTCGTCCCTTGTTGCGCGGTACGGAGAGATAGCAGCAACCACGGCGATCACGCCGTTGCGGGAAAGCATTTCAGCCACAAACCCGATCCGGCGAATATTGATGTCCCGATCTTCGCGGGAAAAGCCCAGACCCTGCGAAAGGTTGGTGCGGACAATGTCCCCATCGAGTAGCTCTACTTTGGCACCGCCTTCGCGAAATCGGGCCATGATCTGGTCGGAGATGGTACTCTTGCCGGCACCGGACATGCCGGTTAGCCACAATGTGAATCCCTTATGTTGCATATGTCGTATCGGGCGACGGGTGTCAGCCCGAGGGCGATCTTAAACCGCCGTACGTTCCAGTATTTCACGGAGGAGTACATCGACTTTGCGCTCCACCTTACCGTCCGGGCTGAAATGCAGGCCGCACTCCTTGGCTTCGTCGGTCTCCCACCACCATCGGCCGGCCCTTTCGTCTTCGCCGGCATGGACGGCGCGGGTGCAGGGATCGCAGCCAATGCTGGTGTAGCCTGCGGCGTAAAGCGGATGCTCGGGAAGATTGTTGGCTGCGATGTACCGGAGAACGTCCTGAGGACTCCAATCGGCAAGAGGGCAGATCTTCACAGGAGTGGAGCTACGGTCAATGAATTCAATATCGGCACGGGAATCGCTCTGAGAGCGACGCAATCCGGCGAAATAGGCAGCTACGGTGCCAAACCTTTTTTCGAGTGGCCGAACCTTGCGGACCTGGCAGCAGAGGACGCGATGCGCATAGCTGTCGTGAAACAGATCCAGACCGTGCGCTGCCACCATCGTCTCCACTTCGGCGGGATCGGGGCGAACATGCTCCACAGTCAGGGAATAACGGTCCTCAATCTTCCGGATCATTTCCATGGTTGCGACCGGAAGGCGACCAGTATCGATGGTGAGGACCGGAGTTCCCGGGGCGACCTTCTGCACCATATCGATAATGACGACGCCCTCGCGCTGGAAGCTGCTGAGAACAACGGAAGACTGGCCGAATTCCCGAAGCGACGCTTCAACTATATTTATGGCGTTCGTGGATGGGGACAATTCGACCGGCATGACAAAAGGGGATGATACCAATGAGGATGTCACCGGGCAGAAGCCGGATTCAGGATTGAAGAAAAGATGGAGCGGGAGACGAGATTCGAACTCGCGACATCAACCTTGGCAAGGTTGCACTCTACCAGCTGAGTTACTCCCGCTTGAAAACCAACTTCCGTTGCCGCGCCGACCGGTTAAGACCGAAGCAGACTGGAAGGTACGTTCGTTACGTACATTCGTTATGATACAGCACGCCTGTCGCTGGCGCCAGTAGCCGGTGAAAACCGGAAGCTGCCATGACACAATTGTCTATGCCCCGGCAACTTTCGCAGCTACTCAAAAACCTGCTTGAACGCGAGCATCGTCAGCTTCTCGTTCTCCCGGAACAGGAGTCCGCCGTACGCCGAGGCGGTCCGGGAAGCTGGTCTCCAAAAGAAGAACTCGGCCACCTGATTGATTCCGCGATTAACAACCATGCCCGCTTCGTCTGCGCCAGGATCGCCGGCGCGGCAGGGGAGAGTTTCCGGGGACCCTCCTACGCCCAAAACGCCTGGGTTGAGGCCCACAACTATCAGGAAATGCCGTGGACGGACATCGTCGACGCGTGGCAACAGCACAATGCGCTAATCGCTGTCGCGCTTGAGCTCATTCCCGAATCCAGCCTCGAAACGCCTTGTTTCATCGGGGCGGGAGAGCCGGTTTCGCTGCGGTTTCTGGCGGAGGACTACGTGGTTCACGCCCAGCACCATATCGACCATCTTTTGTTCCGCGATCCTGTCACTCCCTACCCGCAAAAGTGACTGAGACGACCAAAATCCGCAGCTTGTTGGAAAAAAAGAAGATCCCCGGTTCGGCCCCGGCGGAGACGACGCACGGGACACTAACGGTGGAAAACCGCGATTAAAACGTAGCTGAGACCGAGCCCATTTGTGTTAGACTACGACCTGTTCGCAGCATCGCGGTACTCATCGTAGTTACCCCTTCCTGCTACCGACCATTGAACAGTCGAGCGAGGCCTGTGCAGCCTCGGGCTCCGGGGCCGGATTCTGGCTTCTTGAGGAGATTTTTTGTCTTGTGAGTAGTGACGACCAACGAACGCCCTGGGATCTGATTAAAGAACAGCTCGCGCGAAAGCTCAGCGCTGAGAGCTATCAGAACTGGATCCTTCGTGCCCGCTTCGCCAATCTCGAAAATAAGATCCTCACGGTCGCAGTACCCGATGAGGGCACTGTTGCGTTTCTCGAAGACGAGTACAAGACGCTGATCAACGCTTTGGCGAGGTCACTTGGCACCGGCATCGACAACGTCGTATTCGTGGTGGACGGTTTAAGGCCTGGGCACGCGGGAGACCGTGGCGGCTCGTCGCCTGAGCTGGAATCGCCCATCACCCTCAATCCGAAGTTCACTTTCGATTCGTTTGTGGTGGGCGCCTGTAATCAGTTTGCACATGCTGCCGCCCAAGCTGTGGCCATCGATCCGTCCCGACGCTATAACCCTCTTTATCTCTATGGCGGGGTCGGGATGGGAAAAACCCATCTGATGCATGCCATTGGCCGGTCGCTGATCACCCGCGGCAAGATGCGGATCATCTACACCACCAGCGAACGCTTCACCAATGAAGTGGTCAGCGGGATTAAGCTGGGCCGTATGGCACAACTCCGGGAGCGCTACCGCTCAGCGGACGTCCTGCTGATAGATGACATCCAGTCGTTGGGCTCCAGGGACCGTACCCAGGAAGAATTCTTCCATACTTTCAATGAGTTACATGATGCGCAGAAGCAGATTGTCATTTCGAGCGACTGCCCTCCGAAAGATATCACCGGCCTGGTAGAGCGCCTGCGCTCACGTTTTGAGTGGGGCCTGATGGCGGATATTCAGGCGCCGGATCTGGAAACGCGCATGGCAATTCTCCAGAAGAAGGCAGAGATCGACGGCATTCAGCTGCCCCAGGAAGTTTGCGCATTTATCGCGGAGAAGACTAAATCGAATGTACGTGAGCTGGAAGGCGCTCTCACGAAGCTGATCGCCTACTCGTCCCTCACCCAGACCCCTATATCGCCTCTGATGGCCAAACAGGTTCTGAAGCATCTGGTGGAGAAACAGGAACGCCGGATCACGATCGATTCCATCATGAAGGCGGTCTCAGAAAAGTACGGGATCAAGCCGACGCAGCTCCGCGAAAAGAGTAACCGCAAGGAAATTGTAGTGCCGCGCCAGGTGGCAATGTACATCACTAAAGAACTGACCCCAGCATCCCTTCCCGAGATTGGCCGCGCATTTGGGGGTAAGCATCACACCACCGTGATCCACTCGATCGACAAGATCACGGCCGAGCGGCAGCACAATCCTGAGATGAACAAGTTGATCCACAGTGTAATTGATTCATTCCAGTAGACTTATTTAGATTTCAACAGAGGGGCTGTTTTAAAACCTCTGGATCGCTGTGTAAAAAGAGTGGCAGTGCCGGTTTGGCACCGGAGGCGCGGTTTCTTTGCACAAGGGAAATTAGCCAGAACGTCTTTTTTTTTGTATAATTTAGAGAGTCTTCCACTTTTCGACACTGTCTACTGATACGGTACTTACTACGTATATTTCTATAACGTCAAAAGCAATAGGCGAAGTTGACCCGAATTCGCCTTACGGGCTTGGGTGCTTCGAAAGTGGTAAGCGGTGTTGTGTGGGACTTGATTGTCGGCGATATTGAGAGAGAGGAGCTGAAGGACCCAAATGGAGTTCACAGTCACTAAGGCGGATCTGGCCCGGGAATTGGGGCTGTTGCAGGGTGTTGTCGAAAAGAAGACCACGATTCCGATACTCTCCAATGTTCTTTTGGAAGCGAGGGGCGACCGTCTGTATCTGACGGCGACCGATCTGGAACTGGGGATGAGAACTTCATGCCCGGCGAAAGTGAAGAAGGAAGGTTCGGGAACCATCCCGGCGCGCAAGTTGCTGGACTACGTTCGCCTGCTGCCGGATGCCGAAATCACCGTCAAGTTTGCCGATAACCACTGGGCTTCGCTCACCTGCGGCCGTTCCCGTACGCGCATCGCTGGTATGAGCCGCGAAAGTTTCCCCGAACTGCCTCCCATGCCGGAAGCAGTGGCGCGCATTCCGATTCGCCAGCTCACCGCGATGATTGCCCGGACGATGTTCGCAATCTCCATGGAAGAAAGCCGGTTCACACTGAACGGTGCCTTGCTGCTGATGGGCGAAAAGGGTCTTACCATGGTTGCAACCGACGGACATCGTCTCGCTTACACCCATGCCACAACTGCGGGTCAGGGATCTTATCGGTCGCTCGTTCCCCGCAAGGCTATGGCAGAGATCACCAAGCTCTCAGACGGTGCCGACGCCGAAGCGCAGGCCGGTTTCTCCGGCGACGATAATCACCTCTTCTTCGAATTTGGCCAGCGTCTCCTCATTACCCGGAAGCTGACCGGCAACTTCCCGGACTACGATCGGGTACTTCCGCAGGACAACACAAACATCGCGACCGTACTAAAGGACGAAGCGAAGGCCGCCATCGAACGTGTCGCGCAATTTGCGGATGAGCGGTCGCGGGCCATCCGGGTCCAGTTCGCAGCGGGAGAACTGAGAATTTTTGCATCGTCGCTGGAAACAGGCGAATCGGAAGAAAGTGTACCGGCGGAGTACGCGGGCCCGGAGCTGGAAATTGGCTTCAATGCCCAGTACCTCCTGGATTTCCTTCGCGCCGTGCCGCAGTCTCAGGTCGCGTTCTCGCTGAAAGACCAGAAGAGCGCTGGCGAGCTGCAACCGGTTGGCACCGAAGCGCACGACGAGTATCGCTATGTCGTGATGCCGATGCGCATCTGACGACTCAACACACATTACCCGATCTTTGAAAAGTTAACGGAATCAAGATTCACGACTACCTATGGCAAATGACGCAGCAACACCGCCGGAAACATACGATTCAACATCCATCAAGGTTCTGGAAGGACTTGAAGCGGTTCGAAAAAGACCGGCGATGTACATCGGCTCTACCAGGGAAGCCGGACTTCACCATCTCGTCTATGAGGTAGTGGATAACTCGGTTGATGAAGCACTCGCGGGCTATTGCAGTGAGATCAGTATCATCATCCACATCGATAATTCCGTCACCGTACAGGACAACGGGCGCGGCATCCCGGTGGACATCCACAAGGAAGAGGGTATCTCGGCAGCGGAAGTTGTGCTGACGAAGCTCCATGCCGGCGGGAAGTTCGATTCCAACAGCTACAAAGTTTCCGGCGGGCTTCACGGAGTCGGTGTCAGCTGCGTCAACGCGCTTTCGGAGAAACTGGATCTCGAAATCTGGCGCGAAGGCTTCACCTGGCAGCAGGAGTACGCCCGCGGTGTGCCGCTGAAGCCGCTGGAACGCGCTGGCAAAGCCGGCAAGAAGACCGGTACCAAGATTACTTTCCGTCCCGATTCCACCATCATGGAAGCGATGGACTTCAGCTACGACACTCTCTCTCAGCGTCTGAGAGAACTGGCGTTTCTGAATAAGGGTCTCAAGATCACGCTGACGGATGAACGCGTCGAACCGGAAAAGAAGACCGAGTTTATTTACAACGGCGGTATCGCGGAGTTTATTAAGCACCTCAACCGCGGCAAGTCGGTTCTGCACGATAACCCGATCTATGTGGAAGGCGAAAAGCCAGGCCCGAGCGGCATGGTCGGCATCGAAATCGCTCTCCAGTACAACGACGGTTACGCGGAAACGCTGTTCAGCTTCGCCAACAACATCAACACGGTGGATGGCGGTACGCACCTTCAGGGTTTCCGCACGGCGCTGACCCGTACGATCAACGCGTTTGGCCAGTCGTCCGGTCTTTTCAAAGACGTCAAAGAAAATCTGAGTGGCGACGACGTTCGTGAAGGTCTCACGGCCGTCATCAGCGTAAAAGTTCCCCAGCCGCAGTTCGAAGGTCAGACCAAGGGCCGTCTGAACAGCGATATTGCGGGTGTTGTGCAGCAGTTGCTCAACGACAAACTGGGTGAATTCTTCGAGAAGAATCCGTCTGTCATGCGCAAGATCGTCTCGAAGGCGATCGACGCAGCGCGAGCACGAGAGGCCGCCCGCAAGGCCCGCGATCTCACTCGGCGCAAGGGTGCTCTCGATTCTGGCGGACTGCCGGGAAAGCTGGCGGATTGCCAGGAGCGGGACCCGGCGCGCTGCGAACTGTTTCTGGTCGAAGGCGAATCGGCAGGCGGTACCGCCAAGCAGGGACGCGACCGTCGCTTCCAGGCCATTCTGCCGCTCAAAGGTAAAATTCTCAACGTTGAGAAAGCGCGCTATGACCGCATGCTGGGGCATGAGGAAATCCGCTGCCTGATTACGGCGATGGGAACCGGCATTGGCAAGGACGATTTCGATGCATCGAAGCTGCGCTACGGCAAGATCATCATCATGACGGACGCCGATGTGGACGGTTCGCACATCCGCACGCTGCTGCTGACTTTCTTCTTTCGGCACATGAAGGAACTGATCGAAAAGGGTCACGTTTTCATCGCACAGCCGCCGCTCTACCGCATCAAACGCGGCAAGAGCGAGAAGTACATCAAGAACGAAATGGAATTCACCCGCGAAATCATGCGGCGCGCCACGGAGAATCTGACGCTTTCGTTCGGCACAAATGGCGACAGCGGGTCTATTGAGGGCGGTGAACTGCGCGCGTTCCTCATGAACCTCGATGAATTCCAGCAGATCTTCCACAAAATGGAACGCCGTCTGCGCGACCCGCGCGTGGTGGAGGCGCTGGCGTCTTCCGATCTCCGTGTAGACAACAAGCCGGATTACACCGATCAGGCCAACGTGGAAGCCGTTGCGGCGGCACTCAGGGCAGCCGGCACCGATGCCATCGTGGAAGTCGACGAAGAACATTCCGGCTGGTTCGTGAGTTACCACGATTCCACCAACGCCGTGCGCCGCGTGGATACAGATCTCTCGCACCACCCTGAATTCCGCAAGTATCGCCATCTGGCGAAGCAAATCTCCAAGGGTAATCGCCCGCCATTCATTGTGCAGAAGGGCGAGCACAAGGATACGCAGCCGAACTGGCGTAGTCTGCTGGATCATCTGAAGGCCGAAGGCAAGCGCGACGCCTCCGTGCAGCGCTACAAAGGGCTGGGCGAGATGAACGCCGAGCAACTTGCGGATACCACCATGGACCCGGATAAGCGGACTATGCTTTCCGTCCGTGTAGAAGACCTGGTTGCTACAGATCAGATCTTCACTACGCTGATGGGCGAGGACGTGGAGAATCGCCGGCGCTTTATTGAAGACAACGCGCTCGATGTGAAGAACCTGGACGTTTAGTCCAGACCGGGATCACAGCGACCGAAGAGAGCGAGCCAATACTTCCGGGCCCACGGAGCCGCCGCGCAAACGGTAGATCCACGTGGGCCATTTGCCGCTGCCGTTTTCCAGGCAAAGCCGCAGCGCGCTGGCCGGGGAACCGCTCATGCGGCAAACATCCAGGGTCCGAATTCCGAAGCTGTAGTCGTTGCGTTGCGCCATGATTCGCAGATGACCCGGCTGCAAGGGCGACCAAAGCCAAGGTGTCCGGAAGCCCGCGAGATCCAGTGGTAACGGCTCGCCGAAGAACTCGCGGCACGCCATGTCGGCTGCGACGAAATATCCGGTCAGGCCCCGCTCGATTGCCAAACTACGCACCCGGGCACGTGCCGATTCATCCAGCGTCTTCGCCGCCGCCAATGCATCGTAAAGCCACCGCAGCCTCTGGAAAGCATGTCCGGCCGCGTGAATGATCAGGTAAAACACTTCGTCCGCAGGGGCCAGCACCTGGCAATCGAAACCAGCCGGGGAATGCCACGGGACTGAGCGTTCCAGAAAATCTTCCGCCGGAAATAAGTGCGCGCCAGCCTTGAAGGAGTAATGGACCTCGACTTCCAATTCGTCACCCGGGGCGTGGAAATTGAGGTGGTGGCCGTAGTTGCGTTGCAGGTTCCACGGAAAATCTCCGCGCATTCGGAAACCCAGGCCATCCATGATACGGGCAGCGGCTGGAATGTCGGAAACCCGCACCAGAAGATCCAGATCGTGAGAAAACTTCAACCAGGGGACGGCGTGGAAACGCTCCGCCAGCACGGGTCCCTTGAGAACAACGCTGCGCAGGCCCCCGGAATCGAAAGTCTGCACCAGCGTACGAAGCAGACTGGTGAACCGCGCATGACGCCCATGGTGTGTCATGAGAACGCGGTCACGCCAGGTGCGCTCTCCGGCGGGTAGAAAGGCGGAGGTGGAGTGCGCCAACACTCCGGCCAGGCGATGAACTTCGGAAAGATGACGGACCTCAGCCCACAGATCCGGGTTCTTCACCAGTTCGCTCACCAGCGATGGGTCCTTCAGCACAGCCAATAGGGAATCCAGAGCCACACCGGAATTTTGCGGCCTGGACTTCGGCGCGAGGCGATCAGACATTGTGTTTTGAACACAGTATGACATCCCATGACACAATTGGCGTTATAACAGTGAGGGTGCCGTTGCCGAGAATCTACAGGTTGCGCAGGATATGAGCGGAATTTACGGAATGGTGCGATATGGCGGTGTTCCCGTTCAGCGGGAAACTCTGGCTCCCATGGCAGAAGCCATGTCATTTTGGGGTCGCGATGGCCATGGCCAGTGGTGCGGCGAATCCGCCGGACTGGGCCATCTGATGTTGCGTACAACACCGGAATCGATGCTGGAGCGCCTCCCCACCAACATCCGGGTTGCACCGCATCTGATCATTACGGCCGACGCGCGCATCGACAATCGAGCGGAGCTCTTCGATGCCCTTGGAGTCCCCGACAACGGGCGCGAGCAAACGCCTGACAGCAGTCTCATCCTGTTGGCCTTTGAACGCTGGGGTGCGGGCTGCGTTCCACGCCTGCTTGGCGATTTCGCGTTTGCCATCTGGAACACAAAAGAGAGGACGCTGTTCTGCGCCCGTGATCCCTTTGGGTGCGTCCCGTTTGTCTATCGGCACGATGGAGGGGGATTCTCGTTTGCGTCCGATGTGCGCGCTGTCCTGGCTGTGACAGAGAATCCGAAGCTCAACGAACCCCTCCTAGCTGCATGGCTCCAGATGAGCACCTACTTCGCGGAACTGCGGCAGACCTTCTTTGTCGATATCGTCAAGCTTCCTCCCGGTCATACGCTGACCGTGAACACCGGGGGGCTGCAACTTTCGCGCTACTGGTCGCCGGACGATGTGGCGGAAATTCGCAGCGGCGGGGCAGGCGATCTCGCAGAGGCTATGGGGAGTCTTTTCCGTCAGGCTGTAGAGTGCAGGGTTCGCTCCGCCTTTCCAATAGGGTCCCATCTGAGTGGTGGAGTGGATTCTTCGGCTGTCACAATCGCGGCTGCCCGGATCCTGCGAGTGCGCGGGGAGGAGTTGGCAATGTTTTCCTGGTCGCCGCCCCCTCAGGTGGGCGGGCGGCTGGAAGGAGAGTACGCCCGGATCGACGCTGTCTGTCGGCAGGAAGAATTGGTCTGCGAGTACCTGCCAGGAACCCGGGAAAGCCTGATTGCAACATTTCAAAAAGACTTTACGGTAGAACCGATGGAGATGCTGACCCGCGAAGCAAACGTGCAGGAGCGCGCGGAAAAGAGGAAGCTTCGGGTTATCCTCTCCGGCTGGGGTGGGGATGAAGCTGTTTCATGCCGTGCGGCGGCCCCTGCGGGCATTCAAGAGAGGTTCCGGGACTTCATCCGCCAAAGGCTGCCAGACAGCCTCTATGCCCGTACGAAGGCCAACCCCTATTCCATGCACGCGGCTTCCTGCATCCAGGGGGAGTTCGCAGCCCGTCATTCCCGCGAAGTGGACGTGATGAAAGGTCCCGCGGTCCGGCGTCTCCCCGCAAATCGAGCCACCATATGCCGTTATCTGGAGAGCGGACACATTACGAAACGAGCAGAACACTGGGCGGCCAGTGGCGCACGCAATGGCCTGGTTTATCGGTATCCGCTTCTGGACCGGCGTCTGGTGGAATTCGCCATTGGCCTGCACGAGAACACCACCACCCCCCGCCGGTCGCTCTTCCTGCAGGCAATCACACCGCTCTTGCCAGGCCACGAGAATTGGGAGTTGGCAAAGAAGGAACCGGCGACGATCAACGCTCTGGAGAAGGAGTATTTGCGGGCACACTCAGACTGGGCCACCCACCTGGAGACTCGGAAAGAGAAATCAGCGGCAAGCCGATATGTGGATCTGCTGAAGGTCAGAAAAGCAGTCGATTCAGCGGCGGAATCGGGCAGCATGGTCGCACTGACTGGTGTTCGTGAGGCATTTTGCTGTTTTGCATCTACCCACCTGTGATGCTTCGTACAAATTCAGTCCCCTGATCAGCCTGGTCGGCGTCACGTCGGCGGGGTAACGCTACAGGATCTCACCGGACCGGTCGATAAGATGTTCATGGAACAGCCGACAAATCCACTGAACAACGGTGCCACACCCAAGAAGCCATGGCACACACCAAACTGTACGAAGAAAAATTGGCAGACGCCTCAGGTCATCGCCATTCCTTTTGGCGACACGCGAGGCGGCGTCGGAAGTGCCTTGGAAACCGATACCGGCTCACTCTCGTAACGATTCCGGGATGAAGGTCTACCCTGGCGATTTCGCAATGGTAGATTGATCTTGGGGATGGAGCCTAACTACCGAGCCTTTGGACTGACGCTTGGCTCGGATCTGGCGCTGCCTGGCCTGCCGACCACAGCCGACGAACCGACTATCCGGATTCGCCGCACGGCGGTCCCCCAATGGCTGGGCGAGCCAACCGTCCAATATGGGGAACGCTTTCGTTTCCGCGGTCAGGAATGCGCCATCCGCTTCCCCCTGCACGGTTTTTCCGGCCGGGTCACGAACGGCAACCTGATTGAATTCGAATCAGACCCCACCCATGACGACGTTTCCCGTCTGCATGTGCTGGGGAGTTGCTCCGGTGCGCTGCTGTTCCAACGAGGTCTGGTTCCCCTGCACGGCAATGCCGTTTCCAGGCACGACGGATCTCTGATCGTCGTGGGCAGAATTGGTGCCGGCAAATCGACCACCACGATGGCGCTCCTGCAGCATGGCTATAGCCTGGTGGCCGATGATATCAGTGGTATCGATTTTGATTCCCACGAATTGGCTGTCGCTCCTGGATATCCCCGAATCAAGCTCTGGAAGAACACTCTCGAGCAGTTCGGCCTGAACGACAGAGCACTCGAGCGTGTTCGGTTTGACCTGGAAAAATTCAACTATCCGGTGGATCGGGCATTCTGCGAAAAGCCAAAGAAACTGGAAGCGATCTACGTGTTGCATCCGGGGGACTCGACGGAGGTAAAGATTCGCCCACTTTCCGGACTCGAAAAGCTGGAATCTCTCCGCCCCCACCTTTACAAAATGCGCTTCGCCGACGCGGTCCGCAACTGGCCGCCTGTGCTGGCGAAGATCTGCCGATTGGCGGACTCCGTCCGGGTGAACGTTTTAGAGCGTCCCAGTGAAGGCGTGACGATAGAAGAAGTTGCCGAAGCCATCGACAAAGACATGGCGCAGGCAGCCGAATCCCGACCGTAAGCTCGCTAGAACTTGAGCTCGCGAAACGCTGCCAGCGTGGAATACTTCTGCAAACCCCCGCCAGTGACGGTTCGCCCCTCACCAACCAGCCAGGCGTGTGCCACAAACTCCTGTCCCTGCTTCGCCATCCCCACGTACATCACGCTGGCGATCCCCCTGCGGCGCAGCATCCACCGGCCAGCTAACGCTTTTTCGAGACACATGCTGCGCCACCATGTGAAGTGCGATACGCGCTCCACCATCTTCCCGACATGGACTGCGTCGAGCGCCCGGGTGCCCATCACAACCTCCGACAGACCGGTCTCAACCGTTTCCGGCACCGCGCCGCCGATGCGCCTAATCAGTTGCCCACGTGGCGTCGCTTTGACAAGTATCCGCGCCGCCGCAAGCATCACAACGGACTCGGCAACCAGCGTCCTGTCGCTCCGCGACATGCGGGCAACAGACCGCAGCCTAAGACTGAACCGCCTCCAGAAGCTTTGCATCTAACAATTGCTCCACAAACGCCCGGACCTCGCGATGGCAGGTCTCCATATCGACATCATATTCTTCAATCAATTTGCCGGCTGCCCCGGCGATCGTCATATTCTCGTCGATCAATAGCCGCCAGATCTGCGTTCCGATACCGTCAACGCCGTAATAGGCGCTGGTTTCGAGATTCAACGCCACCAGTTCGTCTTCTATCCGGTTTGTGGTCACGTGGAACGGACAGGAAAAATGACAATCGTCGCTCAGTTGGTTCACACTCATATATTAGTCGGATCGGTTCCGCTATCCCAAAAGAGCGAGCGCGCCTTCCAGTTCACTGCGCGTGTGACCGTCGCCAGTTGCCGTGGTCACCGCGATCCCGCGCCGGTATAACGCTTTCGCATCCTCGGTTCTCCCGAGCTTTTCCAGCGTCTGTCCGCCGTGAAAATACCCGGCTGCGTAGTTGGGGTTGTGTTCCAGCAGAGCCGTGAACTGTTCGCTAGCGGCTTCCAGTTCGCCGGAATTCACATACTCCATGGCCAGGCCATAACGCCCGAAGGCACCAGCCGGGTCCTGCTCCACCATTGACTTCAGAATTTCAATACGGCTATTTGCCATCGCTATTGCTACTATAGCGTCGAGTCCCGGCGCTTCCTCACCCATCTTCACAAAAATGGCCTGCCCCCTCTTCCTGCCGACATTGACATTAGGCGAACTCATCGCCATCGCGCCACCGCTGGGGGATCTCTTCGATGGCGTCTGCGCAGCAGATAACAGTGCGACGATCGAGCCTCAAATACTGCGGCGCTGCTGCAACTTCGGGTACGCCCGCGGCCACTGCGAGCGGGCAGCGCTGGCACCAGAAGATGCCGCGCGCTTTACTGTCAAGAGCCGGGATGGTGAAGGTGTGGTGGTGGCGTGGGCTTTGGAGCGCGACCATCACCCCGTAGCCGTGGGTCGAGCGGTGGTGGACCCCACCTCTGCTTCCGAACCTGCAGGCGACCCGCTAACGACGCAGATCCGTGCCTGTGCCCGTGCGTATCTTCGGCAAATCGGGGGCTGAAGATCAGAGTTGGGTCTAACCGGCTGTTTACCGCATCCATAGAATTGGAACACACAGGAGAATCATCATGCAGGGACGCTATGTGAGAGAGTCGATTTCAGAGTATTCGGAACTGGCGCTGCCAAACGACGCCAACGGCCGGGGAAACCTCCTTGGGGGCAAGATCATGCACCTGGTCGACCTCGCTGGCGCCATTGCCGCCATGAAACACTGCCGGAACCCTGTGGTCACGGCGTCGGTGGACCACATGGATTTCATTTCACCTGTCCGGATCGGCCAGCTGGTCCGGCTACGGGCAAGCGTGAATCGCGCGTTTAATACTTCGATGGAGGTCGGGGTGAAGGTCTGGGTGGAAGATCTCATTCGGGGTGAGGAAAAGCACGTTTCTTCGGCATTTCTGACGTTTGTGGCGGTGACAAAGGATGGGCGAAGCGTGCCGGTGCCTCCCGTGGTGCCGGAGACGGACGTAGAGAAGAGGAGATTTGAACAGGCAGGGGAACGACGGGAATACCGGTTGCAACACCGCAGGCGGGAGTAGTCTTAACCCACCCTTGCCGGACGCGCCATTCTTCGGAAAATATCGGCGTGTTGCGTCAGGACGCGCTCAGTCTCCGCCAGATCGGGGGCCAGATCCCAAACGCCGCGCTCGTGCGACCCGCCCAGCACAATTCCGTCACGCCGCGGGAACATGTAGAGTTCCGGTGCCATGGTGGCATAGGTTACTTCGTCATCGGGTATCAGAATCGTGAGCTGACCCTTGATCGGTATCAGTTCCTCGTCGCCAAACAGGCCTTTTGCTCCCAGACCCGTACAGTTCACAATCACCGGCTCCGGCAGTGCGAGAATCTCTGCGGCATCGCGGAAATCGCGGACCTCGACCGAGACGCCGGAGATTCGCAATTCCCGCAGCATAGCGTCCAGATAGATCGGCGGCTGGATGAACATCGTATCGAAACGGCGCGCATAGCGAAATGGGAACGGATGCCGCGCGGGAACCAGTTCCGTGAACTGCGGCAACATGCGGAAAACGGGACCGGTCCGGCTTAACAAGCCATTCGTCGGCAGAGGTGCATCCGCCATCTGAAAATTCGGCAGCCAGCGGACACCGTAGTAATCGCCCACCATCGTCTGATACCGCTTGTAGGAAAATTCGAGCGCTGTGGCGAACTGCTCTTCAAAAGTGGGCGTCAGATGGTCCACATCGTAAAACGTGAAAGGGAACCACTGGCCGCCGGCAATATTGGAAGTCGTGTTGGGAGGCAGATCTCTGGTGTACATCGAAACCCTAAAACCACGCTCCACGAGCAACCGCGCCGTCGCCATGCCGACCGCACCGGCACCCACCACAGCAACTTCCTTCTGGCCTGTCTTCTGCACTTCGAGCGCCGCCAGATGCGCAGTACCCCAGGAAAGCGTAATACCGGCCCCGCCGTGGCCGTAGTTGTGGACCACGGTTTTGCCGCGCATTTCCTCGCCGCGAACCACAAAGCCGGATGGCCGGAAGGGACGAAGTCCCACGATGGTGCGGATGACGCGTTCGGGAGCAACAGTGACCGGGCGCAATCGTATATCGCTTGTGCCAGCCTTAGGCGCGACCATCATCTTAGAAACGCTGGACGCCTGGGTGGCGGGTGGCAGTGAAGTGGCCGCGCGCAGAGGCGCGCCTAAGCCCAAAGCAGCCAGAGATTGGAACGCCCTCCGCCGAGTCATGCGGGCACACCGCCGCGGCAAGATTTCCGGGGACTATTCTCCGCCTTGTAAAACGGACTATTCGTCCTTATGCAGGTATTTAATATTGCTTTTGTAGACCAAAACGTTCGGCGCGCCATCGCGATTCACTTTGAGACATGAGCGGTCATACCACTCGATGCTCCCTTTAAGGACTTCGCCGTCCTTGAGTGTGATCACCATAGGCGTCTTGGCCTGCATTTGTTTGACGTAATAGAAATTCTCCGCGTTGGTCTGATCCGGCGGCGTGGGGCGCTTCAAGGGCGGCGCCTTACGGGGCTGCTCCATCTTGTCCTTCACTTCATTGAACGATGGGCGGATCAACTTACGGTTCGGGGAGTCCACGGTGTTACCTTTCACTACCGGAAGCGGCGTTCCCGCACTTGAATGCGAATACGGATCTCACGCCAGCCAACAGGGGTCAGCTTCCGGCCTTTTCACCATTGATATCACACCCGATTGCGTCGCGGCTGGGAGGTTATCATGAGTCCGAGGCTGGCCCTGAAATTGAAGCGTATAATCCAGAGACGCGAGTTCCTGAAAACTGCGGGCCAGGCGGCCGGCGTGGGCACCGCGTTGGGCGTTTCTGTGGACAGTCTCGCCCGCGCGCAGCGACCCGTGCCCGGTGCTGGCTCAGGCCGCGGCACGGCCCCTGTTCCGGCCATCGCGCCCGGTTCCGTCGTCATCGTCCAGGACCCTGCCGACCCCGTCGCCTCCGCCCCTCCATCCCGCTGGGTTGTCACCGAATTCCTGAACCGCCTGCAGAGCCATCAAATCGCCGGTCGCGTGGTCCAGTCGCTTTCCATGGTGACGCCGGGTGAAATCTGCATCGTCACCAGCGGCCCAAATCTTATACCGCCGGTCACTTTGCCGGCCGCCTCCCAACCGCCCGGGACCGCAGAATCCTTTACCCTCTCAACCGCCTCTCTGGGTGGCCGCCGGGTGATTACCGCCGCTGGTCGCGACCCGCGCGGCCTGGTCTACGCCATGCTGGAGCTCGCGGATCGCCTTGACTATTCGGACACCGCAGCGGCAGCTTTCGCCCTCCCACGGACCGTCGAGCGACCAGCCAACCGCATCCGCAGCGTTCTGCGCGCGTTCGTCAGTGAAGTGGAAGACAAACCATGGTTCTATGACCAGAGCGCATGGCGCGACTACCTGACGATGCTTGTCACGCATCGCTTTAATCGCATCAATCTCAGTTTTGGTATAGGCTACGACTTTGTGAGCGAGATTCGCGACGCCTATCTCCATTTCTCCTACCCGTTTCTGCTCAACGTCCCGGGCTATAACGTGCAGGTCAGTATTTCCACACCGTTCGGAGGAAAGCCGACCCTGCTTACGGACGATGAACGCAGCCGCAACCTGCGCGCCCTGCAATTCATCAGCGCGGCCGCCGCAGAACGCGGGCTGGATTTCCAGCTCGGCCTGTGGACTCACGCCTGGGATTTCCATGAAACTCCCAATGCCAGCCACCGCATCACCGGCCTGACACCAGCCACACACGCCGCTTATTGCCGCGATGCTTTGCATGCCCTGCTGGTGGCGTGCCCCGCCATCACTGGCGTTACCCTTCGCACGCACGGCGAAAGCGGCGTGCCGGAACAAAGCTATCCATTCTGGAAGACGGTTCTTTCCGGTATTACCGCCGTCGGTCGAAAGATCGAAATCGATCAACACGCCAAGGGAATTGACGCGCAGATGATCGGCCTGGCGCAGGCGACCGGCATGCCGGGCACTGTCTCGCCGAAATACTGGGCCGAGCACATGGGTCTGCCGTACCATCAGGCGTCCATCCGCCCGAACGAAATGCCAAAGCCCGGCGAATCTGAAAAAGCCGGGGCGCTGATGTCGCTCAGCAACGGGTCGCGCAATTTCATGCGCTACGGATACGGCGATCTGCTGCGTGAAGATCGCAAACATGCGGTGCTGCATCGCATCTGGCCGGGTACCCAGAGGCTGTTGCTCTGGGGCGATCCGCAAATGGCGAACGCCTACGGGCGCGCGTCCAACTTCTCCGGGAGCGATGGTGTGGAATGGATGGAGCCGCTGTCGTTCAAGGGCCGCAAAGGCTCTGGTCTCGCTGGAGGTCGCGACGCCTACGCCGGGGTGACGCCGATTTCCGTGCCGGATTGGGAGAAGTACCGTTATACGTATCGCGTGTGGGGCCGCGGAATTTACAATCCGGCCAGTACACCGGACGCGCGAAAGCGATTTCTGAGAAAGGCGATGGGACCTGCCGCAGACGCCTGCGAAGAAGCGCTTGCACTTTCCAGTCGCATCCTGCCGACCGTTACAACCGCGCACCTGCCGTCAGCCGCCAACGTCAGCTATTGGCCGGAGATTTACACGAATCAGTCGATTGTGGTGGAGAATGCGAAGGATGTTTATGGTGACACGCCTTCGCCGCGCCGCTTCGGCACCACCAGTCCGCTGGATCCGCAATTATTCTGCACGATTGACAAGTGCGCCGATGATTTGATCAAGGGTGAGCGCTCCGCTAGCTACTCTCCTCTTGAGGTTGCGGCCTGGCTTGAGGATCTGGCCCGCAGTTCCGAGGCGAAACTTGCTGAGGCCGAGACGGCGAACGGCACCACGAAGACCGCCGATCAAAAACGCTGGGCCATCGACATCTCGATTCAGAACAACCTGGGTAAGTTTTTCGCAGCGAAGTTTCGTGCGGGTGTGTTGTATGGAATTTACACGCGCTCCGCCGATCCCGCCGCGCTCGCTGCCGCGCTGAACGCGTACAAGCGCGCGCGCGATGCGTGGCAGGTGATCGCCGATACCGCAAACAACATCTATCGGCCAGATCTCACTTTCGGTTACGCCGCGAATCTTCGGGGTACATGGCGAGACAGGCTCGCAGCCATCGATCAGGACATTGCTGATATGGCGGCCGCGAAGGCAACGGCTCCCCCCATCACAGCCACAGCCGCCATAGCCGGGGCCCTGGCAACGCCGCAGCGTGCAACCATCGCTCTGAAGCATACGCCGGTAAGTCGTTACCGCGCGGGAACTGCGCTTGCGATTGAGGCTTCCCTGCCGCCGGAGGTGATGGGGAAATTGAACCTTGCCTATCGGCACGTGAATCAAGCGGAGAAGTGGGAGACGATCGCAATGGAGGCCACCGCGAACGGATTTCGCGCCGAAATTCCGGCGGCGTATGTTGCTTCGCCCTACCCGTTGCAGTATTATTTCGAAGTGCTGCCGGATGGTGACACGCCGACGCTATACCCCGGCCTGCCGCGCGACTATTCCGCGCAGCCGTACTATCTTGTCCGAAAGGGATAACAAGCGCGAAGCCTGAGCCGGGGACCCCTTCCGGAGTCCCCGCCCCTGCAACGAACACCATCCAAACCTCCCAGGACATTTGCCTGGCGAAGTTCGAACGGCGAGCTTGAAACGCGCCGGCCTTGTTAAATCAGCCCACCGCGCGTGAAACTTAGAAAAGCCGCGTATCCCAGCAGTGCCCCCATACCGGAGCCCACCAGAATGTCGCTCAAAAAGTGCATCCCAACGACCACCCGGGAAATCGCCACATTCGCCGCCAGCACCAGCAGCAGCGGTCTGGCTTCCGGATAGAAAGAACCAACCGCCACAGCGACCGCGAAAGCAGTTGTGGAATGCCCTGAAGGGAATGAGAACCTGTCGCGGGTCACGATGCAGGCCCAGCAGTGCGGCTCGATATCGCGCGGTCGCACCCGGCCCACTACACGCTTGATCTTATGGAAGATCAGAATACCGATGGAGACCGCGCAGACTGCGGCTTCCACCGCACGCGCACTTTGCGCATCGCCTGAAAGCAGCAGCGCGATACCGAGTGCACCCCAAAGCCAGCCATCGCCGGCCCGCGTGGCAAGCAGCATCCACCAGCGGAACCAGCGAGGCGCGCGCCAGCGGTTGACGCGCCGCATCAGCCGGTAATCCGGCACCGAAAGCGTCTCTTTTGCCCGCGCCAGTGTCATATTTCAAACGCCCGCAGTGCCAGAGAACCGGCCTCCGGCTCCACCAGATCATTTTTCTGGCCCCAATACCATGCAAACGCATGCTCGCGGAAATAGTTCACCACCGCGAACACCGGAACGAACGCAAACAGCGGGGCCAACACCGCCGCTCGCGGCTTCGTGCACAGCAGGGACCAGCCAATACTCGAGATCGCCTGCGTGAGCTTCCAGCAACTGCCCGACTCTCCATGAGGAACGCCTTCACCGCGCCGCAACGCCGTCACATACTCAGACGCATTGCGAGCTCCGGCGATTTCCGTGAACGTTCGGCCCGCGCCGTGCGAAGAGTGTGCGTCGCTACCCGCTGTGACGGGCAACCGATGCCGGGCGGCAAACTTCGCAGCCAGTCGGTTGGCACTGGCCAGCATGTGGCCGTTGGCGACTTCCACGCCGTGGAACTCGCGGGCGAAGAGCTCGAAATCCCCCTCGGCCCGCGCGCCCGTGAGGCTGGAATACAGGTGATTGACCGTTACAAACAACCGGTTTTCAACGGCATAGGCCAGCAGACTCTCCGTGTCGGTACGGCGTCGCTGGAGTTCGATGTGATCCTGCTCCGTGATGCCGTAAACGCCGGCGTGCATCTCTGTGCCGCTCGGCAATGTGACGGTCACTTCTTCGCTCAGGAAGAAATCAGGATACTTCCGAAGTTCTTCCGCCGCCTCGATCGAATCATGATCTGTGACGGTTACCAGGCCCATGCCACGCCGCTTCAGGGTCTCGTAAAGTGCACGGGGCTCGTTGTAAGACTCCAGGCAAACGCGCGAGAGTCCGGGTACCGTACACATGCCGGAGTGTTTGGTATGAACGTGGAGGTCGCACCTCATGCTTCAGTTGTAGTCCCTGGAAGTTACATTGGCGTGAGGTTCGTGCAACGCAATGGTGAAAAACGTATCTATTTTGAATAAGTTGCAATGTGATTTGCACAGAATTACACGGGGAGGGCCAAATACTCCGGCCCATTCGGGAACTCGCACCCTACCCGGAATCAATCCAGTTGATGTCTAATAAGACGATGCGCAAGACCAGCTTCCTCGCCACCGGGATCATCCTCCTGGTTCTCGGTTCCACCCTCACCCCCGCCCGTGCGGAAGACGGAATCTGGCTTTGGAATCAATTGCCTAAGCCGGCCCCGTCCCCCGTAGCAACCACCGCACCCGGTGCACCAGCAGGCGCTCTCGGTGCCAGCGGCGATCCGGCCAAAGCAAAGCGCTCCCTCGAAATTCCTGCCGCTCAGGCTGAAAATCTGCGCCTCGCAACGCTGCGTCTGAACAACGGTGCCGGTTCAGCGTCCTTCGTCTCCGCCAACGGCCTGGTGCTCACCAACCAGCATCTGGTTGCCAGCTGTATCGCCAAACTCAGCACCAAAGATCACGATTACACCAACGACGGCTTTTACGCCGCTTCGCAAACCGCCGAACTCGCCTGCCCCGGGCTGGAGGCGTCCGTTCTGCTGAGCACGGAAGACGTTACCAATCAGGTCAAAGGCGCGAACGCCGCGAAGAATGACGACACAGCCAAGGGCCTCGCTAAAGATCTTGCCGCCTCCCCCCAGGTGCTGCGCGAGCGCAACGCCAATATCGCGAAGATTGAAAGCGATTGCGTGGCGAAAACGAAGAACATCTGCACCGTGGTCAAGCTTTTCTCCGGCAGCCGTTACGACCTTTATCAGTACAAACGGTTTTCGGATCTGCGCCTGGTTTTCGCGCCGGAACGCTCCATCGCCTTCTTCGGCCGCGAGCGCGATAGTATTTCGTACCTGCGCTATGGCATGGATGTGGCTTTTCTCCGCGCTTACGAAGGCGGCAAACCTGCGGCCACGCCACATTTTCTGAAGTGGAACAACTCCCCCATCCAGGATGGCGATGCCGTCATCACCTCCGGCAATCCAGCCCCCACCTCGCGCGTCATCACCGCCGGCGAATTGACCTTCCTGCGCGACACGGAACTGCCGCGCAAGATCTCCCGGTTGCAACCTCTGGTGAGCGATCTCAGCACGATGGTCGCGAAAGGCGGTCCCGATCAGGCTGCCGCACTTGCGACTTTGACAACCTTCCTCGCCGAATACAAAACCGTGGCTGGCAAAGTCATCGGTCTGCGGGACGACCGCCTGGTGACCCGCAAAACCGCGTTCGATCTCAAAATCCGTCGCGCCGTGGAAGGCAATCCGAAACTCGGCATGGATGCAGCCAAAGTCTGGGACGAAGTCGATACCGCCTACAAGCGCTGGGGCCAGCAGGATAAGAACTACCAGATTCTGGAAGAAGAGCCCGCGCCCGGTTCGGCGCTGTTTAAAATCGCGCGCGAACTGGTTCGCGGCCTCCCCGTGGATCAGGACGCCGTCATCAATGAGGCCGTCGAAATCGCCGTGCTGACCCGCTACATGGATGAGCTGAAGACCGTGAACCTCGCTGCAACCGGGGGCGGACGCGGGGGCGGTCCCGGGGGTGGCCGTGGCGGTCCTGGCGGCGGTCGTGGTGGCGACATGGGCGGTGGACCCGGCATGGTTCCCGGTCCTGGGGGCCCCGGCGGCGGTCGTGGAAACGGCCCCGATATTAAAGAAATCAACCTGAAGGCCTTCCTGACCGGCAAGACGACGGCGGAATCCGTCACCGCCATGGTGAAGGGCTCGAAACTAGCCGACCCAGCCGTGCGCGCCTCGCTCAACAGCAAAGAAGCGCTGGCCAAGTCGGACGACCCCCTGATCAAGCTCGCCCTCACGCTTGAAGCGCCATCCGACAAAATCCGCAAGGAGTACGAGGACAACATCGGCTCGCTGGAAGCCTCAGCGGCGGAGAAGATCGCCGCCTACCGCTTCCGTCTCTTCGGCACATCAGACTATCCGGATGGAACGTCCACGCCGCGTGTGGCTTTCGGTGTGGTGAAGGGCTACAGCGACCGCGCCGGCCAGCCGTCGCCTTTCGCGGCAACCTTCAGTGGGCTTTACTACCGGCGTAACAATGAGGGTCCATACCAGGTGACGAAGCAGTGGGTGGATGCCAAGGACAAGCTGGACCCCATCGCTTCGCTAAATTTCGTCTCAACCTCCGACATCGGCGGTGGCGATTACGGCAGCCCGGTAGTGAATGCGGCGGGCGATTTGATTGGTGTTACGTTTGACGGCAATCTGGAGAGCCTTCCGGAGGTTTTCCTGTACACCGACGAGCAGGCACGCGCGGTACACGTGGCGGCGCAGGGGATTACCGAAGCGCTGACGGTTGTGTATAAGGCGAAGTCGCTGCTGCAGGAACTCGGCGTGAAGAACGCAGCGCTTTAGGGCGCTGGCGCGTTAACGCTTTTTCGGTTTGTGCGCTTTCGGGGCCGAGAAGGTCTTGCACTTCGGGTGGCTGGCACACGCGGGCGAGTGATCCCGACGCGCACAGCCGCATCTTCCACATTTATCGCTGGCGTTATAGTCTTCTTCGGCGGGGATGCTCATGATCTGATGATCGCAGGTCGCAACGACCGCCCGTATGATTTCGTGTCCTCTCTTTCTTGCCTTATCCGCTTATCAATATGTCGGGTCAAAGCGAACACCGGGCAACCGGGTTGAAAAAGGGGCAAACATGTTCAAACGGAAGATATGGGTTTTAGCAGCCGCGATGGCGGCCTTCACAGCAACGGGCGGAACTGCCAGGATGAACGCTGCGGATCCTCCTCCTGCGGGGCCTGGGAAGCCAGGCTTGCCGACCGGGACTAACACGGCAAACCAGCAAGCCCTGGCATCAGCCGCCACCACCGATACCAGTAGCGATGTCCTGAAGGCTTCTAATGCCAGAGAGATTGCCACGGTATCGTGCACCAGCGCGAAGGACGACCAATGCTTTTCCGCCAATGCGAAGACAGCAATCGGTGATATTAAGAAAAACTTCAATGGCACGCTGCTCGGCAACGACGGCAAAGACACCAGCGCGCTCGCCACTGCTGTCAAAAGCTTCCTCAGCGAAAGTAAACTGTGGCCCGATGGTGTGAACTGGGCCGTGGTTCACCTGGCCCGCTATGACGCCTCCGGCAACGGCACCGTCCACGACCGCTGGCTGCTGGCCCAGCGCAAGGGAGCGAATGCGACTGAACTTACCGATGGCCTGCACATCCAGGGCGTGAAACGCATCGCGGTCGTTTTCCTCCACCTCGATGCAACCCTCGCGGTTGACCCGGCCAAGTCCGAGAAACAGCAGGTGCTCGATAGTTTCAGCAACGTGAGTTACCGCGCCATCGTGGCGAAAAAGCAGCCAATCAACCTTCAAAACCTGCTCTCGCTGCTACGGTTGGCCGTTAACAACGTGGAGGCGGCATCAGTTGACAGGAACTTCGACATGGCGGGCGGAGGCGTGATCGAGAAGGTCGACGTCCCGAGCGACGTGACGGTGTTTGGCGTGGAATTGAAAGGCAACCCCACTCTGGTCGGCCAATCGCAAAAATACGATAACGAAGGAAAGTACTGGTGGGATGCGAGCGTGGCCGTGCCGGTCAACAAGCTTTCACTGCTGGACTACTCGTCCACTTCCGGCGTCTACACACCGACGACGATCAACAAGCAATCGCTCTATGCGGTCATCAATATCTACCCGGACCTGGTGGATCTCAAATACGGAGATAAACGGTGGCTGATGCCACGCGCGGTGGCTGGCATCGGAGTTACGGGTCGCCCGGGAGAAAACTTCATGGTGGGCGGCGCTTGGGGCATCAAGCAACTCCAGTTCTTTGTCGGCTCGGCCTTCGCGAACCACAACGTCGCACCCACAGGCTCCGCCACGGCGACCGCCGCGAACATCACCCAGCGATATTCGTCGCATCTGACGTTCGGAATCAACGTTCCAGTGCTCGATGCGATCAAGAAACTCGGCTCAGCATCGAGCTCGTCAGCCAAGGCCGGTACCGCGGCGACCGCAACTAAGTAATGGCCCGACAAATACAGGCTGCCGACACGCTGGGGGTTCCGACGGCGACATTCCCCACCTTCGGAACCCTTGGCGTGGTGGTGAAAGACTCCGGAAACCACAACTACGCGATGAGCTGTACGCACGTGGTGGCAGCTCCGAACAATCCTAATTCCGCTTTGCTGCCAGCGGAGAGCCCTTCGACCGCCGATCTTCCGAAGGGTGCCAACATCGTAGGGAAGGTATGGTATTGGATCCCGTATGAGAACGGCACCAACTTCGTTGACGCCGGTCTCGTACTGCTGGATCCCGCCGCGGTACAGGCGACGAACGCACCTCTGGGGCTGGCGGCGGGCCAGTATGCGATGAATCTGAAGGCCTCGGACTATCTGCTGTTGGCAGGGCGCCCATTGACGGTGTTTACGTCCAGAGGGAAGGTGAACGTGACGGCCGGCCAGGTCTACGGCGACGTGCCAGTGGAGCTGAACCGAAAGCAATACTCGTTTTCCTGGCTCCTTTCATATACCGCGACATCTGGCGACCTTCGCGACGGGGATTCGGGAGCGGCGGTGGTAGATGACGCCACTGGCCAGTTCCTGGGCCTGCACATGGCCGGACCCGGCGGTGGGCTTGGCTACTGCTGTATCGCGCCCCTAATCTGGCAGGATTTTCCGGCCTATTCACTCTCGATCGCACCATGAACCATGATTTCAGGAGGTACTATGGACATCACGACAGCGGTCCCGGCCGCGCTCACTAAAATCTCGCACGATAAGCTGTCGTATCTCATGGCGCTTACCGCCATCAGCTCACTATCGATGGCATTCCTTCAGGCAGTCAAAGAAATGACGCCCGTGCGCATGAACTACAACCGCCGTCGGCTGGGTCTCTGGCTTGCGGCCCGTGCAAGACAAGTGACGGACACACAGCCGGAAGAACTGGCTGCCCGCGCAGAAAGAGAACTCCGCCGCCTCGCCAGCGATGGCGATGAGTTCGCTCTCTACGGCGGGGACGTTGCGACCCTCTGTACTCAGTTCTCCGCCGCGGCGACTATCCTGCTCGACTACCCGCCGCTCAATTCGGAACTGTTCCGTATGCTAACCGTTTACGGTACTAAGGCCGACGTCATTCTTCTGCTGAAAAACCGGCCCGTGCCTCCCGTGCCGCTGGTACCCACCCAACAATACGACAAGGCGGAACTCGTTAAGGCTTCCGAGAGCCGGCAGTCCCTCATTGACGCGCGGAACCGGGTGCGGCATCAGCTCACGCAATCTATCGCCTCTTTCCAACTGGAAGCGGGTTCGCGCTGGGAGCGGTTGATGAAGATCTGGGCGTGGGTCCTCAGCACGGTTCTGACATTTGGGTTGGGGGCAGCAGCCGGGAAAGTGGGAGGGGAAGACTGGCTGATTCGAGTCGTGGCACTCTTGCTTGTGGCCGGAGTATCGGGATTTCTCGCGCCAATCGCCCGGGATCTCGTGGTCGCGTTGCAGAATTTGCGGGGCTGAGCTCAGGCAAGGAAAGCTCTGTCACAACAAAATCGGCCACCCTCATCAGGTGGCCGATTCTTGTAAACTACTGAAAATATGGTGCGGAGAGGGGGACTTGAACCCCCACGAGATTGCTCCCGCTAGCACCTCAAGCTAGTGCGTCTGCCAATTCCGCCACCTCCGCAAGGCTGGGCGTGCTGTTGCTAACTACTTCTTGGGCTGTGCCGGCGCCGGTGTAGCAGGCGCGCTCGTGGTCGTCTTCCCACCATGGCGTTCCAGCACCGGAGCGCCAGAGGTCACGCCACCGGCCCGCGTCGCCACAATCGAGAGCGAAATCGACGTCAGCATGAACAGAATAGCCGAAATCGTCGTCGCCTTCGACAACAGCGTCGCCGATCCGCGAGGCCCGAAAGCCGTCTGCGAACCCTGGCCGCCAAAAGCCCCCGCAAGATCCGCCGCCTTGCCGCTTTGCAGCAGCACAACGATGATCAGGAAGAGACACACAATTACATGGACAGTAACAAGAAGAGCTTGGATCACAACCTGCCCAGTATAGCGCAGTCCCCTCGCCCGCCCGCTAAAACGGGTCGAAGCGCCGAACCTTAGGCCAGGCCCTCGATCCGCAGTTCGGCAAAAACATCCTTGGTCGCCGTACTCCGGTTCAGCGTGTAAAAATGGACGCCCGGCGCGCCGCCCCGCAACAGGTCGATACATTGCGCCGTGGCATGGGCTACGCCCAGTTGCATGGCCGCCCGCGGATCCGCGCCGCGGCTATCCAATTCCTCGCCAAACCGGCCCGGCAGCGAAGCGCCAAACCGCTTCGCCTGGCTGGCACTCGTGATCGGCATGATCCCCGGAATGATCGGCACCCGAATCCCAATGGCTCGCGCCCGTTCGCAGAATTGCCAATATCGCCGGTTATCGAAGAACAACTGAGTAATCAGGAAATCCACCCCGGCATCCACTTTGCGCTTCAGATTCTCCAGATCAACAGTCGGATCCCCACACTCCACGTGTGTTTCCGGATAGGCCGCGCCGCCAACGGAGAGAGTCACTCCATGCTGCTCTCTTATATACGTCACCAGTTCACTCGCGTACGCGAAGCCGCCCGCCGCAGGGGTGAAGGTCGTTTCGCCCTTCGGGGGATCGCCCCGAAGAGCCAGTATATTCGTCACCCCGGCAGCCACCAGCCGATTCACCACCGCCCCAATCTCTTCACGGGTCGCGCCCACGCAAGTCAGATGCGCCATCGCCTCAATTCCCGCGTGTTGACGGATACGGGAGACGATTTCGAGAGTCTTCTCACGCGTGGAACCCCCGGCTCCGTATGTCACGGAAACGAAAGCAGGATCGAGGGCGCTCAGTTCGACAATGGTTTGTTCCAGTTGTACCGCGGCCTCGTCGGACTTTGGCGGAAAGAACTCAAATGAGATGGAAGGCTTACCGGTGGCCAGTCTGTCGCGGATCAGCATAAGGCAGGAAAGGCGCGCCCCGCTTCAGAGGCAAACCTGTTGCCCAGTGTAACATCTGTTGCAAATACGCCCTCACGCCGGAGCAGCGCCCGAAACCGCATAAACCACGCGGATCAGGCGAAATGATAGAATGCCGTTCGGAAGTCGTATGTCCGACTGAAAGGCCGAATATGTCACGTGAACAATCGCCAAAACCTAATTCCATGAATCGCCGCCAGCTCGTGGGTTCTACCTTAATTGGTGGAGCCGCCGCTGTTGCCCTCCAATCCGCCACCGCTTTAGGCCAGGAGAAGCCGAAAGCCCCCGCCCCCGCCGGTGCCACTCCGGCTGCCCCTGCCAATCCGAACCTGACCCCCCCGGTCGTAACCATAAAGGGTGGCAAACTTCGCGGCCTGCGCGAAGGCAAGACCTATTCATTCCTGGGAGTTCCCTACGCCACAGCCGAGCGCTTCGGTCAACCCAAAGAAGTACAGCCCTGGGAAGGTGTCAAGAACGCCCAGGTGTTGGGTGCGGTGTGTCCCAGTCCGCTCTCCAACGCGGTCAGTTCCGACGAACTCGTCTTCCCGCACCGCTTCGGGGTCGCCAACGAGAATTGCCAGAACCTCAACGTCTGGACCCAGAATCTGAAACCGGCTGTCAAGAAGCCCGTCATGGTCTGGATGCACGGCGGCGGCTTCACGAATGGTGCCTCCATGGAAGGCTACGCCTATGACGGCCGCAGTCTCAGCGAGTTCGGCGACGTCGTCGTGGTCAGCGTCAATCACCGTCTGAACGTCATCGGCACGCTGGATCTCTCCGCCTACGGTCCTGAGTACGCGAATTCGCGCCAGACCGGTATGGCCGATCTGGTCGCGTCGCTGCAATGGGTGCGCGACAACATCGAAACCTTCGGCGGCGATCCAGGCAACGTGATGATCTTCGGGCAATCCGGCGGCGGCGGCAAAGTGGTCCGCCTGATGCACATGCCGGTGGCGAAGGGCCTGTTCCATAAGGTCTCCGCGCAGAGCGGCAGCGCCAGCTATCGCGGCACAGATCCCGCTGCGGCTATCAAAGGCCAGCAGGCGCTTACGGCTGCCTTGCTGAAGAGCCTGAACCTGACAGGCAGCCAGATTGACAAACTCAAGGCCGTTCCCTATCTCGAACTCCTCGCGGCTGCAACCGCGGCGGGCCAGGCTGTCAGCCGCGAACTCGGCATCCAGGTTGGCGGCTGGAACCCCATCGCCGACGATCAGTACGTGATGCGCGAATTCTGCGACTGGGCCGACAACATCCCCGTCATCTCCGGCACCGTCTTCAGCGAAATGCAGGGCACGCTCACCCGTGGTGATGGACGTAAGAACGAATGGACCGCGGCGGAAATCGACGAGCAGCTCACAAAAGCCTTCGGCGATAAGAAGGACGCGATCGTCACGGAGTTCAAGCAGGCCTTCCCGCGCAAAAAGATTCAGGACGTTCTCTATTACGCGGGCGGGTCGCGCGGCGGCTCGAAGAACCTGCTGGCGCGAAAGCTGGAGAAGGGCAAGACGCCCGTCTACAACTATGTATATGCGTGGGAATACCCAATCAATGGTGGCATCACAGCGTTCCATTGTTCCGAACTGGCGTTCTGCTTCCACGCTCTGAACGTGCCACAGATCAAACTCGCAACCGGCGGCGGCCCGGTCGCCATGGCGCTTCAGGACAAAGTTGCCGGTGCCTGGGTGCGTTTTGCGAAGACAGGGAATCCCAGCCAGCCTGGTCTGGAGTGGCGGCCCTATACGCCGGACAATCCACAGGCGATGGTTTTCGATACCGTCAGTGAATCGCGCCCGCTGCAGGACGACAAGCTGGTCTCGCTGTTACCTGCAGCTGGCGGCCGTGGCGGCGGACGCGGTGCCGCTCAGGGTGGTCCGGGCCGGGGTTAGTTAGAAACACGAAGTTGCAGTGATTCAGAGAGTGGCGGGTTCCGAAATAACGGAATCCGTCGTTTTTGTTAGGTGGGTGGAAAAGTCGTGCGGAATATGGTGCGCCCGGCGAGATTCGAACTCACGACCTTTTGCTTCGGAGGCATCACCTTACGTTAAATCAATAGTTTAGCAGGCTTGAGCACGATTGCGCTCTGGTGCTAAATGTTGTATTCTTTCAATAGTTTACGGATATCGACGCCTTGGGGTTGAGCAACCTTTCGTAACCATGCTATGCACGGAGTGGGCACAAAATCGGGCACAGTGAATCGGTCGCGCGTGGCCGAACACGCCGAGAGGCAGACAAGTTGCTCTCATCGATAGCAAGCAACACCATGGCGAAAGAGGCGGAGATGGCACAGTTTCGCCGAAAAGATCGGCCTGACGCGGTTTCGATCGAAGTGGCCCGGCAACGCTTCCTGGAAGCTTACGTCCTTGAATCCCCTGAAGTTCTGGCTGAGTTGCTAGAGACCGTCTTGCTATCGTATGAAGTAAATACTCCGTCGCCCGTCTACAATCTCTGGAGTGTCGTCCAATACTCCGATCCGGTTCTGTCTCATGCCCTCTCGGACTGGGCTGGGAAGTGCCGTCTCACGTTCGGTAGCGAGCCTGCCGCGTGGGCAATAGACACGGCACTGGAAACGTTGCGCACCTGGCGAGACTCGATTTACTACCCTCGGATATGCCTGCAATGGCATCACCCAATCGAGATGCATGTGACATTCCCGGCAGGCGACCCGACGTTTTACAGTGTGTCCACGGGAGTGTCCGAGGTCCAGGCGCTTCAGGATGCGCTATCGGTCCGAGTTTCAGTCGGTCCTTGGGACCGTCCCAGAGGCGAGACAGAGGAACAGTTCGAATCGCGGTTCCGGGCTGAGTGTGACCGGGTGTACCACGAACACGTCCGAGCGGCCAAGAAATGGACTTCGCGCCCACAAATAGATGAAATGGTGTATGCCGATGGCCTGGCTATGTGGCAAGCTGGCCGGAGTCATTCAGAAATTCATTGGCGGCTCGACGAACTCCATCTCCATGTCGGCGGACCTGACCCGAAAGGCCCAGACCACAACTCAGCGATAGGCAAAGGTTTGAAGCGCATCGCGGACAAGATTCAACTTGACCAACGCCCCCGCCATAATCGGAAACGAACCACCCCGCATTAGCCCCTACGTTTCCAGTGACCAATCCTGATATTCGTTCTTAAATGAAGCTAGCGCAACGAGCGCTAATGAGGTTTAAGCGAATGGCAACATTAGACAATTCACTTCAAGAGTTACTAACCGAGCGGGACGTAGCGCGTATCGTCGGGCTTTCGGTGGCTTCAATTCGCAGACGCAGGCTGCTCAAGCAGCCACCCCGTTTCCGAAAGATCGGGGCGGCTGTTCGGTACCAGCCTTCCGATGTGGCGGCTTGGATCGAGGCACAACCGAGCGGGAGCGAGTTCCGGGCAGAGGCGAAATAGATGGTTGATCCGGCTATCGCTTTCACTGCAAGCGAAGTCTCCACGTACTACGCGGCACGGGTCCCGAAGCTGACGCAAACACACGGCGGCGAACGGCGTGGGCCATGCCCCGTCCACAAAGGGAAGGAGCATAACTTCGCCGTGAACATTGCCACAGGGAATGCGTTCTGTCACTCCCAATGCGGACGGGGATGGGACATCTTCGCACTCGAACAGGCTTTAACCGGGGCGGACTTCAAAACCGCGAGAGCTGAGATCGTCCGGCTGGTGGGGCGGATAGAACCCGAATACCGGCATCATGGTATCCGCTCAAACGGAAAACGGACCCGTATGGCACCTACAAAACCCACAGAACCCACTGGCCCGGCGGGTGGCGGGCGAGAGATTGCCCGCTACCCGTACGTGGATCGGAGTGGAAACCTACTCTTCGAGCAAGTCCGCTACCGGAAGCCGGATGGCGATAAGTGCTTCAGACAATGCAGGCCTGATCGGAACGGCGGTACCGTTTGGAATCTTGACGGTGTAGCGCGCGTTCCGTACCGTCTGCCGAACGTCCTGAAGACGGAAGTAATCTACTTACCCGAAGGCGAAAAGGATGTTCAGACGCTGGAAGGATGGGGGCTGGTAGCATCCTGCAATCCGGGCGGGTCCGGTAACAGTCACCTGTACACCGAGTGGACGGACTACTTCCGGGACCGGCATATCGTCATTCTTCCCGACAATGACGAACCGGGCCGGAAACACGCGGCGGCGGTTGCTTCGGCCCTCATGGGTGCGGCGGCTTCCGTCCGCATAGTGGAACTTCCCGACTTGCCGGCAAAGGGTGACGTTACCGATTGGCGAGACGCGGGCGGCACCTTCGAGCAATTCCGCGAACTGGAGGACGCGGCGAAGCCGATGGACGCGGCGGCGCTCTCGGAGTTGCGGGAACGCTGGGGACTGGCGGGTGGGGACCGACACCCGACGGGCGTCGAGTCGGCGGACGTTTGGCCGAAGCCGGAACCGATCCAAAGTGAGCTTCCGCCCGTGCAAGCGTTCTCCGAAGAACTGCTGCCGGATTCGTTCCGTCCCTTGGTGGCGGACGTTGCGGAACGTATGCAAGTCCCGATGGACTACCCGGCGGTGGTCATGGTGCTCTGTTTGGCCGGTACGGTGAACCGGCGGGCCGTCATTCAGCCGAAGGCCAACGATACCGGCTGGGTGATTGTGCCGAACCTTTGGGGTGGAATCATCGCCCCACCGGGCTTTATGAAGTCACCCGTCATACAGGCGGCTACCTGCCCGCTGAAGCTGATTCAGACCGAATGGCGTGGGGCGCACGAAGAGGCGCTGGATGATTACGCGCGGGAGAAAGAGGAACACGAACTTCGCCGTGCGGCGTGGAAGGAGCAGTTCAAGGCGGCATCGAAGAAGGGAAACGCGGCACCGGAAAGGCCGGGAGACGAACCGGATGAACCGAAGTTGCGGCGGTTGGTCGTGAATGATGCCACCTTCGAGGCGCTCCACCAGACCATGAGCGAAAACCCGGCGGGAATTCTGGTAATCCGGGACGAACTCACCGGCTGGTTGAGTCAATTGGACCGTGCGGGCCGGGAAGGTGAACGCGCATTCTGTCTTCAGGCGTGGAACGGGGATACGGGGCACACGATAGACCGGATCGGGCGGGGCACAGTCCACGTTGAGGCTTGCTGCATGTCCATGTTAGGTGGCATCCAGCCGGGAAGACTTCGCTCATATCTGGTGGATGCGCTGGAAGACGGTCCGAGCAATGACGGATTGATTCAGCGGTTTCAATTGCTGGTATGGCCGGACACGGCACAGGACTGGACCTATGTGGACCGGGCACCAGATCCGGCAACGGCGCAACAGGCCGCGGAAGTCTTTCGCGCATTGGTGGAGATGAAAGCGGAAGAAGCGAAGCGGTTCCGTTTTGATGCGGATGCACAGGAACTCTTCGTCACGTGGCTGGAAGAACTCGAAGGCAAGATTCGCGGTGGCGAACTTCACCCGGCGCTCATTTCCCACTTGAGCAAGTACCGGAGCCTTATGCCCAGCCTGGCGCTTCTGTTTCATCTCTCGGAAACGGCGGGAAGAAGCAACGACAATACGGTTTCATTGGCAAGCGCGACGCGGGCGGCGGCGTGGTGCGAGTATCTGGAATCCCATGCGCGGCGGGTCTACTCGTGCATCGTGACTCCGCAACTACTTGCCGCGCGCGAACTGGCGGACAAGATCAAGAGGCGCAAAATTGGGGCCGATGGCTTCTTCTCCTGTCGGGACGTTTATCTGAAGGGGTGGAGCGGTCTGGACTCACCGGAAGCGGTGAAGCAGGCGGCCGAAGTCCTTGAGGATGCCAGATGGGTCCGGGACTTGTCTGGCGAGTCTCGACCCTTTGGCGGGCGTCCGTCGAATCGGTACGAAGTGAATCCGGGGGTGTGGGAATGAGCGGCATATCCAGGCAAACGGCGGCGCGAAGCCGATGGCTGGCCTGGAAACCGAACGGCGGCATTTTGGCGGAAGGTGCAGACAGCGGCCCTACAAAACCATCAGAACTCGGTTCTGTAGGTTTTGAAGGTGCCTTTCCCGCCGATCCTTTCGAGATTGAGACTGAAACGAAGCAGGCACGAAGAGCGCGACGGCTTCTGAACCGGGCGGGCGTCCGCATCATGACTCTGGAGAATGGCGCAACCATCGGCCTCTGGAGTGACTTGGACGGGCCGGAAATCCGCGCGGCACTCCGCACGCTGGGAAATGCGGAGTTGCCAGTCCGTTATTTGGACGGCGCGGGCGTTCCCATGGACTACAAGGCGCGGCGCGCTGAAGGCGAACCCGTCCCCATGAGCGTGCTTTCAGAAATGGAGCGGCACCCGGCGGACCCGTGGAGAATCAGGGACCGGAGGCTGAACGAGGCTGCGGATATGAAGGCAACACGGTGTCAAGAAATCCAGATAGAACCCCTTTCACAGGTCATGCAGAGCTTCTAAAGTAGAGGAAAAATAGACAATGGCAAACCGAAGGAAAACGGGCGGACGGCGGCTAGGAGTGCCGAACCGGCGGACCCTGGAACTCGCGGATCGGTTGGAGGCGGCGGGCTTCGACCCGGTTCAAGTCATCATCGACGTTGCCAACGAAGCGGCATCGGCCCCAGAACTGCGATTGCGGGCCGCATCAGAATTGCTGCCGTACCTGTACCCCAGGCGACGGGCCGTAGACCATCGGCTGGTGGATGAGGACGGCAAGGACGAGATTCTCGTCAAGCGTCTGATCGGAGTGAATTTCGATGACATCTGATCTTCGATGGACTTTCCGACAAGGCACGGGCGAGTCACGTCATTGTGCGACAGTCACCGAACGCGCACGGAAGATAGGATGAGGGCGGAACGGGCGACAAGTGTCATACAACGGGACGGTTACATGACAAGCGGGGTGAAAGTTTCAGCGTCACCCCCTTGCGGCTGCGGCTTTTCTCGCGATAGTTTCGACGGCTTGGCGATTCTTCGCCGTCAGACCTTCGAAGTACGCGGTGATGCCGTCCTCAACCACTCGCCATTCCGAGCGGTTCTCATGTTCGGCAATCGCCTTGAGGCGGGCCTTCGTTACGGGGCGCATGGTGAACAGTTGGCGCGGATAGTCGCGTATACGATCCGGTTCACCTTTTTTGCCGAGACCTTCGGGCGGACGTCCTCTTCGCTTTTCGGGCGGTTCCATTGCCTGATTATGTCATATCACAAATCCATTGCTTTTGTGATATCACAAATGATATTCTTTACTCATGAAAGCTATTGGCTACGTCCGAGTGAGCACGGAGAAACAAGCGGACTTCGGCGTTTCGTTGGAAGCTCAAACGGAGAAGGTCCGGGCCATGGCCGTAGTGCAGGGCGCGGAACTCGCGGAAGTCATCATGGACGCGGGCGAGTCGGCAAAGTCCTTAAACCGAAACGGCATGGCGCGACTTCTCGCCATGGTGGACGCGGGCGCGGTGGATACCGTCATCATTGCGAAACTGGACCGTCTCACCCGGAGTGTTGCCGATCTTGCCGAACTGCTGAAGCGATTCGAGCGGCGCGGCGTTTCCCTTGTCAGCGTTGCCGATTCGCTCGACACACGTTCGGCGGCGGGGCGTCTGGTGCTCAACATCATGGTTTCAGTAAGCCAGTGGGAACGCGAAGCCATCGGAGAGCGCACGCGGGACGCTATGCACCACAAGCGCGCGAACGGCGAACGCGTGGGTACTCTGCCTTTCGGCTATCGAGTGGCGGCGGATGGCACGCATCTGGAAGCGGACCCGGCGGAACAGGGCATTCTTTCGCGCGTGCGGGAGTTGAAGGCGGATGGATTCAGCACGCGGCGAATTGCGGACGAACTGAACCGGCGAGGCTTCACGACGCGGCGCGGAACGGCATGGCGGTTTCAGTATGTTGCTGAAGCGTTGCGGGCGGCTTAGGCGCGCGGAGAGATTCGAACCGCACATGGCAAAACGAACCGGCAAAACAGAGAACACAGCGACGGCCATGCGGGATCGCGCCAGGCTTGAGCGGAAGGTGGCTGAACTGAAAACCGAACTGGAGAAACTCCCGGCGAATCGGCAAGCCGAATTACTGCGGAAGCTGGAAGAACGGGGCGGACAGTAAGGCCATGGCAGTCTACAAACGCGGCAAAGTCTGGTGGTTCAAATTCGCGTTCGGCGGAGCGCAGTTCCGTGAGAGCACGAAGCAGACTAACAAGCGCGTGGCGGAGCAGATCGAAGCGGCACGTAAGACCCAACTTGCCAAGGGCGAGGTTGGGATTCGCGACCGGGCACCTGTCCCAACCTTCGGAGAGTTCGTCAAACTGGAATTCCTGCCGCACGTTGAAGCCAACTTCGCAGACAAGCCATCGACACTCGCGTACTACCGAATCCAGTTGGGGCACCTTACGGGCTATGGGGCACTGGCGGGAGCGAAGCTCAATGAAATACCGGCGGAAGTGATTGCGAGCTTCATCGAGAGGCAACGCCAGGCGAAGTATGAAGTGTCCAGTATCAATCGCGCGCTTCAAGTTCTCCGCCGTGCCTTTCATCTTGCGGTGGAGTGGGGCAAGGTGGAGAAGCTACCGGCGAAAATATCGCTTGTACCGGGCGAGCGACGGCGCGAGCGAGTTCTCTCAGCCGATGAGGAAAACGCCTACATGAAGGCGGCGGGCGATCTCGCCACCTCCACATTGGAAGCCTACGAGAAGGCCCTGCATGGCGTCCGTGCCACGAAGCGGGCCCAACCTCCACAGAAGCCAGAAGACCCGTATCTTTTGCGGGACGTGGCCTCAATCCTACTCGACTGTGGATTACGTCCGGAAGAGTGCCAGCGGCTTCGATGGGAGCACTACAGGGGCGATACGATCTATGTCCCGCACGGGAAGACGATCAACGCGAGACGCGAGATACCACTCTCGGAACGCGCGCGCGGAGTGTTGGAACTGCGGCGGGGCGGCGAATCGCCCTGGGTCTTTTCGGCTCCGACCGCAAGCGGGCACTTGGAACAATCCACGCTGAAGCGGCAACACGAGAAGGCTTGCAAGCTCGCGAAGATCGTCCTTTTCGTGCCCTACACCTTCCGGCACACATGCCTGACCCGATGGGCGGGGATTCTGGACCCCTACACACTGGCGTATTTAGCAGGGCACAGTGATTTCGGAACCACACGGCGTTACGTTCATCCGAACCTGAACACCGCACGCGAAGCCTTCGCCCGGGCGCGCGCAGTCCAGGGGAGCAGTCAAGAAATCCAAAATGTCACCGGGCGGACCGAGATGGCGGAGGTTACAAAAGTTCTGGCGATTGCGTGAGGCGTGGCATGTTTGTTTAGTTGTAGACTCCCAGCGATCTGCACGCTTGAACCAGGCCGGCTTCGGTGACGGTGAGGTCCGAAGTTTTTTTGTCCCCAATCGAGGCGTACATTTCATGGCACTTGTGCTCAGCCTCTTGCCGCTTTTTCTCTCGGTCCGCAGCTTGTTCCGCCTTTAGTCTCGCCAGGCTTTCCTCGGCACGTCGAACGTTTTCGAGGCTTTTCGCGTAATCCTTCTCTAGCTGTTCTTCGGGGGCGCTGAGCGGGCTTAAAGCGGTCAGCTCAACCTTTTCAGTCGATGCATACATGCACGGCTTCTTCTGCGAGAAGCTTGTAGCCGACAGCGCGTTCTTTCCTGGAATCAACGTCCCGACGAGCGCATCAAACTTGATTCGCTTCGGCTTTCCTTCGCATTCAACGCTGACAGTCACATTGACGCTCATGGCGTGCCAGTAGTGCTCGGTCTGGTTCAGCAACGTCGCGGTCATCTGGGCTCCGAGCACACCTTGCGTAATTGCCAGATCGTTCAGTTTGAAAGACAGGCCCTTGGCGCTGTACTGTGGTGAATCCTGCGCGTCAATGATTGGGCATGACAGAAGAAGCACCAGAGTAATCCACGTATGCCTCATTCAGCCTCCGCTTCCGGGCCGCCAACGGTTTTAGCCATAGATCGCGCCACAGTCATGATTGTTCCATACCGAGAACGGCCCCGGGTGGACTAAAACCGCACACCCAAACGGGAAGCTGACCAATCAATGGTTCCGGGCCTCTGCTCGAATACGCAAAATGCACAGGGTGGGCACAAAATCGGGCACAGTCCTAAACTGCGGACCGATGCTAAACTAGCCGCGGAACGTGCAATTGCTTGAGAGTGAGTGGTTTATATGGTGCGCCCGGCGAGATTCGAACTCACGACCTTTTGCTTCGGAGGCAAACGCTCTATCCAGCTGAGCTACGGGCGCACGTATTCCTAGTCTATCGCAGTCTCCACGCCCGCGTTCATGCTAAGATCGTGTCTGTATTCGA
>CAIQWJ010000018.1 GCA_903875575.1 uncultured Acidobacteriia bacterium | reverse complement strand
TGTCAACGCCAAATAGAAATGTCCGCTTCTCTGCCACATAGAAATGTCCGGTTTTGACGAGGGTTGCCGGAAAGTCGTGTTAATGTGATCGTGTCCGAACGGGGTCGCTCCCGAACGGAAGCCCAAAGCCGAGGCGACGGAGTTGGCTCCGGAAGCAGTCGGCACAAGCCCTCCCAGCGCTCGATGACACCCGGGCTTACCAGCCTGCTGCGCGCGGAGGGCTTTCCTGTTATGGATGCAAACTGCTGACGGTGAAACTCCCGAGCTGAGGCTTTGGGCATAGAAACGCGAAGATGGCCGGGCCGCTCTTGCCCGGCCTTCCGCATTGACGTTCCCCGAGTTGGCGGTCAGCCTCGGGTGTTGCTGATTTGTGCTGCCTTCCATACGGGTATGCCGCCGCCGCGCGAAATGCCGGAGATACCCTTCCGGGACGCTTCGCTCGGTTTGACAGGCAGGCGACGAGCTGGCGGTTTTATCAGTACCGGCTGTTGTTGCTTTGGCTGAGGCTGGCACTCCCCGATCGCCAGATAGCGCTCCTGAAAGCGCGCGTGGACCGAACCGCCGGACCGAACCTCGATCCGCACGGTGCCGCCACGAAGGCCCGGACGCACATCCGCGCGCGCGATCCTGTAGATCTTTCCCTGGAAGCGAAGCGTGTAGTCGCTGGTCACCTGTCGGGTCTCCACCACACTCAGAATCGCATCCAGATCGAAAGTCTTGTCCAGCGACCGGTGTGCGTCGGACGCATTTGCGGGTGTCACCACCAGGTGCTGATTCCACCACGGCATAAACTCTTCGTCGAGGTATCGATTGGCCTCTTCCAGAGTCTTCACTCCCGCGATGCGCAGGCCTTTGACCAGCCGGTCCTGCGCCGTCTGGAAGCTGCGTTCCACACGTCCTTTGGCCTGAGGCGAATGCGCCCCGATCCAGACAATCGACAACTCCCGCAAGGCGCGCCCGATCTGGGTCGGTGGCATCTCCGGACGGTCGCCAGCCACCTCCGCATAACGAGGTGCTTTTACCGCCGTTTGAAACAGGCTCGCCTTGTCGGTATAGAAAGCCACCGGCCGACCGTGCCGTTCCAGATAGAAGCGGAGCACGCTCATGTTCTCTTCGGTGGAGTCGTGGCGCACGAAGCGAGCGGTCAGTTCGCTGGTGGCATCGTCGATCATGTGGATCAGATAGATCGTTTCGCCCCGGCCTTCCAGCCAGTCGTGCGTGCTGGTGTCCCACTGAATCAGTTCGCCCCGGCAACTGCGCCGCTCCCTCCACTGGTGCACCGCCTCGACCTTCCGTCCTTTCGCCCGCCACAGGCTGGCGGCGATCATGATTTGCCGTAACGCTTCCCGGCCGATCCGGATGTCGTGCTTGCTGGCCAGATACTCGCTGCCCAGCGTGGGGCCAAAGTCGCGATAGGCTTCCTCCGACAAAACCCGTACGATCTTTTCGCGCGTCTTTACGCTTGTCCTGCGATTGGACGGGCGGCCACGCAGCTTGTGTATGACAGCCTTGTCCCCGTCTTCTTTCAGACGCTGCAATAATCGCCGGACCTGCCGGGATGTGATTCCCAGTTCCCGGGCCGCCTGCCCCTGCCCGATCAGTTTCTTCTCTGCCTTCCGCAGTACTACCAATCGGTCTCTGTCCTGCTGGGTCATAGGGAGAACTCCTTGTTCTTTCACCTCCCCAGCCTGACTTCGTCAAGAGGACATTTCTATCTGGCACTAATAGGACATTCTCACGTGGCGTTGACAGGCCGCTGTGAAATAAAGCGCCGGTCCGGAATTCGTAGTATGCTTGCGTCATGAATCTCATAGGGCTCCTGGTAATCGTCGCGTTCCTTGTATTCCTTTCCGGTCTCCGTATTGCCCGGGAATACGAGCGCGCCGTGGTCTTCCGCCTCGGCCGCTATACGGGACTGCGCGGACCCGGCATATTCTGGCTGATTCCGCTGGGCGTCGAAAACGAAGTCCGGGTCGATCTCCGAGTCGTCACCGCCCCCATTGAGCAGCAGGAAACCATCACGCGGGACAGCGTCACCGTGAAGGTCAACGCCGTTCTCTGGTACCGCGTCAGCGACCCGCAAAAGGCTGTGCTGACGGTCGAGAATTTCCGTGCCGCCGTCCAGCAGGTCGCCCTCACCAGCCTGAGAAATGTGATCGGGCAGCACGATCTCGATGAGGTTCTGAAGTCGCGCGATCAGATCAACGCGCTGCTGCGTCGCAACGTTACGGAAAACATCGCGCCCTGGGGAGTCGCGGTCGAACTGCTGGAGATGAAGGACGTGGAAATTCCGCAGGATATGCAGCGCGTCATGGCCATGGAGGCGGAGGCGATGCGCGAAAAGCGAGCGCGCATCATCAAGGCGGAAGCCGAACTGGAAGCGTCCAAAAAGCTGGCAGAAGCGGCGCAACTGATGGTGGGCAATCCGGCCGCGCTTGAGTTGCGGCGCATGCAGATGGTGTCCGAAGTCGGCGCGGAGAATAACAGCACCACCGTGATCATGATGCCCTCGGAGTTCGTTCACATAGCAGGCAGTCTGTCGCGTTTTCTGGAAGGCAAGGGGACCGGCGAGCCGCACGCGTAGCCCAGGCCAGCGCCTCACGGCCTTCTGCGCGGATGTTCTCGTATCGGAAGACAGGTTGACCATCAGACAAGTTGCGGCAGACTCAGTAGTTTGCAGTCTGTGTAGAGTAGGCCTTTGGCCTGCGCCTTTCCCGCTTCCTGATAACGAAGTGACCTTGGGCGGTCCCGCCCCCCATGAACGTCGTCGCTGAGGCGCTTCTGCAAGAGGTGCTTGCACAATTCCAGGCCAACAGGCCAGCGCGGACGCTTGTGTTTCCGCTATCCTTTTATTTGGGATCGTTATGAGTATCCAATTGGCTCCCGATATCGAAGCAGGTCTCCGAGCCGAAGCAACCGCGCGTGGAATGGACGTAGACGCGTTGATCGCCACGGCCGTCAGGGCCTATCTGCGCGAAACGCCGTCACCGTCGGTCCCCACAACCCGCCGGATACCTGCTCGCACTCGCTCCGCTGAAATGGCGTGGGCTTCCAGCCCCGATGCGCAGTTCTTCGGCAAGTGGGTGGTGCTGGAGGGGTGTGAAGTCGTAGCGAGCGGCTCGAACCCGAAACTGCTTTATGAGGACGTGCGCGCCAGGGGCATTTCCTCGCCGTTCCTGATCTTTGTTTCCCCCGACGAGCAAGAGCCCTTTGCCGGCGGGTGGATCGATTGAGTTCGCTGGATTTCGACGCGGATCTTGAGTATGAGGAAACCGCCGCCGGAATACTCCCCCCGATACGGTTGATCCACGGTGATCATAGCGTGGAATTGACGGCGCGACTGGACACCGGTGCGGCGGATTGTCTTTTCGACCGCTTTTACGCCGACATCCTCGGGCTCCCTGATTCCGGGGTCGAGAGGCATTATCGGACCGTCACAGGCTCATTTCAGACTTTCGGGCACGAAGTTACAGTCGAGACCCTCGGTCTCCAATGGTCGGCGTTGGTGTTCTTCCATGCAATGGGAAATCCTGCCCACGCATTTGTGGGTCGCCGAGGCTGGCTGGATCGTGTTCGACTGGGTCTTGTGCACAACGAGCGGAGATTGTTCCTCGGGCACAATAGCCGCTGAGGTATTTCAGACGCGAGTGCTGAAAAACGTAGCGAGCCCCCGCTGGCTTTCGGGACAGGGAAACAGGTATTGATTCGACACTGCTTACCGAACCGCGACTGTAAGGAGCGGCACTCAATCCCGCTTTTTCAGCACCCTGCTAAATCGCCTCTTCGGAAAACTGCGTGATTTTGACGGCCCCGCCATCGGGAAACACCGCGCGGATTTCCAGCTCGGCGCCAACAGCCTGGAGGTAGCTGGCCAGCGTGCTGACGTACATGTCCGTACGATGTTCCAGTTTCGACACATCGCCCTGTCCCATGTGCAACTCATCGGCAATCTTTGTTTGGGTCAACTCGCGCGCCTTCCGAAGCTGGAGAAGCGACATCTCCTCCACCAAACGACGGTGCTCCACCGCGCTGGTCGCCTTCGCGGCAGCGGACATCCCGGCGCGCAACTCCTTGAAATTCCTAGCCATGTTCAGTCCTCTCCTTCTCGATCACCCTCAAGTGGCGTTCGAATAGACGATCCGCGACCGGCACATTCGTTTCGTACCACCGGTCGTCGCCGGTTTTGTCACCGGCAACCAAAAGAATCGCAGTCCGTCGCGGATCAAACGCGTACAACATCCGCAACGGGTCGCCTCCGGCCTGGGCGCGCAATTCTCGCATCTCCGGAAAGCGAGATGTCTTGACCTGCGAGCTGAATGGGAACCCGAGATTCGGGCCGCGCTCCATCAGGAGACCGACGCGTGCGTCGACTTTTCCCTGTTCCGATTCCGACAAAGTGTGCCACCACACTTCGAACTCATCCGTGAATTCAACTTCCCATGCCACGCCTTGAATATAGCATAAAATCTATATTGCGTCTGCGCCATAATTTCCAATGAGGCCAGACAGGTCCCCAGTGCAAAGCGCAGTTGTACGCTTGACGTCACTCGTCTATATTGAATTCAGACTGGATGATCAGGAGTTTACCGCGACAGGGATACGGAGCGCTTAGCGGCTGGCGAAAGGGTTCGCCAGTGGGAGCCGTTCCGGCAGCAGGCCGAAAAGCGTTTGCGCATTCTCGATGCCGCCACATCGTTAAGCGATCTTGCCGGACTCAACTCCAACCGTCTTCGGCAGGGACGCGAGAGCGTCCCTGAGCAGGTGGAGAGCCTGAAGGAAAACCGTAAAGGCCAGTTTTCCATTCGGATCAATGACCAGTGGCGGGTTTGTTTCGAGTGGCCCGGCGACGAGCGGGGCCCCTCGAATGTTGAAATTGTGGATTACCTCTAACAAAGGAGACGACCCATGGCGCGCACACCCATTCATCCCGGAGAGATCCTCGCCGACGAGTTGGACGAGATCGGCCTCACGGCAAAGATACTGGCCGACATTCTCGAAGTACCGCCCAACCGCCTCTATCAGCTTCTGGCGGGAAAGCGGAACATCACCGCGGATACCGCCCTGCGTCTCGGTCAGTATTTCAATATGGCCGCCGATTTCTGGATGAACCTCCAGAGCGCGTATGAGCTTGATCTGGCCCGCCAGGAAGTTGGCAAAGCCGTTCAACGGATTCCGAGGCGCAGCCAACCCGAGGGTATGCTCGCCCTTGACGACTAGTCGCTTTTAACACGCGGCCCGGCGTTGCATTTCCCCTGCCGCAGCAAATCTAAAGTCAGCTGTTCAAACTCCTCCCTCGACCAATATTTTCCGAGCCGTGACCGTAAGGGAGCGGTACTCAAAACTCCGCAATCAGGCTGCCCACTCAGGAACGGAAAGTATCACCTTGCCTGTCAGCTTGGAACGTCGACCTCCGCCTGCCCCCCTATGGCGTCTTGACCGGCCGCATTCTCGACGCGGATGGCGAGCCCCTCGTCTCAGCGTAGGTCCAGTTCAAGCCCGCCCCGGCAGCATAAGATATTCTCATGCTCCGCCAGCTCATCGCGTGCTTCACCGTGGCAGCCGTGTTCGCTGTGTTTCAGCTTCCTGGCTGCTCCTGGGGCTATCCCGTCTGGCCTAAAAACAAGAAATCCGACACGCCTCTTTTTCAATTTGTGGTCAACGAAAAGTTCGGCGCCGGCTACATCAATCGTCAGGGTCAGGTTGTCATCCAGCCGCAATACATGGACTCCCTGACGGGCGAGGGCGACTTTTTCGAAGGCCTTGCGCACGTCGTATCGAAAGGTTATGTCAACTCCCTGATCGATGCCACTGGAAAGCAGGTTTCGGGTCGGGGCTATCGACCCAGCGGTAATTTTTCCGAAGGTCTTGCCACGCGCTGGCTGGCTGACAAAAAGCTGTACGGCTATGTCGACCACACGGGAAGACTGGCGATTCCGGCAATCTTCGAGTCCGCCACCGATTTCAGCGAGGGGCGAGCGGTTGTCAAGGTATCTGGCCGATTCGGCTACATCGACCGCTCGGGAAAACTGATCATCCCGGCCCGGTTCGCCCGCGCGGAAGCCTTTATTGACGGGCACGCGTTGGTCATCGAGGACGGCCCCTGCCGCTATATCGGTTATGACCCCTGCGCCCGGTTCAATCCGGAAGACCTGCCAGCGCTCTTACCCAGGATTCCAGGGGCCCCTCGTGCACCCCTCAAGCGATGCCACTATTCGATGATCGATGGAACTGGCAGGGTGGTGTTCGGCGGCTACACCGACGCGAAGCACGCCGCAGAAGGCCTGGTACCAGTCGGTGACGGTAAGTCCTGGGGCTATGTTGACGACTCAGGACGGCCACGGATACCGATGATGTTTGACAGCGCTGAACCTTTTTCTGAGGGCCTCGCGCGAGTGCGCAAGGGCGACAAATGGGGTTTTATTGACAAGAGTGGCGCGATGGTGATCACCCCGCAGTTCGACAACGCTGAGAACTTCTCCGAAGGCGTTGCGGTTGTTACGGTTGATCACAAGTCCTGGTTCATCGATTCCAAAGGGAAGCGCGTGATTCCCGGTGTTTTCGATGCTGCCAGCAGTTTCGTGATGGGTCTGGCACACGTACGAGTCGGCGCCGACTACTATTCCTCGAAGTGGTCCTGGATCGAAAAATCAGGCAAGGCAATATTCACTTATTCCGACCAGTCGAACCGAGGGCATACTCCGTAACGTCATCGTTCATGTGACCCGGAACAAAATCACCTTCTATCGACCACTCTTCCCGCGGCTGCGAACGGCGGTGGCAACGATTAGGCCTGGCGCAGTGTTTCATGTTTACGGTCATCCTGTACAGTGACCGCAGGCCTCAAGCGACCCTTCGGCGAGAGGAAAGGATTTTCCCCGCGCAACCTGAAATGCCTGAAAGGCTTGACCTTTAAAGCAATTGTGCAACAGCTTGGGGTGCATGAGGTCGCGAGTTCGAATCTCGCTCGCCCGACCATAGCCAGAAGCGCTTCGGCCGCATCACGGGAGTACGACGAAAACGCTCTCCACGGTATACGAGAATGGCCTGCTCCGTCCCTCGGAGCCGTTGCCGTTGAGCGAACACCAACGTGTAAACGTGACCATCTGCGATGCGTCGCCCGACGCGGCAGAACCGTGGCTGGATCACGAATACAGGGCGATGGTTGACGCGCTGCACGAGCCGGTCCCGACCAGGACGAAGTGCGGCGGACCCTTTCGAAGATCTCCGGTAATCTGTCGGACGCAATTCGCGCCGAGCGCGACGCCACAGGGTAGCGATTGGGAATCTACCTCGATACCAGCGCACTTGCAAAACTCTATCGCGCCGAAGTCGGCACCTCCAGGGTTGAGAAACTCGTGGCAGCTTCGGCGGGTGCGTGCCTCGTTTCGAGCCTCGGGGTTTTGGAGCTGCATTCTGCCCTGGCGCAGCGGACTCGCTGTGGGGAACTTTCGTTGTCCGCAGTTTTACGATTAGGAGATGCTGCCGCCGTTGTGCCGCGGTTCCGGGAGGACATTCATTTAGCGCCGGTTCCAGGTGGTCGCGCTCAGCGTGCGGCACTACGAAGCGGCCGCGGCACTTGTCGGTTCTCCGGTCGCGAGCCCGCCAGAGATATTCGATACATACGGTCCGCGAAATGGCTTGCGAACCCTGGACGCACTTCCCTCTCGATCGCTCTCGACCTGCGCGGCGACGCCCTCGTCGATTCCATCGTCGCTGCGGACAGGATTCGCTGTAGGGTTGCGCAACTTGCGGGCCTGCCTGCCGTAGATCCGGAAGCCGTTCCGTAATGATCTGCGCGCAATGCGACGTCACAACCAGCCGCCTCTCAGGATCACGTATTCCGGCCTCGAACTGCTGGGGGGGCCGCCAGCCCGGCTTGACGTCCTGGTGAGCCCGAAAGCCGCCACGGTTTCCGGTGTTGCCCGTCATCCGGAGAGCGACAGGACGGCCGTCGGTATCACCGTCGTGCTGGTCCCGAAAGAGGCGGAGCGAGCGCAAATCTCGCAACATTACCACCGGACGGACACGGATCAGCATGGTTCGTTCACGTTCAGGAATGTGGTGCCGGGAGAATACAAGGTCTACGCCTGAGAGGATGGCGGCTCCGCTGGCTGGATGGACCCGGAATTCATGAAGCCACTGGATGGTAAAGGGGAGCCAGTGACGCTGGAAGAGAGTAATCAGGCCAACGTGCAGCTGTCAGTCATACCCGCCGGGCCCCCTGGAGAAAGGCGGAAGTGACGGCTCACATTGCTCGCGGTTTCCGTTGGAAGACCGGTTGAAATGCAGTGCTCTCGATTTCAGGCAAGCTTGTACAAGCCTCGACCGACCCTTTCAAAGTCCTCATATGTGGACGAGTGGTTGTCGGGAGCGTTCCGGCAGCAGCGTGACGTGACGTGAGTCCGGATCGTGTTCTCCGAAAAGTCACTGCCAGCAAGCTGATCTATAATCTCACGCACAGTGAATTCTTCACAGCCCTTGTCTCGAACTACCTCGCGTGCCGCCAACAACACGGCCTGGCGGCAATTTGTCCCCGGCGCGGCCGAAGATGACTGGCTCGAAAGGATCGCCTTATTCGCCGCCAGTGCTGATGGGGCCATTGCCACCTCTCGCGGAACGGAGCGATTCCAGGCGGGTTTCAGATTGCCAATCATCTCTCTTTCGACGTGTTTCCGAAGGCCAGTTGCAACGAAGACCAGATCAACGGCCCGGGCGTGAAGGATAGCGTTGCGAATGAGGGCATTGACTCGAACGTTCGTTGCCCGTCCACCCAGGAAGCAATTGCGCGGAGCGATCCGGCCATATCCTTGATTTACGCGCCTCACCAGACACTCGCACTCGCCGACATAGGTTGGTACGCCATCAACGAGAAACACGTAAACGCCCGGCTGGTCCCGCCACCGATTCGGGACTGAAAACCTGCAGAACGGGCCTGCACCGCCCGGCATCAGTTGCAGTTCCGGCCGGGAATTGAGTTCGGCATGCGGCGCGAAATCAAGAATCTCGCCTGACGCCGTGCGCTCGGGCTCAATACGGCAGACCGGCGCGAACGTCAAGTCTCGGAATTGGAATAATCGCTCCACTACTAACAGGATAAAGCAGTTCCCGACCGAACTCTACTCGCACCATCCTGCGAGAGGCGGCACATCGGTGAGAGTATGCCGGGCCAGCGATATTGGCCGTTAACCTCTCACATCGGATGGCGCGCCTGCGCGGCGTATTCGGACCTGGATCTTGACAGCATTTTTCAGGCTCAAGTGGCCGCGCTGGTCGGCCCCGCTCCTGGCGGCGATGATGCTTGGTTTTGGCTCCGCCGTCCACTGTCCGGAACTTGCGTGCGTGCGAGCTGGAGTTAGTTCAATCTCGAAATCGGGCTGACCATCAACCGCAATTCGCACTGGAGAATTCAAGCCGCACAGCCACGGGTTGTGCTTGGCCCAAACCGAGCCACTATCGGAGAGCATCAGCGACAGCAGATCACTGCCGGGCTGCGGAGGCCTTTCTTCCGGTGGCCGCGAGGACGCCTCGGTTTGGGCCAAACGGCGCGGCGTGCCGCCGCCGAAGTCTCTCTCGCGGGCAACAGGAACATGTGCCTTGCCCCAGAAAACGTGTCGGCTCGCGGAGTGGGCAACATACACGGGCTCTCCATGGCAATGCCCGGGAAATCCCTGCTCCCATGACTGATCTATATTTCCCGGCAGCAAGTACACTCCTGCCCGATCTCCAAGTGCAATCGAGGTGGTGCCATCAACCGCAGTGCCGGTGAACTGGTGCGCAAGTGCGAGGCACACGAGCGCCGCGCACAACTCATGATCGGTTTCGTTCTTGATTTCTTCCCGCGCAGATCCAGATGCAAGCGCGGAGGCGATTGAATGCCCGGCACCGTTTCGCCAATACCAGTCCGACTTTGCCGTTACGACCGCACCATCAAGCAAAAAGGGGCGCTTCCGAGAGACAATATGTTCCGTCGGGATTCGCGGCATCAAAGCAGCAAGCGCGACAGTGGGATTTGTCTCAACGGCCATCAACCCACCGGCTGCACGTCCTGGAACCCAGATTGTCGGTCCGCCGAGTGCACTTAAAACTGAGTAGGTGGCTTCGATGAACAACCTTGATGAAGGATGGGTGATTCGTGTCGGCTGAGCCCAGCCGCGAAACAAACCGGTACCACAAATATCGTCCACAGCACGATCCGCTTCCGGCGGCCCATCAGGGCCAAGCGGGCCATCGATCACCACAACTGCATCAGACAAATATGCAGTCTTTGATTCTGACCAGTGGCGCAGGCAGTCAATGAGCGCGCTCAGCCTGAGACGGGCAGCGCGAACGGGCGACTCGCCATTGCCATACCGCCTCGTCGCCCGCTCTGGGAAGGGCAGGTCCGGGCTGGATGTAGCGATGCCGCAGCTTGCGCGTCCCTCGCTCCATCCGATATCGATTCCAATAAGCGCAGGCACGTTGATCATCCGACCGGGGGAAACTCGATGCCGACCGACCGCCATCGTTCTTCCGGTGTTTCAAATAGCGTGGAGCGGGCCTTCTTGTTGAGGAGTCTGTCTTCCTCAAGGGTGATAACGGCGAGTTTCCACTGGTTCTCTACCAATTGCGCGAGTGAGCCTTCATTCAACATCCCATCCTTATAAAATTTCAGAATTCTTCTCGCGAAGCCACGCCGAGGAGTACCGTGCTCCACGCGGAAATGGCTGCCACCCTTGGCGGAGGGGTCGGAATCTCGCATGGATATGGCGGCAAGCGACCAGAGCTCGACCTGATCGACATGATGGGGCGAGTTCTTCCCCCTTCCGCCCATATGCCTCTTGGCGAACACGTCCGCAAACAGCTCCAGGGTTCGGATAGCGAAGTTTTCTGAAACCCCCGCGCCAAGCATTTCTTCGACATGACGGCATGCTAGACGGAGATGTTCGACGGTCACGGCATTCTTGGACATTTCTATTTGAAAATACACCCTCCTTATAGCCCTCGTTGCGCCTGATCATCGCAATTCCAGTACAGTCGCTTTGGTCACGGCCCGCGTGCATATGGGGGCCAAATATATTACGCGATGTGAGGTCGGCACAGTCAGTCGATGGGCAGCACCGCGCCATAGACCGGCCCGATCCTGTTCTCGTCAAGGCTGTCCAGCAGCTTCTTGTTGATCGCGTCGGAAGCGTACCAATGCTTGTCTCCCATCCATGACGATGTTTTAAGCCAGCCGGTGCATTCTCCGGCCTTGCGCACCAGTTCGTCGTGCTCGATGAGATACCAATTGCCCTTGTGCGGGAACGCTATCCAGATGTCCTTGCCGACATACTTGCCGTTTATCGCCAGCCTCGACTTGAGCTGCACCTTGAGCGTGGTCGCCTTGTTCACGTGATAGGCGAGGAAGTCCGCGCCCATCCAGTCGTCCGCCAGCTTGATGCAGTTGAACCCGAACTCGGCGAGCGTAGCCGCTATCTTCTGGAAGTTGAACTGCTCTTTTTGCTTTGCATTCAGACTGCCGTAGGGGATCTTCTCGAATCGCATCCCATGAGGCTAGCATTTTCAACGGTACGCTTTAGGCAAACATCGGAATCTGTTCCTCGATTCGCACATGCATCTCGATGGCATCCAGTACAGAACGCGCCGCGATCCGCGCCAGTTCTTTTGGCTCAACTTTATGCAGGCCGCCGCCGTATACCCTCCCTTCGGAAAAAAGCTGTGCCGGCGTAATACCTTGTAGCGCCTCGAACACATGAGCCGTGAGTTCCGGGTGACGCTTGAGTGCATCATGCAGGCGGCTCTTCGGGTAGAGCATTAAGTAGACGTTGTGCGCGGTTGCCTGGGAACGGTTCCAGATAAACCTGAAGGGTTGCTTGCCGTTGCGCGAACGCCCCATGTACGTGCAGAGGAATGGCGCAGGCGGGCGCTGCTCTTGCGAGTACCAGGGTGCGCGGTGACTGGCAATATAGGCGGCATCAACCTTCTGCGCCCTGCCTTGCTCAAGATACTCATAGAAGCGCGGCCACCGCTCTTTGATGCGCCCTTCCGGCTCGTTGCAGTCGAGTAAATAGAACCGCGGCAACACGTCGGGATCACCGTTGGGCAGAGCTTCAATAATGTCCTGCGTAATATGGCGCGGGCCGGGAAGAATGGGCTTTACGAACGCGCGCGGAATCCCCCATTCCGCCACCTGCTCTTCCGTCAGGATGAAAAAACTGTTGGCACCGGTCGCAAGGCCGCGCTTGATGGTGAAGAGGTCGCCCAGATTCAATTCGTCGCGGTTTCTAACCGTCAAGCTCCCCGGAAATTGCGTCCATTTGGAAGAGCGCGCGACAATGTCCAGCGGTACCAGTGCTTCACTCTGAGGCTGGTCAATCGGGCCGGCAAACGAGAAACGCACGGCATGACCAGGAGGCGGGGCAGACTTGCGGAAGATCACGACCGCCGAAGATACGAGCGCATCAGTGAACTGTACGTCCGTTGGGCAAAATCGATGAATTTGCACCAGAGTTACGCGCTCGCTCAGATACCGACGCAAGGTCACTCCGTAATTCACGTCCATGAACTCAGAAGGAATCAGCCACACGGCAAGTCCCCCCTCTTCCATCCAGTCGTGGGCGTGGAGCAGGAAATAACAGTACAGTCCGGCAAGGCCGCTGATGGGCAGATGCAAGGAACAGGCAAGCTGCGTTTTCAGCCGATCCTTATCTTCGCCGGTCAGGTGATGATGCCGCACATAGGGAGGGTTTGTTAGCACAAGGTTGAAACCTTGCACGGGTGGTTTCTGACGAGTGAAGTCCGCCTGCACGATACTCAGCCCACTTTTGCCCCACAGATCGCGGGCCGACTCCGCAAACAGCGGATCAAGCTCGATACCGGTTGCGGCCGCGATATTCCCCTGCCCATAAACATCTGATAATGCCGAAAAGAACGAGCCGGTGCCGACCGCTGGATCCAGAAAGCGCACTGGCGCATCTCCCATCAGAGTGCGAGCATACCTCGTGAGGCTTGCCGCAAGCTGGGCTGGAGTCGCGAATTGTCCCCATTTATTGCGCTCGGTGGCAGTCTTGAGACAATCCAGTCGCACCTGTTCCCCCATGCGACGTTCTTCGGTGCTGTGTACCGCAACGGATTCCATAGTTTTCAAAGTCCGAGTTGGTCGAGATCTTCCAATCGATGTTCCCAAATCCAGTCGATCCCGTCGGCGGCGCTGTAGCCGAGGTACCCAGCATCGAAATAGCCGCACAGGAACAGCACAAAAACGACCTGCTCACCGTAGGTGGCTTTGAGCTGGCTCATTTTCTTGCCCTCCTCCTTACGTCGCTTGTTCACGTTAGTGAAGTCGCCGGCGGATTTCGCCTCAATAAGAATCGGCAGGTGTGGAAGCGCGGCAGTCTTGGGCTGGATGACTGCATCGACTGGAATATTGACGGTCTTCCCTTCCGAGCCTTTGACTTTGACGTTATGTCGAAATGTGAAAGTGCCTGGCTCCATTTGGTTGAGCAGTTCCTTCTGCGAGTGGGCCTTGAGCGTGTAGCCTCGGTCTGTCAAATACTTCTCAATGAGGGAAAGCTGCCGCTTCTCCTGCGCGTTGCGGACAATCGGCTCGGCAACGGCACCGCATAGCCGGTCGGCAACGATAGTAGAAGACCGATAGCGTTACTCGTCCGTGGGGGTGCGGCTCTCCGAAAGCCAAGGGAAGATGTCCACGTCGAGCAAACGCGAGAGGATGCCGGCCAGCCGCTGAAGATTCTCGCTCAACAGCTCCGCCGAGATTTTGGGAGGGAGTTTGCCCTTTTCAAGCGTCCCAACGAGGCTTTTACTGGAATCGGCCAACCCTATGAGCCGATCACGCGCCAGCGGGGGGCAGGTGGCCATACGCAGCGTCGGCAAGATCCCGGGTGATTGCCTAATCACCTCTGGCGTGATCGTCGTGAGGTTCGCCGTCATCAACAGGCCATGCTCCACATCCTCCACCGTCTTGCTACGGCTGTCCCGGTACGCCTTCGGAGCGTAGGTCATGAACCACTGGTTGAACTGGTCGACCGAGGCGCGGGTGTCAGTCTTCCACAGGTGGGCTTTATCAGTATTGATGGGCATGGCTACTGTAACAATGGCGACGCAAATTGCAGATACCTGATTGTGACGCATCGAGTAGTGCGCCAGTTTTTCTAAACCATGGCCTCGTGTCCTATTTTCCCAGAAGCCGCTTTTTTTGACAATATCTCCGCTTGAGAAGGTAGGGGATACCTCTTGTCTCGCCGCCGGGTGTCGTCATCGTCGCGCTTGTCGGCGCGGGCGGAGACCCGGGCAGAGAGCCGCGGCCGCGATGGCTCTCGCCATCTTGGCCGTTCCTGACAATTCAACGTAATCCCTGGATGGCGTTTACAGTTCCCGCGACACCGCTCGTGCCCCTTTTCATCCCCGCGGGGACCCGGGAGATGAGTATCGTCGATTTTTCACCTTTATTCCCAATAGAATCAACAAAACACCCCTCCACTCGAATTTCCCCGTTGTACTCTACTCTCGTATGCAGCTCCACCATCACACACCCGCCGCGCCGCCGCCCGCCAACGCCCCCGCCGCCGGAAAAACTGTAATTTCACCACACGATCCCACCCATCTCACTGAAAACAAACAAACTCCCTCAGACAGCGATCCCATTTTTAAGCCCTGCGAACCCATTATTTCGCCCGGCGAACCCATTTTTAGCGCCAGCAATCCCACTCTGGCTCCCCGCCAAACCGCCCACCCAGCAACCCCCACCGCCACCCCAAACCCCACCCCCACGCGCCGTTTTCCAGAAAAAAATACGTTTTTGCAACTAGAACCCAAGCTTTTGAACAAAACACAGCACTTAGCTGAAATCCACAACCCGAGCGGAACCCGCCAAAACCCAAGAATAACCCGCCAAAACCCACCAAACCGCCCAAAAACCCAACCACAACCCGACAACCCGACCCTTCCCCGCCCAGCCCCTGTACTCTTCCACCCAAAAGGCAAAAATCGCTTCCGGTACCCCTTCCATCCGGCGGAAAAATGTCATAAACTAAATCCCAGCACGCATCCGCAATTGGTTCAACTTCAGGTCGGCAAGGAAACGCGAGAGCGTCTCTGAGCATAAAGGTGGAGACTATGTACGTCACGAAGAAAGCGCTTACACGCAGAACAATGTTGAGAGGCCTCGGAACAGCCGCCATCGGCCTCCCCTTCCTCGATTCCATGGTCCCCGCCCTCGCCGCGCCCACCAAGGCACCCGTGCGCCTCGCCTTCCTCTACGTGCCCAACGGCATCATGATGAAGGACTGGAACCCCGCCAACGACTACGAAGGTAAGTTTGAAGCCGAACTGCCCCGCGCCATGAAGCCGCTCAGCGCCTTCCGTGACGACATGCTCCAGCTCGGCAACCTGACCCACAACAGCGGTCGCGCGCTGCTCGATGGTGCCGGCGATCATGGCCGCTGCTCCGGCTCCTATCTGACCGGCATTCAGGTCAAGAAGACCACCATCGATATCAAGGCCAGCGTCTCCTGCGACCAGCTCATCGCCAACAAGATCGGCAGCCAGACCCGCTTCCCGTCTCTCGAACTCGGCATGGACGATGCCCGTCAGGCCGGCGATTGCGATTCCGGCTACTCCTGCGCTTACACCAACAATCTGGCATGGCGCAGCGAAACCCAGCCCCTGCCCCCCACGCTCGATCCGCGCGTCTTCTTTGAACGCCTCTTCGGCGATGGCGCCATTCTCACTCCCGAAGAGCGGGCCCAGCAGGCGAAAGACCGCATGAGCATTCTCGATTTCGTCACTGCCGATACGAAGAAGCTCCAGTCCACTCTGGGACCGACCGACAAACGCAAGCTCGACGAGTATCTGTCCTCCATCCGTGAAGTCGAGCGGCAGTTGGAAAAGGCCGAAAAGGATAACGCCCACATCAACCCGGGCATGGATAAGCCCTACGGTGTGCCTGCGGACTTTGCGGAGCACTTCAAGCTGCTCACCGACATGATCACCATCGCCTTCCAGTCCGATATGACGCGTGTGCTGACCTTCATGGTCACGCACGAAGGCACCTCGCGCGCCTATCGCGAAATCGGCATCCCCGACGGGCACCACCCCTGCACGCACCACCAGGGCAAGGCGGATCTGATCGAAAAGGTCTCCCAGATCAACGAATATCATACGAAGAATCTGGCCCTCTGGCTGACCAAACTGAAGGCCACGAAGGATGGCGACGGCAGCCTGCTGGATAATTCCATGATTGTGTACGGTGCCGGCCTTTCGGACGGCAATCGCCACCTCCATGAAGATCTGCCGACCCTGCTGATTGGCAAGGGCGGCGGCTACCTGAAGTCCGGACGGCGCGTGGTCTATCGCCGCGAAACCCCGATGTGCAACCTGCACCTGACCCTGATGGACCGCATGGGCGTGCCTCTGGAGAACTTCGGCGACGCGTCGGGTCATCTCGACCCCGCGAGCCTGTCGTAGGTACGGAGCCCAGGGAAAACCATGCTACAGGGACGCGGTGTCGTTAAGCCACCAACCGGAATTACCTTAGACAGCGACTTTGGAAACGGCATCGACAGCATTCTGACCCTCGCCCTGCTTCGCGGCATGATGGCGAAGGGCGAGACGCGACTGCTGTCGCAAAGCATCTCCAAAGCGAACGTGAAAGCGGCGCAGGCTGCGGATGCCATCTCCACCTTCTTTAACGGTCCGCCCGTCGTGGTACAGGGCAGCCCTGTCGGCGGCAACCCGGAGATGATCGGCCTCGCGACCAACGGCAAAATGAAGGAAGATACCCCGGTGCTCAACGCCGTGGTGCCGAAGTATTCTTCGAAGGTTCGCGGCGTGATCGATACGGCGGAGTGCTCCGTCACCATGCGCAACATTCTCCTCGCCCAGAATGATCTGAACGCCATCGTCCTGGTGGATGGCCCGGCCACGAATGCGGTCGAATTGATGGAACTCTACGGTGCCAAACCGCAGATCGTCGCGAAGGTCGTTCGGCTGGTGATCGCGGCGGGCGCGTATCCGAATGGTGCCGCGGAAACCGGTATTAAGAGTGACATTGCCGCGGCGAAGAAGCTGTTTGCCGAGTGGCCCACGCCCATCGTTGTGGTGGGAAGTGAAGTCGGCGAAGCAATTCCCTACCCCGGCTCCAGCATCGAAAAAGATTTCACCTGGTCGACAGCGCATCCGGTTGTAGACGCTTACAAAGCGTTTAAGCCGATGCCTTACGATGCGCCGGCCCCGGGCTTGGCGGCGGCTCTTTACGCCGCGCATCCCGATGACGGCTACTTCAAGCTCTCCGAGCCCGGCACCATCACGGTGCAGGATGATGGACGCACGAAGTTTACCCCGGCTCCGGGCGGCAAGCACCGGTATCTGATTGCAGATCCCGCACAGAAGGACAAGATCACGCAGTTGTACACGGAACTGGTTTCGGCGAAACCTGTAGCTCGCCAGCCCTTCGGTCGTGGTGGCCGCGGCGGTTCGGGCTTCGGTGGACGCGGTGGTTCGGGTGCGCTGGGCATTGGTGGCGGACGCGGCGGTTCAGGTGCAGGTGGACGCGGAGCGCCCCCTGCGGTGATTCCCCCGCCACAGCAGTAGAGACGGTATTTGAAGGAATAATTCATGCGCCTAAAAGTAAGCCTGTTCGTGATGACGGCGGGTGCCGTTGGTTGTATCCTGGCGGCGGAGTCCGGCAGCACCCCGGCGACAAAAAAATCACCAGTCGCCGTGAAAGCCCCGGCCAGCGCAACACCTGCGGCCAAAACGGCCGGCCCCTCGCAGGCGGCTTTCGACAAGTCAGTCAAGCCGCTGTTCGATTCCACCTGCTCCATGTGCCACAGCAGCGGCGTTGCCTCAGGCGGTCTGGCTATCGAGCCCTACGCCACAGTCGATTCGCTGACGTCCGGCCGCGAAGAATGGGACAAGATCCTGCACCGCCTCCAGGCTGGCGAAATGCCGCCCAAAGAGATCCCGCAGTCCGATGAAGTCAAGGCCCAGATTGCCGGTGCCGTGAAGTTCCTGTCCGATGAGTTCAAACGTGCCGATTCCCTGGTCAAGCCCGATCCCGGCCGCGTTACCGCACGCCGCCTGAACCGTTCAGAATACACCAACACAATCCGCGATCTGCTCGCGCTGGACTTCCGCGCCGATAAGAACTTCCCCACCGACGATTCCGGCGAAGGCTTCGACAATATCGGCGACATCCTGACCGTCTCGCCGCTGTTGATGGATAAATACATCAGCGCCGCCCGCGCCATTGCAGCACGTGCCATCGGTGCCGATCCGCTTCCCGCGAAACCCATCGAAGTGGAATACAGCACGCGGCTCAAGAACATCCGCCGTCTGGACTACAGCCACGTGGAAGCGACGCACCGCGTGGAGTTCGATGCCGAATACGATCTCCGCATTGGCCTGCCCGGCCAGCGCGCCGCGGACGCGAAATCCGTCAACCTGGGCCTCTGGATGGACGGCAAACTGATCAATACGATTGTGGCCGAAACAAAACCCTCCGGCCTCACGTATTTCAACCCCTACTCCGACGAGCACATGAAGGTCTACCTTCCGGCCGGCGATCACGTCTTCCGTCTTGGCTTCATCGATGATCCGTTCGCCGCGACACTGACCGACAAGACGGCGTACGACGACAAGGTCAACAAGTTCATCGGCTCCGTGTTTTTCGTGGGCCCGTACCCCTCGAAGGTGGAACGCGCCAGCCGCAAGAAGATTCTTATCTGCGACCCCGCCACCGGCCCCGCCTGCGTCAACAAGATCATTTCGACTCTGGCCCACCGTGCCTATCGCCGTCCCGTAACACCCACGGAAGTCGCCTCTCTCACGCGCTTCGTGACACTGGCCAAAGCCGACGGTCGCAGCACCGAACAGGGCATTCAGTTGGCCATTCAGGCCATGCTGGTTTCGCCGCACTTCCTGTTCCACATCGAGCACGATGCGAATCCAACCAATCCTCTGCTTTCGCACAAGATCTCAGATACGGAACTCGCCAATCGCCTGAGTTACTTCCTCTGGAGTTCCATGCCGGACGAAGAACTCCAGACCCTGGGCGAAACCGCCAGGCTCTCGCAGCCCGGAGTGCTGGATCAGCAGCTCAAGCGCATGCTGGCCGATCCCAAGGCTTCGGCCATGGCCGAGAACTTCGCTGGACAGTGGCTGGAAATCCGCAATCTCGACAGCATTACGCCGGATCCCGGCAAGTTCCCCGCCTGGGGACCGGAACTGCGCGATGCCTTCAAAACGGAAACCCGCATGTTCTTCGACAACATGCTGCGCGAGAATCGCCCCATCGGCGAATTCCTGAACGCGCGTTACACCTATCTCAACGAGTTCCTCGCGAAGTATTACGGCATCCCCGACGTCAAGGGTCCGGACTTCCGCCGCGTGGACCTGAAGACCGAAGAGCGTGGCGGCATTCTCAGCCAGGGCAGCGTGCTCGCGGTATCCAGCTACCCCTCGCGTACCTCAGTCGTGATCCGCGGCAAGTACATTCTCCAGAACGTTCTGGGTGCTCCGCCGCCGCCTCCTCCGCCGGACGTTCCGCGTCTCGATGAGAGCACGGTCGGCGTCGCGATGTCCCTCCGTCAGCAGATGGAGAAGCATCGCGCCAATCCGGTCTGCGCCTCCTGCCACTCCCGCATGGATCCGCTGGGTTTCGGCCTGGAAAACTACGACGCGATTGGCAAGTGGCGCACCACGGACGGCAAGTTCCCGGTCGATTCGAGCGGTGTCCTGCCGAGCGGCAAGTCCTTCTCCACGCCGCTCCAGATGCGTGAGATCCTGACCGCCATGCAGGCCGATTTCGCCCGCTGCCTGACGGAAAAGATGATGGTCTACGCTCTGGGCCGTGGCCTGAAGCCGTATGACAAGCGCACGGTGGAAGGCATTGACGACAAGCTTTCCGCTTCCGGCTATGGCTTCCAGACGCTGGTCACGGAGATTGTTCAAAGTCTTCCGTTCCGCGAGCGCCGCGGCGAAGAGGTGACGGTGGATAGTCAGCCGAAACCGAAACAGCTCGCAGCGAAATAGATAACCATGAGACTCGTCCAACTCAGCGGCCCCTCCGGGCGCCGCGTCGCCGTCGTGCACGAAACTGAAAACGCCACACCCCAGCTTTGTCTGCTGGCAGACTGCGCCTCAGTCTATGATCTGGCGTCGGAATGCGTCAGCACCGGCCTCCCGTTCCAGGCTGCGGTGGAGAAGCGTGAGACCAGCGATTTTCTGGATTACGATCCAATCTATCGCGGCCTTTCGAAATGGCGACTACTACCCTCGGCGGACATGCCCTCGGCCCCCACGCGGTGCCTGGTCAGCGGTACAGGCCTGACGCATCAGGCCAGCGCGAAGAACCGCGACGCCATGCACGCCGGAACACAGGCGGTGACCGACAGCACGCGGATGTATCTGAGCGGCGTGGAAGGCGGCAAACCGGCGGCGGGCAAGGAAGGCATTTCGCCCGAGTGGTTCTACAAAGGCACAGGAGACATCCTGCGCGCGCACGGCGAAGCGCTCGAAGTCCCCAGCTTTGCCGAAGACGGTGGCGAAGAGCCGGAGATCGCCGGTGTCTACATCATCGACAAGCAGGGCAAGCCCCGGCGGATCGGCTTCACGATCGGCAATGAGTTCTCCGATCACGTCTTTGAACGCAAGAACTACCTGTACCTGGCGTCGTCGAAACTCCGAAGTTGTGCCATCGGTCCGGAGTTGGTGATCGATGCGGCTTTCGATCTGATTCCCGGTGAAGTGAGCGTCGAACGAGACAACGCCGTGCTCTGGTCGAGTCCCATCCAGACCGGCGAATCACACATGTGCCACAGCCTGACGAACATTGAACACCATCACTTCAAGTTCGATGGCCACCGCCGCCCCGGCGATCTGCACATCCACTTCTATGGCGCGGATGCCTTCAGCTTCGGCGCGGGAGTAATGTTGCAGGATGGCGACATCATGCAGGTCCGCTTTGACGGCTTCGGCCGCCCGCTGCGCAATCCGCTGCGCCGGGTGCCAGTCTCAACGAAGACAGTCACAGTGAGCCCGCTATGAGCGTCGACGCGCTATTCCTGAAGTTCTCCACGGACAAGCTGCTTCAGTTCATGGAGCGCATCGAGATCTGCGTGGACAGGCTTTCGGAAGAGCAGATCTGGGCCCGTGGCGGCGAGAACGAGAACGCCGTGGGCAATCTGCTGATCCATCTGGAAGGCAACGTCCGGCAGTGGATCATCACAACGCTCGGAGACGATCCCGCGCCGCGCGACAGAGATGCTGAGTTCAATGCCCGCGGAGGCCACATCGCGGCAGAACTGAAGGCACGACTGCGCCGCACGGTGGAACGTGCGACGGAAGTCATCGGCGCGATGGACGAAGAGCAGCTCACGCGAATGTACGATGTTCAGATCTACAAGGTTTCCGGCCTCGACGCCGTTTACCACGTCGTTGAGCACTTCGCCGAACACACCGGACAGATCATCTACATCACGAAGATGCTCACCCACGGCGACCTGGGATTTTACCGGCACCTGCGGGCCTCCGCACCGAGCGAAGAAATGCCATGACGCCCCAGCAGCAACTCGACGAATTCCTGGACCGCTACCTTCCGGAGATTGCCGCGGACGCCAGGGCCTGCCTGAAGATTCTGCGGAAGCAGTTGCCGAACGCCGTGCAATTGGTCTACGACAATTACCAGGCTCTCGTGATTGGGTTCGGTCCTTCCGACAAAGCGTCGGACGCCATCTTCTCCCTCGCCATTTACCCGAACCACATGAACTTTTTCTTCCTCCAGGGCGCAAAGGTGCCTGACCCGGACGGACTGCTGCAAGGCAGCGGCAACGTGGCAAGGCACATCCGCCTGACGTCGCCGGAAGATCTGAATCGCCCCGATGTGCGCGACCTGATGGCTGTCGCGATGGAATGTGCACGGGTTCGTTTTGACCCGACAGCCAAAGGCAGGCTGGAGATCCGCTCCATCTCCGCCAAGCAACGCCCCCGCCGCTCTGTGACATAGCGCACCCTCCTCAGATGCGTGTTGCCGCTATCGTTGCTATCATCAGGAACTCATACACCCACCATGGTCTTTCGCGGAATATTTTTTGCATTCGCCTTGTTCACCGTGTTGTTTCTCGTCTCGGTGACGCGCTCTCTGCTGCAGCGCCGCAAGCGCGCCGCGGGACGGTCTGTACGCGTCTACGCATTGATTGCCAGCCTTTACGGCGTCTTCCTTGTGACCACGACACTCTCGTTGCCGCTGCAGATCATTCCGATCACCGACCCTCAGTTCGCGGGCGACTGGTCGATCGGCGTGGATAGCATTCGGCGCACGCCACACGATCTGGATGAAGACTACGAACTAGACTTCCGCATGGGCAACCGCGGCACTAAAGTCCTGCACGGCGACAGCAGTCTGATCGTATATCTGCTTTCCGAGAATGGTACGCGCTACGATCCATGGCCAAAGCCAAACAAGCCGGGTTTTGACGTTGATGTCAAACCAGGCAAACACGTGACGACGACCCGCCGGTTCTCGCTGCCCTCCAATCAGGGCCGATTGCAACTCATGATCAAGCGCGAAGGCTTTCAGTGGACATGGTTCGTGATCGGACGGACGCCTTTCGACGGGCACGCCGTTGTGACGATTCAGTAACATTGGTTCAGTGACCCTCGCCGACCTCGTTTTCATCTGCGCTGCATTCATGACGCTCATTGCCGTGCCTGCAGTCGGCATCATGGCCGCGCGTGGAAAACGGCGCACCGCACTGAACCTCCTGCGCGGTTGGGGAGTCTGCATCAGCCTTTATCTGGCGACGCTGATGGCAGTCTCCATCGCAACACCGGTTCGCGTTCTGCGAGTTGGCGATGCGCAGTGTTCCGACGACTGGTGCATTACTGTGGCCACCGTACGACGGCCTGCGGAGGGCACCGGGCGACCCTATGAAATCGACTTCGAATTGAGCAGCCGCGCTCGCGGCGTCTGGCAGCGAGAGAAGGGACTGATCGCCTACCTGGTGGGTGAACGAGGCACCCGTTTTGACCCGCTGCCGGATCCAAGACAGCTCCCTTTCGAAGTTCTGCTTTCGCCCGGGCAAAAGCTGACGGCGATGCGCCGGTTTCAGGTTCCGGAACACGCAGGTCGCCTGAATCTGGTGGTCACCCGGGAAGGCATTCAGATGGGCTGGCTGATTATCGGACGGAGTCCGTTTGACCGTAAGACGGTAGTTCGGATCGACTAGAACTTTCTTTGTGCGCTGCGAACCGAAACGGCATGTTTCCGCCTCCTGTTCTATGACGACGATTTTCCAGTCGACAAAAGGAGCAAGGAAAAATGTTTTATTCAAAGAACGTGCCGGGTTGGGAGAGATTCGTTCGGGTAGCCGGAGGAGTCATGATGGTCGCCGGGGGCCTACTGGGTTTGCCGGGCAGTGTGATGGGGTATTTAGTGGCCGGGGCCGGAGCGATGATGGCGATGACGGGCTTTATCGGGTTCTGCCCGATGTGCGCGATGGCGGGCCGGCGGCTGAGCGGAAACAAAGGGTAGGCGCGGCAGCATGGAGACCATACGACACTGGCGGCACGATTCTGCTCTGATAGCGGCGGCGCAGGCGGGAGACGAGCGGGCGCTCGTCTCCCTGCTGGAGGCCGGGCAGCCTGACATCCGACGTTACGCCCGACGCTCGTGCCAGCACGCCGATGATGTGGACGACGCCGTGCAGGAGACCCTTTGGCTGCTCTTTCGCCGGGTTGGCACCTTGCGAACGCTGACTTCTATATCCGGCTGGCTTGTGACGGTGGTGCGTCGCGAGTGTTCACGGATGGCGCGGCGGATGTTTGGAGTCTCCGGCCATGGTCCTGAATACGACATCGCGGACAACCCGCGGCTTTCCGCACGCCCACCACACGAACTTCGCATCGACCTCGCAGACGCGATACGGTCGCTACCGGAGCATTACCGTGAAGTTATTCTGCTGCGGGATGTTGAGGAAATGTCCATTGACGAAATTGCGTCGGCGTTGAGGCTGACTCGTGAGAGCGCAAAGGCTCGACTCCATCGGGCGCGGACTATGATCCGGGAATATTTGAAGGACTAAGAGGGCTTCAGGCCACCTGCAGAATGACGCACTTCAGATAGAGCGTTTCCGGGACGGTCAGCAGGATTGGATGATCCTGCGCCTGAGTGCGGCGTTCCAGAACGCGCAGCGTGCGACCGGTATTCAGAGAGGCTTCGGCGACGATTTCCAGCAACATCGCTTCACTCACGTGGTGAGAACAGGAACAGGTTACGAGAATCCCACCCGGTCCGAGCAACCGCAGCGCGCGCAGATTGATGTCCTTATAGCCGCGCAGCGCCGCATCGATCTGATTGCGCGATTTCGCGAACGCCGGCGGGTCGAGCACGATCGTGTCGTAATTGCGGCGGCCTGAGGAGTAGGAGGAAAGCAACTCGAAGACATCGGCTTCGCGGAAGTCGATGTTGGTGAGACCGTTGGCTTCGGCGTTGCGTTTTGCCGTGGCGAGCGCGGGACCGCTGGAATCGACCGCCTCGACGCTGGAGCAGGTGCGAGCCATGTGCAAAGCAAAGCCACCAGTGCAGGTGAAGCAATCAAGCGCGCGGCCGGTGGCGTGGTTGGCAGCGGCCAGATAGTTCTCCCGCTGATCGAGGAAGACGCCGGTTTTCTGGCCTTTCAGGAGATCGGCTTCCATGCGCAGGCCGTTCATTTCGACGTGGATGGGTTCGGTTGCATCGCCCTTGAGAACTTTGACTTCCCGCGGCAGTTGTTCCAGAGTCCGCACGGCTGCGTCATTTCGGGCGACGATCACGCGGGGCGAGAACTGCGCTTCGAGTGCCGCGACGATTTCCGGCATGGCGCGATCCATGCCCTGATCGAGAGCCTGGAGGACGAGGCTGTCGGCATAGCGATCCACGATCAGTGCGGGGAGGAAATCGGCTTCCGCGTGGACCAGTCGGTAAGCGGTGGAATCCCCCACGACTTTGCGGCGGAAGCGTTCGGCGGCTGCGATCCGGGCTCCGAGGTCGACCTTTTCAGGAGTGCGCGTCAGCATACGCATCGCGATCTGGGAGGAAGTGCTGTAGTGGGCCTGACCGAGGAAGCGACCGCGAGGGTCGAGTACGTGGACGAGTTCACCGGCGGTGGCTTCGCCGGTGGAGACGACGTCTGAGCGGAAGATCCAGGGGTGGCCGGTGGAGAGGCGATCGGTGCCTTTGCGACTGATTTCGACGGGGGTGATTTGACCGTGGGCAGCTTCTTCGGGATGAGTTGCGGGAGTATGTTCCAATCTCCCATGTTCGCAGGGTGGCATCCGTGGTACTGTATTACCAGGAAGTGACCGCGTTCTTTCCCCCTGAAATCGCCCACCTGGTTGTAGTACACTTGAAAGCAGAATTCGTCAAAAGCGTTAACGATCCCGGCCAGTTCCCTACCGACGGACTGCCTGAAGTTGCATTTCTTGGGAGAAGCAACGTCGGCAAATCCAGCCTGATCAACGCGCTCACTGGACAGCGCAAGCTGGCATTCACTAGTAATACCCCTGGCCGTACGCAGTCTCTGAATTTCTATCGCATAGACGATCAGTTTTACTTCGTCGATTTACCTGGCTATGGATATGCGCGCGCACCACGCGATTCAAAGGACGAGTGGGCCAGACTTATTGAACAGTACCTGCAGGAGCGAAAGAACATAGCGACTGCCTTTCTGGTCCTGGATGCACGGCGGGGCTGGATGGAAAAAGACCTTGATTTGAAGATGTGGCTGGAAGCAAACGGGTGGCCGTATACAGTAGTGGCCTCCAAGATGGACAAACTCAATCAGGCAGAGCAGCAGCGCGGAATAAAGGCCATCAGGCAATACGCCGAGCCGCTGCCGTTCTCGGCCGTCACAGGCCGGGGAGTGAGGGAAATTTGGCAAGCGATAACGAAAACACAACAGACATAAACACACCGCCTCAGAGCAACCAGACGACGGACCAATCCGGCGCCTCGGCTCCTGAGAAGACGGCGGCGGCTCCCTCCCGGGAAGCGGCTTCCGGCGACGACGCGGCAAGACCGCACAGACATCCGAAAGGAGACCACAAGCCCAGGGCTGCCACTCCGGTGACATCGCCCTCAGTTCCGGCCGCGGCTTCGGCTGCAGCTTCGGCTCCGGTTCCGGTGGCAACTGCCCCGGTTTCGGCTCCCCTGGCTTCGCCCGCACCGGTTGCGGAAGCAGTTGCTCCCAACCAGGCCGCAGCGGCACCCGCCGCCGGAGAAGTGGCGGTTACCCAGGGCGGCTCCGGTCACCACCCCCATGCGCAGCGCGCACTTCACCCCGGTGAACAGCGACGCAAGCAGCAGCAACAGGGCAAGCAGGCCGGCCCGACGCTGGATCTGGTGGAACTCAAAGACAAGAGCATTCTGGATCTCAACACGATTGCGAAGGAAATGGGCGTGCTTAACGCCGCCGGCCTTCGCAAACAGGAACTGATTTTCAAGATCCTGCAGACGCAGGCCGAGAAGAGCGGTTTGATTTTCTCCGAAGGCGTGCTGGAATGCCTGCCGGACGGCTTCGGCTTCCTGCGCGCTCCGGAATACAACTATCTGCCGGGTCCCGACGACGTGTACGTCTCGCCCTCGCAGATTCGTCGCTTCGATCTGCGCACCGGCGACACTGTTTCCGGTCAGATTCGTCCGCCGAAGGAAGGCGAACGTTACTTTGCGCTCATTAAAGTGGATGCGATTAACTTCGAACCGCCGGAGGAAGCGCGCAACAAGATCTTCTTCGACAACCTGACGCCGCTGTATCCGGACAAGCGCTTCAAGCTGGAAACGGTGCGCGACAATTTCTCGGGTCGCGTGATGGATCTGGTAACGCCTATCGGCAAGGGTCAGCGCGGTCTGATTGTGGCCCCGCCCCGTACCGGTAAGACGATGTTGCTGCAGAATATCGCCAACTCGATCACCACCAACCATCCGGAAGTCTCGCTGATCGTACTGCTGATTGACGAGCGCCCGGAAGAAGTCACGGACATGCAGCGTTCGGTACGCGGCGAAGTCATTTCTTCTACGTTTGACGAACCTGCCACGCGTCACGTGCAGGTGGCCGAACTGGTCATTGAAAAAGCCCAGCGTCTGGTGGAGCACAAGAAAGACGTCGTGATTCTGCTCGATTCGATCACGCGTCTGGCTCGCGCTTACAACACCATTGTGCCGCCCTCAGGTAAGGTGCTTTCCGGCGGCGTCGATTCCAACGCGTTGCAACGCCCGAAGCGCTTCTTCGGCGCGGCCCGCAATATTGAAGAAGGCGGGTCGCTGACCATTATTGCGACGGCGCTGGTGGATACGGGCAGCCGTATGGACGACGTGATTTTCGAAGAGTTCAAGGGTACAGGCAATATGGAAATCCATCTGGACCGGAAACTCATCGACAAGCGCGTGTTCCCGGCAATCGACATCAACAAGAGCGGTACGCGTAAGGAAGAACTGCTGATGGCGAAGGACGAACTGAACCGCGTGTATATTTTGCGTCGCGTGCTGAGTCCGTTGTCACCGGTGGAAACGATGGAATTGCTGCTGGATAAGCTCGGGAAGACGAGAAGTAACACCGAGTTCCTGGCTGCGATGTCCGGTTAGCGCGTAAACAGTTTTTGGTTCTGGAAAGACGGCGAATCGGAGCAATCCGGTTCGCCGTTTCTCATTTCAGCCATCCCGGATTGAGTTGCCGACCTAACTGGCCGTTTTTTGCACAGGAAGAAGTTCGCAGGCTGGCGCATTTTCGGACAGTGCCGTCTGTAAGAACTTCGCGATTAAGCCGGTGAGCGGGCGCTGGCGCTCCGACCGGGCGAGCGCGAGGGCCTGCGTGCGGAGGATTCTGTGTCCGGGAACCCGAAACGCATCGAAATACTGCGGCGGCTGCTGTAAACCCATGTAGGGCAGGATCGAATATCCGAAGCCAGATTCGACGAGGCGTCGCAGGACCGCTACGTCGTCGGCCTCCGCCGTGACGTTTGGCTTCACGCCAATACCGCTGAAGAATCGGTCCACGATAGCCCGCATGTTGCTCCGTTCGGAATGCAGCAGGAAAGGCACCGACTCCAGTTCCGAAGGCGAGAGAAAACCCACCTGCCAGGTCCTGACCGACGCGGCGGGCCTGACAATGAGGAGTTCTTCGTCAAAGAGCGGGATGATTCGCAGATTGCCGGTGGGGAACGGAAGGGTGATGATGGCGAGATCGAATTTTCGGACCAACAGGCCCGCGACCATGTCCTCTGTGGTGCCGACGGTGATCTGAATGGAGGCGTTCGGGAACTGCGAACGAAGGCGGCGCAAAGGCTCTCCCAGCGAATGGCTGAGCGTTGTAGCACCACATGCGAAATGGATGGGCCTGCTATCGCCCGAGGCCTCGGACTCGAACTCCTGCTCGATTTCGCGAACCTGCCGCATCAAGGGCTCTACTTTTTTGAGCAAGCGGAAGGCATCCGGCGTCGGGACCAGTTGACGACCGGATTTTACGAACAGATCGGTATGCAGTTGCAGTGCAAGGTCACGAAGCTGGAGGCTGACCGCACCGGGCGTCAGGTGCATCTTTTCCGACGCTTTGGTGAGGCTGGAGCACTCCATGGCCGCCACGAACAGTTCGAGTTGGCGCAGGTCAAAACGTGCCATCTAACGAGCGAGTCTAGCACGGTGCGCGTTGATTGATGTGCGTCCGACCGGGGCTCAAACGTGAAGTTTCGTAAAGGACGGACATCCGGGTGTCGGAAGACCAGTTTCGGTGGTGCCGCGACGGAGTGCGAGGGTCGCAGGGCAAACGCGGATGCGATTTTTGCGATCAGGCACGACGACGCACAGTTGAGCGATCCTCAAGCGTGCGTTTGACGTTTTTTACTTGTAAGCTGGATGGCGCGGGTATAGAGTGTTGGATTGACACACAGGTGCTGCGGATGCACGTCGGCACAAGGAAGGTTTGATATGGCTCACACAATCACAAGACGGGATCTGGGAAAGATGGCTCTGGCGGCTATTCCGGCCGCGCAGTTGCTGGCAAAGCCGAATTCGCTGGTGGGAGGAGTGCAGATTGGCGGCAACGTGCCGTACAACTTCCGCGGCATGTCCGGTACTGCGGACAAGATTCTGGAGTACATGACGACGCTCAACTGCAGCGGCGCCGAGCTTCGCCTGCAGCCTGTGGAAGCGTTTTTTGGCGCTCCGGGGGTTTATGCGTCGGGCGTAGACGCACCGGGCGGCGGCGGGCGGGGTGGTGCCGGCGGTGGCCCGGGTGGCCGTGGAGGGAGCGGCGGCGGCTTTGGCGGCGGGCGGGGCCCAGGCGGGGGCAGCGGTGGCTTCGGCGCCGGACGGGGTGCGGGTGGCCCGGGCGGCGGCAGTGGTGGCGGACGCGGCAGAGCGCCGCAGACGCCCGAGCAACTGGCCGCTCAGGCGGAGGCCGCCAAGAAGCTGGAAGACTGGCGTCTGGCGCTTTCCATGGACAAGATCAAACAGTTCCGCCAGAAATATGAACAGGCCGGCGTACTGATCGAAATCCTGAAGATCGACAACTTCAACTCGTTCAGTGACGGCGTCACCGATTACTTCTTCGAAGTGGCGAAGAATCTGGGATGCAAAGCGCTTTCGACCGAAGGACGGCTGGCGGACATCGACCGGCTGGGGCAGTTCGCGGCTAAGCACAAAATGATGGTCGGCTATCACGGTCACACGGCGGGTCCGGGCGGCGAGGCCTTTGGGGCTCCCGAGAACTGGGAGAAGGCGATGTCGGTTTCGAAATACAACGGGATCAATCTCGATATCGGCCACTACGTGGTGGGCAACCAGGCGTCACCCGTGCCGTTCCTAACGAAGTATCACGATAAGGTAACCCACATCCACGTGAAGGACCGGAAGTACACGGGCGAAACAGTACCGTTCGGACAGGGCGATGCGCCCATCACGGAGATCCTGCAAATGATGAAGAAGAACAAGTGGAAGTTCCAGGCCACGATCGAGTACGAGTACCCGGTGCCGGAGGGCTCGGACGTTTTGACAGAAATCGGCAAGTGTATGGAATATTGCCGGAAGGCGCTCGCGTGAGGTTCATCGATATGCGTAAGATGGGATTCCGTGGCACGACCCTGGCCACCGGTGTCACAGTGGCAGTGACGGGTTGCCTGCTGCTGATGGCACAGGAGCCGCCCGTGACGCCGGGCGGACTGGGGCGGGGCGGTGGAGCCGCAGGAGGGTCGGGCGGACGTGGCGGACGTGGCGCCGGTGCCCCTGCCGGAAGAGGCCGGGACGGGTTCTCGCAGTTCATCCGTCCGCTGGCGTCACAGGACGTGTTATTGCGCGGCAAGGGGCTCTATGATGCCAACTGCGCCGGTTGCCACGCAACGGACATGCGGGGCATTACGGGCAAGGGCAATAACCTGCTACGGTCGGCAGTGGCGATGAATGACCAGCATGGTGAGCTAATTATTGCCAACCTGGCCGGGCACAACCCGCAGGTCACACTCGTTGCGACCGACGCGGTAGCGGCCTCGGAATACATCCACAGCGTGCTGGCAACGATGGGGTCTCAGGGCAGCCCTCCCGGCAGGAATCCGGTGGGCCTGGAGCTGAATGTGCTCGTTGGCGATGCGCAGGCGGGCAAGGCTTATTACGACGCCCACTGTGCGTCGTGCCATTCCATTACGGGAGACCTGAAGGGGATTGGCTCGCAGTATGGAGACCCCAGGGCACTGCAAAACGCGTGGATCAGCGCCTCGGGAGGCGCAAACGGCGGGGGCGGTGGAGGTGGCGGACGCGGAGGCGGTGGAGGGCGTGGAAGTGCGGCAACGGTAACGCTTGCCAACGGCCAGAAGCTGACCGGCACGTTGGTGCGGGAGGACGACTTCCTTGTGGTACTGACCCTCCCGGACGGGACGCGGCGCTCGATGCCCATCCAAAACGGCTCGCCTAAGGTGGATGTGGTGGACCCGAAGGCAGCCCACAAGAAGATGGTGCTTGAGCTGGACGATCCGCATGACAAGAATATGCACGATGTAACCGCCTATCTGGCGACGTTGAAGTAGAGGACAACCGATCCATGAAGAAACTGCTATTTCTCACGTGCCTGAGCACGGGTACCCTGCTGTTCGGGCAGGGCGGGCCGCTCGATCCGGCAGACCTGATCAAGCCGCTTTCCGAAAACTGGACCAGCTATTCAGGCGATTACAGCGGCAAGCGCTACAGCCAGCTCAAGCAGGTCAATGTGACCACTGTCAAGGGCCTGAGCCTGGAATGGATGAATACGAGCCTCACGACCGGTTGCGGGCCCACTGGCGTAAACCCGGCCCCGCAGGCAGCTGGCGGCTTCGGTGGAGGCGGGGGCGGACGGGGAGGCGGGGGAGGTGGCGCGGCGGCGCCGATCATCGTGAGCGGACTCGGCGATGGCGTTACGGGCCCCAACCAGTGCGGCCCCGCGAGACTGCAGGGTGGGGTTTTGGTCGTAAAAGGGATCATCTACGGTTCGACCCCCGGCAATGTATTCGCGGTGGACGCGCGCGACGGTCAGCTTCTCTGGCACCACTACTGGAAGATCCGCCCGGGGCATGGCCTGGGCAACCGCGGCGTTGCCATGTGGCACAACTACATTTATTTTGGCGAGCAGGACGACTGGCTGGTGTGTCTGGACGCCGCTACAGGGAAGGAAGTCTGGAAGAAGGAAATCGCGTCACTTGACGCCAATTACTGGATTTCCAATTCACCGATGGTGCTGGGAAACCACGTGATCATTGGTGTGAGCAATAACCTGGACATGCCGGCTTACATCAAGTCGATGGACCCGGAGACGGGCGATCAGCAGTGGATGCTGTATTCGACAGCGCAGAAAGCCGGCGACACCGGCCTTGATACGTGGACGAGCCTGGATGCCGCGCGTCACGGAGGGGGCAACTCATGGATTCCGGGTTCGTACGATCCCGATCTTCATCTGTACTACTACGGCACAGGCAACCCGACGCCGGCTTACACGCAGGGCCGCGGCGACGGGGACAATCTTTTCACGGGATCTCTGATTGCCGTCAACGTGGATACCGGGAAGATGGCCTGGTATTTTCAGACCTCGCCGCACGATACCCACGACTGGGATTCGACCGAGACGCCGGCGCTCGCCGATATGCCATTTAACGGCGTGACGCGGAAACTGCTGATGATGGCGACGCGCAACGGTTATTTTTATGTTCTGGATCGCGTTACGGGAGAACATCTGGTCAGCGCCAAGCTGGGGCTGGTGAATAACTACGCTTCGGGAATCCACCCGGAAGACAAGCCGACGCTGGACGCCCGCGGCCAGGTGAAGCGGAACCCGTTCAAGGATGCCACGATTCCCGGATCGCTGGTGAATGGCGATGTGCTGAACTATCCCCCGCCGACGTTTTCTCCCGCTGCCGGACTTTTTTATACACACGAACAGAACAGTCTGAATGTGGAGTACCTGATGGAACCGGATCCCCGCGGGTCCATGGGGCTGGGCGGCCTCAGCACCGGTGGCTCGCTGAGTTGGGGCACGTTTTTGGACGCGATCGACTATAAGACCGGCAAAGTAACCTGGCGGCATAAGCTGACAGGCGGCAGCGTGGGTCTGCTTTCCACGGCGGGCGGAGTGCTGTTCCTCAGCAACGGCGGCGGGATTGAAGCGCTGGAGGCCACTACGGGCAAACCGCTGTGGCATTCCGACATCGGTGCGCTCTCGGCCCCCCCGGAAACGTTCCTGCTGGATGGCAAGCAGCATGTCGCCGCCTATGTCAGCGGCGGCATCTTCATGTATGTGCTGAATTAGCTGCCAGCAACACGAAACGAGCAGGAAGGCGGTAGTCCCGCCATTCCAGATCGCAGCTATCTGGCCGCGATGCTCAACGCAGCGGTGTTGGTCTTGAGATTTGACGAACGGCGACCCGAATGAATCCGGGTCGCCGTTTTCTCGTGCAGGCCATCTATAATAGGCAAACTGGAATCAACGTGGAAATACACGCACCACACGAACCCGTTCACTCGCTGAAAGACGCCGCCATTCACATTCTGATTGTGACAATCGGCATTCTGATCGCATTGGGGCTGGAAGGAATCAGAGAAACGATACACGATCACGGACTGGTTCGCGAGGCCAGGGACAGCTTCCGCGAAGAGTTGACTGAGAACAAAAAAAAGATTGCGGCGGAAATCGAGAACGTTGAAAAGACGCGGACGGTGATTGAAGCCATCCTGTCCGATCTTCCCGAACTGAGAAAACACCCGGACCAGCTGCAGACGCGCCTCACGGCGATCAGACCTTCGATGTATATTCTGCAGAATACAAGCTGGGATGCGGCGCTTTCCGCCGGAGCCCTCGCCCATATGGGCACGAGCGAGGTGGCACTCTACGGTCAGGCAGCCCAATCGTCACGGCTTTATTCCACAATGGAGGATCGTCTGCTGCCGACCTGGTTTGAAATCGCAGCGTGGCGCGCTCCGTCGAAGCCCGATGAGCCGGCGCTCAACGGGCTTGAGGGCAAGTTGCGCATTATGTCCATGTTTGAAGCCGTCATGGAGCACGGGGCCAGGCAGTCCCAGGACGGCATCGACCAGGCCCTGAAGGCAGCCAGTCAGTAAGCAATGGCTGCCTTCGCCGCAGTCTATTTCGACGGAACTATCGTGCGCCGGCCAGTCCCCTGGCATTGCGGGCATTGCCCGGTCCCGGCGCAGTTGAAACACTGGCCGCCGTTGCTGGTGCCTTTACAGGTTGTGCATTGTCCGGTGGCGCTGCAGACGTGGCATTTTTCGATTGGCATGTTGGTTTGTCCTGGCTACCGGCGGTCGCGCATGCCGTCCGGCTGGACGACAACGTTGACGACCACATCGAGCGACCTGTCCAGCTGGAAACGGATCACCGATTCCGCGGGAACGCGCACTTCGCGACCGCTGGTGGCCATTTCTGTCACCGCGCCAGCACCGGCACCAATGCCAGCGCCGATTGCCGCACCTTTACCGCCGCCCGCCGCGGCTCCAATAATGGCACCCATAATCGCCCCGCCTCCGACATACTTGCCGGTTCGCTGGTTCGCACCCACTCCATCTTTGGCCTCAACCCTGGCAGGGGCGGCATCAATGACGTACCGCTGGCCTTCCACCGCGATGGTGTCAAGATCGAGAATCAGGTCCTGATCTTTCGCCACGCGGACGACCAGTTCTACATTTGAACCGCGCGGAATGGCAAGAAGGCCTGTGTCCGTGAAGACATCCTGTGCCACCACACCCGTGAAAATGCGCCCGTCCACTCTGTCAGCGCGAATTGTGTCATTACTTCGAACAGGGATAATGGTGCCTGGATCCAGTCTGGCCGTGCGTTCGACGCGCCGTGGGGGTTCAGGTGCCAGGAGAAACGCCGCGCGGCAGCCTCGGTCCACCCAGACGCCGTCTTCTTCCCTACCCCAAGTCACGCCTTCCGCGCAGCGGACATCACCGAGTTGTTTCGTGAACTGAACCGGACCGTAAGTGGCATCGGCAGGGCAGAAAGTGCGCTGCCCATCCGTGGATTCGCACGAAAACGAGCGGTTACCGCGATCCTAGGCCCGCGCCGGGATAGCAGGAACCAGGGCTAAGGCAGCGAGAAAAACCACCGAGAACCCGGTAAGACTTGCCGAACGCCCTCCGAATCGAGCTATTGTTGCCGTTGCTGGTATCTGGAACTTCATGTTTTTGCCCTCGCGCTGTTATCAGGCACGTGGGTGGCCATACCGGCAGCTAGCGGAGGTGACCAGGAGTCCAGGCCAGCCGCCAGCGCCTTTTGGAGTGCATGGTCACGTTCACTTCTTCCAGCGAACCGTAGAACCCGGCGAAGGAGTATTCGAGGTGGGCGGGACGTCGGCGAGTTTGGCGAAAATCCCTGGGGCGGAACTGGTCCCACCGCGAGACAACGGCGGTACCGAGCGGACGATATTCGTGGGTGCCCTGCGCCCATGCAAGGTCGGTTTCCCGGTCAATCCAGAGTGCGAAGCCCACGTTTTCAGTTAATCATGGCTGTTGTGGCCGGCCCGACCCGGAGCCATTCGTCGGTTGCGACCGCGGGTGCCGTATCATGTGAACTCTGGTATGTGGTTTACGATTCCAAATCTTTTCACGATGCTGCGGGTACTGATGACCCCGTATATCCTGATTGAGTTGTCCCGCGGCGAATATATGGTAGCTGGCTGGACGTTCGGAGCAGCGGCCTTTACTGACACCATGGACGGTTACATTGCGCGGCGCTTTCACGCGGAGTCGCGGGTGGGGATGTATCTGGACCCGATGGCGGACAAACTGCTGCTGAGCAGCATTTATATCGGCCTGATGCTGGGACATGCCATTCCGGTCTGGGTGGTAGCCGTGGTTTTCGGGCGCGATTTGTGGATCCTGGCACTTTCCGGGATAGCGCTGCGATTCACGAAGTTCCGGGATCTGAAGCCGAGCGTTTGGGGAAAAGCCAGCACTTTTGCGCAGATCATGACGGTTGTTTTCATTACGGCCGCCCATGCTTATCACAATTCCACTTTTGGGGCGATCGCCGACGGGCTGGTCTGGCTTGTGGTGGCACTGGCCGGGATGAGTGCGGGGGATTACACTGTGCGGGGTATCCGGGTGTGGCGCCATTCACGAAGGGCTTGCGCGGGGGATAATGGGGGAGTAGTCTAGTAAAAAGCAGGGTTCTTTCGGATGACACGTTACGTACCAGCTCGCCACTACATTTCGTTCGGGGTAGTTGCACTGGCGCTCGCCGGGGGTTCGGCGTGGCTGGGCCTGGCGTTCTCGCGCGGATTACTGATTCCGGCGGTACTCTTTCTGCTGACATCGGCGGTTTTGCTGGCGATGGCGCTACGGCCGGCGATTCGAGTGTACGATGCCCATATCGAAATCGGCAAGCGAGTGATTCCGTGGCACGATATCCAGCGGGTTGACCGGACGGGTTGGCTCTCGCCGCTGGTGGTTCGACTGACGCTGTTCGACGACGAGAGAATCCTGATCGTCTATCCAGGCGAAGTGGATTGCTGCAAGCACGTTCTGCGAACTATCCGGCAGATGTCAACTTCGGCTCTGATTGATGGAGTGCCATACCGGCAGTTTTGGGGCGAGCCAGAGAATCGCCAGTTGCCGGCATCGCGCCAGCGGGTGCTGCGGGCCGAGGATGAAGAGGAAGTGGAACGGCTGTATTTCCTGTTGAAGACTGTAGGCCACATTGATCCGCGAAATTCGGGTGAAGAGCGCTGAGCAGGCCGGTCAGGGTGGATTCAGTAGAGCGCGGGAACCCGGCCTTTAGGAATGGACGCTGGTCACGGTGAGGAATAAGAAGCTCTGGGTTCCTGGGGTGACGCTCTGCCTGATCGCCCTTTGCTGGCTGTTTGCGAGCCCGTTGCTCAGGCTGGCCGGGACACTGTTTGTGAACGACGGGCCACCTGTGGCCGCTGACATCATTTTGGTATTGGGTGGCGACTGGAGAGGGGAACGGATTCTCAAGGGAGCTGAGCTGGCACGGCAGGGTTTTGCCCACGAAGTCTTCATCAGCAACAGCGGCCGACTGTACGGCAGGTCTGAATCAGAGCTGTCCAGGGAGTTTGCTATCCAGCAGGGGTATTCGCCGGATGCATTGATGGCAGCCCGATGGAGCGCATCGAGCACGCTCGAAGAAGGCAGGAAGGCGATCGCGGAGTTGCAACAGCGAGGGTTCCACAGGGTCCTTGTGGTCACGACAGTCTGGCACACGGCAAGGGCCAGCCGAATCTTTCGCAGGCTGGGAGCCAGACTGGCACCGGAGATGAGTTTTTACTTCGTTGGGTCGAACGACGTCCGGTGGGGCGACGGTGAATGGTGGGTCACCCGGGAAGGCCGCAAGGTCTTCCTGATGGAGGCGACTAAGACCATCGCCGATTTTCTGGGGATTTAGGGAGCGACGGTTCCGGGATGACTTCGGGGTCCTCGTAGCGCTCAAGAATCGCACGGAGGCGGATTGTGTCGGCAGGATCCACGGCAATATTCTGCTTTTCCTGAGTCAGCCCACGCATGAAAATCATGGCGCGGCCGGAATCGAGAAAATCAACATAGGCGATCGAGTCCAGGCGAATCATCTTGCCCTGAATTTGAAAGAACGGCGAGTGGGTCATTTAAACATTCCAAAGATTTGCTGCAGGTAGCCGAACTGGTCCTCAATGAGGCCCTTCATGGGACCGGAGATTTCCTGAACCGCGAGCCAGGCAATTCCACCGCCCATGGCGATACTCATGACTTTGCTCTTACCGACAAAGGTCCGGATAACACCGGCTGCCGCCAAGGGGCCTCCCGCAACAAGGAGGTTGTACTGGTCGACGTACTTGCCGACAACGTACTGAAGTTCGGAGAGATTAACAGAGTGCTCCACGCATTCGATTCTAAGGCGAAGGAATTGCAGGCACAAGTTATCGGAGGTTAATTTCGGGGGCCGAGATAACCAAAGAGATCGAAATTACCCGATTTTTTCGAGGGCCAACTGGTCGCCTTTGGCGGTGCAGGTAGCGGCAATGGTGCCAGCTGGCAGTTCTACAATAGAGTGCGCTGAGAGGCATATTGAGGCCCGCCAGGGCGCGACGTTTGACACCGCTTTGCGCACGACGTGTTTTCTGTCAAGATAAACGAGGTCGAGGGCGAACTTCATGAAGAAGGTGTGCACGCTTTCGCAGGGCACAATCCACAGGCCCTCGCCGGGGCGCAATTCGGTATGCTTGAGCAGGCCGGTTCGCCGCTTTAAGCTGGTATCGGCGACATCGATTGCGGCACCGAGAATGGAATTGCGGGTCAGGTTGCGAAGGCGATAGAGCATCCGTTATTCCACGCGGTAATTGGGCGCTTCCTTGGTGATGATGACGTCGTGAACGTGGCTCTCGCGCAGACCGGCCGGGGATACGCGAACAAAAGTTGCTTCCTTTTGCAACTGGGGGATGGTCCAGCAGCCACAGTAGCCCATGCCGGCGCGGAGGCCGCCGACAAGTTGATAGACGAGGTCGGATAGCGGGCCCTTGGAGGCAACGCGACCCTCGATGCCTTCTGGCACCAGTTTCTGGGTAGGGTCAAGACCGTAACGGTCCGTCTTGCCGGAAGCCATGGCCCCCAGAGAACCCATACCGCGATAAGTCTTGAAGGTGCGGCCCTGGTAGAGAATCGTTTCGCCCGGGCTTTCGTCGGTGCCGGCCAGAAGGCTGCCGATCATGACGACATCAGCACCGGCCGCGATGGCCTTCGTGACGTCGCCCGAGAACTTGACGCCGCCATCGGCGATGAGCGGCACTCCACCCTCGCGGGCCGCACGACTGCAGGCTGCGATGGCGGTAATCTGCGGAACACCAGCACCCGAAACGATGCGGGTGGTGCAGATGGAGCCGGGACCGATGCCTACTTTGATGCCGTCTACTCCCAGATCGATCAGGGCCTTTGCACCTTCATAAGTGCCGACATTGCCAGCGATCAGTTGAACGGAAGGCATTGCCTTCTTGATGGCCTTGACGGCTTCGAGGACGCGGAGGCTATGGGCGTGGGCGGTGTCGATGGCCAGAACGTCGGCCTTTTTCGAAACCAGTTCCATGGCACGTTCCAGAAAATCGCCGGTGGCCCCGATGGCCACGCCACAGCGCAGGCGACCCTGCTCGTCCTTGGCGGCATTCGGGTATTTCAGTTTCTTCTGAATGTCCTTGACGGTGATGAGGCCCTTCAGGACGTAGTGGTCGTCAACGACGAGCAGCTTTTCTACGCGATGCTTGTGGAGGATGGCTTCGGCTTCTTCGAGCGTGGTGCCCACAGGAACCGTGATGAGGTTCTCTTTCGTCATGACGTCCGCGATGGGGAGGTCAAAGCGAGTCTCGAAGCGCAGATCGCGGTTGGTGAGAATGCCAACCAGGATACCGCCCTTCGTGACGGGAACACCGGAGATGCGGTAGCGCTGCATCAGGTCGAGAGCATCGGAGATCTTCTTATCCGGCGCGATGGTGACGGGATCGACGATCATGCCGCTTTCACTGCGCTTCACGCGGTCGACTTCTTCGGCCTGCTTCTCGATGGACATGTTGCGATGGATGAAGCCCACCCCGCCCTGCTGCGCGAGCGCAATGGCCAGATGAGATTCGGTGACCGTATCCATTGCGGAACTGACAATGGGGATATTCAGAGGAATGCCGCGGGTGAGATTCGTTCGGGTGTCCGCTTCTCCAGGGAGAAGTTCACTGTGGGCAGGAACGAGGAGGACGTCGTCGAAGGTCAGACCTTCCGGGATCACATTGGGGATCATCGTTGGTCATTTCATTGTAGCGTGTGCCGGGTGTCCGAAAGACTGCTTCAGGAGTGGACGATCCGGTGTTCGCCCGCATAGACGTTGAAACGGTCTTCGCGGAGGAAACCGGCCAGCGTGATCCCGAAACGCTGCGCTGTTTCCACAGCGAGGGTGGAAGGAGCACCGATGGCCGCCAGCATGGGGATGCCTGCTATGCCGGACTTTTGGACGAGTTCAAAACTGGCACGACTGCTTACAAGGAGGATGTGCTTCTGCGCGGGAAGTAAGCCGGTGAGAAAGAGCGAGCCGATGAGTTTATCGACCGCGTTGTGACGGCCCACGTCTTCGCGGACCAGGATGGCCCTGCCCTGGGCGTCAAAAAGGCCTGCGGCATGGAGGCCGCCGGTCTGGTGAAATCCAGTCTGTGATTGACGGAGAACTTCCGGCAGGGTGCGCAGGGTGTCCGAATGGATGGTGAATACATCCTGCGGAATGGGTTGTTTGCCTGAGCTGAAGAGATCTTCAACCGAGGTCTTCCCACAAACACCACAGGCGGAAGTCATAGTAAACTGCCGGGCGGGTAGAACAGGCAGGGGCGCAGCGGTTTCGACGACGACGCGGTTCCCCGCCCCAGTGAGGGATCTGATCTGGTTCCGATGTTGTACCAGACCTTCCGTGAAAAGGAAACCGGCGGCGAGCTCTTCATCGTGACCGGGAGTACGCATGGTCATGGCGAGGTGGCGCTCGCCAACGAGGATTTCCAGAGGGGCTTCTACTGCGACGGAGTCTGATGATGTGGAAACACCGTCGGATCCGAACCGGAGAACCGCCAGTTGAGCGCAGGCAGGATTCATGGGGTAGCTCTGTTCCCTTTGCGTTCCGCTTCGGCTCCGCGCTGCGGGGTGGTTTTGCCGAAGCGGGAGTTTCCCGCAGGCAGGGGGGACTCGCCAATCTCGCCGAGCACCGTCATACGCACCGCAGTCTCTTTGTAGGCGGGGGTATGGGTGGCGGGGTCAGTGTGGCTGCCCGTGAGGAGGTTGACCGGACTGCTGATGGAGTTCATCGGCATGTAGAGTTCGCGGCCGGACACGCGGTCCGACACCAGCGCGCGGACGCGGACCTGGCCGCGCCGGGATTCCAGACGGACCCAACTGCCGGATTGGATTTGTCGTTCGCGGGCGATTTGGGGAGAGACTTCGACGAAGGTATCCGGCACTGCCATATGCAACCCCGGAACACGCTGCGTCATGTTGCCTTCGTGAAAGTGTTCCAGAAGGCGCCCGTTGTTCAGATGCAGATCGAATGCCGCGTCAGTGCTTTCCACCGGCTCGCGCCACTGGAGTGGATACAGCCTTGCTTTGCCATCCGGGAACGCGAATTGTTTTCTGTAGAGCAGTGGCTGGTCGGAGCCGTCCGGAGCCACTGGCCACTGCAGGCTGCGGTAGCCTTCCAGACGGCCATAGGAGACGCCCGCATAAAGCGGATTGAGCGCGGCTATCTCGTCCATGACTTCCGAGGGATGCGAATAACTCCAGTTCGCTGCAAGGCGATTCGCGATGTCCTGAATAATCTGCCAGTCAGGACGGCTGTCGCCAAGCGGCTCAAAGACGCGATAGAGACGCTGGATGCGGCGCTCGGTGCTGGTGAAGGTGCCTTCTTTTTCGAGACTCGGCGAAGCGGGCAGGACCACGTTGGCGAAGCGGCAGGTATCGGTAAGAAAGATGTCCTGCACAACCAGAAACCCGAGTTTGGCGAAGGCGCTGCTGGTGTGGTTTGTGTTGGCATCCACCAGACGCATTTCTTCGCCGATGAGATACATGGCCCTCAGGCTGCCTGACAGCATGGCGTCTACCATCTCGTGGTTGTCCAGGCCTTTGGCTGTCGGCAAAGTTACTTCCCAGGCTTGTTCGTAGCGAAGGCGAACGGCAGGGTCGGCGATGGGCTGGTAGCCGGGGAGAAAGTTCGGCATACTGCCGTTATCGCTGGCACCCTGGACGTTATTGTGTCCGCGCAAAGGGTAGGCGCCGGTGCCGGGGCGCATGTAGTTGCCGGTTACCAGAAGCAGGTTCGAAATCGCTGTGGAAGTGTCGGAACCGCTGGACTGCTGGGTAACGCCCATTGCCCAAAGGATGCAGACTTTGTCGGATGCCGCAATAGTGCGGGCGACGTTCTGCAGAGTTTCCACGGCAACCCCGCAGCGCGCAGCCGCGAACTCCAGCGTAAAGGATTCCAGACTGGCGCGGTATTCCGCAAGGCCGTTGACCCATGAAGCCAGAAACTCAGTTTTTGCCAGGCCTTGATCCAGAATCCAGCGCGTGACGGCGGAAAGCCAAATGAGATCAGTACCCGGGGCGCAGTGCAGGAAAACATCGGCACGACGAGCCATTTCATTTTCGCGGAGGTCAGAGACGATCAGCTTCTGGCCGCGCAGTTTGTGAGCGCGCTTGACGCGTGTGGCCAGCACCGGATGGCTCTCAGCAGTATTGCTGCCGATGATCACGACAAGATCCGCCAGCGCGATGTCTTCGATGGAGCCGGAATCCCCACCGAAGCCAACGGTGCGGAACAGGCCTGTGGTGGCTGGAGCCTGACAGTAGCGCGAGCAGTTATCGACGTTGTTCGTGCCGATTACTGCGCGGGCGAGTTTCTGCATCAGGAAGCTCTCTTCGTTGGTGCATTTCGAAGAAGAGATGAAGGCAAGGGCATCCGGGCCATGCTTTGCGCGGGTCTCCCGGAACGCCCGCTCAACCAGATCCAGTGCCTCTTCCCAGGATGTGGGGTGAAGCGCTCCGTCTTCGCGTCGGACCAATGGCGCAGTGAGCCGCGCCGAATCATTGACGAAGTCCCATCCAAATTTTCCTTTGACACAGGTGGAGATACCGTTGGCCGGCCCTTCCGAAGGTTCCACTTTGAGGATGTGACGGTCACGTGTCCAGATATCGAAACTGCACCCCACACCACAGTAAGTGCAGACCGTCTTGGTACGCTTCACGAGCGCGCTGCGGGTAGCGGATTCGAGATCCGAGACGCGGAAGATGGGGCCAAGCCCTGTGACGGGTTCCAGCAGCTTTACGGTGCCAATCATGGAATTGAGGATCGGCTTCGGCAATCCGGTGAGCAGTCCGGCCTGTCCGAGCATACCGTTTTCCATGAGTGCATTGCAGGGGCAAACGGTGACGCAATGGCCACAGGAGACGCAACTGGACTCCGCGATGGGCTTGCCGCCATCCCACAAAACGCGCGGATTCGCGTCTTCCCATCGGATAGAGAGCGTTTCGTTCACCTGGACGTTCTGGCAGGCTTCCACGCAGCGGCCGCACAGGATGCACTGGTCGGGATCGTAGCGGTAGAAAGCGTTGCTGTCGATCTGCGCGCCCGCCTTCGGTTGCCAGGGGGTGGTCTGCTTCCGGATACCGATCAACTCGGCGGTATTGTGAATGACGCAGTCGCCGTTATTGTTGTCGCAGACCGTGCAGTAGAGGCGGTGATTGCCCAGGAGCCGGTCGAAGGCAGCGGCCCGGGCCGTTTGGGCCTGTACGGCCACGGTCGAGACCGCCAGGCTATCCGTACAAACCGTCTCACAGGCCCGCACGATGCACCCCTCGATTTCCACCATGCAGGTATCGCAACTACGAATGGGACCAAGCTGCTTGTGATAACAGACCTGAGGCAACGGGATGGCGGCGCGATTGAGTACTGAAATCAGCAGTTCGCCAGCCTGCGCCGGGCATTCGACACCGTCGATGCGAATCTTCATTTCCGTTTACCGCAGGCAGGGCGCGGCGCGACCGTAGTCCGGTTGGGAGGCTTCGTCCCACAACTTCGTCTCCAGACCACCGGGGCAAACTGCCGTCACGTCTTTGTTCTGAATGACGCGCAGTATGGCACCTTTGCTGTCTTTGATCTGACGGCTCATGCCCGTATCGATCAGGAACAGCAGACTCCAGCGCTGAAACATTTCGCCCTTGTGCCTCTGCTGGCCATCGGCAAAAGCGACTTCACCCGGCTGGTGCCCCTGCACCATGTGTTTGACGCCCAGCGCCGCGGCGTCAGCCGTCAGGATTTCGCGCTCGGACTTCTTCGCGTCAGGGCTCTTCTCCGAAGGATGGAACCAGACCTTGCCTTCGCCCAGCCTGGCTTCCAGCAACGAGTTGGGATCCATCAGAACCTTCGCGGCATAGCCCTCTTTGTCGACTCCCTGTTCAAGCGCGCGGGATAGCTGCGCAACGGTCATGCCGGAGTTGTTGCCGCCGTGAGAAAAGAACCAATCGCCCACACGAGCCCCAAACGGCAGGCCACACAGAAACTCACCGAGATCGCTCTTACAGTGCACCACGTCATCAACCGCGATGTGTTTGCGCTTGAGGTCTGCGATGAAGTCTTTGGCCTTGTCTACGTTGGGGCCACCAAGGAACTCGGCCTCGTGATTGCCCATCGTGACCACCACCTGGCCTCCGTTGGCGGCGGCTGATCGCCGCAGCGCTGCCATGAACCGAAGCACGTCAACGGAGTGCGGGCCTTTGTCGATCATGTCGCCGGTCTGGACCAAAACCGCATTGCCGCCTGTCCACTGAACCGTTTCGGGCCGCCCGAGCTTCGGGCTGATCAGCGCCGCACGGCGAAGCAGGGCGACAAGGCGTTTGTAATCGCCATGAACGTCTCCGATGGCAAAAAGACGTTCAGGTTGACGGTCGACCTGGACGATCGCAGGGTGCCGGGTCCAGTCGCGGGGAATCGCGTCGGCCGCCCGAACAGCAGTTACGGACAAAACGCCGAGTATCCATATCGCGGCCATGTTACCGGCCCGGGCAAATCGCATCACCTTTACATGATAGACGTGCGCTGCCGGGGCGCCGGGGAAACAGCAATGCCGTAACCTAGAAGATTCCGTGAAGCCTCGTTCTCAGATCGTTGCCGCAATACCGCTCCTCGCTGCCCTGCTCAATCTTGCCTGCTCGGACACGCCGAAGATTACCTCCACCTTCCGAAATCCGAAGTCACCCGTGGAGCGCCGCATTGACGATCTGATCTGGCGGATGAAGACGAACGAGAAGGTTGAACTGGTCCGGGGAGTGCGCGGCCTCTCCTATCCTGGCAATGACCGGTTAGGGATACCGCCGCTCGGTGTCGTTCAGGGCGCGATGGGGATCAGCGCGAAGGATGTGCAGGATAGTCCTGTCGTCGCCACCGCGTTTCCCGCCAATATCGGAATGGCAGCCACCTGGAATCCGGGCCTGATGGAACAGGTTGCCGTGGTGATCGCCCGTCAGGCCATGGCGCTGGGACGCGGACAGGTGCTGGGGCCACTGGCGACCATTGCCAGGTCGCCTCTTAGCGGTCGAATGTTTGAGAGCTATGGGGAGGATCCGTATCTCGCAATGCAGATGGTGAAAAGCTACGTGAGCGGGGCACAGGGCGAAGGCGTCATTGCAACCGCCATGTTTGGCGATGGTTCGCCGGAGAGCCGCGTGGCCCGGGAATTGGATTTGCGGCCTTTTGAGGCTGCTGTAGGCGAAGCCGGTGTCTGGTCGGTGCTGCCTGCCGCGGGCACATCTGCTACCGCATTCATCGGCGGCGACCTTGCGGGGCAGTTCGGCCTGCGCGGCTTCGTGGCGGTTCCCACGGGAGCGGATGTTGGCGTCGGTGATGGTGTGCTGCTCGACGAGCAGGTACGCGGCATCATGAGGGCATTTTTCGCCAGCGGGGCTTTTGATCGCGAAACGCGGGTATCCGGCGACATCGAAGCACCCGCGCATCGGGCGGTGGCCAGAGCCGCCGCCGCGCAAAGCATTGTGCTGCTGAAGAATGAGGGTGCGCTGCTGCCGCTGGACCCTGCGAAACTGCGCTCTCTCGCGGTGTTGGGGCCGAACGCGTCGGTAAACAGAATGGCGGGAGGCAATTTTACCGTGGCAGGTCGCTATTCGGCGACGCCGCTCGAAGCGCTCCGCGCGGTGTTCGGATCAAAAGTGGAGACCGCTCCTGATTCGCCGGCCGAAGCTGCCAACGTCGCCCGCGGTGCCGATGTGGCGATCGTCTTCGTGGGTACGGGGGCTGCCACCGAGGCGGAGAGCCGCGACCGCCCATCGCTCAACCTGCCGGCTGGGCAGAACGAACTGATTGCGGCTGTCGCAAAGGCCAACCCACATACGATAGTGGTCGGCATCAGCGGCTCGCCTTTCGTGATGGGCCAGTGGCTGGGGGAGGTTCCCGCCGTACTGCAGGCGTGGTTCCCCGGCGAAGAAGGCGGCAACGCCATCGCGGACATTCTGACCGGTGTGGTGAGTCCCTCCGGCCGGTTGCCCGTCACATTCCCCGCCCGAACGGAAGATGCACCGGGACCTGCGGACAATTCAGGCTTGTACACCGGATACAGACATTTCGACCACCAGGGAATCACCCCCCAATTCGCCTTCGGCTCGGGACTCACCTACACATCTTTCAACTACAGTAATCTCCGGGTGAGCCCCTCGCAGGTGCTGGCAACCCAAATTGCGGAAGTCAGCGTCACCATTTGGAATACAGGTTCGAGACCAGGCAAGGAAACGGTGCAATTGTATCTGCACGCCACAAAGTCCGAAGTGGAGCGGCCGGAGCAGGAACTGCGGGCCTTCGAGCAGGTGGAACTGAAGCCAGGCGAGTCCCGACGGGTCCGCTTCGTGCTGCCACCGGCGGCGACATCTCATTTCAACGAGCAACGGCAGGAGTGGATACAGGATCGGGCCCTTTATGACGTGCGCGTAGGCTCGTCTTCGCGCGACATCCGGCTCACAGAAAAGTTCTCCGTCTTCGAGTGATCGCCCAGCCGATTGATTTCGAGCAACAGATCGCCCGAGGGATCCACGCGGAAGGCCTGATCGAATTTGGCTCCCCAGACAAACTCGTCGTGCCGATAGGAGTGGCGGCTGTGGACAGTCTGGCTGAAAGTTTCGTCGAAGCCTTTGATCAGGATGATGAGTTCGGCCTGCAGGCGGTTGACTTCTTCAGGCGTCTTGCCATAGAGCGGGCTGGATTCGTCGATTGGGTGGACGATGGTCCAGGTGATGGGGAAAAAGAGGACAGTGTCACGTTCGAGCGTGAGCATTTCAAATTTGCGTTCCGGCTTTCCAGTGGTTCCGGAGACGGTCATCAGCATTACGCGTGCCTCCATTTCCATCAGATTATTGGAGCGTTGGTTGGCGATGCGAAACATGATGGCGGTGCCATTCTGATAGGGGGCCACAATGGCGTTGGCACTGTAGCCAATGGATGCGGACGGCTTGGAAGCGCGGGCGACGAGGAGTCCTGTGATGACGGCGAAACCCATGAGCCCAATCAGCGCCTCCACTGTGGAAAACACGTTTGCGGCAATGCCGTTCGGAGCCAGATTGCCGTAACCGACTGTGGTGAGCGTGTGGGCGCTGAAGAAGAAATCATTGAAAAACCGGCGGCCTTCGGTGGCGGCGGCGGAGCCGGCTACCTGGTCGGCATTCATGACGAAATAGGCGAGCGCAAAGGCCGTGTTGATCGCCACATAGGAGCCGAGTACGAGTGCGGTGAACCCCGTCCAGCTCATGCGGACGATATATAGCCAGGGGTGGAAGGCACGCCAGCTGACGCCGGTGCGTCGGACGTTGAAGGACCCGTCTTTATTAACGGCGCGGCGCAATGGAGCACCGAATTGTCTGGTCAGGCCGGGATCAAACGCGGGCTTCTGCATCGTTAGGGCCAGTGTACTGCAAAGCGGTGTCGGCTCACAGATCGGCCTTCGGCGGCTGACGGCACACACGGCCCACTTCTCCTTTGTTACGATGGTTTTGTGAAACTTTCCGTCATATTTCTAGCTTTTTGCGCCTTGTTGCCCGCGCAGATTCCCACGATGGGTTCAACCGGAGGCGCACCTCCGGCTATGCCGACCGTCGACCCCGCCACCGTGGTGATTACGATCGGCGACCACAAGATCACAGCGGCGCAGTTTAACGAGTTCTCGAAAGCGCTGAACCCGCAGTATCAGGAAATTGCACGCGGCGCAGGCCGTGCCGACTTTGCGAAGGAACTGGTGGAGATGTTCGTACTGGCTGCCGAGGCGCAAAAGGCCGATCTCGACAAGAAGCCTGAAACGCAGTCGCAACTGGAGTTCCAGCGCACCAATATTCTGGCTGGTGCGGAATTTCAAAATCTGCAGCAGACGATTAATATTCCGGCAGCGGACATCCAGACCTACTACGACGCGCACAAGAGTGAGTTTGAGTCTGTCACCGCGCGGCACATTCTGATTCGTGTGAAGGGCGCGCCTATGCCCGGACTGCCGGGCAAGCCGGAACTCTCCGATGAAGAGGCGAAGGCCAAAGCGGCAGCGATCCGCAAGCGGATCACCGGCGGCGAAGATTTCGCGAAAATTGCGAAAGAGGAATCGGACGATACCTCGTCAGGCGAAAAAGGCGGCGATCTGGGCGAATTCAAGAAAGGCAGCATGGTGCCTCCGTTTGAGGCAGCTGCTTTCGCATTAAAGGTGGGAGATGTGAGCGAACCAGTCCAGTCCCCATTTGGCTACCACATCATTCAGGTACAGAAGCACGATACAAAGAGCCTGGCGGAATTGAAGGATCAAATCGTAGCGCAACTGAAACCGGACCTGGCCCGCAAGGCTGCGGAAGATATCACAGCTAAAGCCAAGGTGGATATGAATCCGGCATTCTTCACGCCGCTCGCACCGGCTGCCGCAGCGCCGGGTGCCGGCAAGTAAGCTGACTTCAGGTTGAGAAGAAAGGCAGTTGGCTGGTCGCCGACTGCCTTTTTTTTTAGAGGAAGGTCTACCTATCGCAGCGGGCGGCGACCTTCGGGATTCGACCGCATTTCAAGTGCGTAGGTCGTCCCGCTGTGGTTGCGGCTGACAATACCAAGAGCAGAGGCGATGGAAAGCACCTCGGCGGCATACGGCCAATCAGCCACTATTGCGGATTCCAGGATACCAGGGTGGCTGGCGATTCGAGCGTATACGGAATTGACCCTGGCGAGACAGCCTCTGGCTACAACCGTGTCTACACGATAAGTCCTGAGCGCGTCGATACCCCTTGCGATCCGACCTACTTCGTCGGTCGTCGCGTCATCGAGCACGATCGGGGTAAGGCGCAGGAGATAGTCGAAGACCGGATACTGCGTGGGCATCCCGTACTTGTCCATTATGCACTCCCGGAGGTACTCTGGCATGGCAGGGAGGGCTTCGCGGCAGGCATCCAGGACCTCACCGTGGTCTCCCCCCGCGTGGGCTGCGCTGGCGCGCAGCAAACAGCCGTCGATCAGTGTCCGGGCGCTCATGCACTCAGGGGCCGCATGGATCAGGCGGCTGCTTACTGGGAAACGACGACGTTGACCGGAGGGCTGGTCAGATTGTCGATCGTCAGGGTTACGGGCAGGGTGCCGGAGGTCACCGTCGCAGGGATCTGCAGGTTGACCTGCATTACGCCGGCTACGAAGCCAGGAGCGCCACCCGCGTAGCTGACCACAGCGGAAGTACCGTTCACCAGCGCGGTCACGGTGTGCACCGGCATCGGGAACGGAGCGGTTTTTGGCGCAGGCTTACCATTCACGCCGGTCGGTGTGGTGGCACCTTCGCCAGTGGCATAGAGGATCACGTAGCCGCCGGGCGCAACCGGATTGGCGGCCCCATTTAAAGTACCGTTCAGGTTGACCGCCAGTGCCTGCCCGGACCCGCTGGAATCCAGCGTAAAGATACCGGGGGCCGTGGTCACCACAGGAGCCGTATAAGCAACCGAGGTGTTGCCCTGGTAAGTCACAACCACGGGCACTAAACTCAGGCCGCTGACTTCATAGGGCACGATTGCTGAAATGAATGTGGATGACGCGTAAATGATGGGTGCCGGGAAGCCGCCAAAAGTAACCGAGACACCACCTGCGGAAGTACCGAAGAAGTTGTTCGGCCCGGGGGTATTCGATACCAGCGTCGACGGGCCGATGCCGGAGCCGAAAATGGTGACGATCTCACCGGGGGCGATCGCCACGGTCGAATCGCCGGCGCCGGTCAGTGAAACCTGGAAGGGCTGGCCGGTGGCGGAATTCGCTATCGCTCCGATGGAGAACGGCACCGGCGTCAATTTGCGAATCACCGCATTGGTGGTATCGGCAACGTAGACGTTGCCCGCTTTATCCACAGCGACACCGTTGGGCTGGGAAAGCTGGGCGCTGGTGCCAATCCCGCCGTCGCCGGCATACGCGGCGAAGCCATCGCCGCCGATCCACAATTTCGTGCCGTTGGGCAGGTACTTTTGCACCGTGCTGGTTGTGGAATCCGGAACGTAGATATTGCCGGCGCTGTCAACCGCGCAGTTCTGGCCGACAAAATTGTTGAAAATCGTATGGATCAGGCCGTCGCTGCCGATTCGAAACAGCCGGCTCAACGTTGTGTCCACAATATAGAGATTGCCGGCGCTGTCCGTGCTGAGCGAATAGGGTTCGCCAAGCAGTGCCTTCGTGGCCGGGCCGCCTTCACCGGAGAAAGCTCCATATGCCTTGAAACCAACGCCTGCAACAGTGGTAATGACGCCGTTCGGCGCGATCTTCCGGACCGTAGCATTCCCTGTATCGGAGACATAAACGTTGCCGCTCTTGTCCGCAGCGACGCCGGTGGGGAAAATGAATTGCGCGCTGAGTGCCTGACCGCCGTCTCCCAGATTCGCGCCCTGGACACCCCGAACGCCCGTACCCGCAAAGGTACTGATAATGCCATTTTTTATGATGCGAATGCGGGCATTGGCAGTATCCGCAATATACAGATTGTCGGAAGCGTCGAATGCGATGTCATGCGGGGACGAAAGCTGCGCGCCTATGGAGCCTTTGCCATCTCCCGAATAACCGGGATACCCGTTGCCCGCGATGGAATTCATATTACCGTTGGAAGGCGAAATGACCCGGATCGAACTGTTGAAAAGGTCGTTAATGTAGACGTTGCCTTTGGAATCTACGGCCACGCGGAGCGGTTTGTTGATCTGCGCGCTGGTCGCCGGGCCGGTGTCGCCAGACCACCCCGGGGAACTGGCAACCCCGCCAATCGTGCTGATGATGTACTGCTGCGCCAGCAGCGAGGCCGGAGCGAGGAGGGAACCGGTAGCGATCAACAGACCGCCGATGATTGATAACTTTGTCATGAATCCAGTAGTTTTGGACGCATCTCAGGCCCGCCGCGTTGCAGCGTACATTTGACCACTAAAAAGGACGACCCGAGAGCTTCAATGTGATGATACCAACCGCACACCAGCCTGTGTAGGCGGTGCCGGCTAAAACCCTGGTTCGCGAGGCTATGCTTCGATTTCGGCGATGTTCGCGCGGCGGCCCTGCAGGGTGACGCGGCGGTCCACCAGAAGCTGAATCGCCTGCGAATAGATGGCATGTTCCTGGACGAGAATACGTGCCGAGAGGGTCTCCACGTCATCGGTATCGAGCACGGGGACTGCCGACTGGAGCAGAATGGGGCCGGAATCGAGGAATTCGTCCACCAGATGGACGGTGCAACCCGTGATCCGGACACCGTATTCCAGAGCTTGCCGCTGGGCGTCCAGGCCGGGGAATGACGGCAACAACGAAGGATGGATATTGAGAACGCGATTGGGAAACGCCTCCACAAAGGAAGCGCTCAGAAGGCGCATGAAGCCCGCCAGACAGACCAGATCAACCTCATGCGTGCGGAGTTCTTCAATGACCAGCTTGTCGTAAGCCTCGCGCTCCATGCCCCGCGATTCGATGACCCGCAGAGGGATACCGCGCATGCGGGCGATGTCGAGGCCTCCCGCATTGGCGCGATTGCTGATCACAATGGCGATCTCGGCATCGAGCTTACGGCGCGCAATGGCGTTGGCTATGGCCTCAAAATTTGAGCCGCGTCCGGAAATCAGGATACCCAGCCGCATCTACAGGTACTCCACCCTGCCCTTGCCACGACTCTGAGCTGCAATTTCCCCGATCACCCAGGCCTTTGTGCCCGTCCCTCGGATACTGCGCACGAGGGTTTTCAACGCCTTGTCGGTCTTCTTTGCAGGCACCACAAAGATCATGCCGACGCCGAGATTGAAAGTACGGCGCCAGTCGTCAACGGGCACTGAGCCGATCCTGCGGAGCATTTCGAAAAGTGGCGGAACCTGCCAGGAGCCCGTATCGATAATAGCGGCGAGACCTTTCGGGAGAACGCGCGGAAGATTGTCCGTCACTCCGCCACCGGTGATGTGAGCGGCCGCAGAGAGACATTCGGCCTTCACCAGTGCCTGGAGCGGGTTCAGGTAGCTGGTGTGAACCTGCAGCAGTGCATCGGCCAGTTCGCAGGCCAACTCGGGAACGTGCGATTCGGGCTTGAGGCCTGCCACCTCAAAGAGCAGCTTGCGCGCAAGAGAGTAGCCGTTCGTGTGAAGGCCGGTGGAAGAAAGCGCGATGAGGGCGTCGCCCTTGCGGACCTTCGCGCCCGTCAGGATTTTGGATTTCTCCACCACTCCGACGATGGAGCCGGCGAGATCGTACTCGCCATCCTGATACATACCCGGCATTTCGGCAGTCTCGCCGCCAACCAGGGCGCAACCGTTGGCCTTGCAGCCCCGGGCAATACCCGAAACCACCTGCGCCGCCACACCGGCTTCCAGTTTACCGACGGCCAGATAATCAAGGAAAAAGAGAGGCTTCGCACCCTGGACCGCTATGTCATTGACACAATGATTGACCAGATCTTCGCCAACTGTGCTGTGACGACCGGTAGCAAAAGCAATCTTGAGCTTGGTGCCGACGCCATCGACGGAACTTACCAGCACAGGCTGCTTCATCTTCGGCAAAGCGAAGCAACCGCCAAAGGAGCCAATTTCGGTGAGAACGCCTTTGGTGAAGGTGGCACGGGCCATCTTGCGGATGGCTCCGACTGCGCGATCGGCTTCGTCGATGTTGACGCCGGCGTCGCGATAAGAGACGGGTTTGGACATGAGGGAATACTTAGTATATCGGGGGAGGGGATTCGAGAAGCAACGTGACCGGCCCGTCATTGGTGAGTTCCACTTCCATGTGCGCCTGAAAGACGCCGGTTGCGACTGGCAGACCACTGGAGCGCACCTTTTCGACGAAATAGTTGTAGAGTTCGCGGGCCAGTTGTGGCGGCGCGGCTGCGTCAAAGCCCGGACGTCTGCCTTTGCGGCAATCGCCGTAGAGAGTGAACTGAGAAATCAGGAGCAGGCCCGCGGAGAGATCGGTGGCACTCAGATTCATCTTGCCAGCGGGATCGGAAAAGATGCGGAGGTTGACCATTTTATCGGCCAGATAGTCTGCGTCTTTTGTCGAATCCCCCGAGGCAATTCCAATCAGCGCGACTATACCGAGCCCTATGCTGCCGACGACCTGTTGCTCCACCAGAACCCTGGCCTGCCTGACCCGCTGCAATATGATACGCATCAAACTTCAGTTATACAAAACGGATTCTTATGATATAGTCTTGCGTTGGAGGTTTGATGGCAAAAGGCAAATCGAACACAAACGCAGAGATATTACGATACGCATTAACGCACCTGGAGAATGAGCGTGCGGCGATTCAGGAAAAGATCGACCACATCAACAGCCAGTTGGGCGCAAAAATAACTGCCCCTGCGGCAAAAGCGGAAGCTCCGACCGTTGATGGCCGCAAGAAGCGTGTTCTCAGCGCGTCCGCACGCAAGCGGATTGCGGCTGCACAGAAGAAGCGCTGGGCAGAACACCGCAAGAATAAGGGAAAAGCAGAATAAGCGATCAGCTGTCAGCGATCAGCCTCGGCACTCATGCGACACTGCCAGGAAGTAATGCGGGCTGATCGCTGAAAGATTTTTTACACTTCACCTATACGTTGGGTCTCTTCCCATGTATAGATGATGCGGCTGATGACCGTAATATTGGAAAGTACGGCCAGAACCCACAGAACGGGTGCCATGCGATTTCCCAGCGCACCCAGAATGATCAGGACCACGCGTTCGGGACGCTCCAGAAAACCCACCTTACATTTCGGAATGGTGTTTTCAGCGCGCGAACGCGCGTAACTGATCAGCACCGTACCGGTCATGACAATTGCCGTCAGGACTACATAAAAGAAGCGATTGATCGAGGCGTAGTAGACCAGCAGGCCCACCAGCAGCGCAAGGTCGGAATAGCGGTCCAGCACGGAATCGAAGAAGCCACCAAAGCGAGTGACCCGATTTGTTTCGCGGGCTACACGACCATCCACCATGTCAAACAGGCCGGCACCGATGACAACCAGACCAGCGGCGCGGAAGCTGCCCGCCGCGAACAGGAATGCCGCCCAGATGTTAATCAGAAGTCCGATGAAAGTCAAAACATTGGGATGCACACGCGATAGCGCGAGTGCCGTGACAATCGCCTGAATGATCCGGCCGAAGAAGAGGCCGATGCCTCTCGTAATGGTCATGTGGCCTGCTGTGCACCTGTTGGCTTTTCGTCTTCCGCTACTACGATGAACTCATGGATGGTCTTGAGCGAGAGGACTTCCAGTTCGCGAGTACCACCCGGCGTCACCAGTTTGATCAGGTCGCCTACTTCCTTACCTAACAGGCACTTGCCAATCGGGGAACTGGTCGAGACCCGGCCCTGCGTCACATCGGCGTCTTCGCTGGTGACCAGATGATAAGCAATCTCTTCCTCTTTGCTGGTATCCAGAACCACAACGCGTGAGCCGAGTCCGATACGATCGCGGGGAATCTTGGTGATGTCGATCATCGCGACTTCACCCATCCGCTTCTTCAACTGGCCAAGACGCGCGTTGACGAAGCCCTGTCGCTCTTTCGCGGCGTGATACTCGGCGTTTTCTTTCAGGTCGCCGTGGGCGCGTGCCTTGAGAATCTCTTTAGGGAGTTCATTCCGCAGCTCATATTCCAGCGCGGCGATCTCGTCTTCCAGTTTTTTTCGGATGTCCAGCATTATGGGCAGACTCAGGCTTCTGGGGTCCATTATAGCGGGATGGCGGTTTCCCGTGCCGGTTATTGCGGGACAGCCGGTCACCCACAGCATTCCGAAATCTGCTGCGAACCGTCCACACTGTCATTTTGAAGGACGGGACCCGCCCATCGTGGCACGCACAGGCACGCCCAATGCTGTGTTCCTGACCACACCGGAGAGATCCATTAGAAATGGACGAGACCTTCGTAACCTGTCATTTCGAGATAGCCCACGCCTTTTTGGGTGCCTTCGTACGCTACTGAACCCTCCCAGTAGGTTGGGCCGGTATTGGATTTCAGGGTTTGGTTGTCGATGGCGGCCTTCGCGAGTACGTCCATTTTTATGGATGGAACGCGGAGGTGCCATTCTACCGGGTAGGGACCGGATTTGCGGCCTGGTTCCAGAGTGAAGTCTGCTCGTTTCAGGTGGTGGGCGCGGCCTGTCTGGTCTATGTAGGTGCCTGACGAGTACGGGTCTATGGTGCCGTCTTTGTGTCGGAGTTCGAAGAGCATGAACTCGGTGTTGTTGTCGAGTTGGAGGCTGAACCAGTCCCAGCCTGTCTGGTCGGACGCGAGTTGTTCGGTGAACCATTCGTGGTCCATCCAGGCTTGGCCGGATACGTTGTAGGTATTGATGGTGCCTTTGACAGCGAGTCGCGGGAAGGTGACGTAGTGGGATGCCCTGCCCCGCCCTTCGGCCTTCTGGCTGACTCCGTTTTCTCCGTTGATGACCGGGGACTTGAGTGGGGTCAGGTCCAGATGGAAGCGGAAGGTGGGGGTGATCGCATCGAGGGTTTGGGTTTCGCCACTCCAGACGGCTTGCCAGTTGCCGTTCCAGACTCGCTGTTTTTCGAACGATGCGCCTGCTATGCCTGGGCCCTCACGGTTGGGTCGCTCATCGTAATAGAAGCGCTTGCCATCGATATCCGTCAGCGCGGCGTGGGCTAAATACAGGTCTTTTGCGGCCCAGACGGAAGGGTTGTCGTTGGTCCGGGTTTGGCCGGAGCGGAAGAAGACGAGTTCGAAACCGAACCGCTTACCCTGCGCGTCCTGCACATTACCGGTGTAATACCACCACTCGGTGCGGAAGTCTTGGTGTTCGAAGTGATCGCGGGGAAACTGGTAGTTGTAGCCGGGGACGGCTTCGCGCCACGTTTGTCCAATCGCGGTGGCGGCCAGGAGGGTGAGTAGGAGGATGCTCCGCAAACCCCAGTCTAATTCGCCGCTCTTGTTAACATGAGGTTGCCCACGATGGTTGTAGAGACTCAGACAGCACGATTCGACAGTATTCCGCTGGATTGCGGCGCGACGCTCAGCCCGGTTGAGATTGCGTACGAGACCTACGGGAAGTTGAATGCGGCGGGGAGTAATGCGATCCTGATCGGCCACGCATTTACCGGCGACGCGCATGCGGCGGGGATCAGCCACGAGGGCAAGCCGGGCTGGTGGGACAGCATGATCGGCCCGGGCAAGGGTTTCGATACGGACCGCTACTTCATCATTTGCAGTAACGTGCTGGGCGGATGCCAGGGGACCACGGGGCCGGGGACGATTAATCCGGCGACGGGCGTGCCTTACGCGATGTCATTTCCCGTCATCACGATTCGCGACATTGTGCGGCTGCAGAAGATGCTGGTGGATTCGCTGGGAATTACGAAGCTGCTGAGTGTGGCGGGCGGATCGATGGGCGGGATGCAGGCGCTGGAGTGGGCAGTGACGTTTCCGGAGATGGTGTGGTCGGCGATTCCGATTGCGACGACGTGGCGGCATAGCGCGCAGCAGATTGCGTTTAATGAGGTGGGTCGTCAGGCGATCATGGCGGATCCGGATTGGGCGGAGGGCGAGTATTACGACAAGAAGCCGCCGGCGCGCGGGCTTTCGGTGGCGCGGATGGTGGGCCACATCACGTACATGAGCGACGAATCGATGCGCGAGAAATTCGGGCGGCGGTTGCGCGAGAAGGAGAAATTCGGTTTCGATTTCGGCGTGGATTTCGAGGTGGAGAGTTATCTGCGGTATCGCGGGAACCAGTTTGTTTCACGGTTCGATGCGAACTCGTATCTGTACATCACGAAGGCGCTCGATTACTTCGATCTGACGAACGGGACGGGGCATCTGGTGGATGCGTTCCGGTCAGTGGAGACGCGGTTTCTGGTGATCAGTTTCACGTCGGACTGGCTGTATCCGAGTTACCAATCGCAGGAGATTGTGCGAGTGTTGCGGCGGATTAACGGTGATGTGGCTTACTGCGATCTGCAGTCGAATTACGGGCACGATGCATTTCTGGTAGACGTGGCGGAGCAGACGGAGTTGGTGCGCGGGTTTCTGGAGAGTACGGCTCGGGTGGCTGCGGAGGCTGGGCAGTGACTGTGAATTCGAATGGGACGTCGTCGCTGCTGATGCGACCGGATTTTAAGATCATCGCGGAGATTATTCAGCCGGGGACGAAGGTGCTGGATTTGGGGTGTGGCGAGGGGTTGCTGCTGGCGTGGCTGGCGGCGAACAAGAAGGTGCTGGCGCGCGGGGTGGAGATTGAGGCGTCGAATGTGCGGAAGGCGATTGCGCGCGGGGTCTCGGCCTATCAGGGGGATATTGACGAGGGGCTGGCGGATTATCCGGACAAGGCGTTCGATTACGTGATTCTGAGCCAGACGCTGCAGGAGACGCGGGCGCCGCTGCAGGTGTTGACGGAGATGTTGAGGGTGGGGCGGAAGGCGATTATTTCGTTTCCGAATTTCGGGCATTGGACGGTCAGGATGGCGATGCTGTTTAGCGGGCAGGCACCGAAGACGGATTTGTTTCCGTATGACTGGTACGACTCGCCGAATATTCACTTTTTGTCGATTAATGATTTTGAAGATTTGTGTCGGAAGAATGGGTTTCCGATTGAGCGGCGGTATTTTTTGTCGGGGGAGAAGAAGGTGAACTGGCTGCCGAATTTGCGGGGGCAGACGGCGGTTTTTTTGGTGGGGTGAGGGTGGGGATGAAGGGACGGGTTATTGCCGGGGCGGTGATGGCGGCGGTGCCGGGATTGGTGCTGGTGCCGTTACTGGTGGCATGCACGATTCTTGTGTCTGAAGCCCGCGTTTTTCCGGATGAGTACGTCAACCTCCAGCTTGCCGAGCGCATATTGGGGATTACAAGTTTGATTCTGGCGATGGGGGCTGCGTCACTGTTGATCCCGCCGACTGATGCGGGTCGGCTTAGTATGGGGGCTTTGAGACGAATGGTGCTCGGGATTGTTTGCGTTGCCGGTACGTTCGTGGTCGGAGTCGGAGTGGCGGCCGTCGGATCCAGGATGTGGGTGGCTATCGCAATGGCTGTTTGCGGTTACAAACATATTTGAAGAACGTCCGGGGCACGACGAGGAGAGCCAGCCTGAGCTACTGAAAGGCGCTCAGCATTCCAAGCCCCATTTGCAAGGCGGCGTCACCCGCGACGTACAATATTCGCTATGTCAGTGGGCTTCGACTCCGGGGTTCAGGATTCCATTCAGCGACTGCGGGACGCGCTTGAAGAGAATCAGCGGTTCCATCAACAGATCAACCGTCGAGAGGCACCTTCATTTTCGGCGTTCGAGGCATTTTTCCCAGATGAGCGAGCGCTTTCGCGCCTGTTGGCGTATCTCTTCGACGGTAATCAGGGACATGGCCAAGGCGTCGACTTCCTTGCGCAGTTTCTAAGACTGATCGACTGCAACTGGCCAATCGTCGACTGCCGCGTCCAAACGGAATATTTCATCTGGACGAATGGCCGGTATCTCGATCTATTAATTGTGGTGGGCAACCATGCAATCGGAATTGAGAACAAAGCAAGGGGAGCAGCTGAGCAGCCCGGGCAATGCAAGGACTATTGTGAAGAGCTTGAACGACGTTGGCCTGGTAATTGGCTTTTTGTCTTCCTCACGCCCGACGGTGGGAAGCCTGAATCGTTGGGGGCCGCCTACGAAAATGACTGCCGTGTAAAGCTGCTTCGGTGCGACGAACTCGCCGAAGCGTTTACCACATGCTGTGCACCGCTCCTTCCATTCCTAGCGAGCTTTCAGCGTTTCGTTCGCGAGCGCATTAATGGAGAACTACCGCTGCACCCCGGAGAGACAACAATGCTGAATGAGCTTTTGGAAGAAAGAAACATAGATGTCACAGTCGAGATCCTTGTCCGGGTCGGCGACGTGCGGCGGGAATTGTTGAGGCGCTTTAGGGAGGCAATGCTCACGAGGGTTCGCGGAGAGTTTAAGGACCCGACGTGGGATGCGGAGTTCCGCGGTGGGGCATCGTCCGCACCTGATCTCAATACTTCGTGCTCGCGCCTTTGCTTTTTTAAGCCAGCGTGGAAGGGGCTGTACGCGATCAGTTTCTCCAACCAGGCCGGCAATGCCGCGGCCGTTGGTTTTGGTATCTTCTACTGGGAACGCGAGTATGGAAAGGGCATAAACCGGCGGGTTGCTGATGGAAGGTTGGCCGCAGAACTTGCCCAATCATTCGGTACCGGGAAAAGCACTGGCCATTGGGACTGGTTTCAATATCTCGACAGGCTGGACATGCGACACTATGCGAACTGGTACGACGAGGATGTTACCAGGAAAATGGCGCAGAATGGTGGGGCGCAAATGGTGAATGAGCTTTTCCCGATGCTAAAGAGAACAATTGAAATTGCGGAGAAGTACCTGGATCAAGAAGTCGCCGGAGACTCAAATTGAGACGGATCGGAAAGGGGCAGTTATCGGGGAGTCGAAAAGTGCACCAGCGGATCTCGCCGCGAATCACGGTTGAGGCGAATGGAAGTCGTCCCATCTCTCAGCTTCCCACGAGATCGATTCGTCATCGCCGGAAAACTCATCGGGCGTCGGCGGAGCTGTCATGTAAGCGGAAGCATCGTTGCCTCGCGGCGAGGCGATCCGCCGGAGCAGTTTGATGCGTTCGCTTTCGTCCAGAGACGCTATCAGCGGCATGATGTCATCAGCGGTTAACAGACGCGGCATCATTTGCTCCTTATCAGGCGGCGGATGCTATGTGTTTTCCATGGAAGGGTCTCGTCAGCGCGGAGGGCGCGCGGCGAAGGCGACGGCAGCGTGGATCGCGTCGGGCGTTAGGCGCGGGTGGGCGGCGCGGATTTGATCGGGAGACTCTCCGGCGGCCAGTTTTTCGAGCACCAGTTCTACGGTGATTCGGGTCCCGGCGATGGTGGGTTTGCCCATCATGATGGCGGGGTCAGACGTGATTAGCGGGTGTGGCATCGGACTCGGCTGGAAGGTTTTAGTTTAGCGTAGAGCGGGAAGGCTGCTGAAATCGCAGGTTTGAGTGCCGCTCCTTGACGTCGCGGTTCGGTAAGAGTTCCGTGCGGCCCGAATTCGTGGGTGAAGCCGAAGTGTGGTAGTTTCATATCAGAATGGACAGCAACGTACTGACCGCGCTGGTTATTGAGGGAGGTTCCGGGCTCGTTGCGATTACCGCCCTCCTGCTGAACTACCGAGGTTTTACTTACATTGGCGGTTGCTTCGCCGCACTCAACAAGGGCTTCGACGCCCTCGACAGCCGCTTTGCCTCTATCGACAACCGGTTCGCGGGAATCGAGTGCAGGCTGGATTCCATTCAACAAGACATGAAGGAACTGAACAGTTCCATGAAAGTTCTCGGAAGAGACGTTGCGTTGGTCAAGAACATAGTCGGTCTGTAGGGCCGGCCGCAGATAATCGGATTTCCACTGGTGCGGCGTTGCACAGAAGAAACCGGATAGGCGCAAGTATTTGCTGTCGTACCACTACAAATCTGTTGTGCCGTACAATACGACGCTGCTCCGTTCCAACGCTCGCCGCTCGCGAGCCCGGCAGGAAATTTCCTACGCAGGAAGTTCGACTTCAATTTCTCTGCGAAACGCCGTTGGAGATGGGCTAGGTCTGGAAACTTCCCACCAAAGCTGGATCGCCTCGTTGGCTCGGCGGGTCAGTTCCTCAATTGACCTCCCCGTGACGAGAATCGATGGGAGTTCCGGAATATGGGCGCTGAAACCCGATTCGTCGCCTTCGATCACGAGTGAGTAGGTTCTGGTCATTGGGACTCCTCTTTCATTCTAGTCTGCCGAAGAATCGCCTTGTAAGTACCAGGGCGAACATCATCTCCGAGGTGGCCGGACACGACGGTTGTCCGGCCATCGGGATGCTGAAATACACGGTGATCGCCTTTTGTTCTGGTGTGCCGCCATCCGGCGTCACTGAGATCCCTGATCACGTCGCGAACCTTGAGCGGCACATGTAATAGCTTACCGCCGGGGCTACACAACCAAAGCGGTCGCCCACCCCAGAGCGACGGATAAGCACCGGATGATTGGTCAGCGTCATTTGGATACGTGCATCATCGTTCTGGCTGATTGATTCATAGAACATCGGGGGGGCATATGGTCGGGCACCGGGCCGGCAGCCATCCCGGCATTCAGGTATCCTTCAGATCCGGATGTTTCAATTGAAGACATCGCCTGCGGGAGGAAACAATGCGACGGCACTACTTCAGACTACTGCTCATCACGGGTCTTTGCATTCCTCTGGGGACCGGCCAGGTTTCCAGGTCGCCCGTTGTGACGGCCCTGGGCACTAGCGGCGATGAGGATGTCAAGAGCCTCACCATACCCGGCGTCACCCTGAGGGCAGGTGTGACCCTGCTGGTCTCCACCAATGATGAGGGCGACAGCGCCAGGGCCACATGGAATGGCAAACCTCTGCATCAGGACATCGGCTCGACGGACGGGAATGGTTGTTACACGAAGATTTTTTCGCTTTACATCGCGAGTGGCGGTACCGGCGACATCGTCGTCAGTCATACGGTGGGCGACCTTTCGATGAATGCGTCCTCGGTCACAAACCTCGCTCCTGCGGCGCTCGACAAGGTCAAAGAGGGGCACGGGGTCGGCACGGAGCCGTCATCGGGCGCGACGCCGGTCACGGCGAAAGCCAACGAGTTTCTGTGGGGAGCGATTGGCTACGCGAGCAACAGTTTCGTGTCGGGTGCCTGGAACGACGGGTTCACAGCCGGCGGACAGTTTTCGTTCACGGGAGATACCGGCGGGGTGGAAGATGGCTACAAGGTGGTGTCTTCGACCGGCGCATTTGCGGCGGCGAAGACCGGCGTTTCGAAGGACGGCTGGAGTTCGCTCATCGCGACCTACGCCGTAGCGCAATAACCGCGCTCGCTACGGGTGGGCCGAGAGGATCTGGTCGGGAGCCTCTCCGGTCTTAAGAATTGCGACCGTGGCGACGTCGAACAACATTCCTCGGAGCCCGGCAGGAGTTCATGCCTGGATCGTTCGGCCGGTTCGATACTGGCTAAACAAGTTGGTGTTCCTGCAGGAGTGCGATGATAATGGGCTGATTGCCGGCGAATGCAGTCCATACGGAACTGCACCAATCGTGAATAGCCAAGTCACGTTGCGGCCCAGCCGGCACGGCCAGCACATCGGTAGCCGTCACACTACCGCGAGCCTCCGGCAGCGGGACTCGCGGCCACTCACGCTTTTTTCGTGCGAGTTCCCTATGGATGGCCTGAACCCTGCGGCCTGAGTAGCCTTTTTCGATGTATAGATAGAGGCCGATCAACCCAAACATGACGCTGATCGGCTTCCTGGAATCGTCTGCCGTTTGCGCGGCGCAGGCATCGAGGACATGCTGCAGCATAAAACCGGGGCGATTCATCGAATAGACGTAAACTTCGTCGCAGGCGGTGCCTTGTTGATCCATTGCAGGAACAGTCTACCGAAAAGGCCCACTGGAGCGCATTGTCGCTACCGAGGACCAGTTGAACGGTCGTGGTTATGAGCCGATAGTGATTCCGGTGCGGAACTCTCACGGAGTAAGGGCTGGCGTCTGCCGTAGGTCAGGGATCGCCATAGCCATTCGAAAGGGCCGAACTGGTATCTGATGAGCCACCATCGGCTCAGTTGCAGCTGTAACAGGTAGATTGCCAGTCCTATGCCGACGCCGCCGGCGCTGCCAGTTCGCCCCAGTTGCCCGAAGCCGTAGCCGAAGAAGATAATGCCGAGGACAATGGATTGCACCAGATAGTTGGTCAGCGCCATACGGCCCATCGCGGCGAGGCGCGGGAGACGGAGCGCGCGTTGCGGGGTTAGCCACAACAGGAGGCCGGAGACATAGGCCATCGCGAGCCAGAGCGACGCGTCGATATGCGGCGTGTGCAGCCACGGCAGGAGGGCTGAGCCTGTCGCTTCTTTTGAGATCTCGTTGACTGTGATCGGGGTGCCCACTGCCAGACCGATAATGAGCACCAGTGCGAACCTGCGCGGGTGGGCTGATGGTGCTCTGAACATACCGCCTCGCCACGCCGCCAGGCCCCAGAACATTAGTCCCAGGGTTCTGGGGAGGACTGACAACAGTATCGGGATCACAAGCGATATGGCTTCGTCTACGCGGTAATTCAGGATTGTCAGAGCGCTGCCGGAGCCGTAGACTGCACGGGCGCGCGCTATTTCGGCTATGGCGGTCGCGCCGGACGGGAAATCTAGCGGAAACGACGCGAACTCCTGCAGCGCGATGAATCCCGCGCCAATGAGTGTCAGGACTGACCACGGGAGACTGACGAACGGAATCAGGAGCAGGCCGCAGATCGCGTAGAGACACAGAATGTCGCCATTCCAGATGAGGAACATGTGGACCATGCCGAGGGCGAGCAGGCAGAGGAATCTCCGCATCAGGAAGACACGCCCGCTGACGTCGCGGGCTGTCGCCCTTTCGAACTGAATGGCGATGCCGACGCCGAACAGGAATGAAAACATCGTGAGGGCTTTGAAGTCCAGGAAGCCGACGAGCAGGAGATCAACCGCGTGATTGAGGGGGCTGGTTTGGGGATAGTGATGCAGGATGTTTTCCAGCATCGGCACGCGGAAGGAGGCCCAGAGGTTGATCATGAGCACGCCGAAGAGGGCGAGGCCGCGGATGATGTCGATGTTTTGATGGCGTTGCGACGGAGGGGCTGGTCGCCACTGCGCCGTCATCGCTTGTCCGGCAGAGCGAAAGCGGTAAGCACCGTACCGGAAGGAATCAACATATATTGTTGGTTGCCCACCATAAAAGTGCTAGCACCGGCGAAGATCCCGGTGCCGGATTGATAGGCGTCCGGGCTCCAGCCGAGTTGGCGGGACCACAGAGCCTTGCCCGTGCGCGAGTTCAGCGCGTGGAGATTGCCCTGGGCGTCGCCGGCGAAGACCAGACCGGAAGCGGTGGACAGAATGCCGGGAAACCCGATGCCATCGTAGCGGAATTCCCAGCGGAGATTGCCGGTTGCCGGGTCAATGGCGCGCACAGCGCCGGTTTCGGGAACCGATGCCTTGCTGCCGCCTCCGCGGCGGTACGTCTGGCCGGGTACGTAGGGTTCATCGAAAGTCGAGTAGATCTGGCAGCGTTCCCGCACGGTCACAAACATCAGGCCGAGAGCGGGGTCGAACGAGGTTGGCATGTAGTTCGTTGCGCCGAAGAGATCGGGACAGGTCGTGGTGCCTCTCGGGCTCGGCTCATGGCCAGGCAGAAGCACCGGGCGTCCATCGGGGCCGATCTCTTTGGCCCAGTTCTGGGCGACGAATGGCTTTGCGACAATGTGTTTCCCGGTGACACGGTCCAGGGTGTAGAAGAAGCCGTTGCGGTTCGCCACCATCACCACTTTGCGCAGTTGCCCGGCGATGCGAAGGTCTGCGATGACGGGGGTATGGGTGGAGTCCCAATCATGCACGTCATGCGGGGTGAACTGGAAATGCCACTTCAGCTTGCCTGTGCCCGGATCGAGCGCGAGCAACGAATCGGAGTACAGGTTGTCGCCTTCACGCAGAGGGCCATCGTAGTCCGGAGCCGGATTGCCGGTGCCGAAGAAGACGGTGTCGGTATCGGGATCATAGGAGCCGGGAGCCCAGACCGGCGCGCCTCCCCTTTGCCAGCTATCCCCGCTCCAGGAATCACCACCGGGTTCCTGCGGTGCTGGCACTGTATAGAATTGCCACGCGCGTTTGCCCGTGGCCGAATCAAAGGCCTGGATGGAGCCGCGAATACCATATTCGCCTCCTGCCACGCCGATGATGACCTTATCCTTCACCACCGTGGGCGCAGCGGTCGCCGAATAACCTTTGCGGTAATCCTCAAGGACAGCGTCCCAGAGGAGTTTTCCGTCGCGAAGATCCAGGGCTACAAGGTGTGCGTCGAGTGTCGCCATGAAGAGCCGTCCACCAAGAACCGCGAAGCCGCGGTTGACGGCGCCGCAGCACTGCCGGTTCGCGTCGGGCGGAAGCTGCCGCTGGTAGCGCCAGATCTGACGCCCGGTCTTCGCGTCAAGGGCCCAGGCGAAGTTATTCGGGCCGGTGATGTAGATCACGCCATCGATCACAATTGGACTGGCTTCAAACTTTCCCTGAGTCCCTGTTTGAAAGATCCATTGCGCGGTGAGGCTGGCCACATTGGCTGGTGTGATTTGCGTCAGGGGGCTGTGGCGCTGCCCCTGTGTGTCGCCGGAATAACTCAGCCAGCGTTGCGGATTCTTGAGGCCGTTGAGGATGTCGCCCCATGCGATGTCGAAAGCGGGGCCATTCGCGAGCGCGACGGTTTGCGCGGGAGGCCGCAATGACTGCAGGTAAGTGACAGCCTTCCAGGCATCTTCTTCCGAACCACCGGAGCTGATGAGTGACGGCATGGAAGTACCCTGGATGCCCTTCGTTACCGTGAGATAAAGACGTTCTTCCGTGATCCCGCGATTGAGAGAAGCGAGGAGATTCGGCCCCATCCCGCCCGTCGCATCCAGGCCGTGACATCCCGAGCAGCGCGACTGAAAAACCTTCTGGCCTTCCTTCACTGCCAGGGGAATGCCTGCAAACGGATTGGGACCGATCGCCTCCTGGGCGAACATGATGCCAGCAAATGCTAAGGCTGTTCCAACCGCTCGCACGTATGTTTTCCATTTCATAGGCGTCTTCCTCCAGTCAGCTGATTCGGGCGGAGTCTCACCACCGCAGTATTGCAGGAATATCCGCTTAGCTGAAGTGGACCCAAAGACCCACGATGAATGTTCCCACCATGCCGGTCCAGGCTACGTCAGTGCGATCGAAAATGTGCTTGCCGCCGCCGCCCCAATTCATGGTCAGCTTTTCTTCCGCCGCTTTGCTTCGGATCGGCTCCGTCAGGCTCATCACCACGATCAGCAGGACGCAGAATAAAAACACCAAAACACTATAGTTCAGGAAACTGAACTTCACGAGCGCGTTCCACATGCCGAGATCGATTTTAAAAGCGTCGTGCATCACGTCGAGAGTGAAACGTCCAGCGCCTAAAAGGCCGCCGGTGACCAGCGTTGTGAACGCGGCCCGGGCGGTAGCACGCTTCCAGAGGACGCCCATCAGGAAAGTCGCGGTGATGGGCGCGCCAATGTAGGCCTGCACGCTTTGCAGATACTGGTAAATCTCATTGCTGAGGTACTTAATCAGCGGCACCCACATGATGCTGATCACTACGATCACGCCCGTGGCAAGGCGGCCCACGTTGACCAGGCGCTTTTCACTCGCGTGCGGGTGCGTCTTACGGAAGATGTCCATCGTAATCAGCGTGGAGCAGGAATTGAGCACCGAACTCATCGCCGACATCAGCGCCGCGAGAAGTGCAGCCACCATAAGTCCGACCAGGCCCGGCGGGAGCAAGCGGAGAACAAGCGTAGGATAGGCGTTATCGCCGGTGACGACCGTCGGGTAGAGCGCCTTAGCGATCAGACCGGGCAGAACGAGGATGAAGACCGGCAGGATCTTCAGCGTTGCGCAGAAGAACGAACCTTTGCGCGCGTTTTCCAGATCCTTCGCGCTGAGGGTTTTCTGGACGATCGATTGATCGGTACACCAGTACCAGATACCGAGGATCATGGTGCCAAAGATCGTGCCGACCCAGGGATAGACGGGGTCGCTGGCCGGCTTGATCATGTGGAAGAAGTCCGGCGGGAGCGCGGCGCGGAGGCCGGTGAAGCCGCCCACATGATAAAGGCCGACGCCGCTGAGAACCACTGCGCCGGTGATGAGGACGAAGGACTGGAAGAGGTCGGTATAGATGACGGCTTTGAGGCCACCTGTGACGGTGTAGATGCCTGTTGCGACGACCAGCAGGATGGACGTTGTCATGTAGTCCCAGCCGAGTACGGAACGCATCAGGATGGCACCGGCGAAGAGGTGGACGCTGATCTTGGTGAAGACGTAGGCAATCAGGGAGACGACGGTGAGGTACCAGCGGCAGCGCGAATCGAAGCGGCGTTCCAGGAACTCCGGCATGGTGAAGACTTTCGATTTCAGGTAGTACGGAACGAAGAGCCAGCCGAGGATGAAGAGGCAGAAACTGGCAGACCATTCGTAGCACCCGACGGCCAGGCCGCTGGACGCGCCGGAACCGGCGAGGCCGATGAAATGCTCACTCGAGATGTTCGTGGAGAACAGCGACGCGCCGACCGCAAACCAGCCGATGCTGTGGCCGGCGAGGAAGTATTCGCTGGTCGTTTCCTTCTGGCGGCGGGAGTGGTAGATGCCGATGCCGAAGACGACGAGGAAGTACGCAATGATGACAACGTTATCGAGCATGGCGTTCGTGTTGGTCGTTTAGAGGTCTGCGAGTCGCTTGTCGGAATCGCCGAAGCGATCCTGTTGCACGCCCATGCGATCCATGATGGAGAGGTAGAGGCTGCAGGCGCGGCGGTTGTCGTTGCCTTTATCGAGGTAGTCGAGAATGCGGCCGGTTTTGAGACTGCCGCCGCCTTTGCCCGCCATGACGATGGGCATCTGATCGGCACCGTGTTTATCGCCATCGTAGAGGCTGGACATCAGGAGCAGCATAGAACTGTCCAGGATGGACTGGCCGCCTTCGTCGATGGACTTGAGCCGATCCATGAGGTAAGTGAATTCCTTCATGTGGTACTGGTTCGTCTTGAGGTACATGGCTTCGAGCGCGGGCACGTGGCCGTTGTGAGTCAGATCGAGGTGGAGCGCGCCGGAGACGCCATCGAGGAACTTCATGTTCATCTGCGAGAGGTCGTTATTGAGCATGATGGTCATGATGCGGGTCTTGTCCATCTGGAAGGCGAGGACCATAAGATCGAGCATGAGACGCATGTGATCGGGCACCACCTGCGGGATTTCGTCGGACGGACGGGCCATGTTCGGCTTATCGATAGTGGGACGCCAGCCTTCGAGGGTACCTCGTTTGGCGGAGCGGTCGAGGCGCACTTCGATGTCGCGGACGGATTCGAGATATTCGTTGAGCTTGACCTTGTCGCCCGAACTGATTTTGGGGCGGAGGGACTGGGCTTCGCCGAGGAGTTCATCGAGGATGCTGCGGTCGACGCGGCGGGCGCTGCCATCGCTGACGAGGGCATCAAACGTGCGCGCGGGGTAAATTTCCTTGGTGACTGGTTTGGTGGGGGAGGCCCAGGAGATGGCCGAGCCGTAGATCATGGAGAGGCCGTCTTCGAGGCGGAGTTCGTTGGGCTCGATGCCGAGGGCCATGCTGGGGATCAGGGTATTGTGGCCGATTTCGCGGGCCAGAATCTGGTCAAAGGTGGTGCCGACTTTGATGACCTGGGGGTCCATGCTGACGGTGGCGCCGGAGAGCATGTTGGGGCACTTGCCGAGGTGCGGGCTTGTCGCTGTGAAGGCGGCGTGGTTGTAGAGGCCGCGGATGAAGTTGAGGTCTTCGCCGTAACCATTGAGCGGTGCGCCGGCGGGGCCAAATTCCATGGTCTTGCCGCTGCCTTTGGCCCACCAATTGGCTGGCTGGACGCCGTTGGAGAAGTACATTGTGGCGAAGCGGACCGGTGGCTTGTTGGCGGCCGCAGCGGCGGCTTTCGAGGGGAGGTCCTGCGCTTTGAGTACGTTCAGCGATTCGAGCCAGGGGAGCGCGAGGGCGACGCCGGTGCCCCGAAGGAAGTGACGGCGGGATTTCTGACGATTGGTGCGGGATTGTTCGAAATCGCGTTCGCGGCGTTGGGCGTTGGGGGTCACGGTTTACCTACTTTATCAGAAATTGCTGCCCCGGCAGGACTCAGGCGGGCGGTTGAAGGTGACGGCGGCTCTTTACCTGCTATGCGGCGGAACTGAGGGCTGGTGACGACAAGCGTGGCGAGATCAGAAATGGTTGCTTTGTCGCCGGCTGCGATCATTTTGTCGACCAGGAGTTCGTCCGAACCCTGCACGGTGCGGCCTAAGGCATAACCCAGGAGTTTGTGGCTGAGGGTGAGTTGCACCTTGTCCTGCTGGGAGTGCAGGTAGTCAAGAAGGCCTTTGACGCCGGGGATGATGGATTTGTTGACGAGTTCGCCGTTGTCGTCGATGGGCTTGCCGTCGGAATAGTTTTCGCGCCAGCGACCGGTGGAATCGTAATGCTCCAGCGGGAAGCCCATCGGATCAATGCGGGTATGGCAGACCGCGCAGGTGGCGTTGCGTTTGTGGGCGGCAAGGCGGTCGCGCACAGACAGGCCTCCAAAGAGCTTGTCGTCAGAGGGGATGGTTCCGGCATCGGGCGGAGGCGGCGGCGTGGGCGTGCCAAGGATGCGGCGGAGAACCCAATCGCCTCGTTTCACAGGGCTCGTGCGGAGTGGGGCTGATGTTGCCGTGAGGACGGCGCCGAGGCGCAGGACACCACCTCGATGGAGTTCGTTAGCCCCATCGACCTTTTCAACGGCACCGGTGGACTTCACTTCCTTCTTAATGCCGTAGTATTTGGCGAGGGGCTGATTGAGGAAGTCGTAATCGGCGTTCAGGATATCGCTGACAGGGCGATTGGTGCGGACGATGTGTTCGAAGAACGAGACGGCTTCGTCATACATGGCGCTGCGCACTTCGTCGGTGAATTCGGGATAACGGCCGGTATCAACGCCCTTGTAGTGATCGAAGCGGTAGAAGCCCAGCCATTGGCCAAAGAACTCGGTGGAGAGGCGGCGGGCTTTGGGATCGGCCAGCATGCGTTTCACCTGTTTTTGCAGACCGGCGTTGGTGATGAGTTCACCGGCACCGGCGGCGCGGCTGAGTTCGTCGTCCGGAATGGAAGACCAGAGGAAGTAGCTGAGTCGGCTGGCCATTTCGTAGCCGGAGAGCGGGCGCGGGGTATCCAGTTGCGCGGTGAGTTCCACCTTGTAGAGGAACTGCGGGGCGACCAGTATGCGGGCGATGACGGCGCGAATGGCGCGGACGTGATCGTGGTCCGGGTCGGCCGCCTGGGCTTTGACGTAGAAGGCGCGAAGGCTTTGCTTCTCGGCCTCCGTGAGGGGACGACGCCAGGCTCGGCTGGCGAAACGGATGCAGTCCTCAATGTGACGAGGTTTGGCGGTGGCCTGCGCGGCCATCATGCCTTCCCATGCCTTGCGGAGGGGAGCGACGTAGTCGCGCATTTCGGCGGGGAGTGCAGCCATGGCGGCCGGGGTCATGTCGGCCATCTTCTTGCCCTGCAGGTCGTATTTGAAGTGCTGGGCGAGTTGGCGCAGGTAGTTGTCATGATACGGGAAGGATGCGAAGACATCGTTCCACGCGTTGTCGAGACGCACCCGGTTTTCATCGTTCAGCAGGTAATTCCAGACGAAGCGATCGCCACGAATGTATTTAACCCAGTTGACGTAGTCGTCATGCTCGGGCACGTTGTAGGTGGGATCAAAGGGTTCCGGAGCAGGGTCTTTATCGGCCGGCGTTGGCTGGTCGTTGGAGTTCGGAGGCAGGTTGGCGGCGTATTCAAGAACGCCTGCTTTGAACGTCTTGTAGCCGGGGCTGGCGGGGTCACCTACCAGACCGCGAGTGGGGATGCCATTCGGGTCTTCGCGATCGGCGATGGTGATGCGATAGACGTGATTGCGATCGGCACCGAGGGTAGCGTCGAGTTGAATATCGAAAGTCGTGACGCCCGCGGGTACGGGGACTTCGAAGGAGACAGAGCCGTCCGTGGAGAAGTCATCGGGGCCGAGGGTGCTGCCGTCGATGGCCTTGCCAAAATTGAGCTGCGCCGCTGTGGCCGGGGAGACGATAGAGCGTAGCGAAACTCGCGGGAGGACGGGACCTCGACCGCGACCAGCTGCGCCAGAGGCACCGGCAACTCCGACTGCGCCACCGGCGGCGGGAACACCGCCCCGTCCACCGGCGGGAGTAAAGGCGACGGTTACGTTCTTCCAGATGATGGCTCCCTGCCCTTTCGCCGTTGGATTCACGTTGGCGACGTTGAGGTAGATCTTGGTGGGGCCTGAGGCAGCCGGGGCACCGCGGCCTGCGATGCCGCGATGGGCGAAGGTGAAGTGGTGTTGGGGATCGGCCTTGAGGGATTTGTCGTTAAAGACGAGCGGGCTTTCATCGCCCGCGCCGCCGAAGGCAGCATCGCCGCGGCCGAAGAACCAGGAGGCCCAGCCGGTTTCGAAATCCTGAAGCTCCTTGGTCTGCGTGCGGGCAGTGGCTTTGGATGCTGCGATGTCGCTGGTGGGCGGCGAGAGCTTGTGCCAGCGGGCTGCGATATCAGAAAGCGGATAAGAGAGCTCAGGGCGGCTGACGAGATCCAGAACGTGTTGGGCGAAGCGGATTTCTACGCCTTCGCGATCGCAGATGGCTTTCAAGGTGGCGGTAGGCTCGCCAAGAGCGGCGCGATGAGCGTATTCCCAGGTGGCGTCGAAGACCTTGCCGTATTGTTCCAGGCCGTAGGCGTAGCCACCTTCGCCGGAGACAGTGCGGAAGCCGTACTTCGCGTACATGTCTTTGATGCGGGTGATGGCGGAGAATTCGAAGCCGGTCTTGCCGCCATCCGAGTAAAACTCCAGGGGGCCTGAACCGATGACGGCGTGGTCGGCAATGAGCTTAGCAGCGTCAAGATAGTGTTCGAGGTTGGCGTCCTGCATGAATTGCACGTCGCCGAAATTGGAGAAGCCTTCGCCGCCGACGGAATCGCTGGAGGCGTCGATACCGGTTTCGAAATTGTAACCGGTAAGGTCGAAAACGGAATAGGCGTATTCGCCGCTGGTCAGGCGGCGGACGGTGACGCGGCCCGGGTCTCCGTCGTGCTTTTTCGCGTAGGCCGAGAGTTGCGAGTGGATCCACTGGGCGGCGGCCAGGCGGTCCTTTTCATCGGGCTGCGGCATGCCTGCGGGCGGCATAGCGTGTTGTTCCAGGGCGTTCGCGACGCGGGTCCACTGGGCGAAGCCGTCGGCAAGGGGAGTTTGTCCGGTGGTCAGTTTCTCGATGCTGATGCCAGCCATGGGGCTGGAGGTGCCGTGACAGGCGAAGCAGTATTGGTTGAAGAGAGGCGGGGCAACGGTGGTAGCTGGAGTCTTGCGAGGGGTGTTGGTGCTGTTGGAGGTGGCACCATGAATGGGGTTGCCGCCGGTCGCAATGAGAGCGATGGCGCAGAAACCGAGCGTGGCGACGACGAGGCGGCCACGCGGCGTGGCGGGTGCGACCCAGGGTGCGTGTGTCATGAATGCCTGGACCTTATTTTATGTCCGGGAGGCGGGAAAGTCCAGCGCGAACGCGGACTTCTGATGGCTTCCGCTCGCCAGCACTATGAACACACAATCGATGGGCAGCCGGAACCGGCTGAGCGAAGCACGGTATTAAAGTGGGAGTCCGACCGCCCACTCACGGAACCGATTCGCTGCTGCGTGTCTCTGGAACCGGAGAAGCGGTAGAATTGCTTTCACCGCAAGACTGGTCTGCGGGCCACGTGTCTTTAATTCCCTGTAACATCGACGAGAGGTGGTGGCGCTAAAATAGCCAGTACGCGCGGTCCAGGGCGATCAGGGTTTCGAATAAAGGAGCAACTATGTGCGATCAGGATCATTTTGAAGACGACCGACAGAAATACGAATCTCTCGGTCTGGTAACGCGAAAACAGTTCGGTGTCATGCTGGGTGCCGGCATCTCGATGATGCTGCCGCAGGTGGCCAATGCGGCGACTGTGACGGAATCGGAAGTCACCATCACGACGCCCGATGGCAGCGCGGACGCCTACTTTGTACACCCCGCAACGGGCACAGCGCCGGGCGTGCTGATCTGGCCGGACATCTTCGGTCTGCGACCGGCATTCAAGCAGATGGGCAAGCGGCTGGCGGAATCTGGCTATTCGGTGCTGGTGGTGAACCCGTTCTACCGCACGAAGAAGGCTCCGACTGCTGAAGCCGGCGCGGCGACGAACATCCAGCAATTGATGCCGCTCGCTCAGGGTCTGAACGAAACGACCCATATGACCGACGCGAAGGCCTTCGTGGCGTGGCTGGACACGCAGGCCTCGGTAGCGAAGAACCGAAAGATTGGCACTCAGGGTTATTGCATGGGAGGGCCGATTGCGTTCCGCACGGCGGCTGCCGTGCCGGGTCGGGTTGGGGCGGTTGCGTCATTCCACGGCGGTGGCCTGGTGACGGCGGCGGAGAATAGCCCGCATCTGCAGGCATCGAAGACGAAGGCGCAGTTCCTGGTGGCGATTGCGGCCAATGACGATTCGCGGGCACCTACAGATAAGGACAAGCTGAAGGAGACATTCGCCAAGGCGGGTGTCACGGCGGAAATTGAAGTTTACGAAGGGTCCGCGCACGGCTGGTGTCCGCCGGATTCCAGCGTTTACAGCGAACCGTTGGCGGAGAAGGCCTGGGCACGTCTGCTGGCGCTTTACGGTAAAGCGCTGGCCTGAAACCACGCCCGTCGGGCCTGATCGCCCGGCGGGCACTTTCGATCCTTCGATTTACTCGCCGATACAATTAACGATTCGTCACCCGTGAGAGGTAACGTCTGCGTCCGTCGGCACCTCTCGTTGTCAGGCTCCGCCTGCGCCCGGGTGGCTCGCGCGGACGCAGGACGAGCCGGTTGCGCAGACCGGGGGGAACGGTGATATTGTTGATTGCATGTTTCAAGTTCAGCGCACGCCTGTAGTTCACGATGTGGTCGTGGTCGGCTCCGGGGCCGGCGGTGGGACCACAGTTAAAGTCCTGACCGACCTGGGGATCAATGTCACTCTTCTCGAAGCCGGTCCAAACCTGGTTCCCGAGAAAGACTTCAAAGAACACATCTGGCCCTGGCAGGTGGATCATCGAGGCAGCGGACCGAATGCCGAATCCTATTTTGGCAAGCAGGAGTGGGGCTACTGGAACGCGCCCAATGGCTACTGGAATGTGCCTGGCGAACCTTACACCGTGGCACCGGGCGATGAGTTCCGCTGGTTCCGGTCGCGCATTCTGGGCGGTCGCACGAATCACTATGGCCGCATCTCGCTGCGTTTCTCGGACTACGATTTCAAGCCCCAGGCTTTCGACGGACTGGGCTTCGACTGGCCGGTGACGTACGACGAAATGTCGCCGTGGTACGACAAGGCGGAAGAGTTCATGGGCGTCACCGGGACGCATGAAGGGATCCGCTCGGCCCCCGACGGGAAGTTTCTGCCCCCGGTGGCACCTCGCGTTCACGAGATGCTGGTGCAGCGCGCGGGCAAGAAGCTCAACATTCCGGTGATTCCGTCGCGCATGGCGATGCTGACGAAGGGCATTCACGGGCGCGCGGCATGCCATTACTGCGGGCAGTGCGGGCGCGGGTGCCAGACGGCGTCGGCATTTACGTCGAGCCAGGCGATGATCTTCCCTGCCCTGAAGACGGGCAAGCTCAAAATCATTACCGGTGCGATGGCGCGGGAGTTGATGGTCAATGACGAAGGGCTGGTGAGGGGCGTTTCTTATATCGACAAGGCGACCCGGACCGAGAAGCAGATTAGCTGCCGGGCGGTGGTGGTGGCGGCGAGCGCTTGTGAATCCGCGCGACTGCTGCTGAATTCGAAGTCGACGAAGCATCCGAATGGGCTGGGGAACGGGTCGGGCGTGGTGGGCCGGTACCTGACGGACACGGTGGGGTATGGACTGAGCGGCGCGGTGCCGGCGCTGGAGAATATGCCGCGCCATAACTGCGATGGCATTGGCGGGATGCATGTTTATGTCCCATGGTGGGAACTGGACAAGAAGAACAAAGACTTTCCGCGCGGGTATCACATTGAAATTGGCGGCGGGCTGGGGATGCCGCAGCTGGGGTCATTCCGGGGCGCGGCGGCGCAGGCCGGTTATGGACCGTCAATTAAGGCGGCTGCGCGGCAGCAATATGGCACGAACATCAGCTTCTCCGGACGCGGGGAGATGATTCCGAACGAGAATTCATACTGCGAGATCGACAACACGAAGGTAGATCAGTGGGGGATTCCGGTACTGAAGTTCCACTGGAAGTGGCAGGGCTACGAGACGAAGATGGTGCAGCATATGCACGACACGTTCGTATCGTTCATTGAAACGATGGGCGGACGGGTGCCGAACCGGACGTTTGATCCGGTGGCGTCGATCTCAAAGGGCGGATCGATCATTCACGAGGCCGGGACGGTGCGGATGGGGGATGATCCGAAGAAGTCCGTGCTGAACAAGTGGTCGCAGGCGCATGAGGTGAAGAATCTGGTGGTGGCGGATGCGGCGCCGTTCAACGGGAATCCGGACAAGAACGTGACGCTGACGATTGTGGCGAATGCGTGGCGCGCGGCGGAACATCTGGCGGAAGAAATGAAGAAAGGGAATGTTTAGTATGGCGAATCCTGAGATTTCCAATTCTGAAGTGCAGGTGCAGACGCCCGATGTATCGCGGCGCGATTTGTTCCGTATTGTGGGGACGGGGTTGCTTTCGGCCGAGTTTGTGACGGCGCAGCAGGCGAAGGATGCGCATGCGGGAATGGCGGGGATGGCCGCAGCCGGGCCGAAGTCGTTGAATGGCGGGGCGTTGTATGTTCCGAAGCATTTGAATGCGCATCATTTGAAAACGCTGCGGCATTTGGGGGATTTGATCATGCCGGCGGATGCGACGTCGCCGGCGGCATCGGAAGCAGGTGCGGCGGAGTTTATCGACTTTCTTTGCAGCAGGAATGAAGAGCTGGCGGTGATTTTCGATGGCGGGCTGGAGTGGCTGGACCAGTTCATGAAGCGAAAGTACGGGGCAGATTTTCTGACGGCGAAACCGACGGAGCAGACGGCGGTGCTGGATCTGGCGTATGGGTCGCGCACGGGGTCGCCGGAGACGGCTGGCGGGGCGCAGTTCTTCACGTGGGTGCGGAATATGGTGGTGGATGCGTATTACACGAGCCCGGTGGGCGTGAAGGATATCGGGTATATGGGGAATGGGGCGATGTCGACGTTCAGTGTGCCGCAGGAAGCGGTGGATTACGTGATGAAGCGGAGTCCGGTTTAGGCGCTTCGGGACGCTGTCAGCGGCCAGCGTTCAGCGGTCGTCTTCCGCCTCCGGCGGAGTCAATTTCGGGCTTAATTGGTGGTAAAATAGCGTTATGGCAGTTCTTGCAGAACGGCAAACAAATCGCGCGCGCGAGGTGGAGAGTGCGCTTGCGAGCGTTCGTTTGGAAGGGCTGGAACCTTCTTTCGCGGCAAAAGCGCTTTTCGAGAAATATGCGGAGGGTCAGTTGACGTCCGACGAGTTGGACCACGAATTGAGCAGACATCTGGACGCTACTTATGGACCCGTGCGTTTACCCGGGAACGACGGTACTTAAGAACCTTCGCGGCATTCGGAATCAGCTTGATTTGAGCAAACTTGAGGCCGACGCCACGGGCTTGCGGATGCGACAGTTGGAGAGCAAGCCATTGCGCGGGAAGTTCGATTCTTCGCATCTGAAGGCTATTCACCGATATATTTTTCAGGACGTTTATCCCTGGGCGGGTGAGTTTCGATCCGTCAATATCGCGCGACCGGGGCAGTTCTTCTTTGCCTTTTCCGAACAGATTATTCCCTGCCTCAGCGGTCTTTTTGAAAGACTGGCAGGGGAGAAGCTGCCAAGCGATGTAACAGGTTTCTGTGATCGTGCAGCCTGGTACATGGGCGAGATCAATGCTGTGGATTCGTTTCGCGACGGAAATGGGCGGTCCCAGCGTGAGTTTATTCGCGAGCTTGCGCTGCGGCAGGGTTATGTGATCGATTGGTCGCGGACTACGCGCGCTGCGATGGGTGAGGCGTCACACATGAGTTTTCAGGACGCGGATCATTCCGGTTTGACAGCGGTATTGCTCGGTGTCGTTTGTGCGGGTTGAATTTGTCCGTATGACTTGGGGGTTCCTGTGCACCGCAGCATTGTTCGCCCAGACTGCCCCTCCCCCGCCCCCGGGTGTGCCTCCGCCACCAAGTTGGGTGGCGACTTCGCCCGTGGGTGCGCCTACGAAGTTCGAGGCCGCATCTGTGAAGATCGACAAATCGGGAAGTCCCGGCGGGGGTATGCACTATGGGCCGGGGAGTCTGGAGTTGACCAGCAGCACTCTGGAAGACCTGATTGTTTGGGCTTATGGTGTGAAGAGTTTTCAGATCGTTGCTTCCCAGCCGTGGTTTCGGAGTGAAAGATATAACGTCCGGGCACGAGCGAAGGGCGCGCCGGATCTGGCGCATCTGAAGCTGCTGCTGCAGGCGCTGCTGGCGGAGAGATTTCAGTTGGCGGTGCATCGGGAGATGCGACAATTGCCGGTATTCACGCTGCGGGTTGAGCCGCACGGGGTGAAGATGCAGGTGGCCACAGGACCCGTGCCGGCGGATCCGCGTTTGATGGGGCACGGCAATTCCAGTCATCAGGATCAGAGCGGTGACCATGCCGCTGTGGCGGAGTTGGTCCAAATGCTGCAGCGGTCGGTGGGACGGCCAATTGTGGATCAGACGGGGCTGACTGGTCGGTATAACTTCAAGCTTTCATGGGTGCCGGATGAGAGTGATCCTAACGGGATGACGATCTTCACTGCGGTGAAGGAGCAGTTAGGCCTGCGACTGGAATCGGGCAAGGGTCCGGTGGAAGTGCTCGTGGTGGATCTGGTATCGCGGGTGCCGACGGAGGATTAGTCCTCTTTGGCTGCTTTCCTTGCCAGCCGCGACCATTTGGCTGCGTTGCGTCGGATGTAGGCCGGGGCGAGGCTCGCGGCTTCCGTGGATCGCTGCCACGCTTCAACGGCTTCCTTTGCCCTACCCAGACCTTTGAGGGCTTGTCCGTAGTAGAAGAGGCCTTCGGAATCGTAAGGGTGTCGTTCGAGGAAGGCCGCCAATTCTCGTTCGGCAACCTGATATTGCCTTGCGGCGATGTAGAGAGCGCCGAGTTCGCGCAGGATCTCACTTTGGCTATGGCGTTCGTCCTGAATTACGACCGTTTGGAAGAAACCCAGCGCGTCTTTTAGGCGGCCCTGATCGCGGGCGATGCGACCGAGTTGGAAATGAGCATCTGTGTGGGTGGGATCGATCGTGATCGCGTTGGTGAAGCGCCGGATGGCTTCTGCGTACTGGCGGCGTTGCTGGAAAATCAGACCGAGTTGGTATTGGGCTTCGCCATCGTGGGGGTTGATGGCCGCGGCTTCGAGGTTGCGTCGGTAGCTCTGGCCTCTTCGCAGTCCAGCGGTAAGGTTACCGAATTCGCCGCGGAGGAAGTAGAAGGCGTAGAAGAGTACGAAGGGCGAGGCCAGCCAACTGAGCAAATAGTGCAGAGGGCCCCAGAGGAAGTACGCGGCAACGAGCGAGAACGGCGAGAGGAAAACGACTGCGATGGCTGGTCCGTTGTCGGTGCCGAAAACGACCCTGACTGCGAAGAACATCAGGACTGCGAAGTAGAGATACGCAAGTCCCGCAGCGGCAAGGACGAGTTCCGGACGGAACCAGGCGATAAGAACGAGCGGTGTGTTGGCTGCGGTCCACGCGGCGGCGGCACAGGTGAGGAGCGGGGCGAAGTCGCGCTGGAAGGATGTGTTGAAGCCGGTGACGCGGCCGACCAGACTGCCGCCTATGAGGGTGCCGGGAACGTAGAACAGAGCGAGCACCAACAGGGGCTCGTAGAACGAGACGGAGAGTTCAGGGAGGGCGTGGCCAAGGGCGAGAGTGACCAGGATGACGGCTATGGTGGAGAACCAGAGGTTGCCCTGGTCGAGGATGTCGCTCATCGCAGCCGAGGGCTGCGGGTAAAGACGGAGGATGAGTTTGAGATCGCTGGTGAACATGGGTGGTTAACTATGAGCGCCAGATTATGCAACCGCTCCTTCACAGTCGCGGTTCGGTAGGGAAAGCGCGCTCTACAGGCGCTTCAGACGTTCGCCGGCGGCGGCGATGGTTTCGTATTTTTTGCAGAAACAGAAGCGAATCTGCGAGGAACCGGTGGCAGGATCGAGATAGAAGCTCGACCCGGGCACGCCGGCGACGCCGACGCGGCGGACAAGGTCCATGGCGAATTCGACGTCGGTCTTCTTCGTGACGCCGCGGATGTCGCACATGACGTAATAGGCGCCGCCCGGAGAATAGCAGCGGAAGCCGGCGGCTTCCAGCATTGAGATGACAGCTGTGCGGCGGCCACCATATTCTTCAGAGAGGCCTTCGAAATACGAATCGGGAAGATCGAGTGCCATGATTCCGGCGTGCTGCATGGGGGTGGCTGCGCCCACGGTCAGGAAGTCATGAACCTTGCGGACGGTGTTAGTGATTGCTGGTGAAGCGATCGCCCAGCCGACACGCCAGCCGGTGACCGAAAAGGTCTTGCTCATGCTGTTAATCGTGATGGTGCGATCGCGCATGCCCGGCAGGGTGGCGATGGGGATGTGACGGAGACCATCGTAGGTAATGTGTTCGTAGATCTCGTCGGTAATGGCGAGGGTATCGAATTCCTGACAGAGTTCGGCTATGTAGCTGAGTTCGTCGTGCGTGAAGACTTTGCCTGTCGGGTTGTTCGGAGTATTGATGACTATCGCTTTGGTACGGGGGGTGAAGGCGCGGCGGAGTTCGTCGCGATCGAAGCTCCAGTCGGGGGCGTGCAGCGTAACGAGTTTGCGGACGGCACCGCAGAGCAGCGCGTCGGGATAGTAGTTCTCGTAGTAAGGTTCGAAGACCACAATCTCGTCGCCGGGGTTGGTGACGGCGAGGAGGGAAGCGACCATGGCTTCGGTGGCACCGCAGCAGACGGTGATTTCGCGCTCGGGATCGAGCTCCATCGCGTAGGTGCGGGCGTACTTGCGGGCGATGGCCTCGCGGAAAGGTTTGACGCCCCAGGTGATGGGGTACTGGTTGTAATCGGCGTTGATGGCGTCGATGGCGGCCTGTTTGATATCGATGGGGGCGGCGAAATCCGGGAAGCCCTGGGCGAGATTGACGGCCCCATTCTGAATGGCGAGGCGCGTCATTTCACGAATAACGGACTCTTTGAAATCGGCCGTACGGGCGCTCTGGAAACGAGTGGCCGCGTGGACGGCGGGCACGAGAACGGAAGACATAAAGTCTATGCTCTCACGCCGCTGTGTGTTTCTTTTTCTTCGAGGCGACGGTGCGGGGCGCGGTGGACTTTTTGGGAAGAGCCGCGAGGGTCTTCGACGTGGGTTTTGAAGCCGGCTTCCTTTTCGCTCTGGCGGAGACCGAATTGCGAACTGGTTTCTTCGCAACGAGTTTGCTGACGGCTGCGGTATCGGTGATGCGAGAGGGGGGGACGGTGGCCGTATCGACAACGTCGGGTGCGAGGATCGTTCTCTCTTTACCGTATAACTCGCGATAGACCTGACCGTTGCGCAGAACGGCCTGGACGTAGTCGCGGGTTTCGGTGAAAGGAATGTTCTCGATAAACTCGGCGGAATCGCCGTAACCGTAGAGATCGATCCACTGGCGGACGCGGGTGGGTCCCGCGTTGTAGGCCGCGAGGGTTTTGACCCAGTCGCCATCCCAGTGCTGGAGTTCACTCTTCAGGTACTGGGTGCCGAGTTTGATGTTGAGATCGGGATTCAGCAGCATACCGGCGCTGGAGACGCGGATGCCGCTCTGGCGACCGAGCATTCTGCCAGTGGAGGGAATGAGCTGCATGAGGCCGTAGGCAACCGAAGAGCGGGCCCCTGGGTTGAATTCCGATTCCTGCCGGATCAGGCCCGCGACAGCATAGGGATCGAGATCGTGCTCGGCTGCGCTGGCGGTGACGGTACCTTCCCAGGGGAGCGGGAAGAGCATTTCCCAGAAGGCGCGGGTGGCCTTTTCGAAGGGAAGGGAGAGGTAGTCGCCACTGAATTTCTTCATGACCTTGACGGCCAGGTAGGGGGTCGGCATGGCACGGGACAATTCCATGGCGAGCAGGGTGGGTTGCTCGGACTCCTGCTTAGCGCCGTATTCGAGTTCTTCGACGGCCTGGGTGGTCATGCCAGCGGAGATCAGCAGACGACCGCGATCGATGCGTTCGCGGGTGGCAGAGTTAGGGCTGGCCATGATATCGGCCGGGATGCCGGCGGAGTGGGCGGCGTCGGCAGTCTTTTCGAGCCAGGCGCGGGTGGCTGGGTCGGATTTATTGGCGACCATGCGGGGATCTGTAAGGCGCGTACGAGCGAGCCCCGCATAGTAATAGTGCGGAAAGTAGACGCTCAGGCGTTCATAGTAGGCGCGGGCGACCGGGTAGTCCAGGTCCTGTTCGGCGGCGCGACCGAGGAAGAACAGCGCGTCGCTGACGTGGGTATCTCCCGGGAACTTTTCGACCTGTTCTTTGAGTAGGTCTATACGGCGGGGACTGCGGTCCAGCCAGGCGGCCCAGGCGACGCGCCACTGGCAGAGCGCGGCGGAGGAATCACCGGGGAAACTGGTGGCGGCTGCCTGATAGAGGGGAACGTACTGGGCTCGGTCCTGCGTCAAAAGGTAACGATTACCGGCTGTAATGAGGGCTTTCAGTCGCCAGGGAGAGGTTTGGTAATGATCGCCGAGTTGGTGGACTGCGTCGAGCATGGCGGAATCGTTATTGAGGCGGCGGTAGGCTTCGACGAGATAGTAGAGACGCTCGGCCGCGGCTTCCGCGCCTTCCGGGTGAAGGGGACGGAGGTATGTTTCGGCGTTGGCGTAGTCGCCTCCCAGGTAAAGGGCGGCACCGACACCGGACTGGGCTTCTTCGCGTTCGGTACCGGCGAGACCGCCAGGATCGGCCGCCAGCGCCGTGTATTCCTGACGAGCCTTTCCGTACTGCTTTGCTTTAATCCAGGCGGCGGCACGGTCCAATTGCTGCCGACCGGTGGCAGGAACGTAGTCGGCTGCAAGAGAGGCGCGGAGTCGGTTAAGTTCGTTGGAAGCCTTCTCCGCGAGGTCGGCGGAAGGATGACCGAAGTAGACACGCTGGTAGTACGTCACGGCCTGGCGGGGGAAACCCGTGGCATCGAAGGCCTGAGCGAGAGCGAAGTCGCCATCTGGTTGGGGGATGAGCCTGTAGTTGTCCTGAAGGATCTGACGGGCGTGGGCTGCCATGGCCGGGGTTGAGCCGTGCTGACCGATGAGAGCTTTGGCGTAGAGAAGGTTGATGCGCCCGGCCAGGGGCGAGGCTTCGACCGGGTTGGCGAGGTACTTCGCCAGACCCTGGGCTGCGGTGTCGCCTTCGTTATTCAGCAACTGGGCGTTGGCCAGATAGTAGGCAGCGTAGTCGCGGAGTTTGGCGGGCGGAGGACCCGCATTGAGGAGTTTGGCGGTGCCGGCGAAATCGCGCTTGTCGTAGGCCGCCAAAGCTTGCCCCAGACGCGCAACGGCGGGGTCGGTTGCGGCCCCAGCCGAAACGCCGACGCACAGAAGGGCAATGGCGCGGAATCCGTGCCGCACCGACCTCCCTGCTCCGCAACTGAGCATACGCATCACTCTATGCCAGGGGTCCGGGGTAATCCTGTCCCAGAAGACGGCTATCGCCCCGCGCCAGACTTCTGACCATCTCAAGGTGGAGGTAGTCGACCATGGTTGGGCTTTGGGATATGTGAGCGCGTCGGAACTCTTCGCGGGCGTCGTCAATGGAATTTCGCAGGGAGTGATAAATTGTCGCGGTCTGAACACCTTTGCGAAGGGCCTCGGACTCGCTGATGCGCATCTGCGCCACGTGGACACGGGCTGTGCGTTGTGCCTTCACGTGGATAGCCTGGAGGTCCGGAGACATGGCTGACCAGGCGGCATCCGGGCCAGGCAAGGGAACTGCGGTGGGGGCAGGTGTTGGTGACTGGGGAGTGGAGGCCTCCACCGGGGCGTGAGAGGCGGGAACCGGGGGCGGTTCAACGGTATGTTCCGGTTCGTGTCGCTCATCCGGGAGAACTTCCACTGGCACAGGGGCAAGAGCAGGAGCCGGGGCAATGCTGACGAGCGGTGCGGCAGGTGGTGCTGCGACGACAGTGGGTGGGACAGGTGGCGCGGAGGTCACCGCAGCCATGGATCCGACCGACTCTATGGCCTCGATCTTCATACCAGCCGCTTCGCAGAGCATTTCAATAGGTGCGGGGTTTACTTCGCCGCAGGCCAACAGGATTGCTACAGTGTTTTGACGCACGGCGATGGGGAAAAGATAGACGTGGTCGCTACCGGGTGCGGCGAGTGCTCTGGCGAGGACGGAGGAGATTTCGCCCGGTGCGGCGACGGCCACCACGGGATCATGGGTTTCGACGCAGGACTTCAGGGCCGCGGCTTCGCGGAGGTCAATGGGGGCGACGTCCTCTTCTTCCTGGCGAAGAGCGGCGCTGCGCCAGGCGGCGATGCGGGCGTGGTTGTTTTCAATCAGCACCACCACCGCCCGCTGGGAATAGCGACCGCTGTCGTCGAGGATGAGCTGAAGGGTTTCGTGTTCGGCCGCGGTTTGGCGGATGCGCCGGAGAGTTTGGTTGACAGCTTCCGAAAAGCGGCGGCGGGACTGCTCCTCAGCCTTGGTAGCCTCCGCACCGACGTGCTTACGTGCCTGTTCAACAGCCTGAATGGCTTCGTCTGCGGCGCGGGCGCGCTCTTCCTCGACGGCGCGGGCGCGCTCCGCCGCCACGATCGAAGACATCTCGCCAGCCAAACGGCGGCGTTCCTGTTCCAGGGCTTCCAGTCGTTCGGCCTCCGCGCGTTGCTGCTGTTCGGTGAGGGCGCGGGCGATTTCCGTTTCAGACTGGGTCCTGTGTTGGGAACTCAGATGTTCAAGCTCCGCGGCGGCTCTGGCGCGTTCATCCTGCACTGCACGAGCGGTCTCGCTTTCCAGATGGGCACGATGTTCGGCCCGCATGCGTTCGACTTCAGCAGAAGCGCGGCCGCGCTCTTGATCGATGGCGTTGGCGACGGTAGTCTGGATCTGCGCGTGGTGTTCGGCGTGAATCCGTTCGAGTTCGGCGTTGGCGCGGCTGCGCTCTTGTTCGATGGCGTTGGCGATGGTGGTCTGGATCTGCTCGTGGTGTTCGGCGTGAATCCGTTCGATTTCGGCTTTGGCGCGGCTGCGCTCTTGTTCGACGGCGTTGGCGACGGTGGTCTGGATCTGCTCGTGGTGTTCGGCGCGAACTCGTTCGACTTCGGCGTTGGCACGGCCCCGCTCTTGTTCGATAGCGACGGTGACGGCAGACTGTATCTTCTGATAGTGTTCGGCGTGAACCTTTTCCAGTTCAGCGGCGGCGCGGGCTCGTTCATCTTCGACGGCGCGGGTGAGTTCAGCCTCCGCCTGCATGCGGTGGAGGAGCATGGCGCGCTCCACGTCCGCGGCTGCGCGATTTCGCTCTTCCTGGACCGCGCGCGCGGTTTCGGCGTCGGCACGGGCATGTTCTTCGGCCAGGGCGCGTGCGATATCGGCGGTGACATTCGCGCGTTCCTGCGCAATCGTCCTTTCGCGCTCGGCTGCCACCTTCTCCTCAATCTCGGCGTGAACCTGCGCGGTCAGATCATCCAGTAGTTTGGCGTGATGTTGCTCAATTGCCAGGCGCCATGCGGGCGCGATCATATCGTGCATTCTATCTTCATGGTACGGCAGAGTTATCATACTGTCGAGTTCCCGAGGGCACATGTTTAAAGAAAGATTATCCGGCAAAATTGCAGTTGTAACCGGCGGCGCAAGAGGTATTGGTCATGCCATCGCGAAAAGTCTCCTGGAAGAGGGCGTAAAGGTGCTGATTTGCGCTCTTCGGCAAGAGTCGGTGGAGGCAGCGGTGGCAGATTTGTCGTCGGGGGGCGATGTATTTGGGGTTGCAGCGGATGTCTCGCGGATCGACGACGTACGGAGGGTGATGGCGGAAACTGCCAGGGTATTTGGGGGAATTGACATCCTGGTGAATAACGCCGCGATCCGGACGTATCGCTCGGCGATGGAATTGACACCAGAGGAGTGGGACCGGATGCTGGCGGTAAATCTTTCCGGGGCGTATTACTGCCTGCATGAAGTTTTGCCGGTTATGAAGGCGCGCGGAGGAGGGGACATTGTAAACATTAGCTCACTTTCGTCCACGAGCTCATTTGCGGGGGGCGCGGGATATACCGCGACGAAGGCAGGGATGAATGCAATGGCTGAGGCCGCGATGCTGGATCATCGCTACGACGGGGTGCGGATTACCGAGATCTTACCGGGGAGCACGGACACGGAATTCAACGGGCCGGGAGGCCGGGCGGACTGGAAAGTTGCACCGGAGGACATTGCAGATGCCGTGTTGCTGGCGCTGAAGATGCCGAGAAGGACAACGGTGAGCCGGATCGATGTAAAGCCGAGCCAACCCCCACGGAAGTAGGTCGTCAATGGGGCCGCGCAGAAGTTTGCGAAACAAATTTTAATGCGTTCGCATTTGAAAAAGAAGGAGGCGTGGTCAGAGAGTTGCAGATTAAATAGGTCGAAGTCGCGGATGAGGCGACGATATGTCAAGTGGAAGGGAGTCCAGGGACATGGTTCGCATGAATAAGAGACTCGACCCGTCGCAAACGGGCCACGAAGCGCAGAAACTGCACACTGAGTTGCTGAACAGAATTGTCGGGCAGGATGAGGCGGTCGGCCAGATCGTCAACATCTACCAGACGTATCTGGCAGGCATGAGCAGTCCGGGACGTCCGATCGGGAACCTGCTGTTCCTGGGACCAACGGGGACGGGCAAGACCCGGCTTGTGGAGGCCACGGCGGAAGCGCTGGTGGGGGATCCGAGGGCGGTGATCAAGATCGACTGCTCGGAGTTTCAGCACAGCCACGAGATCGCGAAACTGATTGGCTCGCCTCCGGGCTACCTGGGGCACCGGGAAACGCATGCGCTGCTGAGCCAGGAGGCATTGAATCAATACCACGTGGACGGATTGCGCGTCAGCTTCGTGTTGTTTGACGAAATCGAAAAGGCCAGCGACTCCCTGTGGAATCTGCTGCTGGGGATTCTGGATAAGGCGACACTGACCCTGGGCGACAATCGCCGGGTGGATTTCTCTCAGGCGCTGATTTTCATGACCAGCAATCTGGGTGCGAATGAGATGAGCGCGCTGCTGCGCCCGCATCTGGGCTTTGCGACTTCCGAGGTGGATCGTGCGCGAGCCGCGGGCGAAGTGGACGACACGCTGAACGACAAGTTATCGCGGGTGGGCATTGAAGCCGCCCGCCGCAAGTTTACCCCGGAGTTCATGAACCGGCTGGACAAGGTGGTGGTATTCCGGCCGCTGGGGGCAGACCAATTGCAGCGGATTCTGGGCCTGGAACTGGCCGCGCTGCAGCGGCGGATCATCCGGGCACCGGGTTCAGTACCTTTCGTAATGGGCGTGACGGAGGCCGCGCGAGGGTTCCTGTTGCGCGAAGGGACGGACCTGAAGTACGGGGCGCGGCACCTGAAACGGGCGATTGAGCGGTCGGTGGTGCATCCATTATCGAATCTGATCGCGTCGGACCAGATTCACGCTGGGGATCTGGTAAGTATCGACTTCGATGCCGCGGCTGGGGAGTTGACGTTTACGCGGAAGGCGGAGGAGATGCCCGGCTATGAGATGGCGGAAATGATTGAGACGGTGAACGTGATGGTGGCGGCAAATGCGGCGACACCGGAACTGCCGTTCCGGTCATATGCAGCCGGGCGCGGCCAGCGGCGATAAGGGTGGTTCGTTTGCCTTGCAGGTCAGTCGGTGAGGGGCTTCCCGTTGTCGGGTTCGTCCGGCAGGACGTGCGCCACTTTGGGCTGACGCAGGGCCTGCATCAGTTCTTCAACTTCGTCGGGGCGCACAGGCGCACCCATCAAAGCTGATGCTTCGAGGATCAGGCAGAAGGCCACTCTGCAAATACGGCCTTTGAAGAATTTCAACATTTTCTCCGGCGTGCCTGGTTGAGGCCGCCCTGTTTCGGGCGGACGGTTTTCTGAATTTGGAGATGTGCCGCCATGCTGCAAGTCGCTCCCTTGCGGTCGCGGCTTCCATCTCTCTAAGGGTTGTGCTGTGGGACGAGTGGACTGTTAGCGGACGGGCGGTGCGCGGGGTGCTGCGACTCGAGTCAGCAGCGGGACTGGTGAGTTGCTTTCATTTGCTGCCGCCAGGATGGCGACGAGAGCGAGCAGACAGGAAAAGATCCATAACAACGGCTGGAAGATGGCGAACGGGATGGCTACGGACGGCACTACGACCAGCACCAACAGCACAGCCAGACAGAGCAGTGCGAGCAGGCTGCGCGAGTGGGCGTGTCTCACCATCCAGATTTCAATTTAGCGCAGGCAGTGCGGCTGCACGCGACAGCTGGCAGCTTTAGTTCTCAAAGACTGTCGCGACAGGCACTATTTTGACGTCTTCCGGCTTCAGCCCGAGGGGCCAGGCTTCCACCAGTTTGTCCTCCGACAGAATGTCCTGCGGCTTGTCGGAGTTGTATTTTTTCGGGGAGGACGCTCCGCTGGTCAGCGCAGCGGCGAGTTCGGAGGCATTCTTCGCAATGCCGACAATCTGGAGCCGGTCGGCATGCAGATACTTTTTAATCACCCGATTCACGTCGTCAGGGGTGAGTTTGGCCAGAGCGGTCTTGAGGTAAGTGTTGTAGTCGCCCATCCTGTAATACTGGCTGTCGATCGCGTAGCCGAGTTCGGCTGATTTCGTTTTGGTGAGAATATTGATGTATTTCGAAAGGAAGGAGCGGGTGCGTTCGAAGTCGTTCGGCGCAATTCCCTTCTCTACCAGATTCGTCAGTTCGAACATGGCGAGACGGAGAGCGAAGACGGCGTCTGGCTGCTCCACGGGGCGAAGCCAGATCTGGAAAATCTGCTGGTGACGGGCGAGATTGGGATCGGGCTCGAACTGGAACATACCGCTGGGGAAGTATTCGATATAAGCGTAGTCGCCGTAGTTGAGGCCGCGAAGTTCGCGCATGCGGAGGTAGAGACGGCCACCCGACTCGCGATGCTGGCCGAGCCAGGAACTGGCGAGGAGAAGCGCGGGAAAATCGGGATCGCCCCGCTTATGGTCGAGGGGGAAACCGAGCGACCAGGCTACCGAACGGGTATCCTTCTGGATGATGGTGACCTGGTTGTGGGTGAGGCCTGTGGGTTTCGGCAGCGCGAACGAATCCGCCTTCCCGACCGGAAGCGCCGCGAAATCCTTCTTAACTCGGGCGGCGAAACCCGGGGGATAGCCGCCCGCGATGCCGATGATCAGATTCGCCTGTGTGTAATGAGCGCGGTAGAAGGCCTGTAGATCCGCCACTGTCATCTTTTCGAGGACGGAGCCGGCACCAAGGTTTTCATGGCCGTAGGGGTGGCCTGCGTAGATCAGGTTGTAGAGTTCTTCCTTACCCAGTTCTTCATCGTTATTACCCCGAAGGCTGACGCGAAGGGCGTTCAACTGGTCGTCTTTCACGCGGGTGAAGTCTTCGGCGCGCCAGCCGGGATTCAGCACCATGTCGCGCATGATGGCGTAGAACTTTTCGAGATTATCGACGTGGGTCTGGCCGACGAAGGTGGTCATTTCCTTGTCGGAATAGCCCTGGATACCGGTCGCCATGGGATAGAGGGCGTCGTTGATCTGTTTGTAGGTCTGGGTTTTGGTGCCGCCATTGCTGAGCAACTGGGCGGTGAGGCTCGCAATACCGGCTTTATCAGCGGGCTCAAAGGCGGCGCCTGTGGTGAAGACCAACCGGATAGTGACGAGCGGTGATTTTCCGGGAAGCGCGACCACCTTAAGCCCGGACACGACATGGGATGGCTGGGACGCAACACCGGAGGGTTGGGCACAAAGCCGGGTCGCGGCGAGGGTGACAGCGAGGGCGGACAGGAGGAAACGGGAGTTCATTTTGCAGCTCCTTTGGCCGGGCCGGTGAGGGTGACCACGTCCAGATTCTTATCGATCAGCACTTGCTTTGCCACCCGCTGGATATCGGCTGGTGTCAGCTTCAGGCTCATATCGTAGTAACGATTCATGGATTCCGGGGTGCGTTTGAGGGCCACGAACTGGGCCACGGTGGCCGCAATGGATTCGCTGTTATCGAGGCCCAGGGCGAACTCATAGCGGAGATGCTGTTTGAGAACTTCCAGCTTCTTCGGATCCACGGGTGTATCGGCAAAAGAGCGGGCGGTAGCTTTGATCTGTTCTTCAATCGATGCGAGGTCCTTCGCGTCTTTGACGCGGACGTTGACGCCGAAGAATTCCGGATCGACGTTGTTGGGAGGACCGGCAAAGAGCGAATCCACCTTCTGCTCATCGACGACCAGTTTCTGGTAGAGCGGAGAATTTTGATCGAAACCGAGGCGCGAGATGGCATCGAGGGCGACGGTATCCATCGTGTCGTCGGAGTAAGCGGGGCCGCGCCAGGCAACAGTCATGAGGGGGAGCGTTTCAGAAGGCCAGTCGATATGGGCCCGGCGTGCCGCGTCCTGCGGGGGTTCCGCTGGAACCTGCGCCTTGAAGTTGCCGCGTTTCCAGTTGCCCCAGCGTTCGTCGATCAGGGCGCGAACGCGTTTGGGATCGATGTCGCCGGCCACGATGATGGTGGTGTATTCGGGGCGGTAATAGCGGTTGAAGAATTCGCGACCGTACTGGTAAGCGTCCGGCATGGCCTGGATGTCTTTGAGGAAGCCCATGGTGGTGTGGCTATAGGTATGGGAAGTGAAGCCGGTGGCACGGAGGGTTTCGTAGACCTTCTGGGCAGGGTTCGCGCTGTTCTTGTTGTATTCACCGAGGACGGCGAGAGTTTCTGTTTTGAAGTCGGCTTCCGGGTAGTCAAGATGCTGGAAGCGATCAGCCTCCATGGAGAGCATGACCGGGAGGTCTTCTTTCGAAAACGTGGTGTGGTAGGCGGTGAAATCGCTGGTGGTGAAGGCGTTGGAGGCAGCGCCGGCCGATTTCAGAGTTGATGTATATTTCTCCGGAGGATACTCGGCGGTGCCGCGGAACATGAGGTGTTCAAAGAGATGTGCATAGCCGGTCTTGCCTGGTTCTACTTCGTTGCGCGAGCCGGTACCCACGACGATGTAGAGCGAGACGATGTTGGGGAAGTCGGTGGGGATGGTGATCAGGCGGAGTCCGTTGGGCAGGTCTTCCTGGTTGTAGGCGTAGGGGAAGATTTTGCCAGCGGCGAAGGCTTGGGAAGCGGCGAGCAGGAACGCAAGAATGACAAGGCAAGGGCGCAGACGCATAGTCGAATTCCTTCGGACGGGAGGTATCACTTCTCCAGTGTAAAGGGGTTGGACGACTGAATAAAGAAATGGCTACGGGCGGGCGATCGGAACAACTTAGGAAGCGGCCGCGTAGGCCTGGGATTCCTGCGGGCTCATGAACTGATAGCGGTCCATAGTGACGGCGACTTCGAATGGGAGAGATTCTCCTTCGCGGCGGCTGTTGCGAATGACTTTGCCGAGGCAGCGGATGCGAACGGGAGGATTGCTGCCGGAAAGAGTGATGAGGTATTCGATACGGAGGTCAACGGGAACTTCGGAGCGGGAGAGGAAGGAAACGCCGCCAGAGCTGATATCCCGGGTCTGCTCCACGCGATTGACCTTCTCGGAACCTAACTGAATGATCTGCAGCGGGAGCTGCATTTGGTACCGTTGTGTACGTCGTTGCACCAAGTCTGGCCTCTTCTCCAACATACAGGTTACGCCCTATGTGTGATCAACGCAATGGGGATTAGTACTAGTCACAGTTTGGTAACAGGTTTATTTTGGCAGTACTTATAGGCCCGGGCTGGATGGTCAAGTCCCGAAAAAAGCCGGCGAGCCCCACCAGGGAGCCCGCCGGCGCAAAACAGAGCGAACTAGCTCTTGAACATGATGATGATCAGAAACGTGTAAAGGGCCAGTGATTCGATGAGCACGAGGCCGAGAATCAGGGCGAAACGGATGGCGGCGGTGGCACCCGGATTGCGCGCCATACCTTCGGCGGCACCGGCAACGGCCTTACCCTGACCGAGGGCGCAGAGACCGGAAGCGATGGCCATGCCGATGGCGGCGGCCGGACCGAGCCAGCTGGCACCACCGGAAGCTGCTGCAGCCGAGGAATCGGCGGCAAACATGGGGAGAGCCGACAGCATGAGGGCGGTCGACAGGAATGCGAGTTTCTTTGTCATTAGTTGTTATTACTCCTTGTTGCGTCAAAGCTCGTTGACCGGAGGTGGTTGCGTTCCTCGCCTGGGGGCGGGAGGCCTCACACGGAAAACGGCAATTGGCGGGAAGTTCATCCCGCCAAAATTCGGTTTAGTGTTCTTCGGCGACGGCACCGGCCACGTAGATCATCGTCATGAGAACGAAGATGTAAGCCTGAAGCAGCGCCACAAAAACGTGCAGCCCCATGAAGACGGAGGGGATGACCAGATAAGTCAGGCTGAGAAACGCGAGCATCACCTTTTCGCCGGCGTACATGTTGGCGAAGAGACGGATAGTGAGCGAGAGCGGACGGGCCAGATGGCTGATAATTTCGATCGGCAGCATGAGCGGTGCCATGACCGGAATGGGTCCGAAGAAATGCTTGGTGTACTTCCAGAGGCCATTCTTTTTGAGGCCCACAATGTTGTAGTACAGGAACGACAGCAGCGCGCAACCGGCAGTCACGTAGTAGCACTGGGTGGGGCTGACGAAACCGGGGATGATGCCGATCAGGTTAGCGCAGAGGATGAAGATGAAGAGCGTGACGAAGATGCCAACGTGATGGTGACCGTCATGACCGATCTGATCGTGCGCGGTTTCGCGGATGAACTCGCGAATCATTTCGAAAATGTGCTGGAGGGTGCCGGGCTTATCGACCGACAGTTTGCTGCGCAGCGCGACGAGGAGCAGGATGATCAGGGCAGCGACCAGGAGCTGCATGACGATGAAATCCGCCCAGGGTTCTTTGGGGTCGGCTGCGGTCTGATGGAACAGCGCCAATAGGGCGTTGCCGAGACCCGCCATGTACTTGTTAAAGAAGATTGTCAGCCAGGCTTCACGAGTGACCATAATTGAATAATTCGTAAACGATTTCGACGATGGCGGAGGCGGGACACACGAGGAACCCGAGCATTGCTGCCTTCAGATTGAAACCGGTAAACCGTAGTATAACAAAGGCTAACGTGGCGAAAACAGCGAACTGCACGAAGATCCTGATGCCGCTGCCCTGATGGACGGTTCCGGGGTCGGCGGCAACTCGCCGGATGATGCCGTTCACAGCCCGTTCGATGAGGCGAAGGTTGAGCCAGGCTGCTATGGCCCCCAGAACGAAGCCCGCGGCGCCCTGAATTCCGGCAGTACGCGCAGCCACCGCGGTGCCGATTACGGCAAGGCCCAGCATCCAGTTCGGGATTCGGGCGAGGGCGCGTTCGTAGTCTGCTGTGGTCATTTGTTTTTTTTGCCGGCTTTCGTGCCGCTTCCATCCTTCTCATCCTTGTCGAGCTCATAGATCAGATCAAAGAAGCCGGCTATCGTGCCAAAGCCGAGGAAGACCCAGCGGAGCCAGGTGGTGTGGAAAAGCGAGTCGAGGCCGTAGCCGAGGCCATAGCCGACGGCGGTGGAAATGGGCAGCATGAGCGCCATGCTCATGTATTTACCGAGGTTGCCTGGGGAGTTGGGATCCATTTCGGTCAGGCTTCCCCGGCGACGCCGGTTCGGAACGGGCTCTCTGCGGAGATGTCGCCCCGGATTACTTTGTCGAGTTCGAGGAACTGGCGGATGTCGGGATCCTGTGAGCGATGCAAATCGGGCACGGTGCCGAAGAAAGCGACTTTGCCTTTGCTGAGGAAAACGACCGTATCCGCCACTCGGTGCAGGAGATCCAGATCGTGAGTCACGACGATGCTGGTGAGCTTCAGTTGTGTTTTGAGGCGGAGCATCAGCAGGGTCAGATGGTCGCTCATGATGGGGTCGACCATGGTGGTCGGCTCATCATAAAGGATGCATTGCGGCTGGGCGGCGAGCGCGCGGGCAATAGCTACGGCGCGGCGGTAGCCGGTGGAGAGGTCACTTGGGTACTGGTCACGGGCGTCCCAGATATCGACCATTTTTAACAGGCCTTCGACGACGTCATCCTTATTCTGCGCGTTGTAGTCTTCACGCTGTTCGAGCGAGAAGAGGATGTTTTCTGCCACGGTGAGGGAATCAAAAAGCGCCCCGGACTGGAAGACCATAGTTACCTTGCGGCGGATACGATTCATCTCGATATCGCTCAGGCCCAGGATATCTTCGTGGGCGACGATGATCCGTCCGCTATCGGGCTTGAGGAAACCCATGATGTGTCGCAAGGTGACGGACTTGCCGACACCGGAGCGGCCGATGATAGCTACGGTCTGGCCGGCATTGACATGAAAGTTGGAATCGATCAGGACGTGTTTTTCGTCTTTTTCGCCCTTCCCGAACGTCTTATTGACATCCCGGAATTCTATGTAATGCGGGAATTGGTCACTCATGGTGGTACCTGCGCCAGTCTTCCGGGGTGTTCAGATTGGCAAACGGAGCCGGATCGGAGACACGAAGATATCGTATCGCGAGTGGGTTGGCGGGGAGTTGGAGCGCGTCAGTGACTTTGCGAACTCCGGCCTCCAGAGCGGCAAGGATGACGGAATGGCAGCGGCGGCGGTACACGGCGCAAAGAGGTTCCAGGTGCCCGTCGTGGTGGCGTGGCAGGATGCAATCCGCAGATTCGTCGCTGGAAAGGGTGGCGAAAAGGTCTTCAAGTACAGCGTCATGAATAGCGGGCATATCGCAGGCAATAAGCAAGTTAAGCTCGCTTATAGAGGTATTCAAAGCGGCTTCGATGCCCGCCAGGGGACCTTGCCCGGGAAAGCGATCAGGAACGACGGGCAAGCCGAGATTGGAATATATGGACGGATCACCGACGAGTGTAGTGTTGGCGCAGATGGGCCTGATACGGTCTGCTACACGGAGCGCCATCGCCCGGCCGGAAGATTGGGCGAGTGCTTTGTCGGAACCCATGCGGGTGCTGCGTCCGCCGACGAGAATCCAGGCGGCCCGGGTTGGTTGGGCTCCACCGTCGATTTTGATTGGGCTGGACAGGGTAAACAGATGTTAGCATCGAAGTACGTGAACAGGGTTTTCCAGTTTCGGCGAAGGGCGAAGGTATGGCAAAACAGAGCTCCCGAAATGGGGAACGTTTTGGCGTGTTTTTGTTTTATACTGATACTGGTGATGCCGACGTTTGCACAATCCGGCCAGGCTGTTCGGACAGTAGTTCGTCCCGATGCGAAGACGGGCCGATTGGTACGCGCGGTGGTGGCACCGGTTGTTCCGCGCATGGCTCCGGCCGAATTGAATGAGATGGTGGACCGAATTGCGGGTGCGGAAGGCGTGGAAGCGCCGCTGGTGCATTCCGTGATTCAGGCGGAGAGCAACTACAATCCCGTGGCGGTTTCAAACAAAGGGGCACAGGGGATCATGCAGTTGATTCCTTCGACGGCGCGACGCTTTGGAGTTTCGAACTCGTTTGATGCCGCAGACAACATTCAGGGTGGAGTACGGTATCTGCGTTTCCTCCTTGAGTACTATCATGGCGATTACACCAAGGCAATAGCGGCTTACAATGCGGGCGAAGCGGCGGTGGACAAGTACAACGGCGTGCCTCCGTATTCCGAAACGCTGGGTTACGTTCGAACGGTAGCGAAACGTCTGACGGCGGCGCGGAAGACACAGGCGGCATTGCCGGTGAGCGGTGTGGCGGTTGAGAATTTGGCGGAGCACCAGACACATATCGTTGCGGTGCTGGGTGCGGACGGTTTGGTTTACTACAAAACCCCCTGACAACATATGAAGCGGCGAATTCACTGGGCGGCAGCGGTTGTTTTACTCCTGCCAGTGATCGTCGAAGCAAAATCCGGCATAATTCAAGTGACGGGATTGCGGTCCTGGTCCCATCCTGGGTCAACCCGAGTCATCGTAGACACGACCGGACCTGCTGACTACAAAGCGGATCACGCGGAAAACCCCGACAGGTTATTCTTTGACGTCGTGCACGCCCGTCCGTTTATCAACGGCAAACGAGTGGCTGTCAGGCAGATCAACGACCATCTGGTGAAAAGGATCCGAATGGCGGAGACGACGCCGGGTACGACGCGGATTGTATTCGACCTGATCGGCGCGGTGGATTACAAAGTTTCCAAACTGGATACGCCGGATCGACTGGTGATTGAGTTGACTCCACGAGTTGCCGCCGCACCAAAAGCAGTCTCACTCACCGGCACTCTCACCCGGCCGGCTTCCCCGCCCCCTGTCGTCTCGGATACGCGGCGCAGCTTTGTTCCGCCGGTCATTCCGCGACGAGTGATACCGATTGTCCCCGTGCCGGAACCCATCACCGACATGGAAATGGCAGGCGTTGCGCCGTGGCCGATCCCTGATGGCTGGCTTACGAGCTGGACAGTCAAATTACCGCGCCGGTTCAGCAATGCCACGGTAACGGCGAAGACTCAGAGTTCACCTCCGGCTACCACTTATGTACAGCCGGCGGCGACCGTTTCCGTGCCGCCTCCGGCCCCCGTGTTTGTGAATGCGACAACGAAGGTACTGCCCGCCCTGGGAACTCGGGGTGCCGGGTTTAACGCAAAAGCGTCCACTGATGCGGCGCAGTCTTTGACCCGCGCGTTAGGCCTCAAGATCAACCGGATCGTGATAGACGCAGGTCACGGCGGGCATGACGATGGCACCATTGGGGCAAACGGTGTGCTTGAAAAAGATGTGGTGCTGGACGTAGCGCTGCGGCTCGCCACGCTGGTACAGACCAGACTCAATGCCGAAGTGGTACTGACCCGCTCCGACGACACGTTTGTGCCTTTGACCGAGCGAACAGCCATTGCGAACCAATACAAGGCGGATTTGTTTCTTTCGATTCACGCCAATTCGTCACCTGCGGCGGCAGTGGCGGGTACGGAGACTTTCCTGCTCAACCTGAACAGTTCGCCCGGCGCGATTGCAGTGGCGGCGCGGGAGAACGCGGGTGCGGATAAGTCAGTGGGGGAACTGCGGGATCTGGTGCAGTCGATAGCATTGAACGACAAAATCGCGGAGTCGCAGACCTTCGCGGCTGACATCCAGTCCGCGATCTTCTCGCAGGCGGCGAAGGGCAATGTTGCCGCGCATGACAGGGGTGTGAAGAAAGCTCCGTTTGTGGTGCTGATCGGCGCGCGGATGCCTTCCGTGCTGGCGGAGATCGGATTCCTGAGCAACCTTCGGGACGAGAGCAACCTGAACAAGGGCGACTACCGGCAGAAGATAGCGGAGAGCCTGTACCGGGGAATTGCGCAGTACTCGCAGTCGCTGAGCCACTTTGAAGCGCCGGATACGTCTACCCGTGCCTCAAAGTAGGCGGCGAACTCTTAATTTTCTGTGGGCATTTTTTCGATGTGGTCGACCACGAGAATATCCACGTTCTGCTTCTTTGATTCGAGTTTGATCCCAAGTTGCTGCTGGAGACCGGTGAACAGCAGGCTCATGAGATCTGGCGGGGGGCCACCGGCATCGCCTTTGGCGTTATCGAGCATGTAGGCGCTGACATCGATTTTGATTTCGTATTTTCCTTTGAGACCGGTTTCATCGATGACAGGACGTGCGAGAGGCTCGGAAATCTGGAGCGCGAGGTCTTTCATGGTGACACGGTGCGCCGTCAGGGTGGTGGGACCGCCGTGATCAAAAACGGGCGGGCCATCGGTGGTGGATTCCTGAAACTTCGGGCCACCTTTGGCCAGGGTCACGGCGTAAATCTGCATTTCCTTTTGCTCGGTGTGGGCTTTGAGACCGAAGCGATCGGCGAGGAGTTGACGCAACATGAGGCGGAGTTTCGCTTCGTCACCACCGGTGTCGGACTTGGCGACGACATCGAAGCGGTCCTGGTTGAGGAAGGCCGGGCCGGTGATCTGAAAGGGGGGCGTGTCGTAAGCCCAGTAGACGAGGTACATCAGGTTCTGATTTCTAATGGTGAGAGAACCGGAGACGGTCTGGATTTCCGGCCGCATGTTGCCGGCAGCAGGGCGAATGGAGGCGACGTCGAAGGAGGGCGTTTGCGCGGTGCAGGCGAGGACCGATAACAGGACAAGGAACGGGATGGTGAAGGGTGCGGTGATTTTCATGGTGGACGTCTTTTCTTTAAGGACTGTTCGGCGGTGCTGTTATTACACGGCCGCACACGGGCTCGCTGAGTTTCGTGCGGCTACCTGGTAATACGGCGGCGAGGCCGGAAGGTTCACGTGGGCGGCGTTGAGAAGAAGATGGTACCATTACACCATTAGAGGTGTAATACTTCATGGCGCTGAATATCAAAAATACCGAAGTAGAGAATCTGGCGAGCGAGTTAGCAAGCCTGGCTGGCACGACCAAGACTGAGGCGATCCGTCAGGCGTTGCTGGAACGCCGGGGCAGACTTGCGGAGAGTTCGACGGAATCCGAGCGAGCGGATCGATTGCGCCAATTCCTGGAATGCAGAGTCTGGCCGACGATACCGCAGAAGGCGCGCCGGCGGTGGACCAGGGAGGAAGAGGCGAGATACCTGGGTTATGGCGAATCCGGAGAACCGGTTTGATACTCGATTCGTCGGCGGTTGTTGCAGTGATTTGCCGGGAACCGGGGTGCGAGGTTCTGATGCGGAAGATGAGTGCGGCAAAGACAATCGTGATTGGCGCTCCCACGTTGTGCGAGACGCAGTTGGTTCTGACCCTGAAGCTGGGTCACGACGCCGGAGCCCTGGTGGAGCAGTTTCTGATTGAGGCGAGGGTGGTGGTGCTGCCATTTCAGCGGGAACATGTGGCTGTGTTTATGAGTGCGTTCCTCCGCTATGGCAAGGGACGCCATGCGGCGAAACTGAATATGGGCGATTGCTACACGTACGCGGCGGCTAAGGTTGCGCGGCTGCCGGTTCTGTTTGTGGGCGATGATTTCACGAAGACGGATCTGGTGGCGGCGTAGAAGAGTGCCGGGCGCTAGTCGACGACTTTCGCCGTTAGAATGACGATGAGTGCGTTGGAGGTGCCGTCGATGTTAACCTTGCCGACGACGATTTTCTGACCTTCCCGCATGTCGACGTTGGTGTTCAGGTAAAGGTCCTGCACCTTAAGCATGAAGTTACTGACCCGTATCAAGCTTACGGGAGACTCTTCGAACAACTCCACGCGGCCCACAGTCAGGGTGTACAGGCCGCCGCCCGGAAAAACCTGGGCGACTCGCGGTAACACCCCTGACAGGCTGCCGCCGCCGGTATTTCCAAGCCTCAGTTCAATGGCATCCATCACGTTGAACGCCTTATAAGGGAAGACGGATGCCACCTGGTTGACCGCTGACTGTAACTCCTTCGGCAGCGGGGTATCTTGTGTGCCGGCCATGGAGGCGATAATCAGCCAGGCCGTCAGCTGTACGTTTTTTCTGAGCGCAGGTGGAGGCGGCACGTCCAATTGCCGGAGAATGGCTTCCGCAGTATCGACGCGTCCCTGCGGGCCTGTCAGAACGACGATGTTGTCGGTGCGTTTGATGATCAGGCCGATACCCTCAATGACGCTGGTAGAGACGCGGTTGGGATTCTTGAGGGTCACGACCCGGGTCACGTCCAGGGGTTGGGCAACCAGGGTCGGCTGGAGGACTTGTGGAGCCTGGGTGGGCCTTGGCTGTTGCGCTTGACCCCACAATATTGAGACAGACGACAGGACAAGTACGCTGATAGTTCGCTTCATTGGATCATTTCCTTTGTGAACTTCTTCTCTGGTGCCGCGTCGGCAATCCAGTACATGACGACATCCGGGTCGTCGGTCAACATTCGGATGACCAGGGGCTCTGCCGGTTCCGGTGTTAGGCTGACCACTGATTTCCGGCGGACGTGCCGGACTGGGACAGGCGCGTCAGCGGTTGACGGTCCGGCCTGAACGACGTGAACCGGTATTTGCTTGTCGTCCGGGACCGTGACCGGAGCCTGCGGATGGAATTCCACTATCACGACGAGCGCGCAAACTACTGCGGCGGCGAGGCTTGCCCAGGCCGCGATCCAGGCCGGTCGATGCCTTGACGCGATTTCAGCGGCGACGCGGGCACGCACGGCGGAGTAGACGTAGTCCGGAGCAGAATCCTCGCGAAGTGTAGTCAATTGGCTGCGCAACGACTCGAATGCCTCCACTTCCGCACGGCATTGGTTGCAGGAGACGGTATGGGCCGCCAGTAAGTGCTGTTCGGCGGTGGTGATTTCGCCTGAGGCTGCCAGTGCCGACAGCTCACAGGCCCGTTCACAGGTCATAGTTGCCTCCTCATGTAACCCTCGACAAACGTCCGGAGTTTGCGACGCCCCACACTGATCTGTGAACGCACTGTCGCCTCACTCGAACCCAGAATGGACGCTACTTCACTTGTTTCCAACCCTTCTATATCCCGAAGCACGATGGCCGCTCGTTCTTTCTCGCCCAGCGTGTGCAGACCCGCCTGAAGGGCCTCGCGCTGTGAATCGCCATCCGTCACGGCTTCATTGGGCAGGCCGACTTTGCCGTGCGACACGATATCGAAGGCCACTTCATTGCGGCGCTTTTCCTTCCGGTTCATGTCGAGGCACACATTGACGGTGATCCTGTACAGCCATGAGGGGAATGCGTCTGCGCGTTCGGAATCGCGAAATTGCCCTAATGAACGGTGGAGACGGAGGAATACGGTTTGAGCGGCATCCTGCGCATCTGCCATGTTGCCGTTTCGGCAGCGCAGCGCCGTCATCAGGACCATGCGCTCATGCCGCCGCATCAGTTCGTCGAAGGCGGCCATGTCGCCATTCCGCGCGAGGGTAATCAGGTCCAGTGTTCCCGCAGATTCCTGGGGCACTGATGAGGGAGTCTGGGGCGTCACTCGTTTTGCCGGTCCAGCAAGAACGAGAGAGCTTTCGAGAATGGCTGCATCCCTCATACGTTCTTAAAACTATATACGTTTGGGAGGGTGAGAACGTGTAGTGGAACGTGTGGGGCTGCAAAGTGGGGCGGGCGCCCGCCCCACATGGGGGATTTCAGAGTGAGCGGAGGAAGTTCAGAAGGTCCTGTTTTGCTTCCGACGTCAGGGCCTCGAAGTTCGCGGTTGTCCGGTAGGCTTCGGAACCCACGGTACCGTGTTCCTTAATCGCCTGGGCCAGGTCTGAAGTGCGACCGTCGTGCATGAAGAAGAGACGCTGGCCGAGGCCCCAGAGTGGTGCGGTACGCCAGTCACGGCCGTTGGCCTGACCCTGAGCGATGAAATCTTCGAGGCCCGGGCCCATATCGTGAAGAACAAGGTCAGAGTAGAGCGGCACCCACTTTTCGTTGAGGGCTTCTACGTCCGAGCGACCGGTGCGGAGGTTGGGTGTATGGCAGGTGGCGCAGCCGATGCTTGAAAAAGTCTGCTTTCCGCGATCCGTGGAGGCTGTAGCGGGGGCCTCGGCTGGTGGTGCCAGAAAGCGCATGAAATCGCTTACCAGACTGGCGCTGGTGTGGTTTTCGGGAGAAGGATTCAGAACGCAGCCAGGCGTGTCTTCCCGTTCCTGAGGGAAGAGATCGTTGGTCACGCCCTCTTCCACGTTGAGCGCTTCGGAAGAGAACGCGAGCAGGGATTTATTCTGCGCCTTCCAGCCGAAGCGCGTGATGGTGCCATCGTTCTGATTGCGGTTTTCATGACCGGCTACGCCGAGGCTTTGCTTCAGGGCGCGGTCGGAACGGAGGTTGTTCATGATGGAGGCTTCGCTGATGGCCTCAATCAGCCCTGCGCCGAAGATGGGCGTGGGAATGCGGAAGAAGGCGTTGCGCTGGGCTACGGCAGTGGCGAAATCGGGCTGACGGATGTTGCAGCCGGTGGCGTCCTGACGGCCTGTGACGACGAAGAGGTCATGCACGCCGCCATCCGGGCGACCGCCCGCGGCAGGGCCCCGACCTTGTGGTGGACCGCCGCGACCTTGTGGCGGAGCAGGCGGGCCAGCGGGGCCGGGACCGGTGCCGCGGGAGAAGCGTGCGACACGGATGGGGCCGTCTTCTTTAATGAAGGATGGAATCGAGTTCCCCGCCCCGTATTCTTTGGCGACGGCTATTTGTGGATTCTTCGCGGGGCTGGTGCCACCAACTGTGGGCTCCGCGTGGCAACCCGCACAGGAGTTCAGGTTGAAGCGGGGACCGAGTCCAGTGCCGGGAGCGCCGGGCTCTTTGCCCGCGACCGAGACGACTTCGCGGAAGCGGGCGAGGCCCTGATTGAACGCGGTAAGTTCAGCGGAGGTCAGGTTCTTGAGCGGCTCTCCCAGGCCGACCTCGGCACCCTTGCGGGGGCCGGGGTCGGTTTGAGCGAGGAGAGGGAACGCGGCGGCGAGGGCAACTGCCGCAACTGCTATTCGGATACTGCCTTTGCGATTCGTCATAGCAACCTCCATTTCAAACATTGACTGCAAAACTGGGAATTGCGTGCCTACAGGGATCTTAAGACATTTAGCAGATCCTGCTTCGCCTGCGGTGGGAGAGCGTTGAAGGCCTGGACCACCGCATTGCTCTCCGAGCCAGGGCTTGCGTGCTGCTGAATAGCCTGCACAAGGTCGGCTGTACGGCCGTCGTGCAGGAAGAAGATCCGCTGTCCGAGGCCCCAAAGAGGAGCAGTACGCCAATCGCCACCCAATGCCTGGCCCTGATTGATGCCATCGGCGAGGCCCTGACCCATGTTGTGGAGGGCGAGGTCGGAGTAGAGTGGCACCGGTTTGTTCGACATGGCGGCGCTTTGCGATTTACCGGTCTGCAACTGCTGCGTGTGGCACAAAGCACAACCGATCTGGCCGAACACCTGAGCACCGTTGTTGACAGACTGTCCCTGGGGGCCCGGACCCTGAGGTGGTGCGGCGGTTGCGGGAGCGAGATAGCGCATGAATTCGGCGAGTCCTACAATGTCGCTGAGCGAACCAGTGGGGCTGGTGGCAGTGCGGTTGAAGTGATCTTCCGCGATGCCGTTGAAATTGCAGCCGGGCGTTTCGTCGCGTTCATTGGGAAAGATGTCGTTAGTGACGCCTTGTTCCACGTTGTAGGCTTCGCCGGCGAACAGCAACAGGGACTTGTTCTGCGCCTTCCAGCCGAAGCGGGTGATGGTGCCGTCATTGCCGTTGTGGTTCAGTTTGCCGTGAATGCCAAGCTGCGTTTTCTGGGTGGCATTCGCCGCAACGTTGGCGACGAGTGTGGATTCCGGAATCATTTCGAGCAGTCCGCCACCAAAGACTGGCGTCGGAATGCGAAATATGGCGTTCTGCTGCGCGACGGCGGCAGCGAAATCGGGTTGCGTGATCTTGCAGCCGACTGCGTCGGACCGGCCGGAAATGGTGAAGAGGTCATGGACGCCGCCATCCGGAGTCCCATCCGCGTTGCGAACGAAACGCACGACTCGCACCGGGCCGTTGGGTTGAATGAAGCCGGGGAGCGTGTTGTTGGCACCGAAATTGGTCGCCATGGCGATCTGTGGGTTCACCTGAGGGTTCTGTTTTGAATTGGGCGAAGGGCTGGAGCCACCGACCATGGGCTGCGCGTGGCAGCCCGCGCAACTATTGAGGTTGAAACGGGGCCCGAGCCCGGTTCCTGCCGCACCGGGTTGCGTTCCGGTGACGGAATCGACCTCACGGAAGCGCGCGAGGCCTTCGGTGAAGTAGTTGAGCTCGGCCTGTGTGAGACCGGGCAGAGGTGTTCCGGCGCTGGGCGGGCCGCCGCGCGGACCAGGGTCGGTCTGCGCCCAGATCATCTGCCCCGCCGCCAGGATGAACAGGGTTGAAATTCGGTATATGTGTGTGTGTCTCACCATGGTTCCAGTCAAACAGGGTTCTGTAAAGTATTTGTGCGGGAGACGGGCGAGTTTGTAAAGCAACGGTAAAAGGCGTTTTCTTGCCGGGCGACTGACTGGCACAATTGGATTGGATAGCGGTCATGGACGAGAGCAACTACACAACGCGGCTGTTATTGATTGACGACGACCTGAAACTTTGCCGGCTGATCGGCCAGTATCTGGTACCGCTCGGCTATAAGGTTTCGTTCGCGCACAATGGCGAGGACGGTCTGCGGGCGGCACTGGCGGGGACGTTTGACGCCGTGATTCTGGACGTCATGATGCCGCGGCTCGATGGCTTTGAGGTGTTGAAACGCTTGCGGGCGAAGTCGGATGTTCCGGTGCTGATGCTGACGGGTCTGGGAGACGAGGCGGATCGGATTGTGGGACTGGAAGTGGGGGCAGACGATTATCTGCCCAAGACGTTTTCCACACGCGAACTGCTGGCGCGTCTTCGCGCTGTGATTCGGCGCTCGCGGGTTACCGCGAAGCAGAAGGTAGAGGAAGCGCCCGCGGTAGTCGTGGTGGGCGATTTGACCATGGAGCCCTCATCCCGGACCGCTTCGCTGGTGGGGCAGACGCTGGTGTTGACTGCGGTGGAGTTCGATCTTCTGTTGTCGCTGGCGCGGGCGGCTGGCCGGGTGAAGACGCGCGAGCGGCTATTGATTGAGGTGGCGGAGCGGGATTTCGAAGCGTTTGACCGGTCCATTGACGTGCATATTTCGTCGTTGCGGCGCAAGCTGGGGGACGACCCGAAGACGCCCCGTTTCATTCAGACTGTTCGCAGCGTGGGGTATCTGATGCTGAAGCCTGGCGTCACACCGGAGTTGTGATGAAGCTATCCACGCGCATCTTCGCCGTTGCCTTCGTGAATCTGGCCCTGCTGGCCGGGGTGTTTCTGGCGTTCGCGCACTACCAGTTTCATTTGAATCTAACGTCGTTTCTGGTGGCACCGGCGGAGGATCGGGTGCGGGATGTGGCGCGTTCGGTGGCGTCGGACCTGGCGCAGACGCAGGTGGCCAATCGTACGAACCTGATGGCCCGGTATGCGGCAACCTATGGAGTGGATTTCTATTTGTTCGATAATGACGGACCGCAACTGGCTGGGAAGCCGGTGCAATTGCCGGCGGGAGTGAGGAGGGAACTTCTGTTGCGTGCTCCCGCGGATCAGCAGCCGCCAGGGGCACGCCCGCCGGCACAGAGACCGCCCCCGCCGGCGAGGGGTGCCAGCGGACGGCAGGCGAATGACGGGCAGGTAGACTTCAGGCCACCACCACGGCGTCCGCCACCGCCGCCGAGGGGAGAGCGTCCGCCGCCCCGCGGGTTCGACGAAAATGGAGGGGCACCGCCGGACGGAAGGGATCCGTTTGGACCACCTCCTCCTCCAGACGGTCGGGGTAGGTTTGGCTCAGGGCCGGGGCGTGGATTCGGTCCACCGCCAGATGGGCGTGGGCGCGGGGAACCTCCACCGGAAGGGCGTGGGCGCGGGGAGCGTCCACCGGATGAGCAGGGGCCGGGTGCGCCGGATGATTTTGGACCGCCGCCGGATCGATTGGGTCGGGGTGAAACCGCAGGTTCTCCGCCACCGCGCGGAGGCGCGAGTGGTCGGCGTCCACGGTTGGCCGGTGGACGGGGTGGGTCCGGGCGCTCCGGGGAATCGCGAGGAAGAGACTTCTCGCGTGCCGAGGGAGGTTCCGGCGGTGAGCGGCCGCGTCGTTTTGCGGATAATGCCGGATACCAGACGACGCAACATTATGAGGCGGGCCTGTATTGGGCGATGACGCGGATTCCCGTGGCAGATCCCGCGAACCCCAATGCAGACTCGGTGCGCGGGTCACTGCTGATGGTGGCTCCATCGTTTTGGGGTACTCCGTTGTTCTTCGATTTCAAGCCGTGGCTGGGCGCGCTGGCGGCCGCCATCGGCGTGTTCGTCCTATGCTGGCTGCCGTTTATCCGGGGGCTGAGCCGGTCGATTTCACGGCTGACAGTGAATACGGGACGGATTGCGGAGGGGGATTTCGAAAATCATCTGCCGGAGAATCGACGAGACGAGATTGGTCAATTGTCGGTGTCGATTAACCGGATGGCGGGTCGGCTTGCGGGGTTTGTGACCGGGCAGAAGAGATTTCTGGGCGATATTGCGCACGAGCTCTCCGCACCGATTGCGCGGGTGCAGTTTGCACTGGGGATTCTGGAACAGCGGGCGAGCGAAGATCAGCGCGAGGCAGTGGAGGATCTGCACGAGGAAATTCTTCATATGTCCGGACTGGCGGGTGAACTGCTGTCGTTCTCGAAGGCTGGCCTGGACGCGGGAAGTGCTGCGCTCGTGGGCACGGATTTGGGCGCAACCATACGGCAGGCGGTAGGGCGCGAGGGGCGGCCGGGAATTCATATTGAAGTGGCGGTACCCAGTCCGGTGAGGGCCATGGCGGAGCCGAATCTATTGATGAGGGCGGTGTCGAATCTGGTTCGCAACGCCGTTCGATACGCGGGTCCGGACGGGCCGATTACGGTGGCGACGAGGCGGGAGGGCGATGCGGCATACATCACGGTTGCGGATTCGGGGCCGGGGCTGCCAACGGAAGAACTGGATCGGGTGTTTACACCGTTTTATCGACTGGATGCTTCGCGGAATCGGGATACCGGTGGAACTGGGCTGGGTTTAGCGATTGTGAAGAGTTGTGTGGAGTCGTCGGGCGGGACCGTGCAGTGCAGGAACCGGCAGCCGCGTGGATTGGAAGTCGAGATTCGGCTGAAGGCGACGGAACAGTAAAGTGGCAGGGGCTGTAAGTACCGGTTCTATATAGTGGTTGAAGAGCTCTGCACAAGTGATTCCGAGACCACGCATCAACCCGATATCAGGTGCAGAACAAGTTCCCGGGAACGAAGCCGGCGGCGTCAGGGTTGCGTTGGACAAGGTTCGCCGCGCGTTCGGCGAGCTTGTGGTGGTGGCGGATTTTTCACTTTCGATCACGACCGGGGAGTTTCTGGCTATTCTCGGCCCATCGGGATGCGGGAAGTCGACTCTGCTGCGTTTGGTTGCCGGCTTGACTGCTCCAGACTCGGGACACATCGGAATTACTCCCGACGACACAAGGTTTCACACAGCATTTGTGTTTCAGGATGCGCATTTGCTGCCATGGCGGACGGTGCTGGAGAATGTTGCATTGCCGCTTGAGTTAATGGGGATTGGCGTTACTGAGCGACTGGGGCGCGCGAGCGCCGCGCTGGACGAAGTTGGCCTGCGGGAAGCGGAATCACGCTACCCCGCACAGCTTTCCGGCGGCATGCGGATGCGGGTATCGCTGGCCCGGGCTCTGGTGACTCGCCCGCGGTTATTGTTGCTGGACGAACCGTTTGCCGCGCTCGACGAAATTACGCGATTTCGGCTGGATGCGCGGCTGCGCGAACTCTGGCTGGAGCGCGGGATGACGGTTATATTCGTGACTCATTCCATCACCGAAGCGGCTTTTTTAGCGAACCGTGCGGTGGTGCTGACGCGCAAAGGATGCGGGATCAAATTGGATCGCCGGTTGGAGCTGCCGCAAGTCCGCGATAACGAAATGCGCGCTATGCCGGAATTCGCCTCCGAAATGCAGGGCCTGCTGGCCGCGATGGAAGAGGAAGACTAGCGATGCGGAAAGCTCTTCCGGCCTTCATTCCGTTTGTAATAGTTGTGGTGGCGCTGGAGTCTCTGGTGCGGGCGGGCTGGATCAAGGCGTTCCTGGTGCCGCCGCCGAGTGCCGTCTTTGAAACGCTCATCCATGACTGGCGGGAGTTGTTTGGCGCATTGGCGAAAACTTCGGTGGGGGCGCTCGCCGGGTTCGCGCTGAGCGCCGTTGGGGGCATTGCGATCGGCGTGTTTCTTTCTTCGTCCAGTGCCATCCGGCAGGCGTTCTATCCTTATGCCGTGTTTTTTCAGACGGTGCCGATCATCGCCATCGCACCGTTGCTCGTGATCTGGTTCGGTTACGGGATGCGGACAGTGGTGGCGTCGGCATTTATCGTGTCGATATTTCCGGTGATCGCGAATACGCTGACGGGGATTCTCTCGACAGACCCGGCGCTGCGGGATTTGTTTATTCTGTACGGGGCGTCGCCTTCGGCAACTCTCTGGAGACTGCGCTTCCCCGCCGCCTTGCCGCAGATCCTGACTGGGTTGCGAATTGCCGGCGGCCTGGCGGTGATCGGCGCGATTGTCGGGGAGTTCATCGGCGGCCAGGGCCTGGGTTCTGTGGTGGACGTGGCGCGCACGCAGCAGCGCACGGATAAGGTATTCGCGGCGGTACTGCTGGCTTCCCTGCTGGGGCTCGCGCTGTTCGGATTCATCAATCTGTTGAGCCGCGTGGCGCTGCGCCGATGGCATGTTTCCGAACAGAATTGAGTATGATTGGGGGAATGGACCTTTCCCGCCGCACCCTTCTGAAATTACTGCCTGCTGCCGGCATGCTTGCCGCCTGCGGCAAGCCGTCTAAGATTCGCCTGGCACTCAACTGGAAGCCGGATCCGGAGTTTGGCGGGTTCTACGCCGCCGATTTTGCGAAACACGGGCTCGATGTGGAACTGCTGCCGGGAGGGTCGGGTACGCCGACCGTGCAGATGATTGGGGCGGGTTCGTCCGAGTTCGGGATTATTGAGGCCGATGAGTTACTGCTGGCGCGCACGAAGGGCAACGATGTGGTGGCGCTCTATGCGGCTTTCCAGAACAGTCCGCTGGGGATTATGGCGCACGGTTCCAGAAAGCTGGAATCGATTGCGGACCTGCTGAAGGGCGGCACGCTGGCGATTGAAAGCGGACTGCCCTACGCGCGGATTCTGCAGAAGAAATTCGGCTTCGATCATGTGAAAGTGGTGCCGTCGCCGGGGGGTGACCTGACCACTTTCCTTAATGACGAGAAGTTCGCGCAGCAGTGCTTCGTGACGGCGGAACCATTGCAGGCCCGGCACAAAGGCGTGGACGTGAAGGTTTTCCCGGTGTCCGAATTGGGTTACAACCCCTACACGACGGTACTGGCAACCAGTGGGGATTATCTGAAGAAGAATCCCGCCCTGGTGACGAACATGGTGGCGGCCGTTCGCGAGGGCTGGAGGGCTTATCTGGATAATCCCGCACCCACGAACGAAAAGATGCATGGACTGAATCCGTCAATGGATCCGGCGAGTTATGCCGAGATTGCCGAAGCGCAGAAACCGCTGATCGAGACAGGCACCCTGGGAAAGATGACGAAAGAGCGGTGGGAAACGCTGGCAGCGCAATTGAAGGAACTGGGCGACATTCCTTCGGCACCGGCGGCGGGCGATTGCTTCCGGGATCTGTAAGGCGCTGAGGGTATCAGTCCGACATCCGCGGGTGTAGACTGATTGAGAACCCGGAGCACTCTATGAAGATCCACGTTACGATACAGACCACCAAATTTCTCGCTTTTGCGACCCTTTTTGCCGTTACCGCACCGTTGTATGCACAGCAGGCCCCCGCGCCCGCCGCAGCGCAGGGCGCGGGCCGTCAGGGAGCCGCGCCTGGCGCGCCGAAACCTCAGGACACCGAGGTATGGGAGCCGGTTCCAAAAGTCGTGACGCCTGGGGCCACGAACGCCGCGCCCCCTTCTGACGCTATCGTGCTGTTCGACGGGAAGAATCTGGATGAGTGGGTGTCGAACAAGGATAAGTCCCCGGCCAAATGGACTGTGGCTGATGGGGTGATGACCGTAAGTAAAGCCCCAGGCGTGGGAAACATCGAGACGAAGCGGAGCTTTAAAAACTATCAGCTTCATATCGAATGGAAGATTCCGGAAAATATCACGGGCACCGATCAGGCGCGTGGCAACAGCGGCGTATTTCTGGCGTCCACCGGCGGTGGCGACGCTGGCTATGAACTACAGATCCTCGATTCGTATAACAACAAAACTTATGTGAATGGCCAGGCCGGCAGCATGTACAAGCAAGCCATTCCTCTGGCGAATCCGAATCGCAAACCCGGCGAATGGCAGAGCTACGACGTCGTCTGGACCGCGCCGGTGTTCAACGCCGACGGTTCCGTCAAGACCCCGGCATATGTCACGGTGATCTTCAACGGCGTACTGGTGCAGAACCACTTCGAACTGAAGGGCGAAACGCTGTATATCGGGCAACCCGTTTACAAGAAGTACGACACCGCGCCGATCAAGCTCCAGGCCCATGGCGACAAGAGCGAGCCGATCAGCTTCCGGAATATCTGGGTCCGGGAACTGAATTAGTCTACTGAAAGCACGCGATGCTTTCAGCCGCGGAAAACATGAACGTCCTGATGGACGCGTGGGAATTGATGGTGCGCCGGTTTCCGGACGCAACACTGGAGCGGGACGCGGGCGTGTTCAGTCTATTCGGACATCTGCCGCTGCCGTTTCTGAACATTTCGGTGATTGAGCATCCGACGCCTCGTGCCGCCGATTTTCGCGCTGCCCTGGGCGTGACAAAACGGCGGGCCGCCGCGTGCAGATATGGTTCGCTGGTGGCGGTCTGCGGTGAGTGGATGCCGGGGGATGGGCAGGACTTGATTGCGAGCGAGGGCTACACCCTGGCGCTCAATATGACGGGGATGGATTCGGGCCAGTTGCTGCCGGCCCGGCGACCCGCGCCGCAAATGGAGTATCGTCGGGTCGCAGATCCGGCGACGGCGACCGATCTGGCCATGGTCAACGCTCAGGCCTACGGAATGCAACCCGACCTCTTTAAGTGCATTTGTAATTTGCTCCTGTGGCAACCCGAGGAGACCAGTTTCGGTTTCGTGGGGTATGCGGATGGCCGGGCCGTGACTACCTCGGCGACCTTTCCCGTCCGGAATTGCCTTTATGTGGCGCTTGTCGCGACATTGCCGGAGGCGCACGGACGTGGCTACGCGGAGGCCGTCATGCGGCACGCAATTGAATACGGTATGACAAAAACCGGGCTTACGCGAGCAGCATTGCACGCTTCGGACATGGGTCGGCCACTCTATCGCTCCATGGGATTTGAGGCAAGTGGGCAAGTGGCACTACTGGGACCGAAGTAGGTAGCTCGTTGGCGGGCTATATTTGCAGGGGAGCGCCAGATGGCGTATACTACTAGACAGATGGCAGGAGGTGCGAAGTGATTAGCGCGGAATCTGTTCTGGACATGGTGACGGACCTCAAGGCCGAAGACGCTGAATTACGCAGCCTTCGTCTTGTTCAGTTACGGCCGAATTCGGTGCCTTGGTCTTCCGTGGCGGGCTTTAGCTTCAGGCTGGGGATTGAACCCGCCGAATTGTTGCGCCTGATCGGGATTTCGGAACGTACAGCGGTCCGACGGAAGACCGAAGGTTACCTCAAAACCGATGAAGCTGATCGCTTATTGCGCGTGGGCCGGGTTTTTGAGGAAGCCACTCGGGTATTTGGAGACGGTGTGCGTGCCGCCGGTTGGCTGCGGCAGAATAGTCCCGTGCTTTACAATTCCCCTCCCCTGAGCCTTCTTGATTGCGACGCTGGCGCCCAATTGGTGACGGATGAGCTGGAGCGCATCGAATTCGGGGAGTTTGCTTAGTGATTGTATGGCGGATTGTGCGGCCTGTTTACGCCGCCAATCCGCTTTCGGGCATCGGCGCGGCACGACGTGGCAGCCGTTGGAATTCGAAAGGCGTGCGAATGGCCTATGCGGCGACGAGCCGTCCGTTGGCTGTGCTGGAAGCACTGGTCCACGTGGGGCGCGATTATCTGCCTCTGGACGCAGTGCTTTTGCCTGTCGAAGTACCAGATTCGCTTGTCGAACAACTCGGCAGCCCACCATCCGGTTGGGATGAATTGCCCTTCAGTCAGACTGCGAGAATGGCAGGCGATCGTTGGATTGCCGAGGGCAAATCGCTTGGGATTCTGGTGCCTTCCGCTGTGCTGCCGCTGGAGCGGAATCTCTTGATTAATCCGGCGCATCCCGGGTTTTGCCGTATCCGGCTCGGCACTCCGGAACGGGATCCCTTCGACAGGCGTCTGCTCGGCACGGCCTGAAGGCATGGAAGTATCAGGCCGCGCGGAACAGAAGCAGATCCAGGCTGAACGTGACACGGGTCGCCGCAACCGGTTTTGATCCCATGGGCCGGTAGATGGACAGAAGCACATCTTCCACACCCGAGGCATCCAGATCTGCCGTAGTGGCGACACGTTTTTGCCCTTCGAGAATAAACCCCGATGCGAAGGTTTCTATGGTTCGCTCCAGTCGTTCGCGCCCAACGCCGCGGAGTTCGATGATGTCATCGGGCGAGGGCAGGGCGACCAATAAGCGCCCGTCGTCACGCAGAACGCGACGGAATTCGGGGGCATTCATGCGAGCGGTGATGGAGATGACCATGGAAAACGAGTGGTCGGCATAGGGGATGAAACGATCGGCATTGGCGACGATCCATTCGACGCCAGGGAATCGGCGCGAGGCCGCCTCAATAGCGGGGATGGAGATATCGACGCCGTGTGCGCTGAATCCATAATTCCGGGCAAGACACCCAAGGTAAAAACCCTCGCCACAGCCTGCGTCAAGGACGCAATCCGATGCAGATAAGCCAGTCATTTCGCCTATGCCGCGGAGCAGGGGTTCCGTCGCACCGCGGTCGTGAAGCCGGCGTCTTGCTGCCACTGCGGCAGCGGTATCCCCCGGTTGCTTCGAGCGGCGCTCCTGCGGCTGGAGAAGATTCACGTAGCCGCTGCGGGAGACGTCGAACGAATGTCCAGCCTCGCAAAACAGGCGGCCACCTTCACGGGTCAACGGCTTTTGGCAATCGCGAACGGAACAGAGCAACACTCGTCCGAGTGTAGCGGATGCGCCTCAAACGAATTCATCTTCCCGCCTGTGATCATTCGCACAACCTTCGGGGCGGAACCGGTTCCACATCATATATACTTTGAAGAACGCCATTCGGGACAGGTACTTTCGTGTCGGTTAAGGTTCACGCAGGAGTTGCGGCCACGCTCGCCGCATGGATAGTAATCGCAACGGGATTTGATCGCCGGGCATTGGCCCAGACATTAGGTAGTCTGTCCGGCGAAGTGACAGATCCATCGGCGTCTGTTGTGCCGAATGCCGTAGTCCATTTGACAGGAAACGGCGTTACCCGTGACATTGTGACAGACGTCAACGGCAGGTACACCATATCGGTGCCAGTGGGGCAATACACAATTCGTGCGTCCATGCCGGGCTTTCTGGATGCCACGCGGCCGAAGGTTGTGATTGCCTCCGGGCAACCAACAAGTCTGGACATCTCATTGCAACTGGCCGGTTCATCACAGCAGTTGACAGTGGAGGAGACAGGTGTCGGAGCGGTGAGCGTGGAACCCTCCAGCAACGCGAGCGCGCTGGTGATCGATCAGTCGGACTTCGACGCTTTGCCGGACGACCCGGATGAGTTGGCCGCGCAGTTGGCTGCGCTGGCGGGTCCTGCCGCGGGACCGAATGGCGCCCAGATGTACGTGGACGGCTTCAGCGGCGGCCAAATGCCGCCGAAGAGTTCGATACGCGAGATCCGGATCAATTCCAATCCCTTTGCCGCAGAATTCGATCGCCCCGGTTATGGCCGGATTCAGATCCTGACAAGGCCAGGTACGGATCTCTATCACTTCAGTGGCTTCTATACGCTCGGCAACAGGAATCTGGATACGCGTAATCCGTTCGTTGTGGGGCCGATGCCCGCGTATAACAACGATCAGGAGTCCGGCAGTGCCAGCGGTCCGCTTTTGAAAAACTTTTCGTGGTTTCTGGACGTGAGCGATCGCCACTTCAACAACAGCGCACTGATCCTGGCGACAACACTGGATCCTTTGACTCTGGCAAAAACGACGTACAACGCGACTTACGCAACGCCCTGGAAGAGCTGGAACGTGAATCCGCGACTCGACTACGCGATCAACCAGAACAATACGCTGGTGATTCGTTATGCGCGATCCAGCAGCAACGCCGTGGGTGGGGTGGGCGGCTTTAGCCTGCCCACGCTGGAGACGGCGAACGCGGGCAAGTACACCACTATCCAGGCGACGGAGACTATGGTGATCGGCACGCGCGCCGTCAGCGAACTGCTGTTTCAACTTGACGATTCGCGTTATAACACCAATGCGGCGGGCTTCGGCGGGCCGACGATCAGTGTTGCGAGCGCCTTTGCCGGAGGCGGAGCAACGGCTGCGAACTACTCGCGCACGCGGAACTACGAACTGCAGCAGAACAACACCGTTACAGTTGGGCGGCACGCGGTGAAATTCGGAGCCAGAGTCAGGGCGGCACGACTCAGTCTGCGATCCACATCAAACTACAACGGGACCTATTCTTTCCTGACCCCGCAGAATACGGCTGGCGCAACCTGCCTGGCTGGCATCGCGAACCCGACATCGCTGGACGTTTACCAGCAAACGGAGTTGTTACTGCGACAAGGCATTCCGATGTCGACGATTCTGGCCGAAGGCTGCGGACCGACAGCCTATTCGCTGAATTCCGGCCCTACGCTGTTCGGCAAGGGACAGTACGATGCCAGCTTATACTTGCAGGACGATTGGCGAGTGCGACCCGGTCTGACGGTTAGCGGCGGTCTTCGTTACGAGACGCAGACCAACATCCATGACCATGGCGACTTCGCTCCGCGCGTTGCGATCTCATGGGCACCAGGCAGCACCGCCAGCAAGGGGGGCAAAACGGTTCTCCGTGGCGGCGCCGGTATGTTCTTTGATCGGTATCCTCTGGGGAACACTCTGAACACAGTGCGTTTCAACGGCAGCGGTCAACAGGATTACAGCATCACCTCCACTTCTGGAAACAAACAACAGGCGTACCAGGCACTCGCCTACTTCGGAACACCGACCGGGATTCCTCCGCTTTCTCTGCTGGCCACCGCCAACCAGCCGACTTACGAGACGGATTCCCATCTGAAGGCGTCTTACATGATCCAGACGGCGGGTTCGGTGGAGCGCGCGCTGCCGGGACGAACCTCCGTGGCGGTCAGCATGACAAATTCGCGCGGCGTGCACGATTTGCGCTCGCGAAGTATCAATACTTTCCTGCCGGGAACATACAACGCCGCGACAGGAACAGGCACCCTTCCCTACCCCGGACAGGGCGACATTTACCTGTATGAAAACTCCGAGCTGTTCAAGGAAACACAGCGCATCGCCAGCGGGAGTACTCGTATGAACAATCACGTTTCGTTGAATGGATATTACGTGCTCACCGAATACCATACGAATTCATTTGGGTTTCCCAGCAATCAGTACGATACGTCCGTGGATTGGACGCGTGCATCGGTTGTCGCGAAACACACGGGCTACGTGATTGGCAGCGTCGGGATCCCCTTCCGAATGATCCTTTCGCCATCGTTCTCCGCAAATTCGTCCACGCCGTTCAATATCACGACGGGTACGGATCTTAATGCTGACCGGATGTTCAACGACAGGCCTGCGTTCGCACCTACTGGCGCGGCCTGCGGGGGGAACATCAAATGCACGCCGTACGGCAATTTCAACATTGCGCCCGGACCTGGTTCGGTCATTATTCCCATGAACTATGCTGATGGACCCGCTCAATATCGCGTCGATGTACGACTCAGCCGGACCTGGGGCTGGGGTGAGAGCCGCAATGCTTCCGCCGCCGCCCCGGCAACTGCTGCCACCGCGCCACACAGCCGCAAGAGTGCAATGGGTACGATTCCGTCCGCGAGTCACCGCTACAACATCGGTTGCACCATCGCGGCGACGGACGCGTTTAATCACGTGAGTCTGAGCAATCCAATCGGCAGACTGAATTCACCGTTCTTCGGGGAATCGCTCAATACGACCAGTGGCGGAGCGCTGGGCACCCGGCGAATTCAGCTGACGATGCGGTTCACATACTAAGCCTGCTGTAATCTGAGAGAAACCATATGAAAATCACTAAAGTTCGCCCGCTGGTCATGGGCACGCCATGGCGCAATCTGACTTTCCTGGTGCTGGAAACCGACGAAGGCCTGACCGGCGTCGGCGAGGTCCGGATGATCAACAATACGGACGCTCTGCTGGGTTATCTGGCCGAAGCGGCACCGCGTTACGTGATCGGTAAGGATCCCTTTGATCGTGAGCGAATGGTCGATTCGATGCGCCGCAACGACTATAGCAGGGCTGGCGAAGTGGCCATGAGCGGCATCGCCCTGGTAGAGATGGCCTGTTGGGACATCGTAGGCAAGGCCCTCAACCAGCCTGTCTACCGGCTAATGGGCGGTGCCGTGCGACAAAAGATCAAAGCCTATGCAAACGGCTGGTATACCGTTGAACGCACTCCCGAAGAATTTGCCAAAGCGGCGAAGGCAGTGGTGGCCCGAGGCTACGAGGCCGCCAAACTGGATCCGTTTGGTTCCGGTTTTTACGAACTGGACCGCAAGGAGCGGATGCGCTCCATTTCGCTGGTCGAAGCGGTGCGTGACGCGGTAGGGCCCGATTTCGACATCTTTGTGGAGATGCATGGGCGCTTCAATCCGGCGGTTGCGATCGGAATTGCCCGGGACCTGGAACCTTTCCGTCCGGGTTGGGTGGAAGAGCCGGTCCCACCGGAGAATCTGGCGGCACTGAAGAAGGTTTCCGACGCGATCCAGACGCCCATCGCGACGGGCGAACGCATCCACACGCGGACGGAGTGCCGCGAATTGTTCGAACTTCAGGCCTGCGACATCGTCCAGGTGGACCTGGGCCACTTCGGCGGCATTTCTGAAGCGCGCAAGCTGGCGGCGTGGGCGGAATCTTATTACATGCTGACTGCGCCGCACAACGTGGGCGGACCTGTGGCGACTGCAGCGAATCTGCATCTGGCGGCCTGCACGCCAAACTTCAAGATTCAGGAACACTTCAACGATTTTGCCGATGCCTGGGTGAAGGGCGCGGTGAAGAGCTACCCGGAAGTGGTGGATGGGTACTTCAGTCTGCCGGAAGGTCCGGGACTCGGGGTGATCATCGACGAAGACTTCATCGCCGCCCACCCGCGCGAGAAGGTCCACTTCGACCTGTATAAGGACGACTGGCACAAGCGCGATGCCAAGCGATAGTGTGTGCTAAATCTGGGGTGTGAAGTATGTCCTCAGTCTGGCCCAGCCCAAGGGCACGCGCATTCTGCTGATTGAGAGCGGGTCACGCGGCATTCTGGAGGGCATCATCGCGCACTTACAAGCTGGCTGGGGCGAAGATATGCCGATGGATCTGGTTACCTGCTACGCGGGTCTTCCGGCTGGTTTGGCAGAGGGCTCCAGAGTGTTCCATGTTGCCGACTACGGTACGCCGGAACGGAAGCGCGAGCTTCTGCGCGAGTTACGCAGCCAGGATTACGCTTATGCCGGAATGATCTGCGCCGCAGAGCCGATCATGAACAAGTGGAAGTGGTGGCTGGCCGTGCAGGTACCGGCGAAGTTTTTCGTCATCAATGAGAACGGCGACTACTTCTGGCTGAACCGCCGGAACACGAAGGCAATCAAAGGGTTCGTGCTGGTGCGGTTAGGGCTTTCCGGTGCCGGAGCGCTGCACACGCTGGGCAGACTGGTGGCATTTCCCTTCGGCGTCCTGTACTTACTTTTCTATGCCATCGCAGTCCATCTGCGTCGGGCTTTTCGGCTCACACTACAACGAATATGAAAAACATTCAGGTAACACAAACCGGCGGCCCGGAACAACTCGTCATAGCGGAGACCGCAGTTCCCTCACCTGGTCCTGGACAGGCGCTGGTGCGCATATCTGCCGCCGGCGTCAATTTCATTGACGTCTATTTCCGCATTGGTTTGTACAAGGCGGATCTGCCATTTACGCCCGGCAGTGAAGGGGCTGGGGTGGTGGAGGCCATAGGCGACGGCGTTGACACGGTCCAGGTGGGGGATCGCGTTGCTTACGCGATGGTTCGGGGTTCTTATGCGGAGTACGCACTGGTGCCGGCGGTGCAGCTGGTGAAGCTGCCGGATAGTCTGGATTTCACGACCGCGGCCGCGGCGATGCTGCAAGGTATGACCGCACACTACCTGACGCATTCGACGTTCGCACTGAAACCCGGCGATGTCGCTTTGGTGCATGCGGCGGCTGGTGGCGCAGGCGGCCTGACCGTTCAGATGGCGAAAATGCTGGGAGCAACGGTGATCGGCACGGCTGGTTCCGACGAAAAAGCCGCGATTGCAAAAGAGGCCGGCGCCGACGAAGTGATCGTTTACACGCGGCAGGATTTTGTAGCCGAAGTCAAACGCATTACCAATGGGCGCGGTGTGGACGTAGTTTACGATTCCGTGGGTGCGAATACTTTTCTCAAAGGACTCGATGCGCTCCGGCCACGCGGCATGATGGTGCTGTTCGGACAATCGAGCGGAGCGGTTTCTCCTTTCGATCCGGGTATCCTGAATCCGAAGGGATCGTTGTTCCTCACCCGCCCGGGTCTGGCGCACTATGCCGCGACGCGCGAAGAACTTTTGTGGCGAGCGGGTGACGTACTCGGATGGATCGCCGCCGGTCAATTGAAGCTTCGGGTGGATCGCACTTATCCGCTGGCGAACGCCGCGGACGCACATCGCGATCTGGAAGGCCGAAAGACAGCTGGCAAACTCATTCTGTTGCCATAAGAAAGACCATCATGACCACCATTGAAGAAACACGCCGCATACGCGCCGCCGCATGGGCCGCCGATCTGGATCTTGACGCTCTGCTGATCACGAGCCTGCAAAACGTGCGCTATCTGACGGGGTTCACCGGAAGCAGCGCTAACCTGCTGATCTATTCGGACGCTCGGGCCGTCCTGTTTACGGATCCGCGATACACAGTGCAGTCAAAACAGCAGGTTAATTGCGAGGTGACGATCGCCAGAGGCCCGCTGACCGGGGCTGTGGCGGCCGAAGTCAAGCGCAAACGGCTCATAAAGGTTGGCTTCGAGCCGGAACACATCAACGTGGCACGTCTCGAAGGGTTGACGAAGGCGTTTCCCGCGAAGGCGAAATTGGTGCCTGCGCCAGAGGGCCTGATCGCCAAACTTCGCATGGTCAAAGATGAAGGCGAAGTCAAGCTGATTCGGGCAGCGGTGGATATCAATTCGAGCGCGCTGGCTGCGGCGTTGAAACGCTTTAAAGTCGGCATGACGGAGACCGCGCTCGCCGCTGAGATCGACTATCAGAGCCGGAAACTGGGGGCTGATGGGCCCGCGTTCGACACGATCGTGGCGTCGGGTGCGCGTGCTGCGCTGCCGCATGCGCGGCCTGGAGCGGCCAGGATCGGGATTGGGATGCTGCTGATTGACATGGGCGCGTTCAAGAACGGTTACGCGAGCGACATGACGCGCATGGCTTACGTTGGAAAGGCTGACGCGAAGTACAAGCGAGTGTACCGGGCTGTATTGGAAGCGCAACTCGCCGGGATTGCGGCGGTGCGGGCCGGGGCCTCAGCAGCAGCCGTGGATCGTGCGACGCGCCGGACGCTGAAACTGCACAGTCTCGAGCGCGAATTTGTGCATTCCACCGGGCACGGTCTGGGTCTGGAGATTCACGAAGGTCCGCGCCTTGGCAAGAGCGACAAGACAAAACTGGAAGCAGGAATGGCGATTACCATCGAGCCCGGCGTGTACATTGAGGGCTGGGGCGGTATCCGGATTGAAGATACAGTGCTGGTCACGCAGACCGGCTGCGAGGTGCTGACGCCGACGCCAAAGGATCTGCTGGAAATCTGAGGGTAGCAGCCTTTAGTGGCGAACTTCGCTCATCAGTCCGACCAGGTTGCCTTCTGAATCCCGCAGGAAAGCCATCCACAAATCGTGGTCCGGCATCTTCGCCACAAAATGCGGGGCAGCCTCCAGCGCAATGCCGTGTTCGGTGATGGAAGCCGCAGCAGCCTGAATGTCGGCGGTCTTGTAATAGACGATGGAACCATGCGTCGGGGTGGAGGTTTCAAAACCATTCAGCATGAGCCGCAGACCACCACAGTCGAAGAAAGCCATTTTATTGGCTTCAAACAGAAACCGCAGCCCCAGTACGTCACGATAGAACGCGATGGCACGCGGCAGGTCAAGTACTGGCAGGCCAATTTGTCCGATAGAAGAAATTCCGGGAGTCATTTCCAAAGATTGTAACGCTTCACGCTTTGCCTGTTGTAAACGACTCCGGCAGCACAGGCAGCCCCGCCGCACGATACGCGAGAATCAACGCTCCGGCAGCCGGACCTCTTCGCGGCACCAACGCTTCCGCGTTGCCATCGAGCGAGACAAGGGTACGAAAACGATCCAGAAGAATTTGGCTCTGAAAGACACCGCCGATCCACGAGACGCGCACCGGGACGGCTGCCGGCACGCTCTCACCCCAGAGTTGGCGACGCACGGCCGCCGCCAGCAGCGCTAATTGCTGAGCGGCCTGACGGAGAATGTCAGCGGCCACGGGGTCTCCTTCTTCGGCCAGACGATCGACGGCCATGGCGAATTCTGCGACGCGCGCACGGGGCCATTCGGCGGTGTACAGCCGATGCAGCGCTTCGTTTGCATTGCTGGTGCCCGTCAGTTCGGCCAATGCGGGTGCCAGTGCCGTCCGGGGACCCCAGCCTTCAAACTCACGCAGCGCAGCACGAAGCGCCTGGCGTGCGATATCGAAACCGCCGCCCTCGTCGCCATAAATATATCCCCAGCCGCCGGCGCGGGCCGTCTCGCCGTGAGAATTCTCGCCATACGCAATCGAACCCGTACCGGCGACCACGATCAGACCGGGCCTGGCTTCGGTGGCTCCCGCCCAGGCAATTTTGGCATCGTGGGTGACAGTCATGCGATCCGTTTCGACCAAATCTGCGAGCAACGCGGCCTTGTCATCCGGGCCGCCGCTCATGCCGAGACAGGCGGCTTTGAAGTGGCGAGACTCCCTGGTGACCAACCCGGCGCGCGCGAATGCCTGTGAAAGGCATTCACCCATGACACGGAGGAACTTTGCGCGACCTTCTGAAGCCCCAACATGGTTGCAGGGTCCGGCAGTGGCCCAGCCCACGATGTGACCGTCAGCGTCGCCAATTACCGCCGTAGTGCTCGATTGTCCGCCGTCAACGCCCAGAAACAAGTCGCTCATTTAATCTCCAGTAACCAGGTTGCGCCGCGGTCCGCGAGTTTTTTCAGACCCCATCGGGCCGGATCTGCGTTGATGTCGGCAGTAAGCCAATGGTCGCCGCCGATCAGCAGGTAGTCAATGCCTCTCTGCTTCACGGTGGCAGTGGCCAACCGCCGCAGATCCCCGTAGGGCGGATCCTCCAGTTTGTCCAGATGCGCGCTGATCCCTTCCAGTGTGACATCGGCTTGCCACTGGTCATGCGACGAATGCATCTCAATCCGGTCCATGTCTACGGGCTCACCGAAATCGACGTCCACATGCATCCCTTGAAGCGAAGGTGCCCATGCCCGCCATCGCGTCACGGGGTTTTGATCGAACGCCAGTCCAATATCCCAGGGAAAAGGCGAAGCATCAAACTTCCATCGCCGCGTGGGATGAAGCTCACGGTCGCCCAGGAAAAACCTCATCTCCCCGATGCTCCAGACGTCCTGTGCCTTCGCATGCTGTACCAACCGGACAGCGGTTAGTTCTCTGGGGCGAAAGGTATAACGAAGATTCCATAAGGGCTGAAAGTCAGTCTTCACAGCCGTGGTTAGAATATCCTGAATCAGTTCGCCCTCGGCTGAGTAGTAGTTCACAAGGACATCGGTGGTGGAATACGCTTCCGCCACCGGCGTCGTGCTCCAGACGCGTTTTCCTGCTGGTACGAACTGGTCCAGCATGCGGGCCGGTATCCAGCCATCCGAGTATTGCCGCAAATACTGGTCCTGAGGAACGATGCCAAGCGCGGCCTTCCACGGCACGTGCGAAATCTGCCAACCGCCGGCAGGGGCGCTGTATCGATGAATGACTCTGGGCCACGCCAGCAGTGCAGCCGCCATGATCAGCGCACCTTGGGTAGCGCGCGTGGCCTGCAACGCAAGGGCGATACCCAACGCTGCGAAGGGCAGTACGGGAATCAGGAAGCGGGCACCCAGGTTCTGCGGATAGGGCAGCAGGACAAAGAAACCGGCGAGAAGAATCCTGCGACCCTCCGGCTTGCGAAGACACAGCAGAGCCAGAGGTGCCAGCAGGAAAGTGGGCCCGATTTGACCGCCCAACTGGCCTTTGACTGTGACCATCCAGAATAGCGGTCTGAGGCTGGGAAGGTCGTAAGTACGAAAATACCGGCGGTATTCATCCTCAAACGTGATGTGGGTGAAAGGATTCGGAAATACGCGATTGAAAAAGGGCGAAAGTGGATTCCCCAGCCACAGCCAGTTTTTTACCATCCAGGGAGCGGCCATCAAAATCACCATGCAGGAGAGAGTGGCCAATGCGGCAAACAACTGACGCCGCGACTTCGTCGATCGAGTGGAGTAGTCCCATGCCACCACGCAGAAGACGTAGACTGCCGTTACGAATCCCGTGTACTTGATCGCGAAACAGAAACCTGCAAGCAGACCGATAGGTACCAGCAGTGCAGGTGGCCGGTTGTCCTCCCGCCAGATCTCGACCAGATAAAACGTGGCAAAGGCAGCGGTAGCAAGCGCGACATCGTTATAAGCGCTCACGCCATCGATGCCGGCGAGCGGCGAAAGGTACACCAGCATCGCGGCACAGGCACCCGTAAGAGGACGTCCGATCCGTTTTCCGTAGCACAGGATCAGGAGCGGCAACGCCAGGAGGAAACAACAGTGGACCGTTGCGGCCGCAGCGTGACGGCCAAAGGAAAACGCGAACAGAAAGAGCATCTCCATGCCTTCCGACAGGTTCGCGTACATGTTGGTAGTGAGCCGCTCGAATCCATGCTGGCGAAAGAATCGGTACACCAGCCCCAGATGGTAAGCTTGCCCATCCGGACTCGTTTCCGGGGCAATACTGTTGGAGAGGTATACGACGGCATAAAAGACAAATGGAAATCCGAATAACCATTTCCAGCGACGCGGTAACGGGTTAACCGAGTCCGGGCAGGCACGAACACCAAACTTCCGGTTGAGTGCCAGAGATGTGAATCCCAGCATCCACATGGCCGGGATCCAAACGGCATGCACGACGCAGAGCGCGAACATCACGAAACTCAGCATCGCTGCCCCGGTAATTCCGGCCAGAAGGTCGTGCTCCACGCGGTGCAGGCGAATCTTCAGTCTGGCGAACAGCAAGCAGCCAAGCGACCAGGCTGTGGCAACCGTAAACGCCGCTCCGAAAATGATGGACAGAAAATGCCGCACGCCGAATTTTATCGCGGAACGCGCGGCAACGCGCGCTCAATCGATCGCCGGATACTGGCAGTTAGTGCCAGACCATCCCAGTCGCGCTCTCCGGCCCACCTGACGTCAAGGGCTTCTGTTGTCACCTCGATCTGATCGCTCGTGGCACGGAAACACCAAACCAGATCATGATGCAGATGATACGGCTCGCGCAGCTTTGGCGGGATACCGTGAACATCCACGCCAACAAGAAAAGGCGTGAAGCGCTTGTCGATCTGGACGCGCGTCTCTTCCAGAGCTTCACGTGCGGCGACGGCATCGAGCGATGGATCGCGCTTCTCGACATGGCCCCCGGGCAGCAGCCAGCGCTGCAGCCGGTGGTGATGGATCACAAGGACACGCTGTTCCCGCGGATGGAAGATCAGCGCGGTGCAGGTGATGTGCCCAGGCCAGTACTGACGCGCGGAGAACGGCTTCTGGCCATGGCGTATGAGTAGTTGAATCAGGTCTTTGCTCTTCTGCGAGAGACCGTCATTACCCGGCTCAAACGCCGAGACAACCCGCATGGTTTCTTTCTTGGTGATCAGCACGATTACAACTATCGTAATCGCGCGGGCCTGCCCGTCTGGATTAGCGATCGAACGTGGGTCGGCTGGAGATGGTGTCTGGCGCTCCCCCGCTCCGGTTACGCCAGTCCCGCCGGAACCAGCCCTGGAAGTCGACCTCTTCAGTGCCTTTCATCAAATGGCTGATGCGGCTCCAGGCTCTGGTGTTCGTTCTTGTTCATACTGATGCTCAATTCCCGACATCTTTTTTGCTCCTTCAGGCTCATCTGGCGCTGCAATAGACTTCCCAGGCCGGAAAACGTGTTGTCGTGCGAAAATGCCGGTTATGACTACCCTTGGGAATTTCGGGGATCGTCGACATTGAGTTCTGCGTCCGCGAGGTCCGAAAGCAAATGGCTCCCGAAGCTGGTTTCGAGCCTTCGGGACTACTCCGCCCAAAAATTCACCCAGGACCTTGCCGCCGGCGTTACCGTGGGTCTGGTTGCCTTGCCTCTCGCAATGGCGTTCGGTATCTCCTCCGGAGTGGCACCCCAGGCGGGTATCTACACGGCGGTGGTCGCAGGATTCCTGATCTCGGCACTCGGAGGCTCCACCGTGCAGATCGGCGGCCCCACGGGCGCCTTCGTGGTGATAGTTGCCGGTATTGTCGCGAAGTCCGGAATTGCCGGGCTGGCCGTGGTGACGATGATGGCCGGAGCCATGCTGGTGGTGATGGGAGCAACAGGCCTGGGTTCCGCCGTTCGTTTTATTCCCCGGCCGGTCACGATTGGATTCACGAACGGCATCGCGTTGCTGATCGCTTCCACCGAAATCAAAGACTTTTTCGGCCTGACGACACCTCCTGTCCCAAGTGAGTTTCTGCCGCGCCTGGGTGTGTTGGCCGAGAACTTCGCGTCTGCAAACGGTATGGCAATCGCAGTTGGGGCATTCTCCCTCGCCGTGGTGATCTTTCTGCCACGCTGGACAAAGAAGGTTCCTGGTTCCATCGTGGCGCTTGTGATTTGCACGGCTGCGGGGGTACTCTTCCACCTTCAAATTGAAACAATCGGCTCAAAATTCGGGGGCCTCCCGAGCGGCTTCCCGCACTTCGCCTTGCCGGACCTGACTCATGTGAAGATAACGCCCCTGATTCCAGCGGCGTTCACGGTGGCAATGCTGGCGGCAATTGAAAGTCTGCTCTCGGCTGTGGTCGCGGATAGCATGTCGGGAGACCGGCATAATTCCAACGTAGAACTGATCGCTCAGGGCATTGCGAATATCTGCTCGCCGATGTTCGGTGGCATTCCAGCCACCGGCGCAATAGCGCGCACAGCGACCAATGTGCGCTCCGGAGCCAAAACCCCCGTGGCTGGAATGGTCCACGCCCTGACGTTGCTGCTGATCCTGCTGGTGGCCGCCCCGGTGGCTAAATTCATCCCGCTGGCTACACTTGCCGCTGTGCTCTTTGTGGTGGCTTACAACATGGGCGAGTGGCGCGAGATCCCGGTGATCCTGCGACTTTCAAAGACCGACATTTCTGTCTGGGCCGCTACTTTCGCCCTGACGGTACTCGCGGATCTGACCGTCGCCGTGGAAGTCGGCATGGCACTGGCTGCGCTGCTGTACATCCATCGGATTTCGGAAACCACCAGCGTCACACCGGTCACCGAGGACTATCTCCGCGCCGGCTATGCGCATGTCTTGCAGGATAAGCAACTGCCTCCTTATGTGATGATTCTTCGTATCCACGGGCCTTTCCTGTTCGGGACCACCGAGAAACTGGCGGAGGCCACCCGCGATCTCACAAAGTTTCCGCCAGTACTCGCTTTGCGGCTCAGAAACATGACGGCCCTCGATGCCACCGGACTTCATGCGATCGCGGTACTGGCAAAGAGACTGCGCCAGTCGGGACGTACCCTGCTGCTCTGTGGCGCGCGGGACCAGCCTCACCAGTTGATCTCAGAATCGATTCTGGCGGATGAGATCGGCCGCGAGAACATCCTCCCCCACGTAGACGCCGCCCTGGCCAGAGCCAAAGAGGTTTATGAGGACTTCGGTGGAGTTGGCAGGGAAATCGCCGACGACTTGAGCCACGCTCCTGTTTAAACTCACTATCGACATTCCAGTCCGCTCATTTAGGCCATAATAGGTTTGGACGTGTGGAACCCGATTTCCATCCGACGCGTCCGGAGAGTCTTATGCCACGCTGGATGTTCCCGCTGCTGTTGACGGTGTCGCTGAATGCCTTCGGGCAATACGGTGGGGGCGGGATCACTTTGCCCGGCGGTATCCGCATACCCGTTGGCGGCACAACTTATCCCGGCGGGCAGTATCCGACAAACGGCCAGCAATGCCCCGGAGGACAGTACCCCACGAACGGCCAATGCCCGGGCGGGCAATATCCCGGCGGCGTACAAATGCCAGGCGGCCGCCAGATGCCAGGCATGGGCCAGATGATCACCGGTAACCTGCGGCAGATTTCCCCTTACAACCTCACCGTTGAGACCGACGACGCGCGCATCATCACGATGCAGACGCAGCGAAACACCCGGTATTACGACACCTTCGGCACCGCCCGCGAGACCGATTTCGATCCCGGGGACTACGTGACAGTCCAGGCCTCCCAGGACATGAATTCCAATTTCCTGGTCACCTCCGTGACGTTAACACGCAAAGCCACGCCACAGGAACGCTCCGCAGCCAATAAGCCAATCAATACCTCGATGCACGCGGACGATCAAAATACGAAGTCCGACACTTCAACAGACGACCGGCCGAAGATGCGGCGCGCGGATAGCGGGTCCGGCAGTGCGTCATCGGCGGCCTCTTCACCCGCCAGTTCGAACGACAGCACTTCCGCCGATGATGGCCGCCCGCGTATGCGCCGCGCCGATTCCGGCAGCACGGATGATTCATCTTCTGCGGCAGCGCCAGTTTCCCGCGCACCCAATTCCGCTTCCGTCAGCACCCCAATGCCGGGAGACCCTGGTCCGCCGGTTCTGCGCCGCGGTGCCACACCGCGGGACCAGACAGCATCCGACTCTGTCCCGGAACGCCCCAGTGTCCGCTCAGAAGAGGTAAATGGCGTCACCCGCCTGCCTGCTGCACCGCCACAGGTTGCGGAAGATCGCCTGCCCTCGCCATCCGGAACACCCGCCACGGACGATCCCATCATTGACCAGACACGCGAGGAAGCCTTCGCCTTCACAGAGACGCTGCCGAACTACACGGTCAAGCAGTTTACGACCCGTTACCAGTCGGACTCCGCCAGCAAAGGTAAAACCTCCTGGCAGGCGCTGGACATTGTGACTGCCGACGTTGTGGCCGAAAATGGCAAAGAAACCTACAAGAACCTGCTGGTGAACGGCAAAGCAACAAAGGACGTGGATAAATCGGGTTCCTGGTCCGAAGGCGAGTTTGTCAGCACACTCCAGGCAATTCTTTCTCCTGCCAGCGATGCGTTGTTTAAGAACAAACGAGCCACCACGATCGTCAACCGTCCGGCGTGGCGCTACGACTACACCATCGAACAGCCCCGCTCCAGTTGGCGCGTCTATGCCGGAGGCTCCAGCTATCGGCCCGCCTACGGTGGAGTGATCTGGATCGACAAAGAAACCTCGCGCGTACTGCGCATTGAAATGGCAGCGCGCAACGTGCCGCGGGAGTTTCCGCTGGACACAATCGAATCCACTGTTGACTACGATTTCGTTCTGATCGGCGATAGAAAATTCCTGCTGCCGACGCATTCCGAAGCCCTGAGTTGCGTGCGCGGGACTACCGAATGCACGCGGAACGTAATCGATTTCCGCAATTACCGCAAGTACGGCGCGGAGACAAATATCACATTCGGAGAGCCCGCGAAGTAGGCGGCCCCCCGCACGCGTGGGCAACTTAAACTGAAAGATTGCCCCTCGCACTCGATTCAGACCTGACGTATATCAAAGGAGTCGGCCCGGCCCGTGCAGCCATGCTGCAGGCGCGGGGGATTGAAACCGTCGAAGACCTGCTGCATTACTTCCCGTTTCGCTACGAGGACCGCAGTAATCTCAAGCCCATCAAACAGTTAGCTCCCGGCGAACTGGCGACCGTGATTGCCGAAGTCAAATCAGCAAAACTCTCCGGCTTTCGCCGCCGTAACCTCGGACTGTTCGAAGCAACCTTCACAGATGGCTCCGGTGGCACATTGTTGGGCAAGTGGTTTCATGGAGCCTATCTGGCGGATCGGCTGACGGTCGGGACCCGTGTAGCGCTGTTCGGCAAGATCGAGTTCGACAATTACCGGGGCGAGTTGCAGATGATGCACCCGGAAACGGAGCTGCTCACCGGGGACGACGATGAAGGCGATTCCGCGCTCCACACCGGGCGCATCGTACCTGTCTATGAGGCCGTCAGCAAGGTCAATCCACGTGCACTTCGCACGATTATTCACCGCGTGCTGGAGCAGATGCCGGACCTCGAAGACTACCTGCCAAAGCACATTTCGGCGAAACTGAAGTTCCCCGGACGAACCGACGCCGTTCGCGCAGCGCACTTCCCTCCCCCGGGAACGCCCATCCGCATGCTGAACGAGTTCCGCTCGCCCGCGCAGTTCCGGTTGATCTTCGAAGAGTTTTTCTGGCTCGAATGCGGTCTCGAAATCAAGAGACGTCGCGCCCGCGCGATGCCAGGCATTGAATTCCAGTTGACCCAACGCGTACGGGAGCAGATCATCAAACTGCTGCCGTTCAAGCCGACCGGTGCCCAAAAGCGCGTGCTCAAAGAGATCGCCGGGGATATGTCGTACCCAAGCCCCATGAACCGGCTCATGCAGGGCGACGTGGGCAGCGGCAAGACCATTGTTGCCGCGGAGGCCGCCGTCATTGCCATTGAGAATGGCTATCAGGTGGCGATCCTCGCACCCACGGAAATCCTGGCAACCCAGCATTATTTTTCCCTGAAGCCTCTCTTTGAAAAACTTGGCTACGTGGTCATGCTTCTGACGGGTTCTACTCCCGCTCGCGACAAGCAAAAGCTGAAGGACATGCTTCGCCTCGGCATGATCCCGGTCGCAATCGGGACTCATGCGCTGATTGAAAAGGACGTGGAATTCGCCAAACTGGGCTTCATCATCATCGACGAGCAGCATCGTTTCGGAGTCATGCAGCGCTTTGAACTGGCACGCAAGGGTGTCACGCCGGATGTTCTGGTGATGACGGCCACCCCGATTCCCCGTACCCTCGCCATGACAATCTACGGCGATCTCGATATCTCAACCATCGACGAACTTCCGCCCGGCAGACAGAAGATCGTAACGAAGCACTATACGAACGACCAGGTGGAGGTGGCCTACAGCGAACTGCGGCGAGAGATCGACCAGGGCCGTCAGGCGTATGTCGTGTATCCCGTCATTGAGGGCTCCAGCCCGGGCGTGGAATCAGAAACTCAGGCAATGAAGGCTGCCCAGCAGATGTACGAACATCTGTCGAAAGAGGTCTTTCCCGATATCCCGGTAGGCTTGCTGCACGGCCGGCTTGGGTCGGCGGAGAAGGAAGCTGCAATGTCCGCGTTCAAGGCCGGAGCCACGAAGATTCTGGTATCGACAACGGTGATTGAAGTCGGCGTGGACGTGCCAAATGCGACCGTGATGATTGTGGAGCAGGCGGAGCGCTTTGGGCTGTCTCAACTGCACCAGTTGCGCGGCCGCGTAGGTCGTGGTGCCGAACAAAGCTACTGTCTCCTGATAACAGAAAAGCTCAACGACACGGGCAAAGAACGAATTCGCACACTTGTCGATTCGAGCGACGGCTTCAAGATCGCCGAGATGGATCTGAAACTGCGCGGACCCGGCGAGTTCTTCGGCACGAAACAGTCCGGCCTGCCATCCCTCAGGATCGCCAACATCCTGCGAGACCCCGATATCCTGGTAGCGGCAAAGCATGAGGCCCGCTCATTCGTGGAAGAACCACCATCGCCAGAGGCATTCTCCGCGGCTGTGGAATATATCAAGGGTCATTGGCAGCGTCGCTACGGCCTCGTACAGGTAGGATAAGAATTCATGAGAGTCATAGCCGGGGAGTACCGTTCCAGAAGAATCCTGTCATTGCCCGGCCTCGATACCCGGCCCACGCCCGACCGCCTGCGTGAGACCCTGTTCAATATCCTGGCTCCGATGATCGAAGGCTCCGTGTTCGTCGACGCTTACGCCGGCACGGGATCGGTCGGAATTGAGGCGATAAGCCGTGGCGCGCGCCTGGCAGTGTTCATCGAAAAAGATCGCGATGCCGTGGAAGTGATCAAGATGAACCTGCATTCGCTCGGGATCAAGGGCCGTGGCCGGATCATTCGCGGGCATGCTTCCCGCCATCTGGCAACCATCGAGGCCGATATCGTATTTGTCGATCCACCGTATCCTCTGGATACCGAGTACCAGTCGGCGCTCGCAGTCCTCGCCGCAAAACCGCCTGCACTCACCGTCGTACAGCACTCGGTGCGCTATAAAATTCGCGATGAATACGATTCCCTTCTCCGAACGCGAACTGTCCGGCAGGGTGACAACGCCCTGAGCTTCTTCAGGGCGCGCAATCAGGAAGTGGAATCGCAGGATGAAGACGGTCCGCTGCCTCCACAAACAGAAAAGGAAGACTAGCGTCCCGGGCCGGACATCATGTTCATGTTCGGATTCGTCATCTGGGGCACGCCGCCAGGCTGCACATTCCCCGGCCTTACGACACCTCCGGCCGCCCCACTGCCACCCGCCGCGCCACGCGCGAACTTCGGGTCCTTCGTGACGTCATAGACAAATTCCCACTCGTTGTAGGCGGTCTTCGAATTGTAGGTCTTAATCGCGTCTTCTTCACGCTTGCTGGCCACGCCTGCAAGGCCCGCGCCGATCACCTGCTGTTGTGGACCGGCGTTCGGGGTACCGGCAGGGCTCGTACCGCCATTCACCGGTTGCCCCTGCGCGTTTACCACCTGCCCGCCGCCGTTCAGGCCACCAGGCCGGGGCGTGGTCAGGATCGAATTAATCAGGTTGGCCGCGTTACCGGAAGGACCAAGCTGCTGCGGGAGCGCCGGGTTATTCTGCCCGTTCTGCTGTATCGCAACGCCTGTGGGAAGCAGTGGGCCGCCCTGCCCGGCACCGCCACCCGCACCCGCGAGACCCGTAGCAGGACCAGCCGAAGTGCCACCATTGCCATTGAACGCATTCGCCGCTGTACTCGCGGGTACGATGCGTCCATCGGATAGCACCATCACCGGACCGTTATTCCCGGCATTGCCCGGCTGAACTCCAAAATTCTGATTCGCCGGGCCGGCGCTGAGCGGATCCGTCGCCCCGCTGCCCTGGCCCCCGCCTCCCTGATCGCTGGGGCGTGTGCGCAACCCGGGATTCACGCCTGTGGTTGCACCTGTATCGTTCGCACCTGTGTTCAGAGTGATAATGCTGTTCGTATTCTGAAGCGCGGATGAATCCACTTTCTTTGAATTGATGGAATCGGTCAAAACGCCGCCGGGGCCTGCATGAATCATCCGCCAATCCGCCTTGCCCGTCATGGGGTCGACGTAACGGCGGCGGAGAAAGCGCATGTTATTGCTGTTTTCCAGTTCGTCGATGGTGCCGGGAAAGCGATTGAATTTGTGGACAAAGAGCTGGACCGCGCGGGAATACTGTTCGCCACGATCAATGAGTAGCTGCTCTTTGTCGCGTTGCGCCTCAAACACCACCTTCGGCAGTTGCGTATACAGCGAGATCGCCACCACGGCCGCCATCGCGAAAATGAAAAGCAGAGCGTAGCCTGATTCCGGATTTCGCGGGTATGCAGCGCCGCGTTTCATCCCTGTGTCTCCTGCAACGTCAGCGTCTGGGTGGTCCTGGTCTGCGTGTCTTCGATTGTGATCGATGTCAACGCGATCTTCACGACCCGATAGTGCTGCTTGAGAGTCTGGTTCTCCTCCACGCGGAGAATGTCCTCGCCATCGGTGAGATAAGCTTCCTTCTGTCCGCTCGCCTTCGAAAGCTTATAACCGAAATACTTGAGTGTCAGAGGAGCCGGCGGTGGCGGGGGAGGCGGCGTATTGTTCGTTACCGCAGGCTGAGGCGGCACAACAGGCTGCGGCGGCGGCTGATTGACAGGAATCTTCGGAACGTTGGAGGGCACCGGCGGGATTGGCGTGGTCACCGGGGCGGCACCGAACTGGAAGAGATTTCTCCCCGCCGCAACTGGTTCTATCGCCTGTACTTTGGCGAGAAGGTCCAGCCGAAGCGCGGGATCGATCGACGCCTGATCCACGCGATCTTCCGGACGCGCGCTGCCGAGGCGAGGACGGAACTCCGATGCCAGCGCCCGTCCGCCGCCGCGTACCCGCGCGTTGGTCGATTTCTCGGCCTGCGCCGTCGTCGGGCCAGCCGCACCGGGACCCGCAGCGGCGCGCGGCGCGGGCGAAGGAGTCTCCGAATCGCTGCCCGAGTTCATGTAGAGGGCAACCAGAACGATTACGACCAGAACTGCGAGAATGGCGACTTTCTTCGGTTCAGCGCCGAGCGTCACAGGACACCTTCCTTATCGTCCTTCACAAACGTATCCAGTTTGATAGTGACGTCCAGCACGTCGCCTTTGGCCTGCGGCGCCACCTGCAGAACTTCAATGACCAGGAACTTCGGCGAGCGATCCACAAGATTGACGAACTTCATGAGCTGCGCGTAGCCGCCCTCGAAGTGCGCGGTGACTGTCAGCATGTCCAGATCTTCGCTGCCTTCAATCGGATCCGGCAGCGCGAAGTTTTCGTCGCCAATCTTCATACCGGCGGTCGCGGCAAGTTTATTGAACTCGTCCAGAATGGTTGAGTAAGTGTGGCGGCGGCTTGTCATGTAGGATGCCAGGAACTTCTCGCCCTCATCCTTGCTTCGGTCCATGTTGGCCGTGAGATTCCGGCTGCGATTCAGACGCAGGTTTGCCGCCCGAAGACTGGCCTGTACCGATACCAGACGGGCGTCCAGATCCATCGGCGTGTCACCAATGAGATGGAAAGCAAATACAGCCACCACCAGGTTCGCCAGCAGCAACACCCCCAACGCCAGCCGCACCAGCACCTTGGGCTCGCGGAAATTAATGTGGGGAATAGTCATCGGCTTTCCCCCTGCCCAGGTTTGCTAGAGTTTCTGGTCATAGGTCACCGTCAGGCGATATCGATAATAAGGGTCATTCTGGGTCGGCGGCGTCTCAGCGCTAACCGTCTCGTAGCCGAACATTTCGGAACCTTCCAGCCTGAGCATGAAGTTCGTCACAGGATCAGGTGCCAGCGAGGCCACCGTCATGTCCAGCGAGAGCTGGTTTTTCGCATTTAACTGAGGACGAATCGCAATGATTCTCACATCGTGCGGCAGCACCTTCTCCAGGTCCTCGAAGATCCGCGTCCAACTGACTGCCTTGCGGCGAATCAAAGTGTTAAACAGGACACTGCGGTCGAGCACACTCGCGTTGCCCGGCAAGCGCATCTGCGCGTCAAGTTGTGCCTGAGCGGCGTTGATCTTCGCCAGTTGCGACTGCGTCTTCGCAATTACCGCGCGAGATTCAGCCATGCTGCGACGGTCGGTAATTGCCAACCCAACCAGAATCGCCAGTGAAATACAAAGAAGAACGCCCACAGCGGCAGAAGCCACCAGCATCGACCTGTCCCTGCGCATTGGCTGCGATGCGAGATTCAAAGGTAGTCTCATGCCGCCACCTTTCCGGCAACCGGGGAAACAGATTTCAGATAGCCTGCGAGGCCTGGATGCTCATCGCGCACCACTTCCGTCTCTACGTCGAGTTCGGCTGATAACCGGGGCGCAAGCCCGGCCGCTTCGGCACCAAAACCAGCCAGATAAAGCCGATCAGGCCGCGCTCCGGCCTGATCTTCCACATAGACCCGCGTGGCATAAAGATCGGAGACAATCTCTTCCACTGGACTTTCCGTCTCGCTCGAGAGTTCCAGCGACCTTGCCAGTGTCAGCACACCGTTGCCGATAACCAGCACGGATAGAGCGCCTGAATTCCTATGTGCCACCAGATACGAACCCGTACCAGGCAAAAGCTCCAGCACCGCAAGAGCCGAGGGAATTACCAGTCCGGGCAGGAACCCCACCGCCCGAAAAGGTGCCTCATACTGCGCAATTACTTCTGCGGGCGTCACCGCAACCAGCACCTTGTTGCCAGCCTGAAGGTGATACGAAACCGCGGCCTTATCCACGTCGAATGGCACCGTCTTCTTCAATCGGAAACGCACCAGCGCCAGCCGTTCTTCTTCCTTCTCCGGCAAACTATCAAACTCCAGGACCGCCAGGCGCATGGCGTTATCCGGCAGAATAAGCGCGGCGGTTCGGCGCCCGCCCGAAGGGGGCACGAGTTTCGCAACAGCCTGCGCGAAAGCGGCCGCATCGTTGATGTTCTCCCGGACCGGCGAAGGAGAAAGCACCTCCGGCGTAAACGATGTGAACTGCACCGTCGCGGGCGGGCGCGTGCGACACATCGCAATGCCGGCCGCGGAGATTTCGAACGTATACTCCGGTGGAGGATCTTTGAAGATCGACTGTATTTGGTCGAGGACGCTCATTCGATGAAAGTCACCTTATTGATTTCGCGGAGCGTGGTTACGCCTGCCTTGGCCTTGGCAACGGCGGATTCGCGCAGAAATGTCATACCCTCTTCACGCGCCAACCGCTTGATTTCGGAAGCCGGGCGACGGTCCAGAATGAGTTCACGAATGCGATCGCTCAGGTCCAGCAATTCGTGGATTGCCGTACGGCCCCGGAACCCTGTCCCGCCGCACTCAAAACAGCCAGGACCTTCCATGAATTCGACATCGCGCCATTCCTCCGGTTTCATGCCGGATTCAATCAGCAGCGAATCCGGAACCTTCACCGGCCGCTTGCAATGCTCGCAGTTCAAACGGACCAGCCGCTGCGCCAGGATGCAGTTTAAAGCGGAAACGAAGTTGTAGGCTTCCACGCCGATATTTTGGAAACGCCCGAGTACATCCACCACATTGTTCGCATGCACCGTCGTGAAAACCAGGTGGCCGGTGAGGGCGGAATTGATGGCAATCTGAGCCGTCTCCTGATCGCGGATTTCGCCCACCATGATCTTATCGGGATCATGTCGAAGGATAGAGCGCAGACCGCGGGCAAATGTGAGCCCCTTCTTCTCGTTCACCGGAATCTGCGTGATGCCCTTCAGCTGATACTCCACCGGATCTTCAATGGTGATGATCTTGTCTTCGTCGTTCTTGATTTCACTCAGCGCGGCGTATAGAGTCGTCGTCTTACCGGAACCGGTCGGCCCCGTGACCAGCACCATTCCGTAGGGTTCGGAAATATAGCGACGGAACTTCGTCAGATCGCCGGGACTGAAGCCCACAACATCCAGACTCAGATTGGCGAACTTCTCGCTCATGGACTCTTTGTCCAGCACACGGAGCACGGCATCCTCACCATGGATTGTGGGCATGATGGAGACGCGGAAATCGATCAGGCGGGTCTTGTAGCGAACGCGAAAGCGACCGTCCTGCGGGACGCGACGCTCGGCAATGTCCAGTTCGCTCATGACCTTGATGCGGGAAATGATGGTGGAGTGCCAGTCCTTTGCGATAGGCGGCATCGCATAGTGCAGCACGCCGTCAATGCGGTACTTGATGACGACTTCCTGGTCCCGCGATTCGATGTGGATGTCGCTCGCGCGCCGCTCGAGCGCGTTGAAGATCGTGGTATCCACCAGTTTGATCACCGGTGCGATGTCGCTGTCCACATTGGACAATCGGTCGATGGAGAGAGTCTCGTCCTGATTATCTTCGTCCCCGACCACGTCGAGCGCGAAGCCTTCGGTGACTTCGTCGAGCACGCGCTGGGATTGCTCGGTCTTCTTCAGCAGGTCGGCAACCTGGGAAGCGGTGGCCACCCGGACCTTCAGCTTCTTATGCAGAAGCAGGCTCAATTCGTCGATCGTATTCAGGTTGCGGGGATCGACCAGTGCGATCTCCAGCGTTCCGTTTTGCGCCTTCAGCGGCACAAAGTTGTAGCGGAACATCAGGTCCACGGGAATCGAGCGGAACAGATCGACGTCAATAGCGCCGTCACGCAAATCGACAAACTCGCACCGATACCGTGCGGCCGCAGCCTGCGCGATCGCGATTTCGCTGGCGGCGCTCTGAGCGGCGTCAAGGACCGGAATGGGAACTTTTGGCGTCATTTGATGGTGTCCGCGAGCGAAAAGATCGGCAAATAGAGGGCGATGAGCACGAACGCCACAAACATCCCCATAAAGATCATGATGGCAGGCTCAATCAGCGAGAGCACCGCTGTCATCTTTGTGTTCACGTCGTCTTCGTAAAATTCGGCCACGCTCGAAAGCATGGAAGGCAGAGCACCGGTCGATTCACCCACTTCGATCATGTCGACCGAAAGCGGAGGAAATACACCGGTCGCCGCCAGCGACGCTGAAAGCGGCTGCCCTTCCCGCACCATCTTGCCAGCTTTCGCCAGGGTCTTCCGCAACAGTGGCGTACCGAGGGAATCAGCGGAAGTTTCCAGCCCCTGCACCAGAGGAATGCCGCCAGTCAGGAGAGTACTCAAGACCCGGGAAAACTGCGCTACCTGATACTTGATCCAGATGTCCCCCAGTAGCGGGACTTTGATCTTGACCCGGTCCAGAGTCTCCCGGGCAGCTTCACCGCGCGACCACATATAAAACGCGATCCCCGCAACCAAAACTGCCCCAGCCCAGCCAAGAACGTAGGTCCGCGCGGAAGTCCCGATCGCAATCAGGTAGAGCGTAATCGTCGGAAGCTGCGCCGACATACTCTCGTACAGCGAGGCAAAACTGGGAACTACATATGTCACCAGAAACACCATCAACAGTACGACCAGCACGATCAGCACGCTCGGATACATCAGCGACACCAGCACCTTCTTGCGGACTCCAAGCGCCAGCTTCTGGTAGTTGACATAGCGCTCCAGCACTTCCACCAGACTGCCCGATTTCTCGCCAGCCATAATGGACGTAACATAGATCTTCGGGAAGATTCCCTGCTCGCGGAAGGCATCGGAAAGGAGCGAACCCTTGCGAACATCCTCCCGAACGCCATTAATGTATGGCCTGAGCTTTGGATCCGTAAGCCGTTCAGCCAAAAGATCTAATGCCTTAAGAATGGGTAGACCTGCGCGGATTAGGGTTACGAATTGCTGGTTGAAGATGAGGAACTTCTCGACGTTCAGTCTCTTACCCGTCCCCGGCAGATTGATACCAGCAACCAGCCCGCCGCTCTTGGCTTTGACCGAATAGACCAGAAAGCCCTGACGGGTGAAGCGGTCCCGAACCTCGTGATCAGAAGTCCCCTGAACCACTTGGTTGTGGACCTGTCCGCTGGCGTCCGCATACTGGAGTTGGTAGTCGGCCACGCTATTTTTCCGCCTCCGGACTCACCACCTGAGTTCCTGCCGCAGGGTGAAAGACAAACAGACCGGGGGCGACAGACACATTCCGTTGTTCGTTCGAAAAGACGTATTCAATCCGCGATTGGTCCTGATTTATGATCCGAAGCCGGTGAATTGCGCCTTCAGAGTCCGATTGCAACTCAACTTGCGCATAAGACAGGTTCTGCGATTTTGGCCTGGCGGTGATCCAGTTCCCTGCATCATCCGTCCTCGCGGTGAAAGCCTGGAAGTCCTTGTGAAAGTCCAGTCTACCCAGCAAGAATGCCAAGGGTGCGCGAGCGTCTTCTGACAATTTCAGGGAAGTTCGCTCAGCCCTGTTGTTCTCAGGCGTATAGGCCCAGGTATCCTTGCCATCGGCCAGAAAGAGTTTGCCTGCCGGCGAAGTGTATTCCCAGCGCATTCTTCCCGGCTTCCGCAGATAAAGGACTCCGGATTCGGTTAGAGAAAGCTTGTGCGCAGCCACGTAAGTCTCTGAAAAGTCGAGCTTAAGCGTTTGAGTGCGATTGTACCGGTCCTCAATCGACTTGAGCGACTGATCCAATTCGGTACCGGGCCCTGCGGCAGTGAGAGCGGCGGAGACGAAAGTGAGGGCAAAAAAGGCCGCGAAACGGATCACAAAGACTTGACGCTGAACGGGTTCCAAACGTGCAGACCCAGGTGACCTGCGTCGGATGCTGTCCCGGTCAACGTTCGCACACACCCGAACTGCGGGCCGCAACCACGGAAGAAATCTCCGCAGGATCAAGGGCCCGGTTATACCACTGTGCCTCGTCAACCAATCCATGCAACCCGCCGCCAGTATCCCCTGCCCCGATGCGGACATCTCCGCTTTCGGGCTGGTTCCAGCCTGGTCCGGACAGTTTTTCAGTTCCCGCGAGTGCGCCGTTTACGAAGACGGAGATCGAGTTCGAGGCGCGCACCGCGGCGACGTGTACCCAGTTCCCAGACGGAATCGCCGCTGTGGTGTTGGCCCTTACGGTCACCTCCGAATTCCGGTCGACAGCCAGGGTCAGCCTGCCGTTTGCATCCCGGCGAAGTTGAAAACCCGAAACACCATGAGCGACATGCTTTAAACGATCGAAAACGGGTTGCTCTGCCACGCTTGCCGCGTCGAACTTCACCCAGGCCATGGCAGTAAAATCCGCCGTTGACGTTGCCAGGTTCGCGAGCTGCCCCAGACTAAGGGACCCGTTTCCGTGGAAAGAAAAGGCCTGCCCTGTCAGCCCCGGCGCGTATCCGGCGTCACCTAACAGAACACCATTATTATCGGAGCCCCGCGCGTCGTTGGGTGTACCGTCGCCCGGCCACCAACCCGCAAGACCGCGCGGTGGGTTTGCGCAGGCTGCACGATCTGTATTGAGTACAGCTACAGCGCCCTTTTCCTGAAGCACGGCCCATGCCTGGCGGCCATCTGGCGCAAACAGTACACGCCGCACGGATGGCAAAGCATATGCTTCCAAAGCATTTAGGCTCAACGTATCGAAAACCCGCACGCTCTGGGTTGCGGTAATGGCGCGAAACCCATCCGGGAACGTACCCAGATAGCCAGCCGCATCGCCGGGAAAACCCAAGGTGGCGATCACGCGGCTATCGGTCGTGCGAATCAGGCTGAACACGGACCCCGGTGCCGCCGGGCACTCTCCCCAGTAGCTCCTGTACTCAGCGGCATAGCATGCGTTCGCCCCATCCGCCAGCAGAATACCGTTCGGCGAGACGGTCATCCGTCCACCAACCCGCGGCGGTCCCGCAATGCCGGAAATAAAAGAACGCAACCGCGTGTCGTATACGTCGATTGAATCGTGCGCGACCCGCCCTCCCGGGCCGCCACCCTGATAGCTGACGTAGAGGCGTGAACCGTCCTGATTCTGCGCCAGGTACATCGCCATCGCCTGGACAGGAATGGGATGAATGGCATGATCTCCCGGGTGAATGACCGCAAGACCCCTTTCGCGACGTGCCACGTAGATCATCCCGTCGGGTGTAACCGAAATGTCCGTGATCGGGCCTTCAACCTGAATCCTGTCCAGACTTTTTCCTGTGTCGAGGTCGTAGATCCCGATACCGCTCCAGAAATTGCCGACTATGAGCCTCTTGCCGCCACTTTCCAGCCCCAGAGATTCGGGCTGGGCACCCACCTCGATCTCGCGTGTAACTCTGCCCATCGCAGTGTCAATGACACTGACCGTTCTTCCGCCGCAGTTCGCTACCAGAAGCCGGGCTCCGTCCGGGGTCAGCACGGCATTACATGGACTGGAACCAACCTTGATCAGGTTGAGGTGCCCACCCTCCGCAGTCAACCGCGCGAGCAGGCGACCAGGCACGGACATTGAATGCGCCTGTAAAGTCCGTGTCCAAAACTGCCGGGCGAGGAGGGCGAGAAGTAAGGCTGTGGCGATAAAGACGAACATGGCCAAATTCCGCCATCGATACCCCGTGGGAGATCTTGCCGGAACAGCAAGGCTCGGCTCCGCGGTTTCGTCCATCTGATCGGCGGAAATTGAGGAAAGTTGTTTGGGTTCACTATCTTCTATCCATTCGTCAAGTTCCGCCGCCAACGCATAGACGCGACCGCCCTTACCAAAGAGTTGATGCACCGGCATGCCACGATCCTGATGCCATGCCCGGGCAGTCCGCTTGTGTACGCCAAGGTAGTGAGCAATGTTTTCCCAACCTTCCAGACGGGCCGCTGAGTCGGGTTTGGAAGGTGGAGTAGCCGACATTGAGTCGATCGCAGATATGAATATTATCATGCGGTCCCGCGAAACCGGACGGATCTGGAACCGAATTTCAACCACTCTCACCCTTTTGCACTCTTTTTCTCTCGACGCTGAAAGCGGCACATGGCATCATCACAGACAAAGTGCCGACTCCCATGTCCTCCATAGCTTCTTTTTCAATCCAGATGCTGTTCTTGTGCGCCTCCGCAGGCACGTTGCTCGCACAGGCGGCGGTTCTGACATCTGTCCAGAATCCCGCCAGCAACATTCCCGCCGGGTTGCCGAATTCCGGTCTGGCCCAGGGCTCACTGATCGTGGTCTATGGTTCCAATCTGGGGCTTGCGACGCTGGTGCAGGCCAGTTCCGTCCCGTGGCCCACCACGGCTGGACTTGCCGGCACGACCATCACCGTGACCGTCAACGGAACCACCGTGACCGCTCCCATGGATTACACCTATGTGTCGCAAGTGGCGGCTATTCTGCCGTCCAACACACCACTCGGAAACGGGACGCTGACCGTAAAGTACAACGGGGCGACCGGCTCCATCCCCATCACCGTCGTTGCGAGTAACTTTGGCATGTCGACGGTGAATCAGACGGGAACCGGCCCGGCAGTGGTCACATTCCCGGATTATTCCCTGGTCACCACGTCGAATTCCGCCAAGCCCGGAGATGTGGTGGTGCTGTGGGGTACGGGTCTTGGTGCCACAACCGGCAGCGATGCGGCTTATCCGGTACAGGTGGATCTGGGGACGCCTATACAGTTGTCGGTGGGTGGAACCCCTGCAACTGTCCTATACCGGGGAAGATCGGCCCTGCCGGGTTTGGATCAGATCAATTTCAAAATACCTTCAGGCGTCTCCGGCTGCAACCTGAGCTTAAACGCCTTTACCGGTAGTTCCATTGTCAGCAACTACACTTCAATCTCCGTCGCAACCAACGGGGGACAGTGTTCCGATCCAACCGGGGCGCTGGCCTTCCTGACCGGACTTCTGACCAAAAGCAGTATTCGCTTTGGCTTGCTTGGACTGGAATTCACTGACAATAACGGCGGCGTTGCAGGCGTTGACACGCTGATCGTGCAGTCAACTTTCATGGTGCTCTCTCAGCGTCAGTTTGCTGCAACTGCGGCCGTCCTCACTGGCCAGGTTGGTACCGGCCTGACACCCGGTTGCAGCGTCAGTTACGCCCCGCTTGACCTGACGCCGCTCGGCGTCTCGAAATACCTGACCGCTGGTGCTGCGCTCACACTCACTAACCCTCTCGGTGCCGCCACCACGCTCCTGCCAGATACCAGTCATTCTCCAACAGGAGTTTACGGGGCGATTCTGACAGCGGAACCTGCGGGCACGTACACCTTCTCGAATGGCGTCGGAGCCTCCGATGTGGGTCCCTTCAACGTCTCGTTCACCCTGGCCCCACCGGTCACATGGACGAACTCCGCGAGCGCCGCCATCATCGACCGAAGCAAACCGCTCACAATCACATGGACCGGAGGCGATTCAACTGCCTACGTGGACATCGCCCTCGGAGGCAACAGCCAGGGCACGAATGTAAATATTGACTGCTCGGCTCCCGCATCGCTGGGGCAACTGACCATCCCGCCTGGCGTCTTGTATGCATTGCCCGCTGTCACCGGAGACCTGACGGTGGCGACCGGCACTTACGGGCAGCAGCTACCCATTCCAGGGTTCGACCTCTTTAGCGTGTACGCTGCACGACCGGCCACGAGTATTCAACCCGTGATCCGCTAGCTGGCTTTTCGATCATTCGGAGGAACCGGGAGTCCGCGCAATCTGGCGCAGACTCCCGGCTGGCACCTCAATCCACCAACCGTCACTTTCGCCAGCCTCTCTGAGTGCCGGCCATTCGGCACGTGAAGTGTCCACAATCAATTCATCGCCGAAATCGGCCCTCACGGCCTGCAGTCGTTCCGTCACCCTCTGCAAATCAGCCCGAATCCGGTTAGATCCTGGCCGCGTCGTGATCCGCAACTCTTCCGGTCGGGCGCAAACCGCCACCCGGTCTCCCCGGAAGCAGCCCCTCAGGTTCGGGCCGTCAATCTCGGTACCCAGCACCCGCAACCGGCTGGTCTGGCGGCCAGGGTCGAGAGCAATTGCCTCCGCCTCATAAACATTAAAACCGCCCAGCAACCGGGCCACTCCTACAGTTCCGGGATTCCGCAGCAATTCAGACGGACTCGCGCGGTGCAGGATGTTCCCCGCTTCGTAAATCAACACCTGGTCAGCAAGCGAGAAGCACTCCTCCGGGTTATGCGTCACCATCAGTACCGGAATTGCCAGCGACTCCCGGATTTCACCAATCAGCGTATGCAGATCGGCACGAAGCGGCGCATCCAGCCCGTTGGCCGGCTCGTCCAGCAATAGAACACCGGGATTGGCGATCAGAGAGCGCGCGATGGAGGCCCGCTGCTTCTGCCCACCCGAAAGCTCATGCGGGAAACGGCCTGCCAGGTCCGGAATACGGAACCGATCCAGCAGTTCCGCGATCCGCCGATGCCGCTCAAGCCGCGGCAGGCGATGCGCGGCAAACGCCAGGTTGGCACGTACCGTCATGTGCGGGAAAAGCGCGTAGTTCTGGAAAACGTAGCCGGATTGACGGTCACGCGGCGGCAGATGTACTTTCGCGCCCGAATCGAACAGGATGCGGTCGTTCAGCAGGATTCGGCCGGAATCGGGCGCAACGAAGCCGGCGATCACATCGAGCGTCAGCGTCTTCCCCGATCCGCTGGGACCGTAAAGTACCGTAACTCCGGGAGTCGCCTCAAACTCTATATTGAGCGTGAAACCGGCAGAATCTGCGGCGTCCGGAAAGCGCTTTGTGATCCTGGCGCGCAGCATAGTCAGTGGCTTACCCGCCTTTTCTCGAGGCGATTGGCAAGTAGAACCACCGCCGCAGTGAACACTGATATGACAAGCACCAGTACACGCGCCGTCAGGGTATTGCCGGATTCCACAGCATCATAAATCGCTATCGCCGCAGTTTGCGTACGACCCGGAATGTCGCCCGCAATCATCAACGTGGCCCCGAAATCGCCCAGCGACCGGGCAAACGCGAGTACGGCAGCAGCAGCGATCGGACGACGCGCCAGCGGAAGGCTGACCCGCCAGAACAGGCGCCACTCCGACGCGCCCAAACTGCGGGCGGCCCGCTCACAGGCGACGTCAACAGACTCCAGCGCCGCGCGGGAAGATTTGATCAGCAACGGTATCGCATGCAGTGTGGATGCAATGACTGCAGCCCTCCACGTAAATACCAGCGGCGAACCAGTGACCGACTCCCACAATCGGCCAATCCAGCTGGAACGTCCAATCACGACAAGCAAATAGTAGCCAAGTACCGTCGGCGGCAGAGCCAGAGGCAGAGTAGCAATGGCGTCCACCAGGTCCTTACCTGGAAATTCCCGATTCGCCAGTAACCACGCGAGCCACAGCCCGAGCGCCACGGAAATGAGCGTGGCGGCGGTGGCAACTTCGAGGCTGAGCCAGAGCGGAAACCAATCGACGTGCATCGGATAAGTTACGGTGACTTGGATACCCATTTTGACACGCCTGACAGAGGCCAGCCACTTTGCGCTAGACTCATCGAATGAAATCTTTCACGCCGTTTCGCGTTCTTGCCATTGCTACGGTGTTTTTTGCCCTGTCCTGGTTTGCATTCGGGCAGCAGAAGGTCACGGTTCTCAGGGCTGCCCGCATCTTTGACGGTCATGATATTCGCACGCCAGGGCTTGTTGTGGTGGCAGGATCGAGCATCGTCGGCGTGGGCCCTGGAACCGCGATTCCCGCTGGCGCCCAGATCATCGACTTTGGCGACGCGACCCTTTCACCAGGCTTTATCGACGCCCACACCCACCTCTCCATGCTGTATAACGCGAACTATAACAAGGGACTGCTCGATTCCCTGCAACAGACGATCCCGGAACAGACGCTGCTGGCGACGCCAAATCTGAAGAAGACTCTGCTGGCCGGAGTGACGACGGTTCGGGACGTGGGAAGTAGCGACTACATGGACGTTGGCTTGCGTAACGCGGTGAACGCGGGCGTGATTGAGGGTCCGAGGATGCTGGTAGCGGTGAATGCCATCGGAGCTACGGGCGGGCATTGTGACGGGCAGGATGGCTTTCGCGCCAATCTCTTCGGGCGGGAAACGGGCCCGGGAGATGGCGTCATCAACAGCGCCGATGAAGGGCGCAGGGCAGTCCGGCTAAACATCAAATACGGTGCCGATGTCATTAAAATCTGCGCCACCGGTGGCGTGCTCTCGCTGACGGACGACGTCGATACCCCGCAGCTCACGCAGGAAGAAATGAATGCCATTGTGGAAGAGGCACACGCGCTGCGCCGCAAGACGGCCGCACACGCTCACGGCTCAGAGGGTGCGAAGCGTGCCGTACTCGCCGGGATAGACTCCGTGGAACACGGCGCATTCCTCAACGACGAAACGCTGGACCTGATGAAATCGCACGGGACTTACTACATCCCCACCCTGATGGCGGTAGAAGGTGGCAAGGAGATTCTCGCGAAAGGTGGCTATCCGCCCACTGTCACCGCCAAGATGACGGCAGCTTCGGAATCCATCAACAATGTGGTCAGGAAGGCGATTGCGAAAGGCCTGAAGATCGGCCTCGGCACCGACGCCGCCGTCTACCCGCATGGGCGAAACACGGAGGAGTTTCATCTGCTGACCGCACTGGGGATGAGTCCGCTCGAGGCGCTGCGGGCGGGGACATCGGTAGATGCGGAGCTACTCGGTATCGCGAAGAACGTCGGCACGCTTGAAGCCGGAAAGCTGGCGGATATCGTCGTGATCCCGGGTGATCCGATCCAGAATATCCGGCAGGTGGAGAAAGTGGTGTTTGTAATGAAGGAAGGCGTCGTCTACAAAGACGAGCGCAAGTAAGCGTCGACCTACTCCACCACGGGGACAAGCTTCGAAGCGATGATCCGCTCATCCGAAGTCACCAGACGGAGACCGTGAACGCGGGCTGTCGCCACGATAGCCCGGTCGTTCGGATCACGAAGGGAATCGCCCATGGCGGCAATCTCAGCAGCTATCACCAGATCCATCGGAACGATTTGGAATCCGGCTCCTGGTTCCAGCGCGCGGAGAATCTCTGAGACGGAAATCCGAAGTCTGTTGCCCGGAATGACGCCAATCTCGACGAGTGAAACCGCACTCACTGCCAGGGGCTCGGCACGCCGTTCCGCCTGAGTGAGAATCCGGTCTTGTTCCCGTGACAACCTCTCCGGCTCAACCAGCCAGCGGATCACGATATGGGTATCCAGCAGAAGACGAGGTGTCACAGCCCAAACGTACAGTTTTCGTCCGACCATTCCCAGAGATGCGAAGTATCCACCAGTAGTTCCTCAACGGGTACGCCGAGTTTCCCTCTGAGAATGCCCCGTGAGGAACGGAACTTCATAGGCTTCGCAGGCCCTACGGTAGCCACAGGCTTGCCGCGCTTCGTGACCGTAATGGTCCCGCCATTCTTATCGATATCGTCCAGCAGGGACAGACACTTCGCCTTGAACTCGGTTGCGGAAATAACCTGACTTCCCATAGGGTTAGTATACCGCGAACTGGTCAGATGACCACTTCAGCGAGGCCGACGCGGCCCGCGATCACCGCCAGCACCTGGCCTGCCACCGCGCCCACGATCGCCAAAGCGTCCCCGGCGATCATTCCCATCGCTCGGCGCTTCCGGCGGACGCCCAAAGCGCGAAGGCCGCATCGGAGGGGGCGGAGCTTCAGGCAACGACGGCATCCCGGCAGGATACACAATCACGCCACGGAAAGGGCCCGAACCGGAACTCTCGCTCCGCAAATCCGTCTCATTGCGCAACGAGATGTGGATAATTCGCCGCTCCCGGCTGTTCATCGGATTGAACCGGAAGGGCTGGCCGGACGACTTCACCTTCTCAGCCGCGACCTGAGCCGACATGCGCAGTTCTTCCATCCGCAGCGCCCGATAATCGTTCGCATCGAACGCAACCCGCGAATGATCGTCCGAATGCATGCGCAGCGCTTCCTGCGAAACATGCTCCAGCGCCAGCAGCAGCTCAGCGCGATTGCTGAGAATCAGGTCGACATCTTCGCCATGGAACTTCACCACAAGATCCGGATTCTCAAACTCCGGGTTACTCTGATCGCCCACTTCAATTGTGAAAGTGAGGGCCAGTCCGGCGTTGGAAATTACCTGACTCAGGAACTGCTCAATACGGGGACCTGTCTCGTGAATCGAATATTTAGGCTTCAAGACTTCTTACCCTTAATTAGTGTCGCGCCCGGAAGTGGCGGTGCCGTCTTATTGAAGAACCACTGCTGCGCCACTCCTACCAGATTGCTGGTTAGGTAGTATAACACCAGTCCGCTCGAAGCCTGCCAGAAGAACACGCCCATCATAATCGGCATGAACTGCATCATCTTCTGCTGACTCGGATCTCCGCCCGCGGGGACCGGCGTCATCTTCTGCAGCATGAGGCTCGAAACCACCATGATGATCGGCAGGAAGCGAATGCCGAAGTGTTCCGGTTGGGTCAGATCGCCCACCCAAAGCCAGTCGGCGTGACGCATCTCGACGGTCACGGAGAGAACCTTGTAGAAGGCAATCAGGAACGGCATCTGGATCAGCAGCGGTACGCACCCACCCATCGGGTTGACGCCGTGCTTCTTGTATAGCTCCATGATCTCCGCCTGCTTCTGCTGCGTGCGGGGATCGCTCATCCCAATGCCTTTGTACTTATCGTTGATCTTCGCGATTTGCGGCTGCAGCACCTGCATCTTCCGCATCGACTTCAGGTTGAACAGCTTCAACGGAAAGAGCGCCAGATTGATAAACAGCGTCAGAACGATAATCGACCAGCCGTAGCTGTGAATGAACTTACTGTTCATAATCCGCAGCATCATAAACAGCGGCTGCGCAATGATCCGGAACCAGCCCCAGTCAATCACGTGGCTGAGATTCGGATTCACAGCCTCCAGAACGTCGCCTTCTTTCGGGCCGACGAAGAGTCCCATCTGGTTGCGGGCCTCGCCGCCCACAGCGATACCCGGAAACGCGTCTTCCGTAGCGTTGTACGCCGTCATCACCGAATCGTTGTACTGGGTCGTCTTCACCGCCGAATCGACAGGCGGAATGAACGCTACCGCGAAATATTGATCGTCAATACCCGCAAATGAGAACGAGCCATCGGTGTGAACCGGACCATTCTTCGCCGTCTTGGCCGCATCACGCGCCAGTTTATCTTCCTTCAGGTCATAGCGGATAACCGCTTCCTTGCTGGCGGCGTTCGTGACATCCATGTCGCCGAAGCCCGCGCGCCAGGAAAGAAGATGGGGTACCCCGGCACCATCGGTCTTCACTTCGGACGCCAACTGCACCAGATAACTGTCTTTCGTGAAGGAGAAGACCTTCTTCGCGACGGTATGACCGTCGGAATAGTCGTACTCAATCGAAAGTCCGTCACCGCGCGGATGCCATGTCCACAGAGCCTTATTCAGAGGCGTCGTCGGCTGACCGCGGAACTGCAGCGCCAGCGGGAAACCTTCCTTCTGCGCACCGCGCTGGTTCACGAGTTCAAGAGGTTTACCAGACGCGTCCTTGTACTTCTTAAGCGTCCAGCTCTGCACCACAGCGCCTTCGTTAGAGAACACGACGTGATACACGTCGGTATCCACAAACCAGGTCTGTTTGGCTGTCGCAGCGATGACTTCAGCCGGAGCAGCGCCCGGTGCGGCATCGGCCGCGACGGGCGACTGCCCAGGCAGCGATCCAGCCGCCGATCCCGGCAACGGTGCAGCTTTCGAGGCATCCGCTTTCGGCGTCGCACTCTGCTGGCTGGCAGTACTAGCCGGTGCGTCTGGCGCAATGAGTCCCGTCTTACGGAAGATCCATTGCGAACCGACGAGGATCAGCCCCATCAGTCCGAACGCAATCAGCATGCGCAGTTCGTTGGATAGCTCTTTGGGGCCTTTGTTTGGTGTAGGAGAACTCATGTTGGGTTAACGCGGAACGGGGTCGAATCCGCCTTCGTGGAATGGATGGCACCGCCCCAGACGCTTCAAGCCATACCAGACTCCGCGCGCCGGGCCATGGATTTCAATGGCTTCACGCATGTACTCGGAGCAGGTGGGATGGAAACGGCAGGCGGACGGCAATAGTGGCGAAATCACGCGCTTGTACCCCCGGAGGACGGCTGTGAGGCCGCGACCGATGCCAGCGGCTGCGAAGCCGCGGCCGGCGATACTGCGACCGGACTGACCGGTCCCGGCGCTGGATTCGTGGCGCACCGTATAAAGAGACGTTTTACTTCGCGCTGAAGATCCGTAAAAATGCAATCGAGCACCTTGCGGCGTGGATTGAACACGATGGACCATCCCGCACTCAGTGACGCCAGTTCCAGGCGAGTTGCCTCGCGGACACGGCGACGGATGCGGTTTCGTTTAACGGCTTTGCCCAGAGCTTTAGGGGTTGTGAAACCCACCGCCCGGCCAGCGGGTTCAGCCGTGGCAATTCCGTTCTCGCCGACGACCTCTGAACGAGGTGCGGCAAGGCAAAAGGCGACGAACAGCGGGCAAGTATAGCGCACGCCATTGTCGTAGACTTTACGGAAATCGCTGGAACGGAGAAGCCGGACACTTTTGGGAAAGCCGGATTTGGACTCGCTCAATTTTGGTGAGTCCTGCGTGGAGTCGTTCGTTATCCGGACTACCTCTCAGAGCTGACGGTCAGCTTCTTGCGCCCTTGAGCGCGTCTGCGAGAGAGTACGGCGCGGCCATCGGCCGTCTTCATGCGTTTCCGAAAACCGTGCACTTTGGCGCGGCGACGATTGTTCGGTTGGAAAGTACGTTTCGGCATTGTAGTAGGGGAAACTAAAAGTATACACTAAGCCGGGGGCTGAGTGAAAACACACAGGTTCCGCACTGCCCGGAGGCAGCGATCCCGCTGTGTCAGGCCAGCGATCCCGCTGTGTCAGGATAGAGAAATCATGCAGAATCAATTCACAAAGATCGCCGGCTGCTGCGTCCTCGCACTCGCCGGTCTGGCCCAGTCCGCCATCGCCCAGGCACCACCCGCAGGTGCCGCCGGCGCTTCCGGAGCCAACACGAATATTGTCGTCGACAAGCCCACCTACGTCTCCATCCCTATGGAAATCGTCGTCAACCGCCCCGCCGCCGAAGTCTGGAAGCGCGTCGGCAAGTACTGTGATATCGGGGAATGGCTCCAGACCACCTGTACCCTGGTTTCCGGTAAGGACGGCGAAATCGGCACCGTCCGGTCCATTGGCAGCGAGGTTCTGGTAGGCAAGACCGAACTCTCCTACACTTACACCCAGCCGGTACGACCGGGCCGACCGTACATCCTCTACCACGGTACGCTCGAAGCTCGCCCGCTGACCGCGACAACATCCAAACTGATCTACATCCTGATGTACGACAACTCTACGCTGGCCGACGACGCGGCCCGCGCCAAGGACCTGGAATCGAGGCGTACCCGTTTCACCCAGGCGCTGGCAAATATGAAGATACTGGCAGAAGGCGGCACGCTGCCCCCACCCCCGGCCCGCGGCGGCGCGGCGCAGCCGGCAGCGGCACCACCCGCACCGGCAAAATGAACTCAGCCCGCAAATCAAAAAGGGAGGAACCGATCGCGAGATCGCTTCCTCCCTTTTTCTGCTTCCAACGAGTTTCCCGTAGTTACTTCGTGCCCACCATCAGAATCGTGAACGACCCCGGAATCGTCACACCCTGAGGACCACGCCCACCCGGTGCGGCTCCCGGTGCCGGTGCCGGTGCCGGACCGCGTTCCTGGGCCATTGTGAACAGGTGACCGGTTTTGCTGTCAAACGTAATGGTGCGGGCGCCATTCTTCGTATCGAGGTTCTGCTCCACTTCAAAGCTCGTGGGACTCTTCTCTTTTACAATCGTCATGGTGCCGTTGCCCTGCGTGCTGAAGGCTTCCATGGTCGTCGGGTTAAACGCCGCGCCATCGGAACCGCCAGCCAGCGGCAGGCTCGTCAGAATCTTGCCGTCCGCGGCGCTCAGGATCACCATCATCGGCTGCGCGGGTGTCGCGGGCGGGTTGCCCGAACGGCCGCACGCCGCAAACAGAATCCCATTCTTCGCATCGAGCGCCAAACCGTTGCAGCCACCTTTGTCGACGAACGAATAGTGGCCAACAGCCTTCATCGTTTTCACGTCAACGGCGGTAACACTGCCCACCGCGTCCTGCATCACGACGTAGAGCATACCCTTGCCATCGCCCACGGCCTGTTCCGGCACGCCGCCAAGGTCAATGGTGCCCAGAACGGTGCCGTCTTTGGCATCGATCACCGTCGCATCCTTCGTCGGATGGCTAAACACGTAGACGCGCTGATTGAACGGATCGAAATAGATGCCATCGGGATTCGCCGCGCCCACGTCGATGGACTTGATCAGGGTCAGCGTCTTCGTATCGAACATCGAAACCTTCGGGTGATCGCTGGTGAAGCCATGGCCGGACTTCGGGTCGACCACAGCGCCATTTCCGCCCACTCCGGCAACTTCACCAGCGGGTTCGAGCGTATCGAGGTTGAAAACGGTCACGCGAGCCGGGATGGCGGCCACGGCGGGCGCCGTATCAGTGGCAGCAACGGCGCGGACAGCACCGCGGGGAATATAAAGACGACGCCCGTCGGCATCGGCAAAAATGTAATCCCAGCCGCCTTCGCCGCCAACTTTGGCGGCCTTCAGGACCTTATAGGGGCCGGCCTGCTGGGCCGGGCAAATGGGGGCGAGCAGTGTGACGGCCACCGCGAGCGCTGAATAAAGTGATTTCATGTGGATCTCCGGGAACCAGTATAAGGTAGTCCGGAACTCCATAACCTGAAGATTTCTTCAGGTTAACGGTAACAATTTGTCTACTTCCTCAGGATCGTTGGCCGGTTTGCCAACCCACGGATGACTTACGGCTTGAACTGAGATGACAGATAATCCACAATCGCCGTCCGGTCCGCCGCCTTCACATCGGCACCCCATCCGGTCATCTTGTCCATTTCCTTCTCCCACTGCGCGCGAGTCATGCGCTGCTGCCGCATCATATGGTCGTCATGGCAACCGATGCAGGCGGCTTTGTAGGCATCCGGCGGAGTCGCACTGGAGGCAGGCACAGCATCGGCGGCTGGCGGTCGCTTAACCGACACCACCACATCCCTGCCCTGCGCCACATTCCACAGATACCCCGACGGATTCCAGTCTTCCTGCATGGGCTGCACTCGCCCCGCCGAATCCGTCGCCTTCGCCACCAGCGTATGCTTCCCTTCCGGCGCATCCCACGCAAAGCTGAACTTGCGAAAACCGTACTTCGTTTCCTTGCCCGTAAGCTTCGCCAGTCTCCAGCTCTTGCCCGCATCATCCGAGATCTCTACCTTCGAAATCGCCGCCCCGTTCGACCAAGCCACACCCACCACAGGCACCGCTCCCGGCTTCACCCAACTCCCCGGCGTCGCAATCACGGACTTCACATTCAGATCGGTGACCGGAATCATATCTTTCGCATCCACCGCGGTACCCGGTGCCACCGAGTGCGAAGGATGCCGGTACGCGGTCTTCATCCAGAAACCATCGAAATCGTGATCCAGTACCTCAATATGCTGCAGCCACTTCACCCACGAATCCCCCGCCCAACCGGGAGCGATCACCCGCAGCGGAAACCCATGCTCCGGCGTCAGCGGCTGCCCGTTCATCTCCCACGCCAACAGCGTATCGGGGTCGAGCGCCTTCTTCACCTCAACCGTGCGCTGAAAGTCCGGCATCTTGCCCAGCGGAACATCCGCGCCATCCAGCAGGAGTTGCGTCGCGCCCGGCTTAAGCCCGGCCTTCGCCAGCACGTCCTTCAACCGAACCCCGGCCCAGCGCGCATTCCCCACACCGCCGAACTTCCACTGCGCCCCCGACATGTGCGGCTCATAGAAGCTACGGCCATTGCCTGCGCATTCCAGCACACTGACCAGTTCCGTGCGCGGCATCTTCTTCAGGTCCGCCAGCGTGAAACTCTGCGGCCTTTCCACCAGCCCGTCAATCTTCAACGTCCAGTCGGCCAGCTTCACCTGCGGCGTGTAGGTGTGGCAGCGAACGAAGAAGTCTTCCGTCGGCGTGATCTCGTCGACGAAGCCTTCCACAGGCATCTCGTGATCCATGGGCTGCTGAGAGAGTTCAATCGGCAACCGTCCGGACTTGGCCGCGCTGGCCTTCACGGCAATACCAACGGGCCGTGTGAGTAGTCCCGCAGTGCCTGCGAGGAGTAGACGACGTCGACTAATGGACATGCGAACAGTCTATCGCTGCTCGGCGTGCCGTATAAGAACGGATCTTCAGTGCACGTTCCGGCGGACGCTTCGTTATGAAACGCGCGCCCCCTCAAACGTTAACTACCGACATTTATTTTCAACGAGTTAAGGGTGCCAAAAAGATGGCGGAGTGAGTGCAATACACCCGGCCAGAAGATATGCCTACTCCCACTCTCACCGCCCCCAAACAAGCCGTTTCTGAAGCCGAAACATCCAGACGCGATCAACTGGTTTTGGAACACCTTTCACTGGTCCGCGCCATCGCAGTACGTGTTTACGAAAACCTCCCAATGCACGTGGAACTGGAAGACCTTGTCCACGCAGGAATCCTGGGGCTGTTCGATGCCGCCAGCAAGTTTGACGACACCAAGCAAGTCGTTTTCCGGGGCTACGCCAAGCACCGCATCAAGGGGGCAATCCTCGACAGCCTGCGCGAGATGGACTGGGCGTCGCGCGATCTTCGTCGGCGGCACAAGAGATTGGAGGAAGTGACCCGCGAGCTATCTGCCGTGATGGAACGGCACCCAACTGAACTCGAGATCGCGGAAAAGATGGGCATGGATCTGGAGCGCTGGCGGCAGGTGGCCCTCGAACTCCGCATGGTGGGTTTCCTCTCCGCATCCACCCGAACGATCGATAACGAAGACGGCCCGGCCCCGGAATTTCCCGCGGCTCCCGATTCCAATCCCGGCGTCATGGCAGGCCAACGGCAACTGGAATCCGTGTTGGCCGGCGCGATGAGTGTGCTGCCAGCACGCTACCAGCAGGTCATCCGTTACTACTACAACGGCGGCAAGACCATGCGCGAGATCGGCGAGTCTATGGGTGTCAATGAGAGCCGCGTATCGCAAATTCACAAGGCGGCGCTCGAACGAATGGCCGAGCAACTCCAGGCTTCCGGGATTCGTTCCGCGGAGTGCGTTATCTGATCAGTTCGCGGTGGGGACTTTCTCCGCATGATCGACAACCAACACGTCGATCGGAGCTTTCTGCGCGGCCAGCCGCAGCCCCAGATTCTCCTGAACAGTCGTGAAGATCGACGGCGCCGAAAGATCCTGCGGCGGATTTCCGTTGAAGCCGAGTCCAGAGGTATCCAGAGTGAAGTCGTAGAGCGCCTTCAAGCCAGTCATGTCGATCACCGGTTTATCCATCCGTCGCGTCAGCATGAAGGTCAAACGCGATATCGGCTGTTTCGTGAACTTCACGCTGCCCGCGGCGGCACCAGCCGCGAGACCAGTCGTTTCGTCGGCACGTGCCTCCACCACCTTTGGGACGCCCTTACCCGGCAGGAGCGCGTAGATATCCAGATTCTTCGTCTCCTTGTGCAGCTTCATCTGAAACCGCTCCGTGAGCAGCGTTTGAAGCATCTCCCGCATTTCGTTATCGGACTTGCCCGGCGCGATCGCGACGATGTCGTAACGGTTTTCCGAAACAATCCAGTCGGGACCGTAAACCTGGTAATCTTTCAAATCGTACGCCCATTCGAGGCAATATCGGAGCGGTACGTTGCGCATGGCGAAGTGGCCAGGCGTCGCGTCCATGTTCCGCACGACGTCGCCCGGACCTGTCTCAGAAGGATCGGCAGGCTTCACGGTTGCAGCCTCAAAAGCGGGCGGTGCCGCCGCCAATGCAGCACTCGCCGTTAGAAGCGCTCCAAACAGAATTGTCATTCCACGCATAGTAAACATAGTTTACTTCCGCGCCGGCACCGCGACAGTCGGCAGGCTCCTGAGGTCGGCCGTAGTCGTGTAATCGAAGGGAATCTTGAACAGAGACGGATCTGGAGGTGCCTGCATGACATTCGTGAGCTGATAGTTCGTATCGCCGAAACGTGGATCCGAACTCGTGCTCTTGACAACCATCTGAAGATCGGAGGAAAACCACCGTTCGTTCACCACACTAATGGGGCGATCATTGCCGACCTTTCCGATTGGAATCGTCTCGGTCGTGCGCGTACCCTTCGCCATGGTGCCGTTGATCAGTTGCTCGGGCAGGTTTTCGATAGAACCGTTGTCCCCTGGCTCTACACGCAGTTCGGTCAACGGCAGAAGCGATCCTCCCGCAGGTGTAGTCAGCCGAAAGGGCCCATTGGGTCCCAGCGTGACGGCACCCTGTCCGCCCCCGGCACCCCCGGTCGGGTTCGCCCCCGCGAAGTAGAAAGTCCGCGTCGGCCCCCCCTGCGCGGCGAGCGATGCTCCGTTGACTGCCAGAGACAGGTTGGACGCCGTTCTCTCGGCTATCCCCTTCTCGAGGTCGGCTACCTCATCCCTATACTGCGCGGCTTCACTTGGAGACTGCGTTATCTGAATCCTGGCTCGAAGCGCCTGAATTCGTGCCTCATCTCTCTGGACGTTCTCCAGCTTACTAAAGGCAAGAGTCATTCGACTCGCCGTCCTCGTCTCCGGGTGCAATTCCGCGCGGAAGCCCGCCATCGGATCAAAGATCGTCACGGTGCCCCCTGCCCTCTCGACGCGCGTTCGCCCCTGATCATCGCGAAATAACCGATTCGAGTCGTTCGTCTCAATTCGTGTCCCATCACCGAGCACCTGGAGTGAATGCCGCTCCTCCGTCGCCGAAAACGGCTTCCCCACAATCACCTGGCTACTGAAGCCCTCAATGCCAATCGCCGGAGCTCCTGCCAACTGGTACCGCAGGGTAGTCTGCCCCTGCAGGGCCACAAGACTGAAGACTGCACCTGCCACAATCCGTGAGATCTGTTTATTCATATCCTTAAAGCCCTCGCTCAATTCAAAATCGAAACCAACCTTATCGCCCGAGCCCGCCCATCCTGCCCCACCAGAACATCCGCCCTCGCCGTCGCACCCGGATCCATCATGCTGGTCGAAAAACCCGCCGCGATCAACGCCGTCACCGGCAGATCCACCCGCATCACGTCCGCTCGTTCATAAGGATCGAGCGGCATCGTGTAAGGAATTGCCACGAACGGCTGTTCCTGCGCGGGCTTCTCCTTTGTGACCCTGCGACGAACAACCGGCCTCACCGTTCTCGCAACTGCCACCGTTTCCGTCGGCGGAACCGGCACCGCCGTTGCCTCCACGGGAGCATGCGGTCTCACCTGAACTGTCGGTCGATTCCCCACGAACCAAACCAACGCCAGCATCGCGGCCATCGCGCCACCCACCACCGCATACCCAAAGCTCACTCGACGCGGTCGATGCGCGGCGGCGAACTCCGCCTGCAAAACCCGTTCCACTCCGCCCGGCACCTCGGCCCGGGCAGTCTCCGCCACCATCGCGTTCATAGCCGTAGTCAACCGTACCTGCCGCCGCAACGCCAACCGGCAACCTTCACATGACGCCAGATGCGCGTCCAACTCCGCGCGCTCCGCCCCGCTCAACCCGCGACCCCGCGCAAAGTCGACCAGTCTTTCCGGGACTTCCCGGCACTTCACACCGGACATTTTTCATTCCTCCTCATTCCCTGCTCTTCCAGCTTTCGCGCCAGCAACGCTCTCGCCCGATGCAAACGTGAGCGTACAGTCCCCACCGCGCAATCCAGCGAAACCGCCGCTTCTTCATAACTCTTGTCTTCCAGATCGCACAACACCACCACCTCGCGATACCTTTCCGGTAACCGCGCAATGGCCCGCCGCAGCATCAGGGCATCGGAATCGCCCTCTGGTTCGTCGCCCCCCGATGAAACCAGCGTTTTCTCGTCAAGCGGCGACCACCGCAATTCCTCTCCACGCCGCCGCTGCAGAAACTTACGCGCCACACCCACCAGAAAAGCCCCCAAAGCACCCCGCGCCGGATCAAACGCGCCCGCATGATGGATCAGCCACACAAACACATCCTGCGTAATCTCGATAGCCTTCCCCGCGTCTCCGGTCATGTGCAGCGCAAACCGATAAACGGCGGCCTGCTGCTCCCGGTAAACCAGCGTGAACGCATCGCGATCCCCGGCAGCGAAACGCTTCAGTAACTCCCCATCCCGGTCCGTCACTCCGGTTTTGACCGCCCGCTCGAAAACCAACATGTCCGCGTCTGTGTCTATTGCGTGCGTCGGGGCCGGAAAGTTCCGAAATTCGACGAGCATTCGTTTGGCTGCCACCCCGCCAACAACCCCCACTCTGTTAACCTGGAATTTCAGCCCCATGGAATTAGTCAAGCAATGGTACGAGAAACGCATGGACGCGTGGGAATACGCCCTCGCCACAAGGTCTACCGACCGTGTGGTGCGCCCGTTCGACTGGGGTCCGGAGTGGATGCAAAACTGGCCCTTCAAGACCTCGGCAGCCGACATCGAAAGCCGACTCCGGGAATTCAACCAGATCGCGATTGAGCGCAGCCCCGAGTTCTTCGCCTACGCTCCACCCCGAGACTTCCGCCTGGAAGCCGGAACCCTGCGTTTCACCTCGCCTGTGGATACCCCCTACGCGGAAAACAACACCGTGGAAGCCCGGTTCTTCCCAGCCAAACCCCGCTGGAAGCGCGGCAACAAAGCCGTCGTCCTGCTTCCTCACTGGAACTCCAGCCCAGGCCAGCATGTCGCGCTCTGCGAAGCCATCGCCGAGTTCGGCATATCGGTGCTCCGCCTTAGCCTGCCTTATCACGATAACCGCATGCCGGGCGAATTGACCCGTGCCGATTACGCCGTCTCCGCCAACGTAGCCCGCACCATCGACGCTACCCGCCAGTCCGTCATCGATGTTCGCTCCTGTTACGACTGGCTCCAGCAACAGGGTTACGAAGATCTGGGCCTGGTCGGCACCAGCCTCGGCTCCTGCTACGGTTTCCTGACCAGCGCCCATGACGACCGCATCAAGGTCAACGTCTTCAACCACTGCTCCACGCACTTTGCCGATGTGGTCTGGACCGGCCTGTCAACAAAGCACATCCGGCAGGGCATCGAAGACCAAATCACGCTGGAGCGCCTGCGAGCTGTCTGGGATTGCCTCAGCCCCGTTCACCACATCGATCGCTTCGCCGCAATGAACAAGCGTTCGTTCTTCCTCTACGCCACCTACGACACCACCTTCCCGCCGCAGTTTTCCCGCGACATCGTCGGTAGAATCGGCAAGAGCGGCGCCGATCACAAAGTCGTCGTCATGCCCTGCGGACATTACACACTTGGCGAATCGCCGTTCAAATTTGTGTTGGGATATCAGGTGATTTCGTTCCTGAAACGAAATCTGTAAGAGTACCTATTGCTGGCTGAAACTGACGCCGGCGCGGGCTCGAAACGCTACGGCAGTCGTGCCGCGCATCGCCGGCTTGAAACGCCATTTACTGACTGCGGTTATCGCACGCGCTTCCAGACTCGGCTCCAGTCTCTCCAGCACGTGGATATCGCTCACCAGACCGTCGGTGCCCACCAGAATCGCCAGCATCACTGTACCGGAGATCTTCGCCTTCTGGGCTTCCGGTGTATAGCCCGCGTCAACTTTGTAAACCAGTTCCGGCGGAGTCAACTCGTCTTTCTTGTTAAACCCGCGCGAAGCGTGGTGTGGCTCCAGCGCACCCCAGGTCAGTGGCGGTGGAGCAGCGGTAGTTAACACGGCATTCCGCAATAGTGCCAGCAGCGCGGCCTCGGAAGCCCTGCCCGCGTCAAAACTCAGGATCTTACCCTCGCGGCTGATCAACAGATTCGCCGGCCACGCCCGTAAACCCAGTGCTTCCAGATCGTCCGCGGAAACGACAGCCACGGGGTGACGGGATGCCGTAGTCCTGGCAGCGCCACCGCGAACACCCTCCGGGGTTTCATCCACATCCACCTGTAGAATCCTGACATCCGGGCCCATCACTTTCGCCACGCTGTCCAGCGTTGCGGTGCTCTCCTCACAGGGTTTGCACCACGCAGCCTGGAAGTGCAGCAGCACAGGCTTGCCGCGTAACTTCGTCAGGTCCAGCGGATGACCGTCCGACGTGACCAGATGCAGCGGCGGCACTTCACGCCCCACCAACATGCGGTTCGTCATCGCCATATCCAGCATCTTCCAGTCCACCTCTGTGGCATCGGCCGGCACGATGAAAGAAAAGTCGCCGTTATCGACGTAAGCTCCCGTGTGGAAGCGGGTCACCTCGATGCGGGCCGGAATCTCCTTGTCGAACAGCGGAGGCACCACGTCAGTCTGCTGCCGCAGCGCAACACCCGTCTTCGTATCGATCCACAGAGTGCGGGGAGTCGGGTCGCCCTGGACGCCTTCTCTGCCCGCCGTAACCACCTCAATAACCCTGCAGTCAAACCGCTCACCGTCAAGATCGATTTCTTCGCTGCGAAGAACCTTGGCCGAGATCAGCGTCTGCTCCACCGGCTCGGCTTCCGGCGTAAGATTCGTCAGGTGCATCAGCAGACGCGCAGGAATTGCAGCGTCAATCTTCGCGAACTGGTTGGTCGATTCCTGCCAGAAAAGACTGCTGTGACCGTCGGAATACACAGTAGACTCGCCAAAGAACGGCGTGCTGCCCGAAATCAGGATGTGGTCCGGCTGACGCGCCGCGATCTTCGCCAGAATGTGAAAACCCTCGCCCGGCACCCCACGTGGCTTAATCAGCGTCGTTTCCACGTCCATTTCATAGGCAGGAAGTTGATGCAGCGCGACCGAGGCCCGGCGATACAGTTTTTCGGCTTCAGGATCTATGCCGGGGTGAGTTTGCCCCCAGCACATCCCGGCAAACGCCGCGAGTAAGGCCGCCAGTTTCATTTGTAAAGTTGCGCTTACAAAACCATCTGGCTTGATGATACACCCAATTGGGCAAATGTCTATACATTTCTTTACAATGGCGATTGCGGACAGGCCCAGCGGCCATGCAACCAGCCGACCTTACTTCTTGTCGTAAACCTGAACCGTCGCCTTTTCCTCACCCGCATCCTTTTCGGTATAAGTAAAAGTCTGCCCGTCCGCTGAAATCTCCCAGGTTTCCGTGTCCAGCACTTTGCCACCCAGCTTCGTCGTCACCTCCAGCTTCCGTGGGCCTGATACTTTCGTGGAAGTCGTCATCCCCGGAGGAATCCTGGGCCCATTCACCGGAGCATCCTTGCCATCGAAGGTGAGCACAATCTTCACCTGTTCACCCGGCACAGTCAGCGTGATGCCCACAGCGCCGTTGTCCGCAATCACGACATCCAGCCATGACACTTTGGCCTCGGTGGACACCCACGTTCCTTCAAAACCCTTGTCACCAACCGTGCGCCTGAACGTGACTACATCGTTGAAACTCGTACCATCCAAATGTTTGCCAACTGAACTCCGGTCCTTGGTGTGACCATACCACAAGTCCGATCGACGAACGACATCAACCGGGTGCCATTGCAAGGCCCGCCTGCGATAAGCTACCAGTTACATGAAACTGCTCCGACTGGCCTCGCTCGCCGCCTTCACCATCTCCGCCTTCGCCCAACAACCGGCCCCCATGCGGCCGCCCGCCGTGCCGCTCGTCGCACACGACCCCTACTTCAGCATCTGGTCCATGGCCGATCACCTGAACGACGAAGGCACCAAACACTGGACCGGCAAACCCAACTCCCTCACCGCAGCCCTCCGCGTCGATGGCAAGTCATGGCAGGTGATGGGTCGCGAGAACGGCACCACGCCGCTCGCGCAAACCAGCGTGCAGGTCCTGCCCACCCGCACCATCTACACCTTCGCCGGCGCGGGGGTTCGGCTCGAACTCACCTTCCTCACGCCCTCGCTCCCGGACGATCTCGACATCCTCTCGCGCCCCGTCACCTACCTCGATTGGAAGGTCTCCTCCACTGACGCGACCCCACATCAGGTGGAACTCTACCTCGACGCCAACGCCGATCTCACCGTCAATACCTCAGACCAGCAGGTTTCCTGGACGCGCTTTATGCTCGATGGCCAACCCGTCCTCCGGATGGGTTCCCGCGAACAGCCAATCCTCGCCAAACGCGGTGACGACCTTCGGATCGACTGGGGCTACCTTTATCTCCAGGCCGACAACGCCACCGGCGTAACCTCTGCTGCTATATCGCACACCGCTGCCCGCACCGCCTTCAACAAGGACGGCAAACTGCCCGATTCCGACGATCTCTCCGAACACATCGTCTCGCCCGCCCGTCGCATTCCAGCCATGGTTCTGGCCTTCAGCGTCAATCTCGGTCAGGTGAGCACCCAACCCGTCTCCCGTTCCCTGATGCTCGCCTATGACGATCAGTACTCCATCGAATACTTCCAGCGTCGAGAGCTTCCCTGGTGGCGTCGCAACGGCGCGGAAGCCAGCGACCTCCTCCGCAGCGCCCGCAAAGATCACGATTCTCTCCTCGCCCGCAGCACCGCCTTCGACAACGAACTGATGGCCGACATGCGTAAAGTCGGCGGTGAAAAATACGCGCAACTCGCCGTCCTCGCCTATCGCCAGACGTTGGCAGCTCACAAATTGGTCGCCGATAGCGCCGAAGGCACCGCCATGTTTTTCCCGAAAGAAAACAACAGTAACGGCTGCATCGCCACCGTCGACGTCATCTATCCCAGTTCGCCTTTCACCATGCTCTTCAGTCCGGCGTTGCTCAAAGCGCAGTTGCAGCCGGTGATGGAATACGCCGCCATGCCGCGCTGGAAGTGGCCCTTCGCGCCCCACGATCTGGGCACCTACCCGCAGGCCAACGGTCAGGTTTACGGCGGCGGCGAACTCACCGAAACCAACCAGATGCCCGTGGAAGAGAGCGGCAACATGCTCATCATGGTGGCCGCGCTGGCCAAAATCGAAGGCAACGCCGCCTACGCGCAGAAGTACTGGCCACAACTCACCAAGTGGGCCGAGTATCTCAAAGACAAAGGCCTCGATCCTGAGAACCAGCTTTCCACCGATGACTTCGCGGGCCATCTTGCCCACAACGCTAATCTGTCCATCAAGGCTATCCTCGCCCTCGCGGCCTACGGCCAACTGGCGAGCATGACGGGCCACCCTGCCGAAGCTACGCTCTATGGAAGAACCGCTCGGGACTTCGCGCAGAAGTGGGTCGCCCTCGCGGCCGAGGGCGATCACTACCGTCTGGCCTTCGATCAGCAAGGTAGCTGGAGCCAGAAATACAATCTGGTCTGGGACAAACTGCTCGGCCTCAATCTGTTTCCGGTCGACGTAGTAAAGAAGGAAATCGCCTTCTACGAGACCAAAGAAAACAAGTACGGCCTGCCGCTCGACAATCGCAAGGACTACACCAAGCTCGACTGGCTGGTCTGGACCGCAACCTTGGCCGACAACAACACCGACTTCGACAAGATCCTCGCGCCCGCGTATCTGTGGGCGAACGAAACCACGTCGCGCGTCCCGTTAACCGATTGGTATGACACCATCACCGGAAAACAGCAGAGCTTCGAAGCGCGCTCCGTCGTTGGCGGCCTCTTCATCAAGATGCTGACCGATACGCAGATCTGGAAGAAGTACTCCGCCCGCTGAGCGCGGGTTCGGCAGCTACCGCCCCAGAATGCGCGCCGCGAAATCTTCCATCCGGTCCACCAGCAAGTCCGGCGGACACTCAGCCAGCGTCTCCGGCTGAAAACCGTACGTAACGCCGCACGCCTTCACCCCGGCATTACGCGCAGTCTGCATGTCCACGATGCTGTCGCCCACCATCCAGGTCTGCTGGGCCACGATGCCTGTCTCGTCACGCAGTGCGTCAATCCCCACCGGATGCGGCTTCTTCTGCTCGAAGCTGTTGCCGCCGTAAATCCGGAACAACATCGGAGTCAGTCCCATCGTCTCCATGATCTTCTCGCTGATCCGGATGGGCTTGTTCGTGAGAACCGCGAGCTTCATTCCTGCCGCGTAAAGTTCGTCAAGCGACTCCCGCACGCCCGGATAGAGCACTGTCTCGTCTACCGCGTGGTCGTGATAGTAACGGATGAAGTAGTCGAGCGCCCGTTGCACTTCTTCGTCGGACGCCTCCGGACCCATCGCTTTGCGAATCAGAACCGGAGCGCCATTCCCTACATACGAAAACACCACACTGTGTTCCAGCGGCGACCTGCCCATTTCGGCGCGGGTCGCATTCACCGCATTCGCCAGATCCAGGCGCGAATCGATGAGCGTTCCATCCAGATCGAAAATCAGCAGAGAACTCACTACGAAGCCCTGCGCGTCCGTCGCGCCGGTTTTGCCGCAACGGCCGACTTCCCTGCTCTCGCAGCGGGCTTGCGCCGCGGACGTTTCCCGTCAATCTCATACTGCAGCATCTTCCTCTGCAGCGTGTTGCGGTGAATACCCAATACCTTGCTGGCTTCCGACTGATTGTTGTTCGTCTTCGCCAGCGCGCGGCCGATCATGCCCTTTTCCAGGATCTCAACCGCTTCCTCCAGGAAAAAGCCGCCACCCACCAGATGGTCAATCAGCCCCTCAAAACCTTCTTTCATCTCGCCCCCGCCTCGCTAATTCTTTTCTTCTTTTGTTCCCGGCTGCGCCAGACTCGCGATGGCCGATTTTACCTTGCTGTACTGCTCGGTAAAACTCCGCTTCAGTTCCGCGGGCGCCGCCTGCACAACCAGGTGCGACGCCTCCATCAGATACGGCGCAATCTGCGAGTGTACCACCGCCGCAGGAGCGGTTTTGGCATCCGCCATCTGCCCGAAAGCTATGTACCCCGTGAGCAACGCGATGCACACCAGCCCGCCGCGCACCAACCCGAAACCCAGCCCCAGGATGCGATCGAAAAATGATAGCCCGATCACCTTCACGAAGCGCCGTACTATAGCCCCCACCACTGCCCCAGTGACTAAAACCGCAATTACCACAACCACAAATCCCAGGAAATGCGCAGCTCTTTCCGAACCCACGTACGGTCGAACCAGAGTACCTGCGGTGCCGTAAAACCACATTCCCAGCACCAGCGCCAGCACTGCCGCCACAAGCCCGATGATCTCCCGAGTGAACCCCCGTCGCAGGCTCTGCACTCCGGAGTACGTGAGCACGGCGAACAGGAAATAATCGAGCCAGTTCATTGTCTGATTTCCCAACGGGATTCCCGCTGCGGAGCGGGATCTACAGCTTCCGGCCTGTGATCCGCTCGTAAGCTTCGTGATACTTCTCTGACGTCTTCGCAATCACGTCGTCCGGCAGGGGAGGTGCCGGTGGCGTCTTTTTCCAGTCCAGCGTCTCCAGGTAGTCCCGCACGAACTGTTTATCGAAAGAGGGCTGCGCACCACCCGGCTTGTAACTATCCGCAGGCCAGTAGCGCGAAGAATCCGGCGTCAGCACTTCGTCCGCCAGCAGCAACTTGCCATCGTGCCAGCCGAACTCAAACTTTGTATCGGCCAGAATGATCCCGCGTGTGGCTGCGTGCTCCGCGCCCTTGCTGTAGATGCGCAGCGTCAGATCCCGCAACAAAGACGCCGTTTCCTGCCCCACCATCCCAACAGTCGTCTCAAACGAAACATTCTCGTCATGTCCCGTCTCCGCCTTCGAGGCCGGTGTGTAAATCGGCTCCGGCAGCGCCGCGCACTCCAGCAACCCCTTCGGCAACCCGATCCCGCAGATGGCTCCGGTGGCCTTGTAATCCTTCCAGCCCGACCCCACCACGTAGCCGCGCGCCACACACTCCACAGGCTCCATCCTGCAGCGCTTCACCAGCATGGACCGGCCTTCCAGTTGATCGCGATAAGCGTGCAGCGGCGCCGGATACTCGTCCACCTCCGCGGTGATCAAGTGGTTCGGCACCACGTTGCGCAGGAAGTCGAACCAGAAGAGCGACATCTGAGTGAGTACCCTGCCCTTGCCGGGAATCCCCTGCGGCAGGATGCAATCGAACGCGGAGATACGATCCGTGGCAACAATGAGAAGCGGATCGCCCAGCATCTTATCGGAAATGCTGTAAACGTCCCGTACTTTGCCCCGGGCGATGCGCTCAATCCCGGGAAGTTCAGTATGAGTGATGACGTGGCTTGAATTAACTTTGGACACGAATTCTATTTTCCACTACCGCCTGTGTTCCCGGCTCGAACCCTTACAGGCCAGCCCAAATACGACCAAGCGGCAGGAGGAAACCATCCACGGGCCCTTCGCCGCCAATGCTGTCGGCATTGGCGACAATACGACGTTCCGCCGTCCCGCGATAGACGTAAACCCGCCGGCCATCGCCATCGATCAGCCATCCCAACTCCACGCCATTGGCCGTCCAGAGCCGCATTTTCTGCTGTGCCGCCGACAGGCGGTCGCTCGGCGACATGACCTCGATCACAAATTCCGGAATCAGCCGCAGAAACTGCTGCCTTTCCCGTTTCGACAGCACAGCAAGGCGTTCGTTTGATACCCAGGCCGCGTCGGGCGAGAGCGCCGCGCCATTGGGCAGAAAGAACTGAACGCTCGACCCGAATGGCTTTCCCCTCCCGTCGCGCATAGCCCACGCATGAAGCGCCGCGCCTGCCCCCAGGCTGCGAAAATCCGATTCTCCCCCCGCTGGTGGCACGATGACGATTTCCCCCCCCGGCATCCGCTCCACATTCAGATCCGGATTCGCCATACAGAACGCAAAGTAGCCGTCGTCCGTGAGCGGGTGCTCGCGGTCGAATATCAGCGTCACCGACGTTTCCGTATCGGGAAGATCTATCTGCATATCCCTATCACCGCTCAGAACGAGCGCCGTTTTCGAAGCCCTACTCGCCCTCGCCGCTCAGCATCAGTTTGCTGCGCTTCCGGCTGTAAGCGAAGTAAATCACCAGCCCCAGTGCCATCCATACAATCAGCCGCAGCCAGTTCGTCCAGCCCAGCCCGAAGATCATCGCGCCACAGACGCAGACGCCCAGAACAGCGACCAGAGGCAGTGCCGGAACAGTGAACCCGCGCACAATCTCCGGCCGTTTCCGCCGCATGATCCACACTCCGATGCAGACCAGAATGAACGCAAACAACGTCCCGATACTCGTCATCTCACCGACAATGTCCCCCGGAATGAAGCCCGCAAACCCAGCCGTCACAAAGAAGAACAGAATATTGTTCTTGTACGGTGTCCGGAACTTCGGATGCACTTCCGAGAACATCGCGGGAACCAACCCATCGCGGCTCATCGAATAGAACACGCGCGATTGGCCCAGCAGCATGACCAGAATCACTGACGAGAAGCCGCCCAAAATGGCAACCGTCACCAGCTTGGCCAGCCAGCCGAAGCCGATCATGTACTTGCTGATCGCGTACGCCACCGACGCTTCCTTGCCCGCCGTCCGGAAATCCTCCACGGTCGCCACACCACTGAGCACATGCGAGAACAGCACGTAAAGCGTCGTACAGAACACCAGCGAGCCCAGAATGCCGATCGGCATATCGCGCTTCGGATTAATAGTTTCCTGCGCCGCCGTCGAAACCGCATCGAACCCGATGAACGCGAAGAACACCACGCCGGCAGCACCCAAAATGCCCATGATGCCGCCAAACGGATGTGTTACCCCTTCAGGCGTCGTGTAAGTGGTCGCAGCCGGAATGTAAGGCGTGTGATTCGCCGGATTCATAAAGCCCCAGCCAATCACAATCACCGAAATCACAATCACTACCTTCGTGATCACGATCAGGTTATTCACAAACGCGGATTCCTGAATCCCGCGAATCAGCAGCAATGTAACCAGAAACAGAATCACAATCGCCGGCGCGTTGAAGTACCCGTGCAGCCCACCGGTCGCACTCGTCTCCCATGGCGAATGACACCATTCGTAAGGGATCTGGATACCCACAAACTCCAGCACCTTGTTAAAGTACTCGCTCCAGGCAATCGCAACCGTTGCCGCCCCCACCGCGTATTCGAGCGTCAGATCCCAGCCGATGATCCACGCCACCAGCTCACCCATCGTGGCGTACGAATACGTATAAGCGCTGCCCGCCACCGGAATCATCGATGCAAACTCCGCATAGCAAAGCCCGGCAAAAGCGCAGCCGATGCCAGCCACCAGAAACGCGATCGTCACAGACGATCCGGCCCGCTCGGCAATGGCAGCTGCGGTTCGCACAAAGATGCCCGCGCCAATGACAGCGCCAATTCCCAGCGCGATTAACTGCCATGCCCCCAGCGTGCGCTTGAGCTGATGCTCGCCGCCTTCACTCTCGGCAAAGATCCTCGCCAGCGGTTTCACCGCAAATAAAGAATTCACGTCGTTGTACCCTCTTTCCGTTGCCACAGGTAGCAGACCGGCACCCCCAGGCAGGACCAGAATCAAACCGCGCAATATCTCAGCGCGGGCTCATGACAAACAACAAAAGGACAACCCACGGCACGGTAGGCCCGCTCATTTCACCGCTGTCAGGACAGAGGACAGCAGAACTGCAAAGATAACATAGTCCGGCAGATCACCGTATCATGGGCCGCCCCCGCTAACCCATGCTCTATCTCCCCGCCAGGCTCCGCCATTCCCGCATCCGGTCCCGGAGCGCAGGCTTGGTACATGGACTGGGGTAAAGATCGGCAATCACGGCTACTGAGTCTGCCCCGGCTTTCCAGCATTGGATCGCATTTTCACGCGTAATCCCGCCAATCGCCACCAGTGGCTTTCGGGTCAGTGCCCGAACCGCTTTGAGCCCTTCGATCCCTACCGTTGGATCCGGGCGCTCTTTCGACACCGTTGGAAAAACCGGCCCAAATGCCAGGTAGTCGATGGCTTCCGTGTCCGCTGCGGCAATCTGGCCCGGGTTATGCGTGGAATAGCCAATAATCGCCGCTGCCCCCACCACCCTCCGCGCATCCGCCGGTGCCAGATCATCCTGCCCAACGTGCAGCGCCGAACCGATTACCGCCGCGTAATCCGCCCTGTCATTCACCACGAACAGCACGCCCGCGGCCTGGCAAAGCTCATTCACCCGTTCGGCTACGGCAAAAACCTCGCGCGACCAGAACGCTTTATGCCGAATCTGGAGAATTCGCGCCCCGCCCTCAATCAGAGCCTCAGCCGCGGAAATACAATCAAGACCAAGCCGCTCGAGAGTACCGGTATCGAGGATTGGGTAGACAGGAGGAAGTGTAAATTGGGCCAAAAACCAATTTAACCGGTACCACCTCCCACCACTGTATGCGGCTCCCCGCCACACCCCTCGCTGCTACCATAAAAGTTCCCGTATCGGCCCAAAAACTCCATGCCCCTGCGTCTCTACAACACGCTGACTCAGGAGGTGCAACCCTTTGCACCTCTCTCTGACAACACCGTCCGCATGTACACCTGCGGACCCACCGTCTACGACTTCGCCCACATCGGCAACTTTCGGACCTTCGTCTTCTTTGACCTTCTGCGCCGCTGGCTGCGCGCCTCCGGCTTCAAGCTCGACCACGTCATGAACATTACCGACGTGGACGACAAGATCATCCGCAACGCCGTCGCGCAAAACAAAACGCTCGAAGAGTACACGGCCATCTACACGAAAGCCTTCCTGGACGATTGCGCCGCGCTGCGTCTCGAACGCCCGGAACACCTCGCCCGCGCCACCGAGAACATCGCAGAAATGGCCTCCGCCATCCACAAACTCGAAGACGACGGCTTCACTTATCGCAGCGACGGCTCCGTCTACTACCGGATCTCGAAATTCAAAGGCTACGGCAAACTCTCGCACAACGATTTCAGCGGCATGGTCGCCGGCGCCCGCGTCGACGTCGACAATTACGATAAAGCCGATGCCCGCGACTTCGCTCTCTGGAAAGCCGCCAAGCCCGGCGAGCCCTCCTGGGATACCGAGGTCGGCAACGGCCGCCCTGGCTGGCACATCGAGTGCTCCGTCATGGCCATCCGCTATCTCGGCGACACCCTGGACCTTCACGCCGGTGGCATCGACCTTATTTTTCCCCACCACGAAAACGAGATCGCGCAGTCCGAAGCTCTCACCGGCAAGCCATTCGCGCGCTTCTGGGTGCACTCCGAATTCCTGTTCGTTGAAGGCCAGAAGATGTCGAAATCGCTGGGGAATTACTACACCCTGCGCGACATCCTCGCCATGGGCTACTCGCCGGAGGTCGTACGCTTCCTCCTCGCGTCCGTGCCCTATCGGAAGGCACTGAACTTCACGTTTGCAGGGCTCGCCTCCGCCAAAACGGCTATCGAACGCCTGCGCAACTTCAAGCTGCGCCTCGAAACCGCGAAGCTCCCGGCCGGCGTCAACGCCGCCATTGCCGATCACGCCACCCGCGCGCTCGCCGGTTTCCGCGAAGCTATGGATGACGATCTCAACACCGCCGAAGCCCTTGCCTCCGTCTACGAATACCTCCGCGACGCGAATATCGCGCTCGATGCGGGCGAGTTCCAAACAGGTAATCTCGCCGGTGCTCACGCACTGCTCGAACAAATGGACGCTGTTTTCGAAGTCCTGAAGCCCTCCGCCTCCACCGACGGCATGTCGGAAGCCGATATCGAAAACTTGATCGCCGAGCGCACCGCAGCCAAGAAATCGCGCGACTTCAAGCGCTCGGACGAAATCCGCGCCCAGCTTCTCGAATCGGGCGTCATCATCGAAGACACGAAGGATGGAGTGAGATGGAAAAGAAAATAAGCCAGCACTCCCGCGCCGTCCACGTGGGCGACCGCAAACGGCCCGACCCCTCTCAACCCGGCTGGGTTCCCGTGACCACACCCATTCACCTCGCGGCCAGCTATTTCTATAGCGACATGAACGATCTCGACCGCGTTTTCGGCAACGAAATGCCCGGCCAGAGCTACGGTCGCTACGGCAATCCCACCAGCGATGCGCTGGAAGAACTGATCTCCTCCCTCGAAGGCGGCGCGGGCTCGCTCGCCTGTTCCACCGGCATGGCCGCGCTCCACATGGCCATCAGCACCGCGCTCATTGATCGCCGCCGCACCATCCTGGCCGGCAGCCTGCTTTACGGTGCCACACTCGGCATGTTGGCCAAGGTTTTTGAACCCGCCGGTGTTGACGTCGTCTATGTCGATTTTTGCGATGACACCGCCGTGGCCGCCGCCATCGAACAGCATCGCCCCGGCGCCATCCTGATGGAAACCATTGCGAATCCGCTGGTCCGTGTGCCAGCACTGGATCGAATCGGCGCCTTGGCTCGCGCAGCCGACATCCCACTCATTGTGGACAATACATTTGCCACGCCGTTGATCATCCGCCCCATGGAATACGGCGCGTCTTTCGTGGTGCACAGCCTGACCAAGTACCTCTCCGGCCACGGCGACACCATGGGCGGCATCGTCGTCAGTGACGAGGCGAACCTCGCTCAATTGAAGGCCCTCTCCCGCACCGTGGGTTTCACTCTCGGACCCTTCGAGTGTTACCTCGCCATGCGCGGGACCAAGACCTTCCCGCTGCGCATGGAAAAGCAGTGCGCCAATGCACGGAAGCTGGCCGACTGGCTCGTCACGCATCCCGCGGTCTCACGCGTCTACTACCCAGCCGATCCGAACCACCCGGACGCCGGCAACATCAAACGCCTGTTTGCCGAAGGCCTCTACGGCGGCATCGTCAGTTTTGAAGTCAAAGACGCGGGCCGCGAGCAGATCTTCCGTGTCATGAATGCCCTGCGTATGGTGGTCCCGGCCACATCCCTGGGCGATGTCCACACCATGATGCTCTACCCTGCGATGGCCTCCCATCGCGATATCGCGCCGAAGCACCGGGCACGCCTGGGCATCCACGACAATCTGCTGCGTCTTTCGGCTGGCATTGAGGCCGTGGAAGACATCATCGCCGATCTCGACCAGGCCCTGCGCTCGTAGCAAATGGGGTAGGGTCAGGGCTTCGGCCTTGCCGCGGGGCTTCCGCCACGCGCAACCGACCTGAATCACTCACGGATGCACATACGCGTTTGCGAGCCGCGACTGTATCGTTTGCGAGCCGCGACTGTATAAGGAGCGGTTGCAGAATCCACGTTTCCACAGTGTTCTCCTGCACTGCCGCAACCTTTCAGCCCCATCAGGGTTCAAAGAGGCAGAGAGGTAAACCCATGAAACTCCGACTCATCGTATTCCTGACGGCCAGTACAGCCGCCACAATGTTGGTACAAGCACAGACCCCGACTGCCCCGCCCCAGACACAGGCAAAGGCCCTGCCACAGGCACGTGCGAAACGCCTCGCCGCCCTCAAAGGTAAGGTCGCCAAAGCCCTCGGCCTGTCACCGGCTCAACGGCAGCAGGACAAGACCATTCGAGAGCAAGCCAAACTCACAATCAAGCCGGTTCGGGAGCAACTACAGCAAAACCGTCAGGCCCTGGCCGCCGCCGTGAAAACAGGCGACGCGAAACAGATCCAGACGCTATCCCAAACGCGCGGCCAGTTGATGGGCCAGGCGCTCGCCATCCGCAGCCAGGCCCAGGCGCAGGTTTATGCCGGTCTGACCAATGACCAGCGCACAAAACTCGATGCTATCCAGACCCGCGTCCAGGCGAAACTCGCGGAACGCCGCGCCGCACGTTCTCTGGTGAATTAGCGCGGCTGTTGAACCGCACCAGCGGCTGTTCAATCCCCCAACTTATCCTCGACATTGTTGACACTCCGGTCGAAATGATTTAACGTTGCATCTTAGATACAACATTTATCTATCGGAGCCTCTCAACGATGAATTCCCTCTACGAACAACTGGGCGGACAGCCCGCTGTCGACGCCGCCGTCGACATTTTCTACCGCTAGGTCCTGACTGACGACCGTATCAGCCAATTCTTCGAAGGCGTTGATATGGACAAACAGATCGGCAAGCAAAAAGCCTTTCTGACCATGGCCTTCGGCGGTCCCCACAACTACACAGGTCTCGATATGCGTAAGGGCCACGCGCATCTGGTTGCCCGTGGTCTCAATGATGCCCATTTCGACGCCGTGGCCGGCAACCTGAGCGACACGTTGAAAGAACTGGGCGTCGCCCAACCCCTCATCGATCAGGTTCTGGCCATCGCCGAATCCACCAGAAACGACGTTCTGGGACGTTAGTCCATTGCCTCTGTTGACCTACTCCGGCGCTGCCTGCGAAGCGGCGCCGGGAGAATCTGTTTTGGAAACATTACTTCGCCACGGCGTTGAAGTCCCCAACTCCTGTCGTGCCGGGGCCTGCCAATCCTGCCTGCTGCGCTCAGCCCACCATCCTGATCCTCTTCCTGAAACTTCCCAAAAGGGACTCAAGTCCACCCTCATCGAGCAGGGTTATTTTCTCTCGTGTGTCTGCCTGCCCAATCAGGACATGGTCATCGAACCAGCCGGCGGCCTGGAACTGAAAGCAACCATCGAGTCTTTAGAACATTTGACGCCCACCGTTCTTCGGTTGCGGCTGCGTCCCACGGAGCCGTTCGATTACCGCGCCGGCCAGTACGTCACGCTGCTCCGCCCGGATGGCCTCGCTCGCAGCTATTCACTCGCCAGCCTGCCCGTTGACGGCACGCTGGAATTGCACGTCCGGCGCACCGAACGCGGACAGATGAGCGGTTGGCTATTCAACCAAGCCCGCGAAAACGAGTCCGTCAGCATTCGCGGACCGGCGGGCAATTGCTTTTACACCCTCGGCAACCCGCAACAACCGTTTCTCCTCGCGGGCACAGGTACCGGCCTCGCCCCACTTCTTGGAATCTGCCGCGACGCCCTGCACCAGGGCCACACAGGGCCAATCTCGCTGTATCATGGGGCGCTAAGAAAAGCCGGCCTGTACTGTCGGGCCGAACTGAACCAGCTTGAGAGCGCATATCCCAACTTTCGCTACCACCCCGTGGTACTCGAAAACGACGAGGCAACGGACGGCATCAGGAGCGGCACGCTCGATCAAGCGATTGCAGCCGACCTCCCGAAGCTGGCCGGTTGGCGCGGTTTCATCTGCGGCGATCCCTCCATCGTTCGCCGGCTCCGGAAGAAACTGTTCCTGGCCGGAATGGCCAGTCGCGATATCTACGCAGACGAATTCGTGGAAGCACCGGTTCGCTAAGCTCAGCATATGCAACTCACAGTCCACACCGACTACGCGATGCGGGTCCTCCTGTACCTTGCCCACTTTCCCGATCGACTCGTGAGTTCCCGCGAGATCAGCGATGCGTACGGTATCTCAAAGAACCATCTGGTGCGGGTGGTCCAGACTCTGCATGAAGCGGGTTTCGTAGATGTAATGCTTGGCCGCTCTGGTGGCGTGAAGTTGTCCAAACCGCCGGAGTCCATCCGCCTGGGCGAGGTTGTCCGGGCCTCCGAAGCATCGTTCCGCCTGGTAGAGTGCCACGACATCGCCAACAATACCTGTCCGATCGTGCCGGTGTGCGAACTAAAAACGATCCTGGACGCCGCCCTCGCCGCGTTCCTGAACGAACTCGAACAACACACTCTGGCCGATCTGGTCAAACCGCGCAGCCGAAATCGCTTCGTACAACTGCTCTCGGCCTAGCTGTTCCGTATCGTCCGCGAGAGCCCTCATTCTTTCCGTGTCCAGCGACTCAACGTTCGCCCACTGCCCTTCTCGCAGCTGAAGTCCGTTGGACGGGGTTCTCCAGCTCTTGCCACGCAAAATACGGCATCGTCGCCATCCCAGCGAAAGATACCATACGAAACCGCGCCCACGCTTCTGCCCTCGAGACTCATGTAGTCTACCTCGACCGGACAAGCGGATTCATGGAACCGAACCTTCGCGTGGACCATCGTCTGCCCACCAAACACAACCTTCGTCTCCACGCCGATTTGAGTTCGCGAACCATACGGCAGATAAGACGCCTGCAGCGGCTTACCAGACGTGAGTAACTCCAGAGGCAACCACTCACCCTGCAACTTCTCCAGCGTCGGGGTCATGACAGCGTCGAAGTCGCCTGACAGTGTCACCGCAACTGCCACAGGCAAGTCGACGGGAGCCTTTCCACCGTCAACACCAGCCGGACGCCCGGAGTCCGCCCGTACCAAAACCTCCAGCGCGTGGCCCGTGCCCGGTGCCGTTTCAAACCTTTCCGGCCGGGACGATCCCACCAAACCGAGGCAGAACGTCAGTTGATCTCCCTCCAGCTGGAACAGACCCTCGCAGCGCTTCCCCGCCTCAGGCCCCTCAATAAAATCAATATCGATTCGTTGCGGCTCGCACTCCACGTCGATCGTGAAAATCCCTTCGTAGGTCGCCTCGGGAGATTCCATCCGGAAACGATCGCCGTCAATCAGCATCCGTGACTCACCCAGCATCGCGAACGGCAGTGTCTGTCCATCCACTTCGAGCGACAGAAAACGCCACGTGCCTTCCATATTTCGCAGGCGGTCCACATGCCGCGCGAGGCCCGGCCAGGCCGAGAATCCGGTCTTTCGGGCAATAGCGGCTTGCGTGTCAGCCAGACGAAATCCCCGCTCGCGAACCTGTTCGGGCGTAAGCCCCGAAGCCTCGGGCAGGTGTTCGATCAACGTTTGGGCGGCCTGTGCGTCGCCAGAGCGAAGCTTTGTCAGTAGAGTCTTCGCCTGAGTGCGAAGATGTTCCAGGTTCGGCCGGGCAGGCAGTTTCCTTCTCATAACAATCCTCCATAAGGTTGGAGGTGGGTTGAACCCTTCCCGCGTTACGGAGGCTGCCTGATCAGCTCAATTCGATCATACTGCGCTCGGGTCGAGCCCGCAACACCCGGTGTACCTTACGTTTCCGAAACATCACAGCGCCTCCAGCGTCCTTTGTCCGCACACTGACAACCAGACAAGCTACAATGAGCCGGGCGGAACCACGAACAATGAACCAACTCGCACGTGCGGTATTCACAATCGCGGTTATTTCCGCTGCCGCCAGCGCTCAACCCGCTCCGCAGGCACATTTCGACGTGGCCTCAGTCAAGGCGTCAGCAGGCGGCATGTTTCAGACCAGACCGGAGCGCTCGCCAGGTAGATTCAAGTGGACGACTCAGCTTTGCTTTTTGATTGGATACGCGAACAACCTGGACTTCTCCCGCGTCACCGGCAAGAACTGCGGTTCCATCTATTCCATCGAGGCCACGTTCGACTCCGCTGCCACGGACGATCAGGTCCGGTCGATGGTGCAGGCCTTACTCACAGACAGGTTCAAAATGCGGTCGCACCGCGGTACAATTGAAGTCGACGGCTATGGGCTGATCCTCGGAAAGGGTGGCCTGAAAATCAAAGAAGCCGATCCGTCCGCAGATCCTCCGCCACTGCCGGACTGGGTCGGCGATGCATCGCCGGCGTTGAAGTCGGCGAGTTACATCTCATTAACGATTCCTCGGGTGGGTGTGGCAGCCCTCACGGCCCGCCGTGTATCCATGTCCCAACTTGCCGAAACGCTCCGGCGTCCAATGGGCATGCCCGTTTGGGACAAAACGGGCCTTTCGGGAAACTACTACTTCGCATTCCTGTTTGCGTTCGATGCCGGAACTGAGATCCAGGCTGATGCGCCGGCCCTGCCCACGGCCCTGCGGGAAACGCTGGGACTTCAGCTTGAAAAGCAAAAGGGCCCACTGGAGTCCGTAGTAATCGACTCGATTGAAGAACCCTCGGAGAATTAAGAATTTCCGGAATCTGCCGCTCCGCGCGAAACCCTTCCGCACCACGCCATTCGCATATATAATGGTTCCGCCCTATGGATAGAAGAACATTCATCGTCAACTCAGCGGTAGCCGCAGCCTCCGCCACCACTCTCGCGAAGGCAGCCAGCCCGAACGACACCATCCGCGTTGCCACCGTCGGCCTCCATGGCCGAGGCAAGTCGCACTATGACGCGTGGACCAAAATGCAGAACGTCGAACTGGTTGCCCTCTGCGATGTCGATGAAACCGTTCTCAACACCGCGGCCAAAGCCGTCGAAACGAAGAGCGGCAAGAAGCCCGTCCTCTATAAGGACCTTCGCAAGCTCCTCGAAGACAAATCTATTGACGCCATCTCCATCGCCACGCCCAACCATCAGCACACCCTGCAAGCCATCTGGGCGATGCAGGCCGGTAAAGACGTCTACGTCGAAAAGCCCTGCTCACACAATATGTGGGAAGCGAAGCAGATCGTAGCCGCGGCCCGCAAGTACAACAGGATCGTGCAGCAAGGCAGCCAGAGCCGCTCTGATTCCGCGCTCATCGAAGCCGTACAGAAAATGCGCGAAGGTCTCATCGGCGATCTCTACATGGCGCGCGGCCTCTGCTACAAATGGCGCAATACCATCGGCAAGAAAACTCCCGAAGCGATACCCGACGGCGTGGATTACGATCTCTGGGTCGGCCCCGCTCCCATGAAGCCTTTCACGCAGAATCGCTTCCACTACAACTGGCACTGGCAGTGGGAGTACGGCAATGGCGATCTCGGCAATCAGGGCATCCACGAAGTCGACATCGCCCGCTGGGGACTCGGCGTGAAGTATCCGACGAAGATCTCCGCTATCGGCGGTCACTTCATGTTTGACGACGATCAGGAAACCCCCAACACGCTGACCTGCGCTTTCGAATTTGAAGAAGCTGGCAAGCCGAAGAAGATGATGACCTTCGAAGTGCGTCACTGGATGACGCACCACGAAGCCGATATTCAGAACTTCGATAAGAGCGTCAAGAGCAACACCGTCGGCAATATCTTCTATGGCTCGAACGGCTATCTCGCCATCGATGGCTATGACCGCTACACGTCGGTGATCGGCAAAGATGCAACACCCGGCCCGGCACGCATCGACAATGGCGATCACTTTGCCAACTTCATCACGGCAGTTCGCAGCCGCAATCGCGGCGAGCTGACGGCTGAGATCGAAGAAGGTGCAATTTCGACCACGCTCGTGCACCTCGCGAACATCTCTTATCGCCTTGGCCGTACGCTCGATTTCGACGCTGCCACTTATTCCGTGAAAAACGATAAAGAGGCGAACGCGATGTTCCGCCGCCAGTACCGCGCGCCGTTCGTGGTTCCGGAAAACGTCTAACCCATGCCGATGCGGTTGAGCGCAGCCACCGGCAGCGTTCAACCGCACTATTTACGTAATCGAAATCGGCCCGTCCGCCCGCGATAGCTCCAGCAGCATCGATTCCCGGTTCTTGTTCGCCGATTCCACCGCCGAATCGAGCGCCACCCCGTAGAAAATCGCGCCGAGAACCGCCGCCAACGCCAGTATCCCGGCGAATACAATCTCGCTCCCGAAGACCGATCTCGCCCAATACGCCAGAATAACCGGCAGCAGGACGAATGGTGCCGCAAAGATCGTGAGCGCCTGCAGCTTATTTCCCATCTGATTCATCTTGTCCGGGTCCATCGCCCGCGACATTCTCACCGAGAAAATATTGCCAAGCCCAAACCAGAAGAGCGCGGCAATCGAAGCCACCGCGAACGTCTCCAGGATCTTCCCTGGCGACGAGGGCACATGAAACGCCCGTGCCACCAGCGAAACCAGCGCCATCTGCGGCAACATCAGGGCCATCACCGTCAGATTCTTCGCAATCAGGGCATCGCGGAATTTGATAGGCCAGCAAAAGTAGCCCTGCGCCGCCGACCGGTCAAATCCAAACGAATTCCAGTAACTGATCTGCCCCAGTACCAGCAAGCCGTAGACAGCCATGATCGGCAACGCATACTGCAGGAAAGTAGAACTTCCGCCCCGGCTCCGCAGCGCGGGCGCAAACAGAAATACGCCAAAGAAACAGGACATACCGTACGCCATTCGAAATCGCGGGATACGCAATAGAGTCCGCAGTTCCTTCTCCATCAGCGCCGCCAGTGGATCCGCCAGAAAACGCGAGGGCAGCCGGAAAATCTTCTCCGACACACTGTCGGTGCCGCGACTCGAAGGCTCACGCTTCTTCGCCGTCGCGCCATCGAAACACAACGTACGCTCAAACTGACGCCTCCCGAACAGAAAAGCGGCAGCAACCCAGATGACGGCCATGCCCGCACTCACAGCCGCAGCATCCCGCAGCATCAGATGACTCGCTGCCGCCCACGGCCAGACGAACTGCGCCGGCACGAATCGCAACAGCGCCCCCGGCTTCTTCACATTCAGCAAGATCAGCAACTGAGGCGTCAGGCCAACCAGCGCGAGAACGATAAAGAACACTTCCTTAAACCGCGTATGCAGAAAGAAGCGCTCCAGCCAGGCTCGCACCCCGGCAGACAACAACAGATTCATCGCAACAAAACTTCCCAGCCCCGCCACGATAAACGGCGCGTCCGCCAGTCCATACAGCCGGTTGCGCAGCAACCCAACGCCAATCCCGGAAACCACCAGCAGCAAATCCAGGCTGGACGCAGCCCGCAACATCAATTCCACCTGAAACAATTTGTTCCGCGGAATCGGATAGGCCAATAGTTTCCGCAGATCGATCGAGGCACCGAAGCTCGCCGAAATCACCGGGGCCACCTGCCAGTACAGCATGATAACCAGCAGCACCAGCGGCAATAGCTGCGCAAAACGCGGCGAGGCATCCACACTGGAAAACAGCATCATCAGCGCCCAGCTAAAGAACGCGAAAGCCCCGTAGAATACCAGTCCCGTGAATACAGAAAAAATCGCTCCGCCGCGTGCCGCTATTCCCTTGCGCGGCCGCATGCTCAGAAACTGCGCCCAAAGGATGGCCCGGATCATAGCGATTGCTCTCCAGCCCGGCCTAGCCCAGCCATTCGAGTTTCTCGTACGACTTGTCCGCCCCTACCGTCCGGACAAATACGTCTTCCAGCGTTTCCGACCCATTGCGCAATTCCGCCATGCTTCCCTGCGCCACAATCCGGCCATCGTTGATAATCGCCGCATGGTCGCAAAGCCGCTCCACCACTTCCAGCACGTGCGAGGTCAGAAAGATCGTGGCACCGGCCTTGACCTGATCCAGCAGAATATCCTTCATGAGGCGGGCCCCCACTGCATCCACGCCCTCGAACGGCTCATCCATCAGAAACAGTTCCGGCTTGTGGATCAGCGAAGCCGCCATCGCCACGCGCTTGCGCATGCCCTTTGAGTATTCGGCGATGATCTTGCGACCTTCGTCGGCCAGTTCAAACAGCTCCAGCAGTTCCGCCGCCCGTTGCCGGGCCATTCCGCGTTCGAGCGAGTACATCCGCCCCACAAATTCCAGAAATTCAAGTCCCGTCAGTCGGTCAAACAAAAGGGAATCATCCGGCACCAGGCCGATCCGTTGCTTGATCGCCGTCTCTTCCGCGGGCATCGGGAGGCCGAGCAAGGAGATGGTACCGGAAGTAGACGGAATCAAACCCGTCAGCATCCGGATTGTGGTTGATTTCCCAGCCCCGTTAGGCCCCAGGAAACCAAAAAATGATCCACGAGGTACCGTCAGCGACAGTCCATCTACAGCGGCCTTGCCGTCATAGACCTTTCGCAGATCGTGCACCTCAATGGCAGCAGACATAGAATCCCGCTAGAATGCCCACCGCCACAAACTCGCGCCCGCCGTATACCCTGCCCCAACCGCGGCAAACATGACCAGCCCGCCTTTGTGCAGCCGTCCTTCGTCGAAAGCGTCGCAGGTCGCCAACGGAATCGTTCCGGCCGTCGTGTTTCCGTACCTGCCTATGTTGACCATCACCTTCTCCTGAGGCAACCCCAGCCGCTCCATCGTCGCGTCGATAATCCGCCGGTTTGCCTGATGCGGAATCAGCAGATCGATGTCCGCCGTCGTCAGCTTGTGACGCTCCAGCAGCAGATTCGTCATCTCCGACATCTTCCGCACGGCGTACTTGAAGACCTGCTGGCCCTCCTGATGAACGTAATGCATCCGGCCTTCCACCGTTTCCGCGCTCGCCGGCACTCGGCTCCCGCCAGCGGGCATGTACAGATACTTGCCACCCGAACCGTCAATCTCGCCGAAGAAGTCGATAAACCCGGCATCCTCGCCTTCCTCGGTCGGCTCCAGCAGCATGGCCCCGGCGCCATCGCCAAACAGCACGCAGGTCGCCCGATCCTTGTAATCGATAATGCGGCTCATCGTATCTGCGCCGATCACCAGCACCTTTTTGTGCGTTCCGGCGGCAATCAGACTGGATGCGGTCGTCAGGCCATAAACAAACCCGCTGCAGGCCGCGACCAGATCGAAGCCCCACGCATGGTGCGCTCCCAGATGGTTCTGCACAATGCAGGCCGTGGACGGAAACATCATGTCTGGCGTCACCGTGCAAACGATGATGGCGTCGAGTTCTGCGGCATCAATCCCGCGCCGCTGCAGGCAGTCTTTCGCCGCCAGCGTTGCCAGATCGGAGGTCGCCACATCCGGAGCGGCGATATGCCGCTCGGAAATTCCCACCCGGGTCTGGATCCATTCGTCGTTCGTATCGACCAGTTTTTCCAGGTCGGCATTGGTCAGGACGCGGGGCGGAATGTGGCGTCCAATGGAAGTAATTTTCGCTCTTATGGCAGGCATCAGATGTGTACGCGTAATCTTTTATTATGGTCGATGAGGTCAGTTCGCGCGGCGGCATTTTGTGGGAGGCCGATCCCTCCGAACCCACACACGCCGCCGACGCCGCCGGGATGCCCGAAAACAAGGGTTTTCTGCGCCCTGTCAACATCTCCAGCTCGCTCTTCTTCGAGTCAGCCGCCGAGATCTTCGCCCGCGTCCACCGCGAAATCCGCCCGCGCACAGTTGTCCCGCCGATTGACGCCGTCTACAAGAAGTTCGTCGACCCCAACAGTCGCATCCGCCTCGAAGGTGGTCGCATCACGGTCACGATCACGGATCTCCTCGAAGGTGCCCCCGCCCCGGTGACGGAAGCTCTCGCCCACATCCTTCTCAACAAGCTCTATCGGAAGCCCGTTTCAGCGCAGCACCAGCACCGCTACCGTCTTTACCTGAATCGCCGCGACATGCGAAACCGGATCGACCTCATGCGCCAGTCCCGCGGCCGCAAAGCCCACACCGGCCCCGTCGGTGGCACGCACGATCTGGTGGCGATCTTCGAAGACCTCAACACAAAGCATTTTGGAGGCATGATGGCCCGTCCGGAACTCGGCTGGAGCCACATCCGCTCCCGCACGCGCCTCGGACACTTCGACCCGTCGCACAATACCATCATGCTCAGCCGGATCTTTGACGACCCGCGCGCGCCCCGCCTGGCGCTCGAGTACGTCATGTTCCATGAGATGCTCCACCTGCGCTACCCGGTGGACCACTCCGGGTCGCGGCGCTGCGTGCACACCCAGGAATTCAAGGCTCACGAAAAACAATTCCCGGATTTCAAGGAAGCGAAAGCACTGCTCCGCAAGCTCTGGTGACTGGCGGTCATTCCGCTTCCTGATCGCCAGTTCGCAGTGCCAGCCACTCCTCCACCCGCTCCCCAAAAGTCTCCGGATCCACCGGCTTTGCCAGGTACCCGTCGAAGTCGCGCGACAGCACCATCTCCCGATCGCCCAACATGGCCAGCGCCGTAACCGCGATGAGCGGAACCCGCCGCAGCGTCGTATTGGCCTTCAGTTGCCGCACTACTCCATATCCGTCCAGCAAAGGCAGGTTGATATCGCACAGAATCAGATCCGGGTTCTCCAGCGCCGCGCGAATCAATCCATCCACACCGTTACGCGCCGGATACGCGGTGTGCCCTAAGGCCGTCAGCAGATACAGCAGAAAATCGAGATTCTCCGGATCGTCCTCAATCACAAGCACCCGGGCCATGGCTTACTCCCGCCGCAGAAGCAGCTGAAATGTGCTGCCCACGCCTGGTTCACTCTCAAAGGTAAGCTGACCGCCCAATAACTCCGCCAGCCGCCTGCTCAGATGCAGGCCAAGCCCCGTGCCTTTGCTTTTTCGCCCGGACGGCCCATCCAGTTGCCGGAACATCTGAAACAGCTCCTTATAATCCGCCGTCCGAATGCCGACTCCGGTATCGATGACCCGAATGGCAACTTCCGAAGCTCCGCCTGACTCGGTTTCCGTCAGTTGTATCCGCACGGAACCCTTGTCCGTGAACTTCACCGCATTATTAACCAGATTCAGCACGATCTGGTGTACCGAGCGCTGATCCGTTCGCACCGCCACCGGATAGTCCGGCACTTCAAGGGTGAGTGAGACCCCCTTGCTCACCGCCTGCAGACGTTCGGCATACATGACGTCCCGCAACAACTCGCAGAGGTCCAGTGGTTCCGGATGAAGTTCCACTTTGCCCGATTCGATCTTTGCCAGATCCAGCACGTCGTTGATCAGGCTCAACAGATGCCTGCCGTTGCGCTGAATCGTGCGCACCTGCTTCTCCTGCTCCTCCGTCAGCGGCCCCGGCAACCGCATCAACAGCGTCCCCGCATAGCCGATCACGGTGTTCAGCGGCGTCCGCAGCTCATGGCTCATCGAGGCCAGGAAGGTATCCTTGGCGTGATTTGCCCTTTCCAGTTCCGCGTTCTTTTCCTTTAGAGCCTGTTCAACCCGCTTGCGGTCGGTAATGTCGCGGATGGAACTGGCAACCAGCGGCTCGTCTTGTTCCGTATCCAGAGGACTCAGGCTGATTTCCACGGGGAACTCTCCGCCGCCCTTGCGCCTCCCGTACAACTCCAGACCTGCGCCCATCGGCCGTACGCGGGGCGATGAAGAATACCCATTCCTGTGATCGGGATGGATGCCGCCGAAGCGCTCCGGCACCAGCATCTCCATGCTCTCGCCGATCATCTCCCCGCGTTTGTACCCGAACAGCCTTTCGGTCTGGGAATTCACGATGACAATCTTCCCCGCCCGGTTCACGATCACCATCGCATCCGGTGCAGCTTCTACCAGTCGCCGGAATCGCTCTTCCGTCCGCCGTCGCTCCGAGACGTCCCGAATTGCCATTGAGACCAGCACGCCCTGATCCGTCTCCAGCGGACCCTGACTGACTTCCACCGGAAAGCTGCCGCCATCCCGTCGCCGGCCGCAACTGCCGTTGCCCGCCTCAGGCACCAACATGTCCACCGAATTTCCCAGCAGTTCCTCGCGCGCGTATCCGAACACCTTCTCCGCGCGCGCATTCACCAGCACAATCCGTCTGTCGCGATTCACCACAACCATTGCGTCCGGCGCTGACTCCAGCAGGCCACGGAACTTTCGCTCATCGGAGATGTCTCTCGATATCAGCAAATACCCGATATGTTCGCCCGCCCCGTCCCTGCGCACGGTAAGCGAGACAGTTGCCATGAAGCGTTCGCCATCCTGTCGTACGCGCTCCACTTCTCCGGTCCAGTGTCCCTGCCTCAGCGCCACGTGCTGCATCAGTCCGGCCGTGCCTGCCGCCTGATCTTCCGGCGTATGCAGAATGGCCATCGTCGCTTTGCCGATCACGGCATCCGGAGCATACCCGTAATTGAGACGCGCACCTTCGTTCCACGCTTCAATCGTCCCGTCCACAGCCAGGCCCACAATCGAGTACTGTGTCGATGCCGCCAGGATGCTCTCCAGCAATTCCAGACGCTGCCCTTGCCGGCGCTTCGCGTAATGTTGCGACATGGGTCCCCTTCCTATCCGAGCCCAATGGCCCCGGCCGACCCGCCGCCATGGGGTGCGGAACCCGCCGCTAAGGGGACTTCCAGCCGCACCGTGGTTCCGCCCTCCGGGCTGCCCTGAATAGTCACCACCGCGCCCATACCCGCCGCGCGTTCCCGCATTCCGAGCAGACCCACTGCGTCGCGGGATTCAGCCTGGTTGGGCTGAATCCCACTCCCGTTGTCATGTACGCTCAAGACCAACCGCCCACCCCCGCATTTCAATAGAACCTGCACCTTCGAAGCGCCGGAGTGCCGCGCCACATTCGTCAGCGCTTCCTGGAAGATCCGGTAGACTTCGGTCGCAAGCCGCGGATCCAGTTCGATATCGTCTTCGGGAGCGTCAATTGTGCAATCGATTTCCGTTCGCGACTGAAAATCCTGCGCCGACCATTGGATGGCGGCCCCGATACCGAAATCCAGAATGCCAGGCCGCAAATCGGTCGCCGTCTTCTGTACAAACCGGATCATCTCGTCAATCACTACCACTGAATCGTTCAACTTCTTTCTGCGTTCCGCATCCGCAGCCTTTGGCAGGATCTCCGAGAGCTTTTTCAACAGCCATTCGCAGTTCATTCGCAGCGCCGTAAGCCGCTGGCCCATCTCATCGTGAAGATCGCGGGAAATCCGCGTCCGCTCTTCTTCCTGCGCCAAGCGGAGTCGCCCCGCCAGAACCCGCAGTTGCTCTTGCGACTGCCGTATCGCCCTGTCTGCGAGGTTGCGAGTCGTGACGTCATGGATCAACTGCACGCGGGCGCTCCTGCCCTCAAACTGCGTTGCCTGCTCGAAACACTCCACCTCGATTTCCACCCCGGACTTCAGCCGGTGCCGCATTCTACCCGTCGCGCGGTCTGCGCCCGCGCCGACCACCAGGCTTCTCAAATCCATAGCGAGAAACTCCTCGCTGGTATAGCCGTACTCCCGTTCGGCCGCCTCGTTTACGGCCATGAATTTCGACGTCCGGGCGTCCAGAATCCACATGGTGAAGGGATTGCCTTCAAACAACGCCCGGTACTGTCTCTCGGACTCCTTCAGCCGTGAGCTGGTGGCCTCCAGTTCCTGCAACTGATCGAAAATCTTGTTTGTGAGCAGGCGCGCATGCTCACGCTCAAATTCGGGCAGTCTCGGCGCCGGGAGCGCCCTTGTGGGCCCGTTCAGCGCCGCCCTGACAGCCTTCAGAATGGCCTCCGGCTCGCACGGCTTTGCCAGAATCGCATCTACCCCGCAATACTCGGCCAGCACCCGGGCACTGTTCTCGGTATAAGCCGCCGTCCAGAACAGAATGGGGATAGAAGCTCTGGCCGGATCCACCCGTAACTGGCGGGCAAATTCATAGCCATCGACATCCGGCATCAGGATATCGGAAATGATCAGATCCGGCGTTTCGGTGCGCAACTTATACAGAGCGGCTGTCGCACTGTAGGCTTCCGTAACGTCATAGCCAAAATGCGTGAGTAATGAGGACAGAAATTCCCGACTATCTGCCCGATCTTCAACGACCAGTATTCTTGGCACATCCAAATCCTACACCCAACCGAAGTCCTTTCTCGCGTTTCTTTGCAACTATTTGCGCAAATATTTCAAATGGTGCCGATGGGTCTGCCACCCCGCTGAGATAAGTAAGACTCGAGCCTACAAATAAGTGTTTGTCCTACAAGAAAGACCGCTCGGATGACCTATTCGACGAGGTGATTGCGAATCGCGTATTGCGCCATAGCCGCATTATTCCGAAAACCCGTTTTGCTCCGTACGCGCGCCCGATAGGTACTCACCGTCTTTACGCTCAGCCGCAGAGCCTCAGCGATATCGCCCACACTTTGCCCCCTGCCGATTCGCAGGAAAACATCCAGCTCCCGATCCGACAACTGTTCGTGGATCGGTGTCGACTGCTCCCCGGAAAGGCTATCGGGCTGCAATCCCAGCGTCTGGCTGGTGACGCCCCTGTGCCCCTCCAACACCCTGCGTATCGCTGCGAGAAGTGCTTCCGCAGGCGTGAACTTCGACATGTAGGCCGCAGCGCCTGCCCGCAGAGCCAGTGCTGCGAACTGCTCCTCCGGATGCATACTCAGCATCAGAATGGGCAGGGTGGGCTTGTCGCGCACAACGCGGCGAAGTAATTCCAGACCATTCGCTCCAGGAATCGACAGATCGAGCAATACCAGATCCCAATCCTGCCGGCGGGTTGCACTCAACGTCTCGGCCGCGTTCGCAGCCTCCCCGATCACCCAGTGTGAAAAGCGGCCCAGAAGCACTCCCTTCAAGCCCTCACGCATCAGAGGGTGATCATCGACTACCAGTATCCGCTTAACAGTCACCGAACTTTCCCCCCTGCCCCTTTCAAATAAGACCTATCAGAATATCACCGATGCTGGAAAAACATAATACTATAAATCGCCTATTGCGGAATGTTCGATCCGACACATATCCGATTTTGTTTCTGCCACTTGCGGCACAAGCAAGTGGCCGCTATATCAACAAGAAATAAATATGAGAAAACCCGTCGATTCCGGCACTACCCTACTACGGATGCCAAATTGGATCACTGGGTAGCACTGCTACTAACACCTCTCGCCTTCTGGATCCTGCTCAGCGGTCTCGACGATTGCGTCATTGACGTAGCGGCCGCCCTCGCCTGGCTTCGCAACCACTTCTCCTCTCACCCGGACCGCAAGACCCCAACCGACGCTGAACTCGCCGGAGCCCCTGCTATCCATATGGCCGTTTTCGTGGCCGTCTGGAAAGAGAGTCGCGTCATCCAGAAGATGATCGACAACAACGTTACCCGCCTCCAATACCCCCGTTTCGACTTCTTTGTCGGGGCCTACCCCAACGACGGCCCCACTCTCACCGCCATTCGCGAGGCGATGAAGCGCCACAGCAACGTACATCTTTCCGTCTGCCCACATGATGGCCCCACCTCAAAGGCCGACTGCCTCAACTGGATCTACCAGCGGATGATCCTGCATGAGGAACAGAACAATGTCCGCTTCGACATGATCCTCACCCACGACGCCGAAGACATCATGGATCCTGACGCGCTCACCTGGATCAACTACTACGCCCAGTGGCACGACATGGTCCAGATCCCCGTGCTCGCCCTGCCTACGCCGTTACGCGAAGTCGCGCACGGCGTCTACTGCGACGAGTTCTGCGAATACCAGCACAAGGACATGATGGCCCGCGCCTTCCTCGGGGGCTTTATCCCTTCGAACGGCGTTGGCACTGGCTTCTCACGCCGCGCGCTGGAACAACTCGCCGCCGCTCACAACAACCGCATCTTCGAACCAGGCTGCCTGACCGAGGACTACGAGAACGGCTTTCGCATCGCACGTCTCGGCCTCAGCCAGAAGTTCATCCCCGTCAATATTCGCCATGGCCGCGCTATCGCGACCCGAGAATACTTTCCCCGCAGCTTCCCTCCCGCCATCCGGCAGCGTTCGCGCTGGATCACCGGCATCGGGCTCCAGTCCTGGGAGTATCACGACTTCCGCGAAACCCTCCAGCATCTCTACTGGTTCTGGCGCGACCGCAAAAGCATCATCAACAACCTGGTCGGCCCGCTGACCAACCTCTTCTTCGTCTACGGCGCGATCACGTGGACCTGGGCGAACGCCACCCACCAACCCTGGGGCCTGGGCCACGAAGCGTCGTGGCTGGAACACGCCTCGGCCGCCGGGCTCTCGCTTCAGATCCTTCATACCGCCATTCGCATCGGCCTGTGCCAGCGAATCTACGGCTTGCCGTTTGCACTCGCTGCACCGCTGCGGGTGGTGGCGGGCAACTGGATCAACTGTGTCGCTACATGCAAAGCGATCACGACCTACACCAATGCGAAACTCCGGGGCTTACCCCTTCGATGGGCCAAGACCGAACACGCTTATCCCAACCGCACGGCGCTGCTGAGTGACCGCAAGCGCCTGGGCGAGATCCTTGCCGGGGGGCAATGGATTTCGCCGGCTCAACTCGAGGAGGCAATCGCCTCACAGCCGCCCAATCGCCGACTTGGTGAGCATCTTCTCCATCTCGGTCGCATCACCGAGGGTGATCTCTACGCCGCACTGGCCTTACAAAACAACTTGCCCCTTGGCAAGCCGGAGCCAGAGGCGGTCTCGCTGCCGGTGACCCGCGCTCTTCCTGCCGCTATGGCAAGAAAGTGGCACGTCCTGCCGTTTCGCGTCGCGGCAGGCGAACTCTACATGGCCGGCTCGGAGATTCCGAACGACGCGATGCACGGCGAGATCCGCCAGTTCAGTTCGCTGGAGATTCGCTTCCAGTTGGTGACTCCGACGGAGTACGAAGAGCTGGCTGGGCAGTATCTGGATTGAACAGCCTGCCAGCAGGCCTGTTTGGCGGTAGACAGTGCTGGCCACGAGATCGCTCCCTTGCGGTCGCGGCTCTCCAAACGGCCACGAAAGTGAGCGTCAACCGGGCACGCACGTGAATGCCAAACGGACACGCACGTAAACTGTCTCTACAGAATGTTAACCGCCCTGGCCGCCAGCAGCGCGATAGCCGCGAGTGAGATGCTCGCCTGGATCATCATCATGACCTTCGCCCAGCGGGTCAGCACGGGGACGTCGGTCGGTGAAAACGCCGTACTCGTGTTGAAGGCCAGAAACAGGTAATCGATGAAGCCTGGATTCCACGGGTGCTGCCCCAGAGTGACACGCAACTCCTCGCTCAGCGTCATCTGCGGAAAGAGGAACGCCCCGGCCTGATGGGAATGCCTGCGGTCTCGCGCGTTGGGTCCGCCGCCATCGAGACGCCAATACCAGGACGCGAACACGAGCACGTTACTGACCCACAACGCCGCAGCGGCCTTCAGCAACTCACCGGGTGGATCGAGATGCTTCGGCAGGCGCAGGATCAGCAGCGTCAGGGACGATATGAGCGCCAGAGTCGTCACACCAAGCCCGGCATAGGCAAAGACATCGTTCAGTTGCACCCGGCCGGTGTGATGAAAGAGCTTGGCAGGAATCAGCATCGCCGCGATCAGCACCAGCGGCAGCCAGCGAGGCCCCACTGTCAGGGCTTCGGGCATCAGGTAGAACAACACGCCGATCGCCAGCCCCGCCGCCAATGCGGGCCACCGGGGCTCACGTGAAATTTTGTTTTCCATCCGCTTTGTCTCCGCTTTCTACCACAAGTGATAATAACCACCGCGCTTCGCCAACTCCGCTTTCACGCCGAACAACTCTGCAAGCCCGGCCGCCGTCAGTACATCTTCCTTCGCACCGTCGGCTGCGATTTCGCCACCGCTCATCATGATGACGCGCTCAATTTCCGGAATGATGTCCGACAAATGATGCGTCACCAGCACGATTCCTACACCCGCTTTCGCGAGCTTGCGGATGCTTTCGCGCAATTCGTGCTGCGCGAAAAGATCCAGACTCGTGGAAGGCTCGTCCAGCAACAGGGCCTTCGGGTCATTCACCAGCGCGCGACCGATCAGCATGCGGCGCGCCTCGCCGGACGACATTTCATCCACCCGCTTCTCGCCGAGGTGGGCCGATTCGAGAAAGCGCAGGACGTCTGCCGCCTTGCGGCGCTGCTTCTCCGTTACATGATGATTCGGCCAGATCCCGATGCTGGAGAAGAAGCCCGAAAGCACGATCTCGAAACCCTTGATCTCGCGCGTACATTGCGCCATCAGATCGTTGGTGACGATCCCCATTGTGCTGCGCAGACTGACCACGTCCCAGACGCGTTGGCCGAGGATGGTGACGCTGGTGCCTGGTTGGGCCAGCGGGTAACACTCTCGGGTGATGGTCTTGATGAGCGTCGATTTTCCGCAGCCGTTGGGGCCGAGGATGGCGACGTGTTCGCCCGCCCCGATGGTGAGGCTCAGGTTGCGGAGCGCGATGCTGTCACCTCGCATGACGGTGACGTTTAAGAGTTCGATCAGGGGAGGGGTTGAGGTCAAGAGACCAGTATCTCCCGAGACGGTGTGTGGGGGAGGAGAAAGGGGTGGCGATTCGGCAGGGCTGGCGTGGGAGTTTGGCCGGGGAAAGTGCCGTGCGCTCGAAGGGCGGGTGGCGGAGTCTGGGTGGGGCGTGCGGCGGGGGGGCAGAGTGGGTTTGGTGGTGCTAAAAATGGGTTCGCAGGGCGTAATAATGGGTTCGCCGGGCTCTAAAATGGGTTCGCATTTGGAGGGAGTGTGTTTGTTTTCAGCGAGATAAATGGGATCGTATGGCGAAATTACTATTTTCCCGGCGACGGGTGCGGCGGCGTGAGATGGCGCGGCGGGAATGTGACGATAGAGCTGCATACGAGGGTAGAGTACAACGGGGAAAAGGGGATGGCGGGGCGGTTTGTTGATTCTATTGGGAATAAAGGTGAAAAATCGATGTGACCCACTTGCAGAACTCCCGCTAATGGGGCTTGACAGAAGTAGTTTTATGTGCCGGAGAGGCATATGAAGCGGTCCCGCGTACATTACGACAGAGCCAACCCTTCGTGGGCCGTTTTTCGGGCGACGACAGACACGCC
>CAIQWJ010000017.1 GCA_903875575.1 uncultured Acidobacteriia bacterium | reverse complement strand
TTCGACCACATCCTTCGCTGCGATCCAGAACTCCTGCTGACGCTCCCGCTTCTTTCCCATCGCCATATATAAGTGACGTTCGGAACATTTGCCAGGTCACATGTTGTCGAGAAAAAACTGACTATTACCACGGGCTGCTAGACTTTCAGCAAGCCGCGGAAGCCTCTCGCGCGGTAAAAACAGGGGGCGGTGTTGTGGTACACGAAGACGCGGTCGTAGCGGCGGTCGCCGAAGATGGCTCCGCCCAGGCGGGTAATTTCAGTCGGTGTTTTCAACCAGCTCTGTGACTTCGTATCGAAACTGCCCAGCTGTTGTAACTCCCGGTATTGGTCTTCGTTCAGCGGCTCAATCCCCATGGCCGCTGCCATACCGAGGACACTGCCGACTGGAGACAGGCCCTCCTTCTGCCTTTTCTCCAGCCCTTTGGGGTCGTAGCAGACGTTCCGGCGGCCTTCGGGACTTTCCGCCGAACAATCGCAGAAGATATACTTGCCCGTTTCTTCGTCCCTGCCGATCACATCCGGTTCGCCGCCTGTGCGTTCCATTTCACTGAGCGACCACAGTACCCCGCCCTTCCGTACGAGCCTGGTCTGCACGTCGGCCCACGCAAGACCTTCATGGCGCATCATGTTCGCCTCAAAGCGTGCTTTCAGTATTTTGAGAAGTTCCTCGCGGTGTTGCTTCGGGAGAGTGGCAGTGGGCATGGTGTCAGGACGGGCAAGTGGCGCACCCAAATTATACATTCGCAGCTGCTTATACAGGGAGCCTGGATAGGATCAATATGAGACCGCCCGACTCACGAGGCGAAGAACCAGGATTATGCGAAAAGGGTTTACGAGAAAGCCGCGCGAAGACGAACCCGCCACCCAGGTCAAGAACTACATCACGCCGGGCGGCCTGCAGCGCCTCAAGGAGGAGCATAAGTTTCTGCTCACCAGGGAACGTCCGGCCGTGACTAAGGTGGTGACGTGGGCTGCGAGCAATGGCGATCGCAGCGAAAATGCCGACTATCAGTACGGGAAGCGTCGGCTGCGTCAGATCGATGGGCGGATTCGCTTTCTCACGAAGCGAATCGATGCGGCAGAGGTGGTGGACCCGGAACGTCCGCGAACGGGGCAGGCTGCGGCGCGGGCGTACTTCGGGGCGACCGTGTGTTATTCCAATGCGGCGGGAACGGAACGCGTGGTGAGTATCGTGGGGACTGATGAGGTGGATCTCAAGCGCAACCATGTCAGTTGGGTGTCGCCTCTGGGTCGTGCGTTGATGAAGTCGGCAGAGGGTGAACAGGTTGCGCTTCAGGCACCGGGCGGTACAGAATACCTGACTGTCCTCGAAGTGCGCTACGAGCGGATTGAGGTGGGAGCGTTCTGTGTGCCGCCGGGAGCCGAGTCGTCGGAAAAGGCCGGGCCGGAATGAATCGTCAGCTGAATGGTGGAGCAGTGAGTCCGTCGGCTCAACCCAACTGGAGGTCGGCAATTCCCGCTTCGGTGCAGATCATTTGCCACGCCTCAGCACCGTCCCCCCGCAGAAGACCATCGGCCATTGAGAACGGCAGCAACACGAGGGAATTCCTCGAGAACTGGTATCGCGTTCCCGGTCCTTCATAGTCGAAATGCCAGCCCGCCTTCTTGATTGCCGCCACCAGCGCCAATGCGATATTCCGGCAAACTTCGCCACGAAGCTGGGTCGGGTCATAAAGACGACCTGCGCGGTCGTACATCCGATGACCCAGTTCCAGCAGGTCAGCAGATGCGGCGTTTCCGCAAGATAATTCCCGGATTGGTTCCGGCACACTGACCGCCAATTCGAGCCACGAACGTAACAGCACCGTGGAGGCCTGCTCCCACGAAATGCGCTCGAGCCCCTCAGTGCGCGCGATTGTCGCGTTAGCCAGCCGTTCTTCCAATGCCCCGGCGCTTTCGATCAGTAAAATAGCAGTCTCCGCCGGGTAGGCTCCGTCCAGGGAGTTCCAGTGGCGCCTGAAACCTTCGGTCACGGGCGGTATATGCCGCGTGACAATCAGCGGGTTCACATGATTTGCTACGTACAGGGTGAACTCCGTTTCGATCCTGTTCAGGACCGGGGAATAGGCAGTTGCATTTTCCCCTGTATAGGCTGCGAGAACCTGCAACGCATGTTGGCAAAGGAATTCCACAGGTAAGAGGATGCCGCCACTCCTGCCTGACCGCTCACGAGCAGTCGCGAGTCGGTGGTGCATGTCGGCAACATGAAGACGCAAGCCGGGTGAGATACCGCTCAGCCTCAGCTGCGCACGAAGGGCCTCTGTGAATTCAGGAACCCGAAGTACAGCCAGCGCTGGCAGCCCGAATACGACCATCTGAAGAAACTTCCGCTTCGGAATGAACAGGCCGGGGCATACGATACCCCCTACCAGGTCAGCCCGGAATTCCGGAAGGCGTGAGAGCTGCAATTCCGAAGCCATTTGATCCGCAATTCTGAACAGCCCGGGAGCCTCGGGGCGGGTGAGAAGGCGGCCTGGACCATCGCTCACTGCCGACGGGCGTGCCCTCGTACGGAAGTAAAACAGCGCGATCATTACGGACCAGATCAACCCCATAGCAGCGAACCAAAACGCGAACAGAGACTCAAAATATCGCCAACCGTCAATTGGGAGGGGCGATAGCAGAATATTTCGCACGATGATGGCGGCAATGACGCCGATTGTCACGAGCAAGACCTCAAGACAGTACAGCGACCCGGCCGCAAGCAACAACCACATATGAACCGTGCGGCGACTGTGCTTCTCTTCTGAACCAGCCATATTGAGAAATGGTCTCACGTCTCAGTAGAGGCAGCTAACTGCCTGTTTGCGGCACTCCATATCAAACCGAAGCCTGCACGGGTGTAGTAGGATGATTTCGTGAATTCGCCTCCAGTTCCCTTCCCTGAGACAATCAGGCACCGTCGCTGGCGACGGACGCCTGGCGCGCGATTGCTGGTGTTCGCTCTCTGCGGCTGCGGCGCGTTGACGCCGGTCAGCGCGCAACCCAAGCGTCAACCCGCGTACACGATTGCGTATTCAGGGTTCGCGCCTTTGAACGCTGAGATCTTTATCGCCGATGCCACCGGGCGCAACCCAAAGCCTTTTCTGGCCAACCCGGCTCGGGATTTCAATGCTTCGTTTTCGCGGGATGGGAAATGGATCGTATTCACTTCCGATCGCCATGGTTCCGCGGACATCTACCGCGCCCATCCGGACGGAACCGGACTGGAACGGCTGACGAATGATCCGTCCTTCGACGACCAGGGTGCGCTTTCTCCGGACGGTCGAACGCTGGCCTTCATTTCGAGCCGCAGCGGCCATGCGGAGCTCTGGACGCTGGAACTGGGCACCAGAAAAGCCCGCAACATTACGAACCATGCCGGAGGCCACTTCCGGCCTGCCTGGTCGCCGGACGGAAAATGGATCGCGATATCTTCGGATCGCGATTCGCCGCATCCGCGACGCCCCGATGGATTCGAGACGATTCAGCAAACCGAGATCTACCTGGTGCATCCCGATGGCTCCGGCTGGCGGCAACTGACGCACACGAATTCCTACGCCGGCAGCCCTAACTGGTCGCCCGATGGAAAAAGAATTCTGTTTTACGAGGCCAGTTTTGCTGACGTGATCAGCATCTCCGACCCCCGGCATTTGCGCGCCACCACGCAAATTGCGGAGATCGATGTCGCCTCCGGGCAGACGAAGGAGTTGACGCGCGGCAAGGGGGAGAAGCGGTCGCCGCGCTTTTTGGCCGGCGGAGTCGACCCCGGACGTGTCGGGTATTTGGGCGGCGGGCCCGAAGGCGGAGTTGAGTTCACGAGCGGGGAGGCCGGGGCGCGCGGCGAATTCAACAGCCCGGATTGGTCGCCGGACGGACGCAGGATGGTTTACTTTCGCGATATCGGGCAGAACTGGCCGCCGGTGATGGAAACGCCGAGTAAGGATTCGCGATTCCGTTTGCTGCGCACGGGTATCTTTCCGAGTTTCTCGCCCGACGGGGAGCGGATCGTCTTCACCAATGGGCAGGCGGCGTTCTCTCACAATGGACTCATGGAGGCGAGCGTGGATGGATCGAACCGCTGGCTGATCCACGACAATCTGCAACGCAATACGACGGCACCCGCCTGGTCACCCAAAGGGGACTGGATCGCATTTGGTCTGGGGGCCGCGTTTCAGGGCTTCCTCGGCACAGCGGGTGCGGTGAGTTCGACGATCGCTCTGATCCGTCCCGATGGCTCCGGCCTCAGAGAACTCACTCAAGGGGAGCGCAACGACGGCTTCCCGAGCTGGTCTCCGGACGGAAAGCGCGTGGTGTTTCGCACCGCCGACAAAGCCGGCAAGGGGCTGCGCATCGCAGACATAGAAAGCGGCGAGATCAGGGTCCTGACCGAGGGCGATCACACTGACAATTTTCCGGACTGGTCGCCCAAAGGCGATTGGATCTGCTTTACCAGCAACCGCGAGGATCAGGATTATGAGATCTATCTCATTCACCCGGATGGCACGGGACTGAAGCGGCTGACGCATCTGCCCGGCAACGACGCACACTCCACCTGGTCGCCCGATGGCGAATGGATCGCGTTCTCATCGGGCCGCGCCGGGTTCAAGGACGAGATGGCGCTGCATCCGCACAACCCGCAATCCTATGGCGAGATTACGGTGATGCGGGCGGATGGGTCGGAGGTCACGGGACTGACGGACAATCCGTGGGAAGACGCGACGCCACGCTGGGCACCGCTGAAGAAGAAATGAAGAAGCGCTCCCTTGCGGTCGCGGCGCCTTAACTTTGTCACGTTATCGAGGGCTGCAGTTTCGCAAGCATCTCAAATGATTTCAAGCGAGCGGGATGTTCGTAGATGTTTGCCGTGATCATGAGTTCGTCTACCTGAGTGCGGGCCACAAAGTCCCGAAGGCCCTGACGCACCGTCTCATCCGAGCCGACGATGGAACAGGAAAGAGCCTGATCGATCATCGCCTGCTCCATGGGTGAGGCATAGGCTCCGATATCGTCGATGGGAGGCGGAAGGCGGCCCGGAGTGCCGCGTCGAAGATTGACGAACGCCTGCTGCAGCGACGTGAAAAGACGCCGTGCCTCCGCATCCGTATCGGCGGCAATGACGTTGATGGCGGCCATCAGGTATGGGCGAGCCAACTGCGGCGAAGGCTTGAATTGGTTCCGGTAAAGATAAATCGCCTCCATGAGATCCGCCGGGGCGAAGTGAGATGCGAAGGCAAAAGGCAGGCCCAGTTGCGCTGCGAGCTGTGCGCTGAATAGACTCGAACCGAGAAGCCAGATGGGCACATTGAGTCCTGCGCCTGGAACAGCCCGAACTCTTTGGTGCGGCTGCGCAGGCAGGAAGTAGTTCTGAAGCTCAACCACGTCCTGTGGGAAATGATCGGCACCGGCCTGCATATCGCGGCGAAGAGCGCGCGATGTCAGCGGGTCGGTTCCAGGCGCGCGTCCCAGCCCAAGGTCGATGCGCTCGGGGAAAAGCGTTGCAAGGGTGCCGAACTGTTCTGCGATGACCAGCGGGCTGTGATTGGGCAGCATCACGCCGCCCGAGCCTACGCGGATTGTCTTCGTTCCGGCCGCGATGTGCGCAATGACGACGGAAGTGGCTGCGCTGGCGATGCCGGGCATGTTGTGATGCTCGGCGAGCCAGAAACGCTGATAGCCCCAGGCTTCGGCGTGTTGCGCGAGATCGAGCGAATGGCGAAAGGCATCCGCGGCGGTGCCGCCTTCTGGGATAGGACAAAGATCGAGGATGGAGAGGAGGGGCATTCGATTGATGGTCCGGCTATTGCAGGTTGACGGGCTTGCCGCCGCTGTCTTTGCTGCGCTGCGCGGCGTCCATGAACGCGAAGATCTCAAGAGTCTCCTGATTCGGCACCGGGGGAACGCCGGTCCTGAAAAACTCCGCAATTCTGGCGTCGAGAGCCGCGTAGTCCACCTTCAGCGGATGGGCCACCACCACGTTGCGTCCCCGGAAAGCCACGACGCCGTAATCGCTGTACGGACGCGAGAGCCGGGCTTCTCCGACGCGCCCATCCTTCCAAACACCGACTACAACGTCGGAATCAGGCGAGGAGGTCTGCGTTACGGTCAGGCAGCCTGGGCCCAGCATGGCGTAGAGCATCTCGATGGCATGAATGCCATACCAGGAAAGCGATAACTGATGGTGCTCTTCGAGCGGACCGGGTCCCCACACGCTGACACCGGTGTTATCAGGTGATTTCACGGAGCTAAAGTCGGAGTACCGCAGGCTGGAGGTAGTGAACCACGGCACGTTGGCTTCTCTGGCCAACCGCGCAATCTCGCGCGCATCGGCCAACGTGGAAGCCAGCGGCTTGTCGATGAACAAAGGCTTGTGCGCGGCAATCACCTGCCTGGCCTGCTCCAGGTGCACGCGACCATCGACGCTTTCGAGGAGCACGCCATCCACCATGGCGCAAAGGGTGGCGATATCTGGCACAAGCTGGACGCCATATTTATCGCGTATTTCGTTGGCGAAGCCGTCCACACGCGTAGCGCTGTCCGGGAGGTCCGGGCTACCGCCCTTGTATGCGGCCACCACGCGAAAGCCTGGCACAAAACCGGTAGCCGCGGGATCGTTGAACTCTTTGGTGAAGGCGGGAACGTGAGAAGTATCGGTGCCGATGATTCCCAGGCGGAAATCGGCTGCGCCCGCGTAGACGGCGCAGAAGAGGAGAAGCAGACCGGATTTGAGAAAGTTTGGCACAGAAGCTTGCTCGTTTTGCCCGGCAGACCGGCAGAAGCGGCGCCGGGCCAAAGACCTGCTCCACACGACCAACAACATGCTGGCTGGTCATGTGGAGCATGCCGCTTACACGCCTGCTAGCCGCGGCCGGGAGCCTTTGCTGCCGGGGCGAGCGCGGGGGTGCCGAGGGGACCGGGGGTCGGCATCAGCGACAGAAGCTTATCGTCATTCAGAGAACGAAGCTCGCTGACCGTATCGAACACCATGGTTTCGTGGCCTGCCGCCGTCCAGGGCTTCCAGACGAGGCCGGGTTGCGACGGATTGCCGGTGCGCGCGAAGTTGACCCACGCCTGCGACACCTTATCCTGAAGCGCGAGGGCCGAGGGCCCGCCGCCGGTGGAGAGGTGGATGTGCGGCTCCGCGAGAGCGTGAAATGCGAACGCAATCTCCGAGCAGTGAAACGCCGTGACGCCGCCATTTACCGGGTACTCGTAAGTGAACATGTAGCTGTAGACAGCTGCCTTCGCCTTTTCGGCTTTCAGCTCAATCATGGTCTTTGTCCACGGGCGGAAGCGGCTATCCAGAAACAGCACGTCCTGCACTTTGCGGCGCGGGTAGAGCTTCCGGTATTCGGCGACAATGTCGTCTTTCTTCGCGCCAAAAGCGGCGGTGAGGCGACTGTCGATTTCCTTCGTGCTCCACTCGTTCTTATCGAACTGGCTGCCGTTGAGGTTGCTGGAAAATTCGCTGAGGACGTTGCCGATCATGTAAGGGATAGACTCGGCCCAGTCGCAAAACTCGCGGAGCACGTTGACGTCGTCCGCAACGGGATCCCAGCCGCCGACGGCAACTGCCATGCCGGTCTGCCGGGCGACGGTTTGGGTGGCGGTGGTGGCGGCCGCCAGGAGACTGAGGTACGGCACTGCTTTCAGCTTTCCGATATCGGCCGCGGTCAGGTTGAGAACTTTCAGAGTTTCCGCGGCGATGGCCCGCTGGGCCTGGATCGTTTTCGCGGGGTCGGTATTGCGGTAGTCGACGGGGCTGGTGCTCTCGCAGATGACCTTATGGAAGAGGCCTTTGGCCGAGGGCATGTGCAGGAGGCGCGAGACCTTGCCGCCGCCGCCGGACTGTCCGAAGATGGTGACGTTGCCGGGATCGCCGCCGAAGTTTTCAATGTTGTCATGCACCCACTGGAGCGAGGCAACGAGGTCGGCCATGCCTGTGTTGCGGGAGTTGGCGTACTCCGGGCCATAGGCGGAGACATCGAGCGTGCCGATGACGTTGAGACGATGGTTCACGCTGACGACAACGACGTCGCCGAATTCGCTGAGACTGCGGCCATCGTACGCGTAGCCTTCCATGGAGGCACCGTTGGTGAAGCCGCCGCCGTGCATCCAAACCATGACGGGCTTCTTCCTGGCGGGAGTCAGACTCTGCGTCCAGACGTTGAGGTATTGGCAGTTCTCGTTCGCAGTCCAGTAGCGGTGCGGGAAGACAAAATCGTCGAAACTGACAGTGTCCGGAATCGGACTGGGGCAGCATGCACCCCAAACCTGCGCGTTCTTCACATCGCCCCAGGGCTGCACCGGCTTCGGCGGACCGAAACGTTCAGCGTCGGCGTATTTGATGCCGAGGAACGACAGAGTCTTCCCTTCCCGGAGGCCGCGGAGACTTCCGGCTTTCAGTGTGATGATGGGAGCCTTGAGATTGGGGGATGGATCGGCGGCCGGTTTCGGTGCTACCTTTTCCTGGGCCGATGCCGTGATGGCGGCTGTACCTGCGATGCCGGCAGCGACGGTGCGGGCCAGCAGGCTGCGGCGATTGATGCCGTTGGATGGCGAGTGAGGAGTGGTCATAATGGATCCTCAAATATTATGACGCGTGGGGGGAGTCGTCCAGTTGTACGTGCGCCTTCCCCCCTGCGTCTGTCCGTTATTTTGCCAGCATGGCGAACGCGTAGAGCGTGTCGCCGCCGCCGACGAGCAGGTACTGCGTTCCGTCCAGTTCCCACGTCACCGGCGAGTTGCTCACGCCGCTTGGCAGGCGCGCATGCCAGAGTGGATCGCCTGTGGTGGCGTTCAGCGCTTCGATGGACCCGCCAGGCGCGCCCGTGAAGATCAGGTTGCCCGCCGTTGAGAGAAGTCCATAGCTCGCGCCGCCTTCCCACTTGTGGCTCCATTTCACTTTGCCGGTCTTGTAGTCGAGGGCTTCGAGCATGTTCTCCGACCAACTGCCCTGCGAATTGCCGGCCCAGCCCTGTGGGTTGTCCGTGGCGTCATACAGATAGAACTCGCCGTAGTTGCGGCTGGCGTTCACGTAGAAAAGGCCAGTCGCGGGACTGAAGGTGGGCGGGAACCAGTTCGTGGAACCACCCGAATTCGGGCTGACCAGCGTGCCAGCCAGCGACGGATTTTTCGCAGGGTCGGGAATGGGCTGGCCTTTGGCGTCGAAGCCCAGCGACCAGTTCGTCTTCACGAATTCGGTGGAAACGATGGCCTTGCCTGTCACGCGGTCCAGCACGAAGAATTTTCCGTTGCGTGCTGCCTGCGCCACCAGTTTGCGAGGTTGCCCGCTGATCTCGCCATCGAAGAGTACTGCCGTTTGCGTGGAATCCCAGTCATGCGTGTCGTGAGGCGAAGTTTGGAAGGCCCAGGCCATTTTGCCGGTATCGGCGTTCAGAGCGACCAGGGAACAGGTATAGAGGTTGTCGCCTTTGCGATTGGCATAGGCGATCACGGGCTGCGGGTTGCCAGTCGTAACGTAGATCAGTTTGAGATCGGGATCGTAGGTGATGGGAACCCAGGTCATGCCGCCGCCGTGCGAGGACATATCTTCGTTGGGCCAGGTTTCCGAACCGGCGTCGCCTTTCTTCTGCGGCACCGTATAGAAGCGCCACTGGAGTTCGCCGGTTTCGGGGTCATGCGATTCAAGGTAGCCGCCGACATCGGTATCGTCTCCACTCACGCCGGCGATGACGTGATTGCCCACGACGACCGGAGCCACGGAGGCGAAGTAGAACTGGTCGAGGTCGCAGATGGTTTTCGACCAGCGGAGTTTGCCATCGTCTTTGCCGAGGGAAACCAGATGGCAATCGCCTGTTTCGAAGTAAAGGAAATTGCCGAACATGGCCATGCCCTTGTTGCCGTTGTGGCGGCCGCCGCTGCTGGCCCAGACGTAGTGCCAGATTTCGCGGCCGGTGCGCGCGTCCACGGCGAAGGCGTTGTCTTCGGTGGAGAGATAGATCACGCCATCCATCATGAGCGGAGTGCTGCGGATGTTGCTGCTGGAACCGCCACTGGCGTTCAGACGCCACGCCCAGGAAAGGGTCAGGCTTTTGATATTGGTGGCGTTGATCTTCGCGAGCGGGCTGAAACGACGGCCGGAGAAGTCTCCGTTATAGGTTGGCCACGAATCTGTGGGCATGGGTGGCTGGGCGTAGATCGCGGAGGCCAGAAGCAGGAGTAGCGAAAGCGCAGAGGCTGCATTGCGAGGGCGGTTCATTTCACGGTCTCCAGGTACATGACGAGGTCATGGACATTCTTGTCGGTGAGGCGGTCGAGCAGGGCGTGGTGTTCGGCCAGGGGGTCCGTCTTTTCGACCTTCGTGGTGGGAGTGCGCGTGAAGGTGTGAAGCTTGCCCGCGCTGTCGCGGAGCTGGCCGTTGAAATCATCCAGGAAAACCAGCTCGCCTTTCATGGGTTGACCGCCCGGCTGCGTGACTGTCAGCATGACCGGCGCGGTGGAGGGTCCGCGACCGCCGCGTCCACGGCCAGTGGGGAACAGGATGGCCTGTTGCAGGTCGACCGGTTCTGCGAAGCGGCTTCCGATGCCCGCGAGATTTCCCGTGAGGGAATGGCAGCCGGTGCATTTGCCTGCACCTTCGAAATACGCTTTGCCAGCGGCGGCGTCGCCGGTGATGATGTTGATGTGGTCGCCCATGGGCTGGCGCTTCAGTGCGTCGTCGACGCGTTGTTTGAGGAAGTGTGAGAGATCCGAGAGCTGCTCAGCTGTGAGGGCGGCGCTGCTGGTCTTGCTCTGGAGCGGGTGGCCTTTTTTCATGAAGGGGCCCAGTTCGGAACCCGTGCGGTCATGCATGACGACGTTGGAGCGGACCAGGTTCGGCGCGGTATCGGTACCTCGCGCGGTGGGGCCGTGGCATTCGACGCATTCGGTGGCGTAGAGATGGCGGCCGCGGTCGGCGGCTACGGGGTCGACAATCTGTTTGTTGTAGGGGCCGACGGAATCGCCGCTGGTGCGCTGCGCACCGGAGGCAGCGGTGGGCCGGGGTGTCTGCGCGAGAGCGCCTGCGGCGAGAAAAATACCGGCCAGAAGTGTTGCCCTGATTCTATTACCTGAGATACGCTTCACGGAGAACCTCTTAGGGCAGTATATTCGGTGGGTTGGCTCCGCCGGGTGGTCACGGCGCATTTGCCGCGACGGCGGTTTCGTGTTGATGGCTTATAACGAAAGAGCGGCTGCACGAGCAGAGCCGGAGAGCAACATCACACGACAGCGTTAAAGATCGGAATGTTCTTTTTGCGCAGCACCGCTGCTCCGCGAATCCCTGCCACAATTCCCGCGAGCCAGGCTGCGACCATCATGTTCGCCGGGATATAGAACTGAAAATCAACCAGACAGTGGAACGCGATCGCCCCGAGTGAGGCGATGCACCCCAACGTGATCAGGCGCGACGTCGGATTGGATTCCTGACGCAGAATTCGAAACGCTCCGCTGCCCGCCGTCCACGCGAACGCCGCAATAAGTGCCATCCCGACAAACCCGAGTTCGGCCAGCAACTGCAGGTAATCGTTGTGCGCGTAGTCGACCAGGTACCCCGGTGTAGCGGCGCTGTATTTCTGCACTCCGGAGACGAAGGTCCCGAGGCCGCAGCCGAACACCGGGTATTGGGCAATCAATGCCAGCGCGCTTCTCCAGATCGGAATACGACCTTCCGCAGTCAGTCCGCCTTCGTAACGGCTCACCAGACTCAGAGGAGCAGAGATCAGCAGAAAGATCAGCCCGAATGCAACGGTAAGCATTGCGGTGCGGTTCCGGTCGCGTTGCGTGATCAGTTCAAGCGCACCCAGAACAGCCAAAGAGAAGGCGGCCGCGACCAGGCCCATTCTTGAGGCTGTGAAAAGGAGTGCGAGCACAATCACGGCAGCACAGGCAGCCGCGAGGCACACGAGCGCAGCTTTGGCGCTCCCGGACGATGTTCCCCGCTGCGTGCGCTGGAGCGCGATCAGAGTCAGAACGAGGCTAAGCGGCAGCGCCATTTCGAGCAGGCCGGCGAGGTGAGAATGGTCCATATAGGTACCCGCCGCGTTTCCGCCGCCCGTCAGGCTCTGAGCAAGACCGAGGCCCGATTCGCAGACTCCGATAACAACCAGGGGAATTGCGGGTATCCAAATGCGGCTGGTAAACCGGAACGTGATCTCGCGGACCAGCAGAAAGACAATCAGGTAAGCCACCAGCCTCAAAAGATGAGCCAGCGTAAGTTGGGGTGCCAGGCTCAGCGGTGCCCACTGCGAGCCAACAACTGGTGCCATGCCGCGCAGAATCTCATACCGCGCCGGAGAAAGAACCCGGAGCCATACGGCCGGCATGGGTACCATTTGAAACGCGACATAAACGAGTACGGCTGCGGTCAGTAACGGTAGTGTGGGTGCCGCAGCGGGTATAAACGAACTGGCCCGGCCCGTGATCCAGCGGAAAAGTGCAAGGAAGCACAACGCGGCGAGTGTGTAATTCCATTCCTGCGGGGTGACCCCGCCATATTGCCATACCGTGAAACCGACGATCAGCGTCAGCAGGCAAAGGATGAGTGAATCGCGCACCCGAGTGTTTCACCGCGCCGGAGGGTACGTCAATTCGGTGGCGCTACCTTTCCTTGTCATAGTAGCCCGCATACTCGCTTGCGGGATAATACCCCGCAAGCCGCGGGTTCCAGTCGTTGAGCGCCACTCCCAGTAATGGGACACCGTCTTCCACCAGCTGACGTCCGGCTTTCACGGCAGATTCGCGAAGCGTCTGACGGGCCCTCACCACCAGCACGACGCCATCGGCGAGCGACCCCATGATCCGCGAGTCCGCCATATAAAGCATGGGGGGCGTATCGATCAGCACGACATCGAAACTCTCACGCGCCAGATCGATCAGTTCCGGCAGTCGCAGTGAGTGCATCAGGTTCGCCGAAGATATGCCATCGGCATCGCCGTAAGGAATGACGCTGACGCCGGGAATCTCCGTCGCGTGGAGTGCGCGCATCATCGAATGGCCATCGAGCGGAGTGGATTCGGAAAGAAGTTCGCCAAGCCCGCAGTCGTTCGGAATTCCGAGAAGCTGGTGCTGCCGCGGGCGGGCCATGTCGCTGTCGATCACCAGCACTCTTCGGCCCGTCTCCGCGCACGCCACGGCGAGGTTGGAAACGAGGGTGCTCTTGCCCTCCGAAGGATTCGGACTCGTGACGACAAGCACCTGCACTGCGCGCCGCCGGCCGGCGAAGAGGATGGAGGTCAGCAACAGCCGGAAAGATTCGGCCACTGTTGAGTAGGACTTCGGAGCACCGGGCTGAACGGCACCCGCAATCCTGTTAAAATTCGCCAGACGCATCGGCTCTTTGCGGAACGCTGAGCCGCGCTTGCGGTCCAGCGACCAGGACGGTATGCACCCCAACTCCGGAACGTTGAGATAGAAGGCCGCATCGCCCGGCTGTTCGATGCAGGGATCGATCTGGTCCCGCACCAGGACCAGGCCAATACCCATACATAATCCTGAGACCAGACCCAGCCCCATCCCCAGCGGCATATTCGGAGAGATAGGATCGGTTGGCACCTCGGCCTGGTCGATGACCTGAATATTAGAGGCACGCAGCGCCGAACTAATTCCCGTTTCCTTCACCCGCTGGAGCAACGATTCGTATAACTGCCGATTGCTGTCGACATCGTGCTGAAGAATATCGTAGTGAACGATCTTGCCCGACTGATCGGTGACCACGACAGATTGCGTTGCCAAAGCAGAGGACAACAGTTGCTCGCGTCGGGTCGCCTCCTGAAAATCATTGTGAATGCGTTCGACGACGTTGTCTCGCGCACTGTTGCGCGTCGTCTCCAGTTCGGCGATCTGAGACTGCACTTCCTGCACTTTATAGTGGGCCGGGGTGAGCGTGGAACTCAACTGTGCAAGCTCCCGGCGCAGATCCGTCAGCTTGGCGTCATAGTTTCTCAGCGAAGGATCGTCCACTACCTGTCCGAGCGAATTCGGCGAGTTCGTCACAGCCGCCTCGTAGCGCGACTGCTTCGACGTGAGATCGTTCTGGGCTTCCAGCAACTGGCTCTGCAACTGGCGAAGCTTGTCGTTCGCCATGGTGTCCTTGTTGCGGTCACCCGTCGGGATGAGGTTCATCGCCGTAGCGTATGCCGTTAACTGCTCTTCGGATTTCTGCAGCTTGACCTTCATGCCCTCGAGCTGGCCTGTGAGCCATTCACCGGTGTGCCGCGCCGAATCCCAGCGCATTTCGAGCGATTGCTCGATGTATTCGCTGGCCATTGCGTTGGCGAATCTGGCCGCCAGTGCGGGGTCTGGCGAATCGCAGGAAACATCGATGGCGCGTGTGGATTTTACGGGCTTGATCTGGAGGCTGCCGGCGACTTCCCGGAGCAGCGTTTTCCGGGTAGCCGGAGGGGGCACCGGGAGATGAAGCGCCTTGCGCCACGCCGAAACACGATTCTCCGGGATGTTGATCCGGAGTGAGTCGTCCGCATTCAGTTTTTCGATCACGCGGTTCTGCAAGGCTCGTGTCTGCAGTACCTTGACCTGCGTCGCCATTTCGATATCCGGATAGGAACCACCGATGGGCGAGTTGGGATTGACGTCTTTGTTGTAGAAGTAATCGTCGTTCTGCGGCTGCACGGCGAGTGAAACGGTCGACCGGTAGACCGGCGTTTTCGGTGCCTGAATCAAGAGGTACAGCGAGCGCCCCCAGACCGCAACCGATGAGGATGGTGACTTTGTACTTCCGGACAGCACGTGCGAGTTTTGCCAGGTCGCCGACCGATTCCCAATCTTCGTTTTGAGGCGCAAAGGGACCCTGCGGCCTCATTGGCCTGACGCCGTAGCCAGAGATGTCGCGGCGCGCGGCGGCGGCTCGGTGGATGCGGTCCAGATTTAACATATCTTCCTCACGGTCTGTAAATCGCCATTCCCGTCCCGATGGTCAAAAGCTGTTCCAAAGCGCGCACTGCAAGGCGTTTGGAGCCGTTCACGGGTACAAACAAAATGTCATTGGACTGCATCGGCACGTCGGACGCTTCGCCTGCAAGAATCTTTTTGATGTCCACCGGAAGCTCGGTCCGCGATTCCATATTTCCGTTCGCCCGCAGGATGCGCGCCTCGCTCGGATGAGCGGAAGGCCCCAGTCCTTCGGAGAGAGCCAGCGCTTCCAGGACTGATATCTGCCGCCGTCCACCCAGGACAAAACCTCCGGACTTATGGACGTCCCCGATCACGTAGATCATTTCCGCCACGGGAACGGTCAGCAGGTCATCGGGCAGGATCTGGACATTCTGGGACGGGTCTACAGCCTCCATCAGGCCCTTGAGCGCGACTTCCGCCACGCTGGTACCGTCGTTGCCCGTGACCGCTCCGGGCACCGGTATTGTTCCCCACTGGCTTCGCCGCGTGATCTTCACGCGGTAGCCCGCGTCCGCCCGCAACCCGCCCGCCAGCGCCAAAACTTCGATCAACGTCTTACGGCCCTGCAGTTGGCGAACGCCTGGAGCGTTGACGGCTCCCATGATCGAAACCGATTGGCTCCTTGTCTCTGAAATGGAAACGATCACCTGGGGCGAACGGAAGTAAGTCCGGTACTTCTCTGTCAGGAGATCCGCCAAACCATGCGTGGTCAGTCCCGCCGCATGGACGGTTCCGGCGATGGGTACGGTCACGTCTCCCGCGTCGTCGACACGCCAGAGCTTGCCGTTTACATCTTCCCCGCCCGGGGTCAGTTGCACCATCATCTGGTCTCCCGGCCCCAGGACATAAGTCGCCGGTGCCGATTCCAGGGGGGACGAACCGGGTTTGGGTTGCGCCTGTCCCAGGCCCAGCACCGTAAACAGTAGGATAAGACCGGCAGCCGCACAGTACTTTCGTACTGCTTTAATCCCACCGGCCGTGAATTTGGTCCGAGTCATTATCACGAAATCTGTCTATACTATACATGTTTGGCACGTGAAGGGGTACCTCGAAGGCACCGGTACCCTGGATCGCAATTAGTAATGAAATCAATCATGTACGCGTTTTTGGCGATGATTCGCAGAATCTTCGGAGCCCGCCGTCTCCCCTTATGCGCGGCGATCCTGTTGGCCGTTCTGATGGCCTGGTCCTTCGCCGCCTTCGGGTCGCTATCGCCGCCAGGTCCCCAGGCCGCCGCCAACTCGGCCTACCAAAAGCTGTGGGCTGGCGACATCGAGGGCGCGGTAACGGGCTTTGACCAGGCGCTCGCCTCAGACGCGGCATTTCCCTACCGCTGGTCCGATTTAGGCGAGGCTTTGGCCGATGCAGGAAGAATGGGCGAGGCCCGCTACTGCTTTCTCCGTGCGGTGGAGTTGGCACCTCAATCCCCCGATATCGAACTCCGGGCCGCGAACTTCCTCTTTCGCGCCGGGTCAGCGGCGGAAGCCCTATCGCTTGGATCCGCGGCGCTCCGCCAGACGCCGGATTTCGACGAGATGATTTTCCGGTCGTGGATCCGGCTCGCCGGCAGCGTTGGCACTATGCTCGATACAGGAATCGGTACCAACCCCCGGGCGGCATCGGCATTCTTTGATTTTCTGGTTGCCAACGGGCACCCGGCGGATGTCGATCAGGCCTGGCGATGGCTGGAATCCCGCGGTTACACCACACCAAAACAGGCACGGGAATGGGCCGCGCTGCTGCTGGGCACCAATCGTCCCGGCGAAGCGGCGGATGTCTGGGCTCACCACGTGGCTCTGGATCCGGCGCAGTACCGTAAATCGAACTGGATCGACAACCCGGGCTTCGAGCGGGATTGGCTGGGCGGAGGTTTCGACTGGACATCCGCAGACTGCCTCGGCGTGAAGATTACGACGGACAACGCCATTGCGCACAGCGGCAAGCGTTCTCTTCGTCTCGATGTGACCTCAGAAGAGAACCTCGACTTTCACCATTTCTCGCAAAAAACGTGGCTCCCTCCCGGAGAATACCGCCTTGAGGGTTGGGTTCGAACCAGCGGATTTACCACCGACCAGGGGATTGGTCTTCGGGTTCACGAACCAGCACAGGAGGGTGTCCTGAATTCGTTTACGGCGAGCGTGCAGGGAACCAGCGACTGGACTCTTGTAAGCCGCGATTTTGCGGTTACCGGCGGGCCGGCACTGGTAGAGATTCAGATTGTGCGAAAGGCTTCCTGGGATTTCGACAACCATCCGCACGGCACCGCGTGGGTAGACGACATCGGGATCACCTCCCTGCACTGATCCTGCGTCGATTGCTTATTCGAGGAAGACGACGGAAGACAGTGCGTCGTAACGGGTGGGGCTCCCGAACCGGGCAGTGTTCCATTCCACGCGGTTTTCCGAATGCATTACGCGATACTCCGCGTAGGTTGGCAGAAGATAAGTCCGCCCGCCCACTTCCGACGGTGCGAAGGAAACAGTACGCCGGATCTGTCGGATGTCGGTGCCAGCGGCCGGCGGCAATGATGTCCATGAAATCTCCGTGAGATCGCCGGTAGCCGCGGAGATCCGGATCTCGAGCTGAAAATCAAGCCAGTAAATACGGGAATCCACCTTCACAAACCACAGTCCGGTGCTGGCCGGGCAGTGGAAGCGCGTCACCAGGATTCCCGTTTCTCCGTCGGCATCGAAGCCGGGATCCCCGGCCTGTTTGCCGAGAGCTTCGCGACTGGTCCGCAGGACGGTGGAGAAATCTCCGAGTGCCCAGGCGCCGTTCAGCTGGGTTTCTCCGGAGTAGGGCCGGCCGTTACGCCGCAGCAGCGCGAGACGATCCGCGCCGCCTGAGATCTCCACGAAGGCGTCAAATTCGTCGAGTTTTGTGGTGCGGCCGTGGGCGCTGTGGTAGCGCGAGATGGTCTCGTGCATGACAATAGCCCGCAAATCGGCAATCTGCCTGTCGAGCCTCGTGCACAGTTCGCCCACGCTGAAGGTCGACTGGGAGACGCTGCGGGGCGTGAGCATTCCAGCAGTGGCCCCCATGGCGGCGACTGACGTCAGAAGAGCGCACCAGCGGGGATGCAGCTTCATCGTGCACTCAGTTCCAGGGAACTGCAGATTCCCGGATTCACGAACTCAACCCCGGCCTGATTCATGGCGACCAATGCCACCGGGCCGCCCACGATATCAGGCCGATGGAGCATTTCCAGCCGGATCAACGTTTCGACATTTCGGTCCGAAGGAGGTGAGAGCAGTTTCGGATTCCGCCGGACGGCGCCTTCAATCTCGTCGTGTGAGCCAAGGAAATAGGCAGTGGAAGCAGCCGAACAGGCACCGGGGCAGCGCGTTTCCCGCAGCGAAAGGGACACTGGACCAGCTGCGCTTTCCACCTCTGTGAATTCCAGAATGACGAGCCGGGGAACCCTGTTTTCCACCCCGAACAGGCCGATTTCCGCCACCGTTTGCCCGCGAAAGCGCCGGTTGAAATCGGTCGGATCCGCCACCCGGATCTGCGAAAGAAGTGCAATCAGAGGTGGAGCGACAGCGCCCTCGGTTTTGGACGCCAGCGCATTGAGATCGTCTCCGGGCTGCCAGACCGATGCTGCCAGACCGAGCGCGTCGTAGTATTTGCCGCGGGCATCATTTTTGCCGCGGGCGCCATTGTTGCCGTCGGCACCGTTGCCGTCGGCACCGTTGCCGCCCCGGTCCAGCCCCGCAACCATCGCGAAGTCTGAGCCCAGCCGCGCGGCTTTGCAGACCTCCCGATCCTCGCGCCGAACGCCGCTTTCCGTGAAATACAGGTAGGTTTCCTTGCTGTCGATGCCAGCCACCAGAAGCTGAGGGGAACGCATGACGACAGACGTCGTACCGTGCCCGTACCAGAGGTCCGTACTCGTTTGCGCGACCGAGGTGCCAGTCGCCGCCGCGCAGATCATCACCGCGACAGTAGACCAGTTGGTACTCATACACTGGCTTTATCGGCCCATATGAGGGAAGATTCTAAGCATGGGCCCCAGTTTGTTTCCGAATCCGGGTTATAGTCGGATCATGAGGTTGTTCCGAACTACGGCAGCCATGAGCGTCTTCTCTCTGGCGGCTTTGGCTCAACAGGCACCGGATATTTTAGGCGGTGTCTCGAGTACCGCCCGGATTGAGATTGACGGCACTTCGATGGCACCGGCTCCCTCGTGGCCGATCGTGGACCATGACCTGATTCAAACGACCTCCGCGCCGGGCCTCATCCTGACGCCGGATCAGAACGCCGTGACTCTGCTGCCGGGAACTACCGCGCGCGTCCGACGCATTCAGGCGCAGCAAACCTGGATCTTCGTCCGGCGGGGCGGTGTCAACGTCAGCACGAAGAACTACGGGGTCCGGATCTGCATCGCAAACCGGTTGTTCCAGCCCTCTGCCGCGACGACAGGCACGCTGAAAGTGGATGGCTCCGGCAGGTTAACTTACATGGTCAGGAGCGGCCAAATCGCGGAGTTACCCGTCAGCGCCTGTGGCGAAGAACTGGTCGCCGGCATGATTGCGGCACCGGCCGCCACCGTTGCCGGAGGCACTGCCACGGCCACTGCCGGCGCAGCCGCTGCCGCAGCAGGCGGCGTCTCCACAGCGGTGGCAACCACTGCCGTGATCGCCCCCGCAGTCGGTCTTGCCGCGTCCGCAGGGTCTGTGTTCTCAGCCAGTTCCTGCGCATCGGCGGGCTGCAATTTCAATCCGGTGCCCGTGACTCCCGTCGCGCCGTGAGCTGTGGACGGCGGCGCGAACTTCAGCTGATAGCCTTTTGAGCGGCTGGATATTTCAGCGGGACAGTGCCTCCTGGATCGGTCCGAATTCTTCCAGCGTGGGTTCACTCCAACCTTGGTTCACTCCAACTTCGCGATAAGGTTAGGCCGCAAGCTCAATTGATCACAAGTCCCGGAACACGTTAGTGACAGGATTCACCGGGGCGTGGGCCTCGCGCCGGGCGGCCTCACGCTCAACCGTCGCCTGGAAGCCTTCGTACAGCGACGTACAGGTGAAACTGGATTTCGTCCGGATGACGGGCGTCCCTTAAGTTATTCAGTTGTGCGTCGCCACCAGGCGGGCAGGTTCGGCTTAGTATCCAGAAGGATCTCCATGATGTTGCGCCGATCATCCGCGGTGATTCGGACGAACGCGGGGCTCTGGTCTCTACCCGCTAAGACCTCGTAGAGCTTGCGGTAGACGCGATCTCTCAGCAGGTCCGGCATCCGATCAAAGTCCTCGCTGTAGATCATGTAGCTGAGCGGGTAACGAAAGAGCCTCCGCCGCAGATCCAGATCGCGCAGTGAGCGGCCCAGGTGGTCGTGGGGTCCGCGCGCAGGGAAAGTCTTCGTGAAGGTCGATACGCCGGCGATGGGGTCTTCGATCTTTGCTTCATCCGCAAACAACAGATACGCCACCAGTTCATCCGCATCCGCTTCAAGCCTCTTGCTGAAATCGTCAACCTTCCCTTCCCCGATCGCTATGCGGGTTTCCCACGAAAAGCGCGTCAGGAGATTCGTCATGCGGGTCTGGTGCTCCAGCGTCATGAGCGCCACGATGTCGCTGGTGGGCTCCAGATAGTGGACGGGATCGATTTTGCGCTTCAAACTGGTCAGATTGTGGCTATCGCTCGTGTCCAGTTCGGTGGGCCGCGATTGGTCCGGAGCCACGGCGTTTCCCCTGTGCTCAAGGCGACCGCTGGTTCCGGTCACGTACCAACCGCCCCACCGCTCTGACAAAGGCGTTCTGTGATCGGTGATTTCCTGCGCTCCCCGAAAAGCGGGGATCCCGTCGGTCCCCGTGTAAGAAGAGGTGACCAGCAGGCCTGGTACATTCAGCGTGGCGGGACTGCTGTGGCACTGCAGGCAGGCCATATCGCGCCGGACGAACATCGGGTGCGCACTTTCATGAACGTCCAGAGTGTAGAACTGCACAGCCTGTTCCGGGTCAAGCGAGATGATCTCGAGTATTTCTCCATCCTGTACGGACCCGACATATACGCCGTCCCGAAAATACACTGCGCGGGGCCTTGCCGGTGAAATCAGGGCGGCCTGAAAACTGGTTTTCGAGAACACCAGCATTTGCGAATCGGTATTGATATCGAGGTGCCTGAGCAGATCCGGCAGATAGCCCCAACGGCGATCATACCGAAGCGTCATCTCACCAGCCTTTAGTTTCTGCTGCAACACACTGACCGGATCTGAGAGGGCGCGCTTCGAATAAGCGACGGCGGGATGGTCGTAATCGATCCAGGGGTAATTCGCGAAGGCGTCGCTGCCCACTGCGCGGATAGCGGCTACTGCGACGAAACCAGCGGCGACAAGGAAGAATCGAGAGCGGATTTTCACTGTTGTTCCCGGGGCAGGCGGCCTGCATCACAGATAGCTGAATAACAGCTGAGTCAATGATAGCTGAATCTTGCCTGCCGGAATCGAAGTTCGTATGCCAGGCTTTCCGTGAAGCCGCCGCCCACTCCGGCGTTCCTCACGCCGCAAAGTCGTGTAGAATAGCCGAAAGATCAACAGCACCATGACTTCCAAAACACGTCTCATCACAACTGCCCTCGCAGGCGTCACGCTGGCCGCTGTTTCACTCGCCCAGACTCCTGCGGCTACCGGTGCCAGTGGCGCCGGCCGGGGCCGGGTCCCCGCCCGCACCGGCTTCACCCAATTCACCCGCGAACTGGCATCACAGGACGTCCTCGCCCGCGGCAAGGCACTTTACGAGAAGACTTGCGCCGGCTGCCACGCGTCCGATCTGCGCGGCGTCATCGGCAAGGGCAACAACCTGTTCCGGTGCATGTCCTGCCTCAGCGATAAGCACGGCGAACTCATCGCACCCAGCGTTGCCAAACACAGCCCGGTGATCAACCTTGTAGAAGCCGATAACACGGCCATCGCCGAGTATCTCCACAGCCTTTACGCCACCGGCGGCCCGCAAGGCAGCCCTCCCGGAAGAAACCCGGTCGGCATTGAGCTGAACCTGCTGGTGGGCGACGCGAAAGCCGGCGAAGCATACTTCGGCAAAGCCTGCGCCAGTTGCCACTCGGTCACCGGCGACCTGAAAGGCATCGCCTCAAAATACGCCGATGTCCGAGCTCTCCAGAACGGCTGGGTGGCCGGCACGCTGCCCCTCGCCGGCGGACGCGGGCGCGCCCGGTTCACCACTGCCACGGTCACCATGCCGAACGGCACCAAGATCGAAGGCCGGCTCGTCCGCAAAGACGACTACATCGTGATCCTCACTCTGGACGACGCCAGCCGCAAATCCATCCCGCTCGACGTTACTCCCGCGCCCAAAGTGGAACTGAAAGATCCGAACGACGCGCACAGAAAGATGCTGGTCGCGATCGACGACCCGGACAACAAGAACCTCCACGACCTGACCTCGTATCTGTGGACATTGAAGCAATAAGGGAGCCAACACAAAATGAATAAACGATCGATTGTCTTCTCATTCCTCTGCTGCTCCCTGCTGCTCGCCCCTGTCCTGCACGCGCAAAGCGGCGGTCTGGATCCTGCGGATATTCTGAAGCCGCTCTCGGATCAGTGGACCAGCTACTCCGGCGACATGAGCGGAAAGCGTTATAGCCCGCTGAAGCAGATCACGACTGCGACCGTGAAGAATCTGAGCCTGAAATGGGCGAATTCCAGCATCATGACCGGCTGCGGTCCCGTTGGCAGCGGCGCGGCACCCGTCGGCGGCGGCCGTGGCGGAGGCGGCACCGGCGGGACCACCCCGATGATCGTAGGCGGCCTGGGTTCCGGCGAAGCCAACACCTGCGGACCCGCGCGTTTCGGCGGCGGCATTCTGGCTGTGGACAACACCCTTTACGCCGCCACCCGCGATGATATTTTCGCCATCGACGCCCATGACGGCACCGTAATCTGGCATTATTACTGGAAGTTTCGCGGCGGCACGTCCACCGGCACCCGCGGCGTGGGCATGTGGCACAACTACATCTACTTCGAATTTCATGACGACATTATTGTCTGCCTCGACGCCAAAACCGGCAAAGAAGTCTGGGAGAAAGAGATTGCTCCGTTTGACCAGCAATACTTCTCCTCGAACGCGCCCATGGTGATCGGCAATCACATTCTGATCGGCCCGGGCAACGATACCGACTCGCCCGCCTTCCTCAAATCCATCGATCCGGAAACCGGCGAGCAGCAATGGATCCTCTACTCAACGCCGCAGAACGCAGGCGACCCCGGCCTCGAAACATGGCCGAGCCTGGACGCCGCGCGTCATGGAGCGGGCACCAGCTGGATCCCTGGCTCCTACGATCCGGATACGCATCTCTACCTCTATGGCACGGGGAATCCGACGCCTTCGTACACCACGGGCCGGGGCGACGGCGACAATCTTTACACCTCCTGCCTGCTCGCCGTGAATGTGGACACCGGTAAGATCGCGTGGTATTTCCAGACCTCGCCGCATGATACGCATGACTGGGATTCCACGCAGACGCCCATTCTGGCCGACGCGCCTTTCGGGGGCCGCATCCGCAAGCTCGTCATGATGGCCACGCGCAACGGCTATTTCTACGTTCTGGACCGGGTGACGGGCGAACACCTGGTCACCAGCAAACTGGGACTGGTGAATAATTACGCCTCGGACATCAGCCCCGATTCGAAATTAAATCTGGATAAACGCGGCCAGGTGCATCGCAATGTGAATAAGGATGCGACCATCGCCGGCTCGCTCGTGAACACGGATGTGCTGAACCATCCGCCACCGACCTTCTCTCCGGATACGGGCCTGTTCTATGTGCATGAGACCAATGATCTGCACATCGAGTATCTGCTCGATCCGGATCCACGCGGTTCCATGGGTCTCGGCGGCAACGGCGGCGGCGCGGGCTTCAACTACGGCACGTTTATCGATGCGATCGATTACAAGACCGGCAAGGTCGTCTGGCGCCATCAGGTGAGCAGCGGCAACGTGGGCCTGCTTTCCACCGCCGGTGGCGTGCTCTTCACCAATGACGGGCCGAACCTTGCAGCGTGGGATGCGAAAACCGGCACCCCAATCTGGCATGCACAGATCGGCAACCTGTCGACGTTCCCGGAAACGTTTATTGTGGATGGGAAACAGGTCGTGCTGGCGTCTGCCGGCAGCGGTCTGTACATGTTCCAGATGAATCAGTAAAATCGGAATGGCGCGCGGTTGAGGAAGCTGTAAAGGATGTCTCCGGCCGGACATCTTCGCGTCCGTCTTGTTCAGCAGCGTGCCATCCGTGTTGTAGCTGTACGTCACCGTCCCGTTCTCCGGGTTCGTGGCCGAGGTCAGTTGCCCCGCGTCGTTAGAAAACGAGCGTCCGCGTCGTGCCACTGCGCGTCATCGTTGAGGCCGCCAGATGGTTCATCCAGTCGTACGGGGAGTACGTGCTCAGCGTCCTGTGACACCATGGACAACTGGCCCCCCTTCGCCCACTTGTAGTATCGGGATTGTCCATCATCCTCTTCTCCTCCCGTGCCGCGGGTCATTATTGTTGATGGGATCGCCCTGAACGTACGCGTACCGATTCCATGACCCGGGATCAGCAGGTCCCACAGACGCCATGTAGGGGTCCACGGTATTAAACCGGCCATACGAACTGGCATAGTATCGCTGATCCGCATAATTGAGTCCGTTTATCATCTTGTCTCGGCATGTAGCTACTTAAGCTTCGGCGCAGACGCCGCCAGTGCGCGCATATTTCCCACTACACACCGTTTGCCGTTGGGCCAACGCTCAGGATGCCCATCGGATAGAAGGGCACTAAACGGGAAGTCGCTTCTCCTGACTACCACCGGATATTCATTGAGGCCACTGACATGCCGGTTCTGCTCCACAGGTTTATGGGTTTGATATTCCGACCACGCTTCGGATACTTTGGTTGCCCTTCCCGCTCGGATGATCCATATTTGTTCGCGACTGACTCGATCGGTCACATCGTCAAGATCCCGCTTTAATCTGATAGCGCTGCCATCCGCTGTAAGGGTGTATTCATCGTAGTTTGTCGTGTCTTCCGACGCGGCGATAACCGTCACAATCACCGGAACGCCCTTCTTTGAGATAACGACGGCAGTGAAGCCCGAATCGCCTTCCGCAGCCAAGGGCCCCCATTCGCTCTCTTTGGTATAGCCACACAACTGGTTATTCTTAACATCATCGAGGATGTATATGTGTTGGCCATCGCCGGTCTCAGTGGATCCGCAGCAGCTCAAAGCCGCAGTGATCAGCCACATACCGATCAACTTGTACACCCTAGTAGCCATTTGGATGCTCCGCAGAACACGCATCCGCAGCGGCCTGAGTCAGCACGCCACCTGTCGTCATCTGAAAATGGCCCACATCCGGACCCGGGTTTGTGAAAAACCGGCCATTCACGAAACCCGCAGCCTCCATTACCTTTTCGATGGTGTCGAGGCCAGCCGGGCCCTTCTGGAAATCTATGGCCCTACCGACCTCATGCCAGCCGAGCTTGGCAGCAATCTTGTACTTCTTTTGCCTGTCCGATTGTTCGCTCGTGGTTCTGAATCCATCCTCCAGGATCGGAGTAATTCCATATTTGGTATTCAACGTCGCAAATACTGCGTCTAGTGCGGCTGCCACGCCCGGGGCGAAAAGGACATGAACCGGAGTTGGCGAGTTCGGATCTGTCTTGTAATTGACTCCAACAAGCCCCACCAGTGGGCATTGAGGTGCCGAACTGCTTCCAGCAAAGCCGTCTACCGGCCATATCGGCGAATAGCCGGAGCAGGTTACCATCGCGATTGGGTCGAGCCCGGAAGACAAGCCATTGGCAGGCCCATCAACTCCGAGGCCACAATCCGT
>CAIQWJ010000016.1 GCA_903875575.1 uncultured Acidobacteriia bacterium | reverse complement strand
CAAAAAGCGCATCAGGCCATTACAACCTGAACGAACTACAAAAATTTCGTTCTATTTTTAGAACTAAAAGGAGGTTGTTACCACCGCCGGGCTGAACCGCAAAACCTTCTCGCGCTAGCCGCTACGATTTGTTACCTGCCTACACCGCCTTGCGGCGGACCGTGCAACCGCTTCGCAGCGGCCTTACTTAGGTTACTGTATCACACCGCCTGGCGACTTGCAACTGCCAGATTTTGGCGATACGTGACCTTTGCTGTCGAGTGTGAGATTATCACAGTTTGGACAAGCAGCCCGGGCAGTTTGTTTTCTGCGGTCCGAACTCGCTCGCGACAACTCTTGTAGGTTAGCAGGCGAGCAGCGCGAATGCAACTGTTCGTGAGAAGTATTCGCCGGTTGTTTTACCGACAAAAACTTATATGAGATTCGTCTACTTGCATGGGTTCGCATCCGGCCCGCAGTCCCGGAAGGCGGTCGCCTTCCGGGCGGCGCTGGATAGCTGTGGCTTTGATTTGGAGGTTCCCCGGCTGGATGGGGGCGATTTTGAGCATCTTTCGCTTTCCCGTCAGCTTAAGTTGCTGGAATCGCTGCTGGGTGGTGAGAGGTGTTGCCTTGTGGGGTCCTCGATGGGCGGCTACCTGGCCGCCCTGTACGCCTCCCGGCATCCCGACAGCGTGGACCGAAGCGTCCTCCTTGCCCCGGCCTTTGATTTCGCCACCCGTTGGCGTGAGATGCGGGGTCCGGAGGAGGTCGCCCGCTGGAAGGAGTCGGGCTGGCTGGAGGTTTACCACTACGGCGACAAAACGACCCGCAAGGTGCACTATGACTTGCTGGCGGACGCAGGTACTCTGCCGGGCTTTCCCGATAGCAGGCAGCCAACCTTGATCTTCCACGGCGTGAACGATTCGGTCGTACCCATTGACCTATCCCGAAGGTTCATTTCAGGGCAGCCTAAGGCCCATTTGCGAGAGGTAGACTCCGACCACGAACTTCTGGATGTACTGAATGCCGCAATCGCAGAGTCCGTTCCCTGGCTGATGGGGCCGACACCGCAGATTTCGCTGGCCATGCCCGATTTGCCATACTCCAAATAGAACGCCATGCCCACCCTCCAGCCCGGCACTCCCGCCCCAGACTTTGAGCTTCCGGATGCCACAGGTACATCTATTCGGCTCAGTGAGTTTAAGGGCAAGAATGCCGTGGTGCTCTATTTCTACCCGAAGGACGATACGGGGGTCTGCACCAAACAGGCCTGCTCCTTTCGCGACGACTTTGCCAGTTTCAGCGACCAGGGCGCTGTGATTTTAGGCGTGAGCGACGACTCCACCGCATCACACGAGGCGTTTTCCGCGAAGTACAAACTGCCGTTTCCGCTACTGAGCGACAAAGGCGGCAGGGTGCGTAAGCTTTTCGGCGTTACGAAGAAATTCGGGGTGCTGCCTGGACGCGTCACGTTTGTGATCGACCGCGAAGGAGTCATCCGACACGTTTATTCTGCCCTGCTGGAATCCGACCAGCATGTCCGGGAGGCTTTATCAGCGCTCCGTTAATTCGAGCCTCGCGGAGACACGGACGTTCGGCACTCAGTTCGCGTCAGGCTTTTCCGCACGCTCGATCACGGTTGCCGCTACCTGTAGCTTTTTCGCTTCCAGCTTGAGACCCAGCTGCTCCCGCAGCGCGGTGAAAATCGACGGCCCGGTTTCGCCACCAGGCGGAGCTTCGGGGGCGTTGACGCCCTTTCGCAGAGAACCTTCGCTGACGGGATCCGGAGTCCATTCCATCGAGAAATCGAACAGGCCCGCGAGGCCTGTCGCATCTTCCACCGGCCGACCCAGAAGGTCTGCGAGGATCTACGCCAGATCCGCGATTTTGGCGCTGTTTCCGTGCAATGTCCTTTGCCCGGACGTCGGGTTTCGACCGAGCAGCAGACCGTGACCCGCCGCCTTCGGCTCACGTAGCCGGCCATCGACCTTTTCCGTAACCAGGCGGCAACCAGAGACTTCCTTCGTTTCGCGATGCAGCGCCAGACCGAAGCGCTCCGCCAGCAACTGCCGCAGCATCAAAGCACTTTGAGCATCCGTAGTCGCTGCGGGAGAGGCTGCAACGATGTCATAGTGATCCGTGGTAACCCAGCCCGGCCCCCCGGAAAGGTCGTAATTGTGAAGATCGTAAGCAAACTGCACCAGTTCGTAGAGACTTGAGTTCTTCGCGTCTAACCGTCCGGGAGACAGGTCAACTCCCCCGCCCTGTGCGCCGACGGGCTGGGCCTGATTGAGGCCGCATCAAACTGTGGAACTGACTGGGCCAGACCAGTTCCGACGGTAAGCAGGGCGATCGCGAACAACGCTCTTTTCTTCATATGCGTGAGACCAATGCTGCGCCACTGCCGTTAGTGGCACGCAGCCAGCTACCCCTTCAGATCCCGAAACGCTTCTTCAATTTCGCCTTTGGCATCCAGGCTCACGGGCGCGAATGGCAACCGGGGCGGTCCACCATAGTAGCCATTCAAATCCATGGCGTGCTTCAGCCCGGGAGCGCCATAAGTTTCGGTCACCAGGATCGACGGATGAGCGATACGCGCCTGCCAATCCACGCCGGCCTCTTCTTCACGAGTGCGAAATGCCTCCCAAATGGCGATGGTCGCGTAAGGAGCGGCGCTGGCGAACGCCAGAGCTGCACCGTTCGCTCCCGCACGCAGGGAATCCCAAACGTTGCCCTCGGTCCCGGCGAGCACGGAAAACTCCTTGCCTGCGAGCGCCCGTGTCTCGGCGATCCGGGAAACCGGCGTGCCTGATTCCAGCACCCCGACGATATTCGGGTGCTGCGCCAGGCGGGCCAGAGTTGACGGATCGAGATCAATTTCCGTGGTCACGGGATCATTGTGGATGACGACCGGCAGGGGCGATTGATCGGCCAAAGCGCGGAAATAGAGCGAGGGCAGCTCCATCGCGCGAGGCAGATAGCGATATTCGTGCGGGGCGCGGGTGATGACGGCATGCGCCCCGGCAGCCTTCATGGCGTAGGCCAGGCGCACTGCCGCATAAACGCCTTCGTGGGAGACATCGGCAATCAGAGTTGCGACGGTCTCGGCCCCCGATGCGGCGGCAATCTTCACCAGTTCAACCTTCTCCCCGGCCTCCAGGAGAGGCCCCTCACCCGCGGGCGACCCGATGATGAAACCGGCCAGGCTGGTCCGCCGCCACTTCGTGAAGTTATGTTGAACCTTGGTGCGGTAGATCGCCCCTGTATGATCGAAAGGCGTGGCCGCGAGCGCAAACATTCCCTGTAATTTCATTTTCTAAACTACTATGTTCTCAATTGACCTTGAATGCCCGCAAGCAGTAAGCGATCCAGCCGCAAAAGAAATCACGATCGCCGAATTGTGGGAGGCTGGCTGCACCGGTATTGTCGAGTTGCCGGATGAAGGCGATACCGCCAAAATGCGGGCGTTTTTTGACGACGACGCGCTCGCCACACCGCTCCAGGCGCGCTTCGGAGGCGTGGTGAAACCAGCCGATCTCAGGGATTGGGTCGCTCACGCGCGTGAGCATCTGCAGCCCATGGAGATTGGCGAACGCATCTTCGTGGTGCCGGAATGGCGGGACGAGGCGACGCCTGCGGGCCGTATTCGCATCGTAGTGAATGCAGGTCTGGCTTTCGGGACTGGCGCGCATGAAACGACGCGACTTTGCCTGGAGGCGATCGAGCGGCACCTGCTCCCAGGCATGACGGTGGCGGATGTGGGTACGGGGTCTGGCATTCTGTCCGAAGCCTCGCTGAAGCTGGGTGCGGCAAGCGCCTGCGCCTGCGATACCGATCATGGCGCGGTGCTGGTGGCACGGGAGAATTTCGAGCGCGCGGGAGTAGATGTCCCTGTGTTCGTCGGGTCTGCCGATTCCGTGGCGACCGCATCCGCCGATATTTTGGTGGCGAATATCAGCCCCGCATGGATCGCGGAACTTGCGGGAGAATGGCTGCGGATTCTGAAGCCGGGCGGGGTGGCGATTCTGAGCGGCTTTGAGGCGCACGACGTGCCTGTAGTGTCCGCGGCCATTGAGAAAGCCGGCGGACGCGTGGCTGGCGAGCTTGGCCAGGGTGAATGGAGGATGCTGGAGGTTACGGCGTGAGCCTGACAATGCCGCTCGCGACGTCGTTCGGCGAGATCCGGGAGTATGCGGAAACCGATGTCGCTGCGCTGGTGAAATACGCCAACAACCGCAATATCCGGCTCAACCTGCGCGACGCCTTCCCGCACCCTTATACGGAGGCCCATGCACGAGAGTTTCTGGCGATCGTGCACCGGCAAAATCCCACGACTTTTTTTACCCTTGCCGTCGATGGGGAGGCAGTTGGCGGTATTGGCTTGGTAATCGGGGAAGACGTTCACCGCCTGACCGCCGAACTGGGCTACTGGCTGGGCGAGCCGTTCTGGGGCCAGGGAATCACGACCGAAGCTGTGCGCCTTTTCACGAAATTCGCGTTTGAGCGGTTCGGACTGGTTCGGATTTTTGCCGCGCCTTATGCCGGCAATCTCGCCTCCGGCAGGGTGCTGGAGAAGGCGGGGTTCGCGCTCGAAGGCCGGCTGCGCGCGAGCGCGATCAAAGATAACCGGATACTGGACCAGTTTTTGTTCGCGCGGGTGCAGCTACCGGGCTAACGCCCCCCCGGTCTCCGCGAGCAACCGCTGGAGGGGAGCTTCTACTTTCAATGCGCCGCCCACTGACCCAAACAGCCGGGATTTAGGCGGCCGGACATCGCGCGGGCAACCAACCGTGGGAAGTACGTCAGTGGCGTCGGGACGGATGTCGCGAAAACGGCAGCGGACAACCCTATTCGGCCATGCTCGTTGTTTCCCTGCGGAAACAAATCGAAGGTTCCACTGGCGCTCCGATCTCTCGCCGCCTGCGCGATACTAACTAAACCAGCTTACGGAGAACACTGCGGAGCCGGCCTTTGGTTAGCAGAACGGCGGCGTGCCGTTTGACTTCGTCGATCGTTGCCGATGGCCTTTCGCCGCTTGCCGTGCAGACAAAGGCAGCGAGGCTGAGCCGACTCGTCAGCGGAAAACCGGGTCGGCAACTCTGGCGGATTCCACCGGTGGTCATCGCCACACAAGGCAGGGCGGCGCTCAGCGATGAAACTGATTGCCGGCAGGTTCGAACATCACGATCTCCGCATCCCCAAATAACCCCACCTGGTGATTGTTGCGCCCGGCAAGCGCAGACTGCCCCGCGAACCAGTCCGTCCAAAGGCTGACGCCGTGGGTACCACCGTAAATAACGAAGCGTGCCGCCGGGACCAGACGGTCCATGGCCAGGCGACCCGCAAATTCGTCGCCCTCCGTTGAGTGCCGCGCCGGCAGCAAGGCGTCGCAGTGTACCGGATAGGCATCGAGGTGCGCATACAGGAATCCGGGCAGCGGATATGACGGCGACCAGGCCGGGGGCTGCGCCTCCACAAACGGACTGGGACACAGCACAGGGATGGAAGAGTGGCGCACAAGATTGTTGACGGTCTGCGCGGCCTCGCGCCATTCCGAGTTGCGCGTCGGCAGAAATGGCACCCTCCAGAGACTGACGATCAGGATTCCTCCTGCGAGGAGGGCAGCCGCGGGCTTCCACAAACGCGCAGGCAGCGAATGCCCGGCCGCCATCGTACTCGCCAGCATCGTCCCCGGGAGCGCGAGCGAAAAATAACGGGGGACGAAAACGGGACTGCCCGTGATCCATGATGCGGCAAGCAGACAACAGGGCTGCCACAGCCACCAACTGCCCAACAGGACGACTCCGGACAATGGCACTGCCTCGCCCTCCCCTCGCCATCGAAAGATCCGGGCGATGAGCCAGGCTCCGGCAGCAACGGCCAAAAAGACCGGAATCTGCAAACCGCTGATGATGCTGTTCGCCGTGGGCGGGTCGACGACAATGTGGGCTTTCGCCTCGCTGAGCAACCCGAAGGTGAGAGGAACCAACGGCGCGACGGAAATACCGAGCACCGCAAATACCATTGCCAGGGCGGATGCCTGAACTTCCGTTTCCCTGCGGATCACCCGCATCAGCGAATAGGCGATGAAAACGACATAGAAGGGCCAGTAAGCCAGATGGACACGCACCAGCAGTCCTGCGAACACGGCAAAACCAGCCGCGTCCGCCCAGCAGCCGAGATCCAGCCATCGCACCAGAAACCAAATCGCGGCCAGCGCCACAAATGTTCCTAAGCCATAGGGCCTGGCATCGGTCGCCTGGCGCGTGAACTCGTGGGGGATGAAGCAGAGGAAGACCGCAAACCAGGAGGCATCGGGATGGACAAAGCGCGCGGTAAGCCTGCTCAGCATCCAGAGACTGGCGAAGGTAGCCAACAGCGATGGCAGGCGGAGGCTCCATTCCGAAAAACCGAAGACGATTGCGGAAGCGCACGGGAGCCAGTAGTAGATGGTCTGGTCGAGTCGCGGGCCGGCAGCGAGCGATGGATGCATCGCGCCATGACGGAGGATGAAGGCAGTGACCGTCTCGTCGATCCAGAAGCTCTCAGACAACAAAGGCAGCCAGAAGCGCACGATGCAGACTCCCAGCACAACAACCAGCAACGGAGTGTACAGACGCCGCGGCGCGATTGTCATTTGGGTCTAAGGTATTGGTTGGGAACGTTGCGGATGCGCAATTCCGTGCCGTGCTTCTTTGCCCACAGGTAAGAGAGATTGCTGTACGTATCTTTTTCCGTACGGTGAAACTGGCCGTAGAGTCCACACTGCGCATAGGAAATGGGCGTCACGTCATAAACTACCGTCTCCCATTCGAAGCCGCCGCCCCAGACGAGGCCGTCCACACGGACGGAGAGGTCCGCACCGGCTTCCACCAGCAGCTCCATCATCGGCCGGCAATAGTTTCGATTGCTGTTGACGGTATGGAAAAGAGGCGTGTGACCGCCGAGACCTTCGGCGTCGATATCCGCGCGCGAGTTCACGTCGGCTCCGAGTTCCAGCAAAGCGCGGGCGCACCGCACTGAGTTGTATTCGGCGCAGACGTGGAGCGCAGAAACGCCGCGGAGCGAGGTGTAGGTACACTCCAGATCAAACCGTCGATCCAGCGTGCAGCGCCGAAGCGCGGCGTCGTCATCGAGGAGCATCGCCTCCAGCAGGGGATCGCCTACTGTGGCACCGGCGTCGAGCAGAACCCGCATACAATCTGCGAATGCCGCTGATCGTGTATACATTTCGATCAACGACATCATCGGCGTCTTGCCGTGGATGAGCGCGGTCGGGCTTACCCCCGCTTTCAGGGCCTTGCGAATGCCGTCAGGCCTGTGGCATTCGAAGGCTTCGAGAAGATCGTCTTCCAGTGCCATCGAAGTGTCTCCGGGATCAAAGGTAACGGTAGGCTTCGAGCGTCAGAAATTCCTTCAATTCGTCGCTAAGCGCCAAATCTTCAAACAACGCAGCCGCCTGCGGGAACTTGCCACCATCCCAGCCCGGGCGCTGCAGCATGGACGCAACGATCTCACGAACCATAGGCGCGGTGATTTGCCGTCCGTCGTTGAGTTTTGCGCCGTGACGCAGCCATTGCCACACCTGCGTGCGCGAGATTTCGGCAGTGGCCGCATCTTCCATCAGGTTGTAAATCGGCACGCAGCCATTGCCGCGCAACCAGGATTCGATGTACTGAATGGCGACATCCACATTCAGACGCAGACCCTGCTCCGTGATCTGGCCGTCATGCACTTTCAGCAAATCCTGGGCTACCACGTGAACGTCTTCACGCTTGACGTGAATCTGATTCGGGGTGGTCATGTACTCGTCGAAAACTGCCTTCGCGACAGGAATCAGGCCCGGATGCGCGAGCCATGTGCCATCGTGCCCGGCCTTCACTTCGCGGAGCTTGTCCTGACGGACGCGCTCAAGTGCGGCGTCGTTTGCGGCAGGATCGTTCTTGATGGGGATCTGCGCCGCCATACCGCCCATCGCATGAATGCCGCGCTTGTGGCAGGTCTGGATCAGGAGTTCCACGTAGCTCTTCAGGAACGCGCGATCCATGGTGACCTGGGAGCGATCCGGGAGCATCATCGACGCATGATTCCGGAAGACCTTGATGAAGCTGAAAATGTAATCCCAGCGGCCGCAGTTGAGTCCCGCCGAGTGATCCTTCAGTTCGTAAAGGATCTCGTCCATCTCGAACGCCGCGAGAATCGTCTCAATCAGCACTGTCGCGCGGATGGTGCCCTGCGGGATTCCGATGTAATCCTGACCGAAGACGAAAACGTCGTTCCAGAGACGCGCTTCCAGATGGCTCTGCATCTTGGGCAGATAGAAATAGGGGCCCGAGCCCTTCGCCATCAGCGCCTTCGCGTTGTGGAAGAGATAAAGGCCGAAATCGAAGAGCGAGCCGGAAACCTGTTCGCCGCCCACCATGAAATGCCGTTCGAGGAGATGCCAACCGCGCGGGCGAACCAGCAGGACGGCCGTTTTTTTCGCCAGTTTGTAGCTCTTGCCTTCAGGACTGGTGAGCGAGATATCGCCGCGCACCGCGTCGCGCAGATTGATCTGGCCGCCGACGACGTTGTCCCAGGTGGGCGAATTGGAATCTTCCAGGTCCGCCATGAACATGCTGGCTGGTGAATTCAGCGCGTTGATGATCATTTTGCGATCCACCGGGCCGGTGATTTCGGTGCGGCGATCCGTCAGATCGGCGGGGATGGGCGCGACAGTCCAGTTGGCGGCGCGAATGGCGGCAGTCTCCGGGAGGAAATCCGGGCGCTCGCCGGCGTCAATGCGAACCTGACGATCGGCGCGCCGCGCCAGCAATTCCAGGCGACGCGTATTGAATTTGAGATGCAGAGCCACCACGAAGGCAATGGCTTCCGGTGTGAGAATCTCCGCATACTCCGGGGATACGGGGACTTCAATCATGACGTCCTCAGTCTTCGCGATAATGCCCATAAACAATTTCTCCTATTTCTTTAACTCAGCCTGTAGCTGACGATATGCGGAATCTTCGAAAAGCGTCTTGAGCCGCTCACGGCCTTCGGTCTTCGGATCGCCCACCCGGTATGCGTCGCCGCGCAAAGCACGACCCAGAAAGCTGGTCGCTTCCTGATCGCCGGGGGAACGTTGCAGAACAGCGCGAAACTGATCGGCGGCTTTCGGGAACTGCCCCAGCTTCCAGAGGGCGTAGCCGTAATTGAACCAGTAATCGGGATCGCCTTCGTCGCCTTCCAGCGCCTTCATGAAGCCGGCGGCGGCTGACGCGTCGTTGCGCCGAGAGAGCGCGGCCGCCAGATTGTTGAAAACTTCGTTGATGGGAACTTCTTCGCTCACCATACGGAAGAGGCGGATCGCGGCGTCGTAATCGCCTTCGTAATAGCGGCAAATCCCCAACTGGAAGGAGGCTTCCATGTAATGCGAATCCCCTCGCGTGACCTTCATCAGCCAGGGACTCGCGCTTTTGTATTCCTTCTTCGCAAACAGCATGTGACCCAGTTGATAGTTAGGCTGCGAAAAACGGTCGTCCAGTCGGGCCGCCTGGGTGAAGAGCTTTGTCTTCTGGTCCGTCTCCACTGACGGCGTCAGCAAACCGCGGACGTAGTTTTCCATGGCATCCACGCGGATCGCGGGCCGTTCGCGCATGAAAGATTCCTGCGTCACCGGTGCCGTGGGGGCTACCTGATGCAGCACCTGCCAGGACAGGGCCATCTCCATCTGGCTCAGGTTTTCGAGAAGACCGTATTGCTCAAATGACTGGGCCTCTTTGAGCTTCCGCAGATCGATCACATGGACGACGATGCGCACGTTGGCTTTCATGCCGGAGCCCGGGCCCGTAGGCGGGTCTACCGTGTAATCGCCGAAGACCACTTGTCCGGCATCCAGGGTCTGCCCAATCTTCATGACAGTGGCGCGCGTGAGCAGAACCGTGGGTTTGACGCCCAGACGCCGATAGACTTCCACCCGGTCCTCGCGGGAGAGCGCCAGCACGTTGTAAGAACTCAACGCACCGTGAATCGTTTCGGCGGCACTTTCACCGATCCAGTCGAGATCCGGTGCCACGGAGTTGTTGATATTGAATAGCGGGAGCACCGCGACTGTCTCCGCGCGGAGTACGGCGGGGGCAATCGCCAGAAATGCGAGAATGGCGTAGCGGAGAAGCAACTCTTCAGGGTATCAACCGGGTGCATCAATTCTGCGGTCCGCTATAGTGGGCGCGCACTTTACGGGCGGCGGCCTTGCCGATCTTCGCCACCAGCGCCTCTTCCGTCGCTTCGCGAACCATGGTGGAGCTGCCAAATTCCTTGAGCAGTTTCCGCACCGTGATCGGGCCAATCCCCGGGATTTCATCGAGTTCCGAGGTCAGCGTCCTTGCGTTACGGCGGGTGCGGTGGAAAGTAACAGCAAAACGGTGCGCCTCGTCGCGAATCGTCTGGATCAGGTGCAGAATTGGTGAGAATCGGTCCAGCACCACGGGCTCATCCTCCTGCCCCAGTACGTAAATGATTTCTTCGCGCTTGGCGAGGGATGCCACCTGCTGATCCGTAATGCCAATTGCTTCGAGCGCGTTCGCCGCCGCATGCAACTGGCCGAGGCCGCCGTCGATCAACACCAACCCTGGCAGCGGCGTGCCCTCGGCCTGCAAACGCGAGTAACGGCGCGTGACTACCTCGCTCATGCTGGCAAAATCGTCATTGCCTTCCACCGTCTTGATGATGAATTTCCGATAGTCGGCCTTCTTCATGCGGCCGTCTTCCCACACCACCATACTGGCAACTTTGTCGGTACCCTGCACATGCGAAATATCGAAGCACTCGATCCGGTTCGGGGCTTCCGGCAGATTCAGGGCCTCCTGAAGCGCTTCTTTGATGGCAGCCGATGACGGCTTCAGAATGCGGAATCGCGCATCGAAACTGTGCTTCGCGTTGGTCTCCGCCAGCGTCAGCATCGCCTTCTTCTGACCGCGCTGCGGCGTCAGAATTTCCACTTTGCGATTGCGTTTCTCCGAAAGCAGTTCTTCCATCACCGCGCAGTCTTCGAACTCTACAGGCACGTGGATCGCCGCCGGCACGAAATGCTGATCCAGATAGATCTGCAGCAGCAGCGAAGAGAAGAACTCGCCCGGCTCGAATTCAGTCTGATCCTCCCAGTAGAACTCGCGCCGATCGACAATTTGCCCGTTCCGCATGTGGAACAGATTCACGGCCACCATGGGCGGTTCGGCGTAGTAACCGAAAATATCGGCGTCATTGCCGGAGGCCGCCGACATCTTCTGCCGCTCCGCGATTTCCTCCACCGTCGTCAGGACATCGCGCAGCCCGGCCGCCTGTTCGTAGCGCATCTCAAGCGATGCGGCTTCAATCTGATCCCGCAGTTCACCCGCCAGAGTGGTATGGCGACCGTCCAGGAGCAACCGCACCTGACGGACCGCGTGCGAATACTGTTCGTCATTGGTGAGCCCCTCCACACACGGACCCAGACACCGATGAATGTGGAATTGAAGACACGGCTTCGGATGGAAGCGCGTCAGATCCACCTTACAACTCGGCACCAGGAAGTGCCGATGTATGAAGTGAACGATCCTGTAGGCCAGATTTCCGGGAAACCAGGGGCCGAAATACGATGCGCCATCCTTTCTCAGACGCCGGGTGACGAAGACGCGCGGAAAACGCTCGTTTGTCAGCTTGATGTAGGGATAGGTCTTGTCGTCGCGTAACAGGACGTTGTAACGCGGCTGGTGCTGTTTGATGAGGTTGTTTTCGAGCGCCAGCGCTTCTTTTTCGTTGTCGAGCAGAATGTAATCGACAGTGCGGGCTTCGGAGATCAGGGTGCCGGTTTTGGCTTCCGCCAGACGGTCTTCGTTGAAGTAGCTGCGGACCCGGGCGCGGAGGCTTTTCGCCTTGCCGACATAGATGATCTTCCCGGCGGCGTCCTTGTATAGGTACACGCCTGGCCCGAAGGGCAACTGCGCGGCTTGTTCACGAAGAGCGTTCACTGACAGGTGGTTACCGTGTGGGGAAAACTATAATAAAAGTATGTCACGTTGGGCAATTGCAACCGGACTGTTCGGACTGATGGCCGTGTGGACCGTCGCGCCGGGTCCGTTCCTGGCCGTTTCCGCCGCCCAGGAAAACTCCTCGCCTTTCGGTTTGCCACCGCCTTTTGTGCCAAAGACCGAGGCACCCGCAAACAAGAACGAGACCCCTGCAACAAAATCCGAAGCGCCGGCGAAAAAGGCGGAAACGGTGGACAAGTCCGAACTCCCGCCGGAAGAAGACAAGTCCGAAGCTCCGAAAGAGTTCAGCTTCAATCCGGTGCAGTCGCAGAAGCAGATTCTGGCGGGCGACTACTATTTCAAGAAGGGCAACTTTATAGCAGCCGCCAACCGTTATGACGAGGCGACCAAGTGGAACGACGGCAACGCCGAGGCCTGGCTGCGTCTGGGTGAGGCCGAAGAGAAGAAGCCGAACCTGAAGGCCGCGCGTGTGGCTTATCAGAAGTATCTTGAAATTTCGCCCGACGCGAAGAACGCCGCGGAGATCAGGAAGCGCGTGGCGAAGATCAAGCCTTAGGCCTGACTGGATCGACGCACCTCAGTGCGTCATCGAGTAAACCACGTCATTCACACCCAGCCGAATCCCCAGCGCGGAGAACTTTTCGGGATACCGCGGATCGTCCGCGTACTCCCACGAATCGCCAACGTCGTTGTTGTAGGTGATCACCACCATCAGGCGACCCTTGTCGTCATAGATGCCCCGCCACTTGGGCACCGACCCGATCCAGCGATCCGCCATCGAGCCTGTGAGCGACCACTGCCCCAGAATCTGATACCGGTCGTCCAGATCGTAAACAATGTGGAAAATCGCATCGGGATTCTCAATGTCCACAATCGGGCGATCCCCGATGATAGGGCGCATGGTCTCCATGAAGCGATCCCACTCCGCACGGCCCCAGAAATCGTCCAGCATCAGGAACCCGCCGCGTGCCAGGTATTCGCGAACTTTCGCGATCTGCGGCGGCGTCAGCTTCCAGTCGCCCATTTCCCCGGCGGCTAGAAACGGCCAGTTGAAGATGTCGTCATCATCGTCGGGGTTCACGGGCTGCTCGGCCGAACGCGAATGCACGCGCGTCAGACGCCGCATGGCCAGCAGGAAGTGTCGATCGGCGCGGGGATAATCCTGCGACCAGCTCATGCCTCCCTGCCGCCAGTCGCGATCCGCGATGACGGCGTAGCCCCGTGCGCGGGAGAACAGGCCGTCAGGATGCGAAGGATACATGAGACGGGCGAAAACAAACTCGGTTTGCTCTTCGAAATCAGGTGGAACTTCGATGTCGTCGTTGGCTTCCAGACTGCGGTAGACGCGGAACGCCCGTGGGAGGGTGGGATCGGGCGGCGGCGGGGCGGGCCGCATGGGAAGGGCGGATGGATCGGCGGTGGATTTAGGCACAGAGGGGGAAGCGGCATACGCGGCAAGCGCGATGACGGCCGACACCACCACCGTCGCGATTACCTTCGATCTGTGACGCCAGAGACCCACTGCCCGTGAGGATAGCACCGGGGAGGGGCACCAGTCCTTTTGGTCGCCCAAGGTAAACTTAGTCGCCCAAGGCAAACGCAATCACATTCCCGCTTGCCACCACTGCCAGATACTCTTTGCCGTCGAACATGTACGCCATCGGCGAGGCTTTCCAGCCCTGATTCGTCCCGAAAGTCCACAGCACTTTGCCCGTCGTAGCATCCGCTGCCGCGAACGCACCGCCTTCCTCGCCGAAGAACACCAGGCCCGTCGCCGTCGCAAGCGTTCCGCCCCAGCCGTTCGCGCCGGGACTCTCCGTCAACTCCCACTTTGTAGTTCCCGTGCTGATATCCATGGCGCGGAGAATATGCTCTTCCTTCCCGCCCGGTGCCACGCGCTGGACCCCGCCCAGATAATTCTTTCCGGCCACCCAGTCGCCCTCAGCCTTCTGGTAAATGCTGCACTTCTCGAACGTCTGGAAATAGAACAACCCCGTCGCCGGATTAAACGATGGCGAATAGAAATTCGTCGCCCCATCCTGCGACGGACACACCCGAGTGCCGGCCGCCGTTGGCTCCTGACTCGGCTTCAGAATCGGTCGCCCATCCGCCCCGATCCCGCTGGCCCAAGTCAGCTCTTTGATGAACTGCTTTGCCAGCAACACTTTCCCGTTCGTCCGGTCCAGCACGTAGAAAAAGCCGTTCCGATCGGCATGCAGCACCAACTTCCGCATCTGCCCCTGGAACATCGCATCCACCAGCACAGGAATCTCGGTTGCATCCCAGTCATACATATCGTGCGGCGTGAACTGGTAATACCATTTCAGTTTCCCGGTCTTCGCATCGAGCGCCAGGAGACAGTCCGTGTAAAGGTTGTCACCCTTGCGGTCGTCGCCATTGTACTCCTTCGCCGGATTGCCCGTCGGCCAGAAAAGGGTGTCGGTTTGCGGATCGTAGGTACCCGTGATCCAGGTGGGCCCACCGCCATGCTCCTGATCCTTGCCCTGCCAGGTCTCCGAACCTGGTTCGCCAGCCTTGGGCACGGTCCAGAAGCGCCATGCTTCTTTACCAGTCGTCTGGTCGAACGCGGCAAGGAAACCGCGCGAGCCCGCTTCCCCTCCTGTTACCCCGCCAATCACGAGATTTCCGACCGTCAACGGGGCACCAGTCGCCCCGTAATTCTGGTGCCAGTCCGCCATCTCGGTATCCCAGATCTGCTCGCCGGTGTAGCGATTCAGCGCCACCAGATGGGCGTTGTCCGTCACGATGAACAGGCGATCTCCCGCGACCGCCACCCCGCGATTGGAACCGGCACCCATCGCCCCCTGGGTGGAAGGCCGCATCCATTGCCACAACTGGCGGCCCGACCCCGCGTCCAGCGCCACGCAGAAATTCACATTGGTGACGTACATGATGCCGCCCACCACCTGCGGCGTATCCTGCAAACCCTGCGCGTTGCGCACCGTGTAGACCCACTTTGCGCCCAGGTTCTTCACGTTTTCCTTCGTGATCTGGTTCATGGTCGTGTACCGGTTGCCGCTCATGTCTCCGTGAAAGGTGGGCCAGTCAACGGTTGACGTCACTTCACGATATTTGTCATCCACGCGCCGCAACAGGTGCAATTTGCCATCATCGGTGCGGATCTGGTGATCCGTCAGCCCGCGCGCCACCATGACGCCTTCCATAGTCTTGTCGTCCGTGAGCGTAATGGTTTCGCGGACGACTGGCCGCCCGCCGCCAGTCGCAGGGGCAGGTTGCAGCGTCCTGAGATACGCCGTCAGAGCGGCAAGTTCGTCATCCGGAACCTGGAATGCGGGCATCCCGCCCGGCAGGCCGTTCCGCACCACGGTCGCTATCGACGCGTTGTCCCGGGCCGCCGTCTTGTTGTAGATGGCCGGTGCGCGGTCGGTCCCGTGTCCATCGCCGCCGTGGCAGATGGCGCAGCGGGTTTCGAACGATTTCTGTCCGGCACTGCGGTCCTGCGGGTAAGCGGCGGCCGTCAGGACCGCGAGGAGAAAGAGAATTCGGAGGGACATAGGGTGGGATCGAAATGAGTATACCCCGGAATGCGCTCCCCGGCAAAATATTGAAAACACGACCCCGGCACCGGTTCCTGGCGCAAATCGCGCGCAAACCAGACTCCGCGTTCCCCGTATACTGGATACAGCGCAGTGATTCCTTTGCACGTTTCGACGGGCCGGGCGTCATGTTTGTTTAAGGGAGTTCCTGCGTTGACGCGAGTTGCGGTAATGACGGACCACTATCGACCTTCCGGACGCGATGCTTCGGACCACGGTGACGAGACCGACCTTCAGGTGGCCGGCGTCGTCGCGTCTTCCGACATCTCCGCCGGATTACGCGAGGGTTTCGTCACCGAGCACCTGCGCCGTGTATTCCTCCAGATTTACCGCATGGTGGGCAGCGTGCATGACGCTCAGGATCTGACGCAGGAGGCTTTCATCAAGGCTCTCCAGCGGCAGGATCAGCTCAAGGACGAGCAGAAGGCGGCCCACTGGCTATCGCGGATCGCGACCAACACTGCGCTCGATTTCCTGCGCCGCGGCAAACGGATCGCTTTTGTGGAATTGGGCGAGGCTCCGGCCCGGCATCTGGAAGAGATGCGCCTCGAATCGGCGGAAGATGCGCTGATCCGCGGCGAGCAGCGCGACTGGCTGGCGGATGCGCTCGAACGCCTGACTCCCCGCGAGCGCGCGGCCCTGGTGCTGCGCGACGTGGAAGATTTACCGGCAGAAGAAGTGGCACTCCGGCTTGGCTGTTCCCGCGCTACAGTGCGGTCTCACATCGCCAATGCCCGCATCAAGATCCGCAAGTACGCCGAGACCAGAAAAGCAACCGAAGAACGGGAAGGGAGGCAACGATGAGCAACGGGGATTTGAAACAGACACAGAAACATCCATCGGAGACCGACCTCGCGTTACTCGCGGGCGGCGACTGCGGTCGTGTGCGCCGCTTCCTGCTGAAGCGGCACGTGGCGAAGTGTGGCGATTGCCGCGATGCTCTGGCATCCTTCAGTGAAGTCAGGTCCGCCGTCCGCCAGTCCGAAGTACCGGATCTCAATTGGGATCTCGTCGCCTCTGAAATGCGCGCTAACATCCGGGTGGGTCTCGCCGCGGGCGAATGCGTTCGCGAAGTTCCCGCCGCCACGTCGCTCCGGGGCTGGAAACCGCAGTTGGCCATTGGGCTGACCAGCGTCCTGCTGCTGGCGGGGGTTGGTGTCTTCCTGCGTGGCCTGCTGCCCCATGAGACGGCTACGAGCGCGGCAAGCGCCGCAATTCTGGAATCGACCGGCGATGGCGTTCGCGTCCAAAACGGCTCCGGTAACAGTATGACGCTGCTGCATCGCGATGGCGCAGTCGGGGATCAGACGGTCACCTCTCAGGGCGGCATTCGCGCGCGCTATGTGGATGGCAATACCGGCACGGTGACGATCACGAGTGTTTATGAGGAATAGAAGTCTGCCCAGGATTGCGCTGCTGACGGGCTTGCTTACGCCAGTCGCCGGTCTCTATGCCCAACAACCTCCCGCGCTCATCGCCGGCAACGATGCTTCCAGTTCGGTGAAGATCGATCTGCCCGCCGATTCACCGGTCACGCTGATTTCCGCGAGCACTGATCAATCCCGCGTCACAGTTCGTGGCAGCATGCTGATGCTGGATCTCCACATGTCGCTGACGCTGCGCAATTCGGGCGCGCGGCGCGTGCGCGGCGTGACTATGCTGGTGGCCACACAGGAATCCACCCCGGGCGGTAAAGGTTCCGTCGCCCGCCCCTGCATTGACGTCCCGGCCGGGCAGAATTTCACGCTGCCGGTGGATATCCGGCTGGTACGCCCTGTGCAGCAGACCAGCGGTCCTCTGGTGCGCGTGCAGCTCGATGGCATCATCTTCGACGATCTCAGTTTCTATGGCCCCAACAAGCTGAATTCGCAGCGCGCCATGACGGTCTGGGAGATGGAAGCCCAGCGTGACCGCGTTTACTACAAGCAAATTTTGGCATCCAAAGGCGAAGACGGCCTGCGTAAGGAAGTTCTGAGCAGCATGGCGAAGGGGGGTGACCATCCACAGCTGGATGTGGCGCTCACACACAACGGTCGCGCTGTTGGGTCCGCCGTGGGCACCGACGCCGCGCAAAGCGCTCGGGGTGGCAACGATCCGGTTCATTTTGCCTTCCTGCGAATGCCCGATGCGCCCGTCCTCGCAGTGCAGGGACAAGCGGCGATTTCCGGCAACGAGGCCCGCTCCCCATGGATTGAAGTGCAGAATCTCTCGAAGAAGCCGGTTCGCTACGTTGAGATCGGCTGGGTGGTGAAGGATACGGAAGGCAATGAGTATCTCGTCGGCTCCGTGCCTGGTTCGGGCGTCTCCGCGCTGAATACAGCCGGTGCCGGACCCGGTGCCGCGATACAACCATCGCAGCGCGGAAGACTGGAACCCGACGCTACGCTGAAGTTCTCGCGCTCCGGCCGGCCGATCGGCATTGCCGGGATGACTGGTTTCGTCAGCCAGGTGGAATTCACCGATGGCAAGGTGTGGGTGCCATCGCGCAAGGATCTGGATTCTTCCCCCTTGCTGCGTACGATGTCGCCGTCTACCGAAGAGCAGCGATTGCTCGATATCTACGCGCGGCAGGGGCTCAGCGCATTGGTCTCCGAACTGGCGAAGTATTAAGTAGTCACCCCCTCCGCGCGCGACCTTCGCAGCATTGTGTACAATGAGTACACAATATGGAAACAGTCAAAGTCGGCATCCGCGAGTTTCGGGAAAACCTTGCCGGTTACCTCGAATCCGGCAACCCGCTCACCATCATGCGTCACGGCGAAACTCTGGGTTTTTTTGTCCCCGCTCATAAGCGAGACCGGAAAGCCGAACTCGAAGCAATGCGGGCCGTCGCTCAGGGCTTGGATGAAATGATAGCCTCGTGGGGCACCACCGAGGACGAGTTGATGGAGGAGTACAAAGACATCCGCCGGGCAGCCCGCGGAAAACGCAATGCCCGTTAAGGTGCTGGTGCTGGACGCCAACATCCTCATTCGGGCGATTCTCGGCCACCGGGTCCGCGCACTGATCGAAGAGTATTGTGATCAGGTTTCCTTCCTGGTTCCACATGCTGCTTATGCAGAAGCTGAAGAGAACCTGTCCGCGCTTGTCGTCCGACGCGGCGGCGACCCGGCAACCGCCCTTGCGATGCTGCGTGCGTTGGCCGCTCTTACCGAATTAGTTGCACCGGACGCGTACCGTGAATTCGAGTCCATGGCACGGGAACGTCTGGGCCAACGCGACCGGACGACTGGCCGATCCTCGCTACGGCATTGGCTTTCGGTTGCCCGATCTGGACTGAGGATACCGATTTCTTCGGATGCGGCGTGGCCACATGGACGTCGAGCCGAATTGCAATCTTCCTGCGAGACGGATAGCGTTTGCTCGGGCAGTTGGTATCCGCACGCCCGGTCGCCCTTCACCTGATCATTCTGAGAATTGCCGCTGACGCAGAATTGGTATCGTCCCCGGACCGGGGGCGCGGCGGCTTGAACACATTAAGCTGCTCTCTCGGCACAATCCAGCGTTCGATTTCGTCCGGGGGCACTCCCTCGAATTCGTCGCACATCAGCTCGTCCCCATCTTCCAGGCCCCAAACAACGTCTTCCAGTCTCGAAATACCACGGAACTTGTGCGCTACATGTTTTCCAAAAGGACTCTCATAGGCGTTTCGCCCGAGTGACCAAAACCATTGGCCTTTTCGTAGGCTTCATCCGGACAGTCGGCGCGCACTAACGTAAGATTGCGATGAACAATCTTGCGACCGGCGCCTTCCACGTTTATCTCCATTACCAATTCCGCCAGATACCATTTGGTGCCATCCGGTAAGTGCCCCATTTTCCTGCCCCTCAGAGTCCACGCAGCTAACAGCAACGAAGACCGGCTTTCACGCAACCGCAGGTTCAGCTACCGCTCTTCGCGACAGCAAATACGCCCCGCAAACCGCCACCACCAGCGAAATCCACTGCTCCAGCACGAACGGTCCGCCAAACGGATTGGACCCATCATGCACCCGCAGGAACTCCACCCCAAACCGCACCATTCCGTACAACAGCAGATACGCCCCGATGACGCTGCCCTCATGCAGTTTCCGCTTCAGCAACTGGATGAGCACGAGGCAGATGATCGCTTCGGCTGCAGCCTCGTAAAGCTGCGTCGGATGCAGCGGTTCACCCAGCGGCACACCGGTCGTGTTGTTCTTATCCGTGAACGTCACAGACCACGGCAACGACGCCGGCTTACCCCAGCAGCACCCCGCCGCAAAGCAACCCAGCCTCCCGATCCCATGGCCGATCGCCACTCCCGGCGCGAACAAATCCGCCGTCGAAAGCACAGGCAAACCCTGCCGTTTCATATAGAAAAACGCAAACAGCAGCGCCGCGATAAAACCGCCATAAAAAATCCCTGCGCTCTGGAGCGTCTCCCGGGTAAAGATCGCACCCGGATGCACGCGATACTCCGGATCGAGCGCAATCATCAGGATCTTCGCCCCCAGCATTCCGACCAGCGCGCAGTAAACCCCCAGGTTCACCACTTTCTCCGAACTCACCCCGCGCTCTTTCGCGAAGCGCGACGTCAGCCACAGCGCCGTGAGAAACGCGATAGCGACCAGCGCCCCGTAAGTGGGCAGCGAGAAACTTCCGATCGTGAACAGTCTTGGAAACATATCAGCCGTTCGCCTCCTGTTGGCGAGTAAAGAACATGCTCAGTATCAACAATCCGGCACCGGTACAAACCGCCGAATCCGCCACATTGAAAATGTACCAGTGGTAACTCTGCACATAAAAATCCAGAAAATCGGTGACCGACCCCACGCGGATACGATCATACAGATTCCCCACCGCGCCTCCGAAAATCAACGCGAGCCCGATGGCGGAGAATCGATCCAGCCGATCGATCTTCCACAGCATCGCCGCCAATATTGAAACGGCCAGAACAGAAAACAGAATCAGGATTGGCGTATGCCAGGGGCTCGTCGTATCGGCAAACATGCTGAAAGCGATACCCGGGTTCTCGGAATGCACCAGATTGAAGAAACCGGGGATAACACGGTGGACATCGTCCGGTCCCAGGTGGCTAACAATCATCCACTTGGACCAGCGGTCGGCTGAGAAAACGCCAACCGCAGTGACCAGAGCAGCCACGCGACTGAAGCCGTGCGCACTCACTGCCCGTTACCCTTACGCAACCGGGTTCTCAGCAAGATTCTCACGGACCGCCAAAGCGCAACTGGCGCACACCGTCGGCAGCCCCTCGTCCGAACCCACGTCGTTCGTATACTTCCAGCAGCGGTCGCACTTCACACCGGAAGCCCTTTCGATCACCGCCCGAATTCCCGGTTCCGTCTGGCGGCTCAATTCGACTTCAGACACGATAAAGAGACCCGGCAACTCACGCGAATGCATTTCCAGCAGAGGATAAAGCGAGTCGTCAGCCGAAAGCCGAACACGAGCCTCAAGGGGCGCCCCAATCACCTTCTCCTGGCGCGCGGCCTCCAGGCTCTTCAGCACTTCGTCGCGCAGCGGCATGAGCTGATTCCAGCTCTCCACGCGCGCGCGATGCTCGGCACCCATCCCCTCCGTCAGATCGCCCGGCTCAGGGAAATAGGCCGCGTGAACGCTGCCCGTGCTTCCCGCCAGATGTCCCCAGACTTCTTCTGTGGTGAAACTCAGAATGGGTGCCAGCAATCGAACCAGCGCCTGCGCCAGCCGATAAAGCGTTGTCTGCGCGCTGCGCCGGGCCTTCGATTTCGTCGCCGACGTATACAGCCGATCCTTCAAAACATCGAAGTAGATATTGCTGAGATCAGCGGTCGCGAAGTCATAAACGGCCCGATAGACCTTGTGGAATGCAAATTCGTCGTACCAGATGCGGCTGCGCGCTACCAGATCTTCGGCACGCACCAGAATCCACTGATCGAGTTCGTCGAGTTCCGCACCCGGCACCGCATCGCGCGCCGGGTCGAAATCGTGGATGTTCCCGAGAATGTAGCGAAACGTGTTGCGCAGCTTGCGGTATGCTTCTGTGAGCCGCGTCAGGATCATGGGGGAGAGCCGCACGTCCTCCGTGAAATCGACCGAGCCGGACCACAGTCGCACAATCTCCGCGCCTGAGGTCTTGATCACTTCCTCCGGCTCAATCGCATTGCCCAGCGACTTGTGCATCGCGTGCCCGTTGCCATCGAGCGCCCAGCCGTGGGTCGCGCAGCCTTTGTACGGTGCCGAGCCGTTTAAACCCACACCCACCAGCAGCGAACTCTGGAACCAGCCGCGATACTGATCGCCGCCCTCCATATAGAAATCCGCGGGCCAGCGCAGACCGTATTCCTCGTTCAACACGGCAAGCTGGCTGGAGCCGGAATCGAACCAGACATCCAGAATGTCGTTTTCCTTCGAGAACTCTCCGGCACCGCACTTCGTACAGGTGGTACCCGCAGGCACCAGTTCCGCCGCCGTGCGCTCAAACCAGATGTCTGCCGAATGCGTGGCGAAAAGCTCCACCACGCTGTCCAGGATCTTGCGATCCGTCAACGGATGCCGACACTTGTCGCAATAGAACACAACAATCGGCACGCCCCAGACGCGCTGCCGCGAGATACACCAGTCGGGACGACCGCTGACCATGTTGGAGATGCGGCCCTCGCCCCACTCCGGCATCCATTTCACCGCTTTGATGGAGTCGAGCGCTTTCGCCCGCAGCTCGTTGTTGTCCATGCCGATGAACCACTGATCGGTCGCGCGGAAAATTGTAGGATTGTGGCAGCGCCAGCAGTGCGGATAGGAGTGGCTGATGTTTTCCTGCGCCAGCAGCGCCCCGCGCTCCTGAAGCATCGCGATGACCAGCGAATTCGCTTCCCAAACAGTCTTGCCCAGCAGTTCCGCCGGAACCGTGGCGTTCGTGCCGGGGTCAAACATCCGGCCCGCGCCGTCCACCGGGCAATAAACTTCCAGCCCGTACTGCATGCCCACCACATAGTCTTCCTGGCCATGCCCGGGAGCCGTGTGGACCGCGCCCACGCCCTGCTCCAGCGTCACGTGATCGCCCAGAATTCCGACCGAGGTCCGATCCATGAACGGATGCTGGACCTTGGCGCCCTCCAGCTTGTCGCCGTGGAAACGCGCCAGAACTTTCCCGGCATCCCAGCCGCATTTCGCGGCAGTCGCTTCCAGCAGATCTGCCGCCACCACATAGATATCGCCGTTAACTTCCACCGCCACATACTGGAACTTCGGATGGTATGCGATCGCCAGATTGGCTGGCAGCGTCCAGGGGGTCGTGGTCCAGATCAGCCCGAAAACGCGCTTCCCGGCGAGTTCCGGATCAATCAGAGCGGGATCCGACGTTAATGCAAAGCGCACCCAAACCGATGGGCTCTTGTGATCCGCATACTCCACTTCCGCCTCGGCCAGCGCGGTCTTGCAGCTCATGCACCAGTTGACCGGCTTCAGACCTTTGTAGACGTAGCCCTTGTCCAGGAAATCGACAAACGCACCCGCAATCACCGACTGGTACTTCGGTGCCATCGTCAGATAGGGGGCATCCCAACGGCCCAGGACTCCCAGCCGTTTGAAATCTTCGCGCTGCAGGTTGACGAACTTCTCCGCGTATTTCCGGCAGGCCTTGCGCAGGCTGGACGCTGACATCAGCGCCTTCTTCCCACCGAGTTCCTGATCGACCTTGTGCTCAATGGGCAGGCCGTGGCAATCCCAGCCCGGCACATAGGGCGAATCGAAGCCCGACATGGTCTTCGACTTCACGATGAAGTCTTTAATAATTTTGTTGAAAGCCGTCCCCAGGTGGATCCGGCCGTTCGCGTACGGCGGGCCGTCGTGCAAAATCCAGACCGGCTTACCCGCGCGCGACTTTCGGATCTGACCGTACAGATCTTCCTCGGCCCAGCGGGCCAGCATCTTCGGCTCAGCCTGCGGCAGGTTGGCCTTCATGGAAAAATTCGTGCGAGGCAGATTGATCGTCTGCTTCAGGTCCACGTTTAAGGGATTCATTTCGGAATCCTTAATTATACCGATGCAGCCAAAGGGCTTTTCCCGGTATTGCCATCTTGCAAATTATTTTCGTTTCCGTTTCAGTGGGATGGCGGGTTTGAGGGGTTCCAGCGACTTTTCGGCAGGCTATGACTGGAGCAGGAGAAAGCCTTGCTCACGACACCCACAATCCGGCAAACCCCCATCAGGCAGACCATGATGCGATCTATCGTCATGGAACCGTTAGCGGAGATGATTACCGCACCTGAGACCCCGGATCAGACCTTCGATGTCGTCATCTGGCTCAATGAGGCCTTTGCCGAAGGCATCATTGTCGCGGCGGGACGCGTTCACGCGCGTGTTTCGCCGCTGGACCCCGCCAGTCTCACCCTGTCACAATACTGTTTCGCCCGCCTGAATGCTCGTCAGATTCGCCAGCTTGCCGCGGAGACGCGCGCACAAATCCGCGAAGGCGGCCGACTCTCCGCTCCGATTTATCAAATCTGGCACGACGCCGAAATCCGTACCACCCTCACCCGCTCACTTACCACCGTGAAGGCCGATGCCGCTCAGCGGGCGTTTCAGGCGCTCGGCGAAGGCATCGTCTGGGCCGTGCTCGATTCCGGCATCGACGCCAGTCACCCGCATTTCACCGCTTTCGATAACCTCCAGGTCCCCGCGCCACTCGCTCATACCGACTTCACTGATTCCGCCGACCCAAACTCCGCCCTCACCGACGTCCCGGGCCACGGGACTCATGTCGCGGGTATCATCGCAGGCCAGTGGGAATCCGCCGCGGTAGCCGGTGAGCCTGTCCTCGGCCGTGAGACGCGCGGCGAATCGGACGCCTCACCAGACCTCCACCCTGAACCACTCACTCGCATATCCGGCGTTGCGCCCCGTTGCAAACTGCTTAGCCTCAGAGTCATTGGGCCAACCGGTGCCGGCAAGGTCAGTTGGGTCCTGCGAGCCATCGATGCCATCCAGCAGTGGAATCAACACGGCAAACGCATCATCGTCCAGGGCGCCAATCTCAGCCTCGGTTATGATTTCGACCCTCGGTGGTTCGCCTGCGGCCAAAGCCCGCTCTGCGTGGAAATCAATCGGCTCGTTCGCAGCGGTGTCTGCGTCGTTGTCTCTGCAGGTAACGGCGGCTATTCGTCCTTCCTGACGGCATCCGGCAACCCACTCGAAAAATTCAGCGACATGTCCATCACAGATCCCGGCAACGCTGAACTCGCCATCACCGTCGGCTCTACCCATCGCGAGATGCCCCACACCTACGGCGTCTCTTATTTTTCGTCGCGCGGGCCCACTGGTGATGGACGCCTCAAGCCTGATCTGCTGGCACCCGGTGAACGCATCGTTTCCTGCGCCGCAGGACTTGAGCGCGAGCGGTACGCTGCACTTCAAGGCCAGCCCGCCGGAACGCAGGTACTCTACTGCGAGCAATCCGGCACCAGTATGGCGGCGCCCCACGTCTCCGGTGCCATTGCGGCTTTCCTTTCCGTTCGACGCGAATTCATCGGCGAGCCGGAGCGAATCAAGCGACTTTTCACCGCCGGGACCGTCGATTTGCAACGTCACCCTTACTTCCAGGGCGCGGGCCTCATGGATCTTATGAAAGTGCTCCAATCCGTATGACAACTTCTTCCAACATCGCAGGTTTTCCATTCTTTGAAATCGAATTCGACGCCCTGGGCCTGCCCGTATCGGCGACGCAAACAGAGAGTCTGATTGCATGGTGTCGTCAGATCGGCGCGACGGATCTGTTTTTTCTCGCCCACGGTTTTCGTTGTGACGCGGCAGACGCGACGGATCTCTACACAGGTCTGCTCACCACGCTGGCCGCCAATCTGGCCCGACCGGAATTCGCGACATCAGCAGGCATGAAGCTCGCGATCATCGGCGTCTATTGGCCGTCGCAGCCACATCGCGAATCGTACGGAGGCACGACACAACCAGTCGACACGGCCTTCGCCGAACTGCGCAGCGCCATGCCCGCAGGGGCACTGGACGACGCAGAGCGCCTGCTTTACCCGGCCGCCAATAATCGCAGCGCCCGGGACCAGTTTGTCGAGTCGGTTCTGCGTGCAGTCGACACCGGCCACGACGATCCCGCTGAGGGACTTCCTCTGCTCCATGAATGTTCCGGCTCGGACCTACTGGAAAGGCTGAGCCCCCCGGCCATCGATTTCGGTGGACGTATCGACGCGATTCCGGTGATTGCTCCAATTCTGGGTGGAATCGGAACGTTCCTGAATTTCATGAGCTGGGCGGCGATGAAGCGTCTGGCTGGAGCGGTCGGAACAAATGGCCTTGCAGAAACCGTCATCGCCTGCCAGGACCAACTCAACAAAACGCGAATCCACCTTGTCGGGCACAGCCTGGGCGGCAGACTTCAAGCCGCATGCTGTAAAGCGCTTGCTGCCGCAGATCGCCCGCCCGTAGATTCTCTATCTCTGCTGGAAGCCGCGTTCTCACACTACGGCTTCAGCCCGGATGCAGGCTCCGGCCAACCGGGCTTCTTTCGCGACGTGGTTGAGCGTAGAATCGTGCGCGGCCCCATAATCTCCACGTTCTCGAAGAAAGACTCGGTCGTGGGCACTGCCTACGCCGTCGCCTCCCGCCTGGCACATGACAACCTCCAGGCAATCGGTGATGCGTCAGATACCTACGGTGGCATTGGACACAACGGCGCGCAGAGAACCAGCGAGTCCACATTCACGCCACTCCACGAAGCGGGCCTGCCCTATCAGTTGCAGCCCGGTATCGTGACGTGCCTCGATGGCTCGTCCGGCCTCATCTCAGGCCACGGCGACATCGTCAATCCGCACGTGACTTATGCCATATCGGAAGCTATCACCTGGAACGCCAGGCACAAGCCGGACTGAGGGTCGAGACCTGGCAACTCAACCCTGACCGCTATTTCTTCTCCGCGAAAGGCTTCGGCTTCTCCGGTTCAGCGCCTTTGGCCAGCCCCGCGCCGCCCGCGCTTACCGCCGCCGTTGAACCCGACGCCCCAGCCGCAGCGGCTCTGCCCGAACCGCCAACCGCACCAGACGCACCCTCCGCCATGGCCATGACCTCCGGTGCCGGCTTGTACTGGATGATGAGCGATACACGCCGGTTCGTGGCATCCTCCGGATCCTCTTTATTGCGCAGGCTTTGATCCGCAAAACCGCGTACCTGCGTCACTTGATCCTCGCGCAGCCCGTGCAACTGCATCCAGCGTCGCGCCGCATTGGCGCGATCCGAAGAGAGTTCCCAGTTCGAATAATCCTTCCGCCCCGTGTATGCCTTGGAATCGGTGTGGCCCTCCATGGTCACCTGGTTCGGCAGCTTCCCGATTTCCGTCGCCAGCAGCGCCATCATTTCCTTCCCGTAGTCCGTGGGTTCCGCATTGCCCGACTGGAAGAACATCCCCTGCGCGTCTTCCGTAAGTTCGATGCGAAGACCCTCGCCGGTAATGGTCATCACCACGTGTTCCTTCATGTGTTCCATCGGCTGCGATGTCTTGATTGCCTGTTCCAGCTTCTCCTTCAGTTTGGGCATGTCGTCGCGCTGCACCGAGAGAGTCTCGCTCCCCACCCCGCGCAGGCCGTTGCCGACTTCCTTACCTTTACCTGTTGGATCGTTAAAATAGCCGCCGATCGCCTTCTTCACCTGCTCACTGCTGCTTACCAGCCACAGCACCATGAATAACGCCATCATGGCCGTGACGAAGTCCGCGTAAGCGACTTTCCAGGCACCACCGTGATGACCTGCGTGGCCCTTCTTAACCCGCTTAATGATGATGATTGGCTGTACCGGAGCTGCCATAGTGATTCCGTGTCCTTTATGCTTTCGCGGCGGCCGCGCCGCCCTTACACGCCGCTTCCATTTCCTTGAAGGTGGGCCGCACCTCGTGGGGAATCGCACGCCGCGCAAACTCCACGGCAATCGAGGGAGCCATGCCCTTGGCAAACGCCAGAAGACCTGCGCGCAGCACCTGGTAAAACTGCGTGCTGGCATCGACGATTTTTTCGATGTTCGCCGACAAAGGCGACACCACGCCATACGAAAGGAGAATGCCGAGGAATGTGCCTACCAGCGCCGCACCCACCTTCTCGCCAATCTCCTGCGGCGGGCCGTTCAACGAGCCCATCGTGATCACCACGCCCAGAACCGCGGCGACAATACCCAGACCAGGCAAAGCGTCCGCGACGGTAGACAAAGCCTTGGCAGGTGCCATCTGCTCGTGATGATGAACATCAATATCGTTTTCGAGGATCGCATCCAGATCGTGCGCGGCAACCACACCTGAGACCGACATCCGTAGCGTGTCGCAGACGAAATGCAGCATGTGGTGATCCTTCAGCATCTTCGGATACTTTGAAAATGTGGCGCTCTTGTCCGGATTCTCCACGTCTTCTTCCAGCTTCGCCATCCCGCTTTTGCGCGCAAACTGAAAGATGTCGTTCAACATCTTCAGACTCTCCAGGTAATAGGCCTTGGAATAAGGGTTCCCACCCAGGACCCCAATTACGCTCTTGACCGTTTTGATGATGACCGGCAGCGGATTCGCTACCAGCACGGTGCCAACCGCCGCACCCCCAATGATGATCAGCTCGTTTGGCTGCATCAGCACCATCAACTTCCCATGCTCCAGGAGGAAACCGCCGATGACGGCGCCGAATACCACGACAATTCCAATAATGGCAAACATGAGGGCTCAAATACCTCATCGTCCCCTCCCGCCTTTTCTTGAGCGCCGGCACGAATCCAGCACACCCGTGCCAGACTACGGCGCTGTCACTTTCGCCGGGAGCATCCCGCGGGGTGTTATCATTCGCCCAGAATGACTGATTACAGCATCGGCCTCGATCTCGGTGGTACCAACCTCCGGGCGGCCGCTATCGACCGCGACGGTAAGCTACTCCACCTTGTCACCGGGCATACCCAGTACTCCGAAGGCCGCGATGCCATCATGGGCGACATGGTGGAAGCCATCGCCTCGCTCCGCGATACCCAGGGCCCGGCCGGCCTCGCTGGAATCGGCGTCGTGGTTCCGGGCTTCATTTCGCTCCGGGAGGGTGTCATTCGAAATTGCAATAACATCCCCTCGCTCGAAGACTTTCCCATGCGCGATGAATTGCGTGAGCGCCTGAACGCCCCCGTGATTCTGGAAAATGACGCCAACGCCGCAGCCCTCGGCGAACAATGGATCGGTGCCGGTCGCGGCGTTCGCGACCTGGTTCTCCTCACCCTCGGCACCGGCGTCGGTGGCGGCATTATCAGTGACGGTAAGCTGATCCGCGGCTTCCTCGGGATGGGTGGCGAGTTGGGCCATATCACCGTCATTCCCAACGGCAATCCCTGCGGCTGCGGCAATCGCGGCTGTCTTGAAAAGCACGCCTCCGCCACTGCCATCTCAGCCATGGCCAGACTGCTTGGGTACGGCAACGTCACCGCCAAAGAGGTCTATGATCGGGCGGTGGCGGGCGACGAACGCGCCATTCAGATCTTCACCTGCATGGGCGAAGCCCTCGGGATTGCTCTCGCCACCCTTGTCAACGCCTTCAATTCCCAGCTTTACCTGTTGAGTGGCGGCGTCATCGGAGCCTGGGACTTCTTCGCGCCCGCTATGATCGCCGAAGCCCGCCGCCGGTCGTTCACCTTCCGCACCACGGACACCCGGGTAGAGAGGGCAAAATTAGGCGGAGAGGCCGGCCTCTACGGCGCGGCATATCTTCCCTGGGCAACATAACCCCGGTCCCTGGGCAACATAACCCCGGTCGTGTGCCGAATAATCTCTAGTCCAGATCGAATTCCCGGGGCTTCTTTCCGAACTCCGGATTCGCCTTCGCCTGCTTCAGCAACTCGTCGAACTTCCGGTTCAGCACCTGGCCCTGGTTCTTCTCCGTCTCGAATGACTTGCGGAAAACCTCATCTCGCCGGCCCGCTTCGCCCTTCAGTTTGGCCACTGCCTCCGTCAGATCCCCAATGGACGGGGGTTTGACATGCTCCTCATGGGAGATCACCGCTCGCAGTTCCCCGTCGATCTTCAACGCCGCCTGACAGCAGGGGCACTTCACTTCAAAGAGTTCTCGGGCCATGCCGTCTATATTAAACGAAGAAGGCCGTTGCCGGGTGGCAACTGCCAAATAGTTAACGGTGGATAACAAGGAAACTACCAGGAAATTGGCTTATCCTACCTGCGGAGTAGGATAAATCCCAGGATCGAGCGCCTCGTCTTCCGGTTCCACCATGGGCCCGTCCGGCAGCACCACACCCTCCCAGCGGGCAACAACCGCCGTCGCGAGGCAGTTCCCCAGCAAATTGACGCTGGTCCGAGCCATGTCCATCAGGGTATCCACACCAAGAATCACCGCGATTCCCTCCACCGGCAGATTGAAACTGGCAAGAGTCCCCGCCAGAATGACCAGCGAAGCCCTCGGAACGCCCGCCACCCCTTTACTGGTCAGCATGAGCGTCAGCATCATGACAATCTGCGTCGGGAATGGAACGTGTATGTTCGCTGCCTGCGCCACAAACATGGCCGCCAGAGCCAGGTACAGCGTGGAACCGTCCAGATTAAAGCTGTAGCCGGTTGGCAATACGAAAGCTACGATGTGCTTCGGCACGCCGAACTTTTCCATGTTTTCAAGTGCGGAAGGCAGAGCGGCCTCACTGGACGCCGTTGAAAACGCCAGGAGGAACGGTGCCCGCACGTGCTGGATAAAACGCTTCAGAGGAATCTTCGCAATCGCTACAACAGCCCCGAATACCACCACTACAAAGAACGCTTCGGCGGCATATAAGGTCAGAACCAGTTTGCCCAGATTCAGCAGAACACCCAGGCCTTTGTCGCCGATCGTAGCGGCCATTGCGCCGAAAACACCGAAAGGCGCAAAGTACATGATGTAGTTCGTGTACTTGAACATGATTTCGGAGAGCGAATTGCAGAACTGAACTACAGGCTCCGCCTTGCCGCCGATCGCCGCGCAGGCCGTGCCGAACAGGAACGCGAACACCACGATCTGAAGCACTTCGCCCTTCGCCATCGAATCGATAATGCTGGTGGGGAAAGTATGTTCCAAAATCCCCGCCAGACTGGTATTGGTGGCCGCGATTCCACTGGCAGAGCCCGTGAGGTGCACGCCAACGCCCGGCTTCACAATATTCACGAAGCCCAGTCCCACAAACAGCGCTACCGTCGTGACGATCTCAAAATAGAGTATCGCCTTCCCGCCTATGCGGCCCATCGTCTTCACATTGCCGGTGCCTGCGATCCCGCAGACCAGCGTGCCAAACAACAGCGGCGCAATGATCGACTTAATGAGACGGAGAAAAATCGTCCCCAGCAGCCCCAGTTGTTTCGCGGCCGCCGGAAATTCGGCACCGAAGACAATTCCGGCCACAAGGGCGATCAAAATCCAGGCTGTCAGCGATATGCGCTTCATTCTTCTTTGCTCCTTGACAAAACCCCGTTCGGATTTAGTGTGACTGGTACTGGCCGCGCCGTCAATAGCGGCTTATTTACCCGAGATCACGGGTGTCGCGGCACCGGCGCGTACAGCTTCGGTCGCCTTCACGAATCGGACGTACAGATAATGTGCCACGTAAATTGCGCACCCGGCCAGCACTGCGGCCACGGCGTTGACCACCAGTACGCCTACTGCCGTCACCAGGAAGGCGCTGGCGTCAGTATGCCGCATCTTGGGAAGACGCCGCCAGGCGCTGACGTCGAGCAGGCAAAGACCCATCCACGCCGTAACCCCCGCGAGCGCGGCCATCGGGATATGCGCCAGCACGCCGGACCCCATGCTGACCAGCATGAAGAGAAACAAACCATGCATGAGATTCGATACCCGCGACGTACCGCCGCATCGAACGTTGGCCACGCTGCGGGCTGGAATTCCGATGCTCATCGGTGCGCCAAAAATGCCCACCGTTAGATTGGCAATTCCGTAAGCCCCCAGTTCCGCGTCGGCGTCGCTGCGCTTCAGATGCTTGTGTTTGCCGCGGAAGTGCTCCACCGCCCGCGATGTCAGCAGCAGGTTTGCCGCCGAAACGAAGGCCAGCATCAGCCCCTTAGGTACCACGTTGATCACGTCATCGGGAGTCCACGAGAAGGCTGCGAACGGCGGCAGCGTCAAATGCAGCGAACCAACCTCAGGCTCGTGCAGAAACAGAAGTCTCGCTACAATTCCCGCCAGGGCAACACCGATCAGCGGTGCTGGCCAGCGCGGGGCCCAGCGCATCACCAGCGCCGCGGAGAGCATGACCGTACCACCCAGCAACGCCGGAGCCCATCGCGCTTTGCCAAGTTCTCCCAGCACGCCAGCCAGCAGTTCCAGTGAATTGTTGCCAGTGCCGGAGATCGCATGAACGCCGAAGATCACGTTGAGCTGTGAGATCAGCATGATTGCGCCAATCCCGGCCGAGAAACCAGCCACCACCGGCGGCGGCACCTTCGACGCATATCTCCCGAGCCGCAATACGCAAAACACCATCATCAGGACAGACGCGACCATCGTCACCTTGGCCGCGCCGCCAATCCCCTGCGACCGCACGGCAGCCGCGATGAACGGAACCGTCACGCTCGCTGTCCCGCCAATCAGCACGGGATTTCGTCCGAAGATGGCTGTAATTGGTGCCGTCATGATCGACGTCACCACGCCCAGAATCGGCGGCAGCCCCATCAGGGCTGCCATCGACAAACCATACGGCAGCGCGATCAGGGCGGCAATCATCCCCCCCGCGCAATCCCCCATGAAACGTTCCCAGCTGTACCTGCCCGTAGATCTGATCATGAGTCCGGTTTACCCCGATCCTGTTGTCCAGTGTTGTCCGCAGCGAATCCGCTAAACGCCCATGACTTTGGCAAATGCCGTCTTGAACTTAGCCATTTCGTCCGCAGTACCGATCGTCACGCGAACGTATGTGGGCATTGTCTGCCAGACGCGCCCGATGTAGACGTGCTCCGGTTGGGTGCGCAACGCCAGCATGACGGGGTTCTGCGTGTAATCCGGCGTGCCATCCTTGCCCACGCCGACCTTACCGGTATCCACCATCACGCAGTTGGAGACAGAAGGAATATACTTAATCTTCTTCTTCTCGAAGAAGTTGAAAACATCGTCGCGAACCGCGCCGATTTTCGCCTTCCGTTCCGGGATCAGCGTTTTCGATGCCAGGCTGGCTGTAGCTGCGACCATGCCGGTGATCGAAGGCGAACTCCAGATGAGGCTTCCGGTCCAGCCCGATAGCTTGTCCATCAGGTCCGGACGTGCCAGAACGGCACCCGCGCGCAGACCCGCCAGGCCGTAAATCTTTGAGAATGTGCGCAGGATGATGACATCCTTATCCTTCGCCACCAGATCGCTGCAGAAATAGGCATTGGGCGCAATGTGCGTATAGGCTTCGTCGATCATGACGATTGCACCTGCCGGCTTGTTGGCAACCAGCCATTCGATATCGGCCCGAGTGGTCATCGTGCCGGATGGGTTGTTCGGATTGCAGATGTAGATCAGACCCGCGTCTTTCACGGCAGCCATCGCCTTGACGTCATGGGCATAGCTCGGCTTGAGTAGCGGCACTTTCACGGTCTTGGCCTTGATGAAGGCCGCCGCACGACCGCCGGCTTCATAGCCGGGATCGGCAACCACGTAGGATTTCGTGGGCGAACAGAACGCCAAAACCGCCTGGTGCAGAGGGCCGCTCGAGCCGGGGAACATGCGGACATATTCCGGCTTCAGCCCTTCCTGGCTCGCGAGCAGGTTCTTCGCCTTGTCCGTTTCCCCGTACAGGTAACGACCGCCGTTGGAAATGATCTTGTGCGCTGCTTCCATCGCTTCCGGACTCGGCCCCAGCGGATTCTCGTTCGCGTTAATCACCACCGCGTCGTCGGGAATGTTGTCGACTCTCGACAACTGCGCCAGAGCAGGCTCGTTGTAGAAGGGCAGCGTCGTGCCTGCCGCCATCATGGTGGCGATGCGACCGAAGTTCCTGCGCGAGAAACCGTTCTTCAGAAAATGTTTCTGTTCCGATGATGTAAGCGTCATGTTTTTTCTCCTGGTATAGTCACTGGGCGCAGTGCTGTCCCGCTTGATCCCCCCTCATCGCCTTGCACAGGCGCGCAACGGCGCGATCTGAACACACGAGGGATTACAGGGAGACTTGATCTCAGGACCGGGAGAAAAAAGGAGGCGCTTCGGGGCGTCGCCGGGCTTGATCCAGGTGGCTTGCGCCACCAGACGGGATACAGCCGCGAACAAGATCAGGGTAGCGCGTGGACGTAAACAAAGTCAATAAGCAAACCGAATACTGTTGGACAGGAAGTACGGTCTGGTACGGCTGTAATAGATTATTTTGATGGGAGAACTACGGGGTTTCTACTGCTCGCTCTCGAAGCCTGACATCAGACGGTCGACATCCATCGCCGCCAGCGGCAGTGTAGGGGAAATCAGCTGCTTCCCGGAAAGCGCGGCTTCAAAGACACCTTCACGACCGTGGTCCGCCGAACGGGTCAGCATGTGAACGAGTTCGTGGGTCAGCACGCGTCCCAGTGCCCGCCCTACCAGCAGATCGGCCTTCTTGAAGTCGCCACCCCACATGGCTGACCGCGCCGACTGCACCACGTGATCGCAATCCACCTGGCCAAACGACTGGATCTGATGGTCAGTGGTTTTCGTGCTGGCCAGCGGACCCGGTTCGTCATAAACTCGGGGGCTCATATCGAACTTACAGGATCCCTTGAAAGTCATGACAACAAGATCAGGATACGTCTCCCTCGAAGCTTCATTACGCAGACGCCAGTCCAGCTTCAGGCCGGTGGTCTTGAGAATATTTGAGGTTTCGCTTTCCATCTCGCGAATCGAAGGGTCCGAATGAGCGCCGCGAAAATCGAGGACTACCGTGAGACCAGAAGGGATGGGATGGTTGACCGTCGCCACCAACGCCAGAGCGAGGGAGACCGTCAAAATGGCGCAAATCAGGACAGGGCGCATTGCTTTTCTCGACTTTGAGAAAGGAGCTGACACAGCTCCACGGACTCGATTATATACCGGATTTTGCGCCACCAGCATAAAAATCGTTAGGGCTGATAGATTATTTCTATGGGTTAGCGGTCTGGGACCCACCCGAAGTCTGGCAAAAGCGGCATTGCCCGGCGGGAGCGGCATAAATTCTTTCTATCGGAGCCGCCCGGCGGCGGAGTTGGAGCGGCCGGGAGAACAATCGGGTGACTTGACTCCGGCCGATCCTCGACCCGATCATTGATCGTGCCTATGCCAGTCTCCCGCACGGTCTGTGCTATCACAATTCTTATGTCCACCCTTTCCCTCCATGCCGCCGACCAGGTACGCGTTTCCGGCGGCCTGCTGGAAGGCACCACCGGCAGCCGACCCGGCATTCGCGCTTTTCTCGGTATCCCATACGCCGCCCCTCCGGTAGGCCCCCGCCGCTGGAAAGCCCCGGAAGCAGCCATCAAATGGACCGGCATTCGCCCGGCCAACAGGTTCGGCAATCGCTGCGTCCAGACCAGCCCTTTCCCCGACATGGTGTTCCAAAGCCCGGCGGAAAGCGAGGATTGCCTCTATCTTTCGGTCTGGACTCCCGCAAGAACGGCGGGCGAAAAGTTGCCCGTGATGGTGTGGATCCACGGCGGCGGTTATTTCTCGGGTGCGAGTGACGAGAGGCGCCATGACGGCAGCGTCCTCGCCTCAAAAGGCGTCATTCTGGTCACCCTCAACTACCGACTGGGTGTCCTCGGCTTCCTGGCCCACCCGGACCTGACAGCCGAATCCCCCTACAAAGCGTCCGGTAACTATGGACTACTTGACCAGATTGCCGCCCTGCGCTGGGTGCATGACAATATCGCAGCGTTCGGCGGGGACCCGGCTAAAGTCACGGTCTTCGGGGAATCGGCTGGCTCCTTCGCAGTCAGTGCCCTCATGGCGTCACCCATGGCTAATGGCTTGTTCGCCCGCGCGATCGGCGAGAGCGGCGCTCACTTCTCCGCGCCGGATGGCACCCTTGCCACCGCCCCTTTGGCAAAGGCTGAAAGATGGGGCACGGAACTAGCCACCTCAATGGGGGCCAGAACCCTGGCCGATTTGCGAGCCCTCCCGGCGGCATCGTTCGCCAAGGCCATCGCGGCTAACCCGACAAAGTTCTCACCCGTTGTGGACGGCTACTCGCTCACCGCCGATCCCTGGGATATCTTCGCCCAGGGGAAACAGAGCCACGTACCTCTGCTTGCCGGCTGGAATTCGGCGGAATCCAAGGTGATGATTCCTTCCGCCTCCAACGCTGCTGCACTGGAAGCGGAACTTCGCAAGCAGTTCCCGGGAAAAGAGGCCGAAGCCATGAAGGCCTACCCCGCTTGCGACGCCTGGCAGACGAAACTCTCCGCTATCGCACTGACCAGCGACAACTTCCTGGTCTATTCCACATGGAAGTGGATCGAAATGCACCTGGCCACAGGGAAATCCCCCGTCTATCGCTACCTCTTCGACCACGTCATCCCCACCGAGACCGGCGACGCCCCCGCAGACGATCCAGGGGCGCAACACGCTTCCGATATCGAGTACGTGTTCTCCACTCTCGACACGAGGAAACTCGCCTGGCGTGCCTCCGACCGCAAAGTAGCGGATCTGTTCACCTCGTACTGGACCAACTTCGCGAAGACCGGGAACCCGAATGGACCCGGCCTCCCGCAATGGCCCGCTTATGACACGGCAAAAAGGCAACTACTCCGTCTCAACGCCAACCCGAAAGCGGAAACGGAAACGAATCGGGCCCGGTATGAACTGCAGGACGCCGTCACGATCCAATTGCGAAAGTGAGCGCACCAATAAAATGCCCCGCTCGCTGGAGCGGGGCTTTTTCAGACTGCAATTGACTCGTCCGAAGATTTCTAACGAAGCGGCTGCGCCACATTCACCGTCTTCGTCGCATCTTTCATATCCGGCGACTTCATCTGCTCGTCCGTCGGAATCGCAGACTGATCCCAGCCCCCGCCCAGCGCGAGAATCAGATTGACTGCAGCCGTCATACGACGCTGCAGCAGTGTCACCGCATTGCGTTCGTTAGAAAGCGTAATTGTCTGCGTCGTGATCACATTGAGATACGAATCCGTACCGGCCTTATAGCGTTCGGTTTCGAGCACAAGCGACTGCTCCGCCGCTTCCACTGCCAGCGCCTGCTGGGTTGCTTCCTGTGCGAGAATGCGCAGAGTAGAGAGGTTGTCCTCCACCTGCTGGAACGCCGTCAGAACCGTCTGCTGATACGCGGCCGCGGTAGCATCATATGCATCCTGAGCTTGCCGCAAAACCGCCTTGCGACGGCCCGCATCGAACAACGTCTGCGCCAGCACAGGACCGGCAGTCCAGGCGCGACTGCCCCAGGTCAGCAGATTCAGAATACTGCCGCTGCTGAGACTCGGTGAACCGGAAAGCGTCAGCGTGGGAAACCAGGCCACCTTTGCGATGCCGATGGCTGTATTGGCCGTCATAGCGTTGCGTTCAGCGGCGGCAATATCCGGCCGCCGCTCCAGGAGCGTTGAGGGCAAACCCACAGGAACAGGTGGCGGTGGCGCGTTAATCGTGCCCGTCGCGACCGCGAAACCTGCCGGGCTCCTGCCGATGATCACTGCGATCGCGTGCTCAAACTGTTTACGCGTCACAGCAAGATCCGTCGCCTGTGCCTGGGTCGTATACAGCTGCGTCTGCGCGAGATAAACGTCGGCCTTGGATGCCACACCGCCATTAAACCGGTTATTCGTCAGGTCCAGGTAGGTCTGGTAAGCCCCAATACTGTCGTTCAGCAGTTTCAGTTGCATGTCCGCCGAGAGAATCGAAAAATAGTCCACGGCCAAAGTTGCCTGCAGGCTCAGCCGCAGGTTCTCCAGATTGGCCGCGCTCAGCTGAGCCGCTGAATTGGCGCTGTTGACCGATAACCCGACCCGATTCCACAGATCCGGCACCCACGTCGCAGTAAACGGCGTTGTGAACGACGACGACGTTCCGCGACCGCCGGCATTCACGCCGCGATCCGATTGATTTACCGACGGGCCCGCCGTCACCGAGGGGTAATAGCCAGTGCGGTTGATTTCGATAGTCTCGATCGACTGGCGGTAGATCGCCTCCAACTGCTTCACGCTGTAGTTGGAGATACTGACCTGCTCCTCCAGTCTATTGAGTTCGGGATCGCCGAGAATCTCCCACCACTTCCCCTTGAGGATTCCATCGCCGGGTGTCGCGGTCTTCCACTGGTCGCTGCCAGCCAGTTCGCCGAAAGCTGCCGGGGCCTGTACAACCGGCCTCTGAAACTTCGCCGTGATAGCGCACGATGATGAAAACACCGAAATAGCAACCACCAGCGCGCAGGCCGCTGTTCGGGTTGTCGCGATCGGCTTGTCCGTGACGCAGGTAGTATTTTGAGGCCTGAATGAATAAGTTGGGCGCATGTGTTAGTCTGCACTCCCGGCCAGGCCGCCCGGAACCAGAATCCCCGGCAGTCGGCTGGAATGTTTCCGGCTGAACCTGTGGCGCAGCCGGTCGAGAGATAAGTAAATCACTGGAGTCGTGAAGAGCGTCAGCATCTGGCTGACAATCAGGCCGCCAACGATGGCGATACCGAGCGGTTGGCGCATTTCCGCGCCGTTACCCCACCCGAGCGCGAGCGGAACGCCGCTCAAAAGCGCGCAGAGTGTCGTCATCATGATAGGACGGAAGCGCAGCAGACATGCCTCAAAAATCGCGTCGCGCGGACTCTTGCCCTCGTCACGCTCCGCCACAAGAGCGAAGTCGATCATCATGATTGCGTTCTTCTTCACAATACCGATCAGCAGTACAATACCGATCATGGCTATGATCGTCAGCTCCGTGCGGAAAAGCACCAGCGCCATCAACGCGCCGACGCCCGCCGAAGGCAGCGTGGAGATGATCGTAAGCGGATGAATCAGGCTCTCATAGAGAATGCCCAGCACGATATAAACCGCCAGCAGCGCGGTAAGGATCAACATTGGCTGGTTGGCCATCGAGTCCTTAAACGCCTGCGCCGTGCCCGCGAACTTGCCTACCACATTGGCGGGTAGACCCATTTCCACCTGCGCTTTGTTGATCGCGTCCACAGCGTCAGCCAGCACTACACCTTCCGGCAGGTTAAAAGAAATCGTGGTCGCAGGAAACTGCCCCTGATGGGGCAACGAAAGCGGGGTGATCCCTTCCTTAAAAGTGGAGAATGTGGAGAGCGGTACATCCGTACCTCTCGGCGTGTGAACGTACACTTTGTTCAGCACATCCGGGCTCTCCCACCACTGCTGTTCCAGTGCGACAACCACGTGATACTGATTGATCGCTTTATAGATCGTCGAAACCTGCCGCTGGCCGAACGCACTGTTGAGAGCGTTGTCCACGGCGGACGCCGTCAGCCCGAGCCTCGAAGCGGTATCGCGATCAATCGTCACGTTCTCAGACAAACCTGAATTCTGCTGGTCCGACGTCAAATCCGTCAATTCCGGCAATCTGCGCAAGCGGGCCAGAACTTTTGGCCCCCACTCCGCCAGCACCGACAACTCTTCCGTCTGCAGCGTGTATTGATACTGGGCGTTGCTCTGGCGGCCACCCACGCGGAGATCCTGCGCGGATTGCAATGTCAAAGTTGCGCCAGGCATGCCGCTCGTCTTGCGCCGGATACGCGCGATGATTTCGTCTGCCGTCGCCGTTCGCCCCGGCTTGGCCTTGAGCTGCACGAACATCTGGGCGGAGTTCGAACCGCGACCGCCGCCGCCACCACCGCCGGCAAAAACGTCAATCGTTTCCACATCCGGATCGGAGCGCACCTGCTGCTCGAAGAACAGCGCCTTCTCCTTCAGCGCGCGGAACGAAATATGCTGCTGCCCGGTGATATTCCCCATCAGGCGACCCGTGTCCTGCTGCGGAAAGAAGCCGGCGGGAACCTTCGTGAACAGGTAAACATTCACAACGATGGTAAGAGCCATCACAACCATGGTGAAAGCGGGGTGGCGCAAAACCACTTCGAGCGCCGCCGCGTACGTGCTGATCACCCATTCAAAGAAATCTTCAGACCAGCGGTAAAGCCGGCCATGATTGTGATTCACCTTCAGCAGATGAGCGCACATCATAGGGGTCACCGTGAGCGAAACAATCATCGAAATGAAAATCGCCACCGACAGCACCACGGCGAATTCCCGGAACAGACGTCCGACGATACCGCCCATCAGCAGAATCGGAATAAAGACCGCGATCAGCGACGCGCTCATGGAGAGCACCGTAAAACCGATTTCCGCCGCGCCCTTGAGCGCAGCCTCCATGGGCTCCATGCCCATTTCGATATAGCGGGTAATATTCTCGATCACGACAATCGCGTCGTCCACAACGAATCCCGTCGCGATCGTCAGTGCCATCACGGAAAGATTATCCAGACTGTAGCCGAGCACAAACATCGCGCCAAAGGTACCAATCAGAGATACCGGCACTGAAACGGCAGGGATAAACGTCGCCCAGCCATTCCGCAGGAACACGAAAACGACCAGCACCACCAGCGCCATCGAAATCAGCATGTTCCGCTGCGCGTCGTCTACCGATGCCGCAATCGTCGTTGTGCGATCGTTGTCGATCGACATCGTGATGGTCGGCGGCAGGGCCGCTTTAAACTGCGGCAACAGCTTCCGGATGCGATCAACCGTGTCGATGATATTGGCGTTCGGCTGACGGCTGATAAAGATAAGCACGGCCGGCTTGCCGTTGGCGAGGCCCAGAGCGCGTACGTCTTCCACGGAATCGGTGACGGTGCCAAGATCCGAGAGGCGCACCGGAGAACCGTTCCGGAATGTCACGATCAGATTCTTGTAATCCTTCGCTTCCATCAACTGATCGGTTGTGTAGAGAGGCAGCGTCATATCGCCGCTGTTCAGTTCACCCTCAGGGCGGTTGGCATTGGCACTTCCCAGAAAACTTGCGGTTTGGTCCAGACCCACGCTGTACTTCGAAACCGGCTGCGGATTCAGCTCAACGCGCACGGCCGGCAGCGAACCGCCGTTCACCTGAACCTGCCCGACGCCCTCAATCTGCGAAAGCCTCTGCGCAAAAACGGATGACGCCATGTCGTACATCTGCGGCGTCGGCACAATATCCGACTGCATCGACAGAATCAGAATCGGCTGATCCGATGGATTGAACTTTCTGTAACGAGGATTTGACGGCAGGTTCGCAGGCAGATTACCGCGCGCCGCATTAATCGCAGCCTGCACATCGCGTGCCGCCGCGTTAATGTCGCGACTTAGATCGAACTGCAGCGTCACACTCGCCGAACCCAGCGAACTGGACGACGTCATCTCCGTTATCCCGGCGATGCGCGAAAAAGACTTTTCCAGCGGGGTGGCAACCGATGCCGCCATCACTTCCGGACTGCCGCCAGGCAGCGACGCGCTCACATTGAGCGTCGGAAAATCCACCTGTGGCAGCGGCGACATCGGCAGCATCGTGTAAGCGATAGCTCCCGACATGGCCAGGGCGGCCATCAGCAGCGTGGTTCCAACCGGTCTGTGAATAAACGGCGTCGAAATACTCATAACGCTTTCACCTTCAGGAAGCCTCCGGCAGCTGTGGCGCTACCGTGTGTTTCACCGTTCCGCTGCCGCGCAGCCGCGCGAAAAACGCTGCCATCCGCCCAAACCAGAGGTAAATGACCGGCGTCGTAAAAAGGGTCAGCATCTGACTCATGATGAGTCCGCCAATAATCGTAATACCCAAAGGACGCCGCAGTTCCGAGCCCACGCCCGTACCAAACGCCAGCGGCACGCCGCCCAGCATCGCGGCCAGTGTCGTCATCAGAATCGGACGGAATCGCAGCAGGCAGGCCTGATAAATTGCGTCCTGCGGGGCCTTGCCTTCTTTGCGTTCCGCTTCCAGCGCAAAGTCGATCATCATGATGGCGTTCTTCATCACGATACCGATCAGCAGCACGATGCCGATCAGCGCGATCACGTCCAGATCTTCCCCGAACAGCAGCAGCGCCGCGAGCGCGCCGATCGCCGCCGAGGGCAGCGTCGAAAGAATCGTGAGCGGGTGTATGAAGCTTTCATACAGAACCCCCAGCACGATGTAAACCGTAATGATGGCGGCCAGAATCAATATCCATTCGTTCGCCAGCGACGATTCGAAAGCCCGCGCCGTACCCTGGAAATTGGCCTCAACACTGGCCGGGACTCCGATTTCTTTTGCCGCATCCCGGATGTGAGTAACCGCCGCACCCAGCGAGGCTTTCTCCGCCAGATTAAATGAGATCGTGACGGCCGGGAACTGACTCTGGTGGTTGATGGCGACAGCAACCGGAATCCGCTCAATCGACGTGAACGAACTGAGCGGCACCTGTGCCTGGCTCGCAGCACCCGTCAAAGCGGTGTTCGTACCGGCGGCTGCAACAGTGGATGCCAGATTCGCCGAAGCGGAACCCACCTGTATATACACGTGATTCAGAGCGTCTGCCGTTGCCTGAAAATTCGGCTGCGTCTCCAGCACTACGTGATACTGGTTGGTCTGCGTAAATATCGTGGAAACCTGGCGCTGTCCAAACGAATCGTAAAGCGCGTCGTCAATATTCTGCGGGGTGATGCCAAAACGCCCGGCTGTGTCGCGGTCGATATTGACCCGCAGACCGATGCCGCCGTTCAACTGATCGCTCGCCACATCCCGGACTTCCGGAATCTGCCTCATGCGGTCCATGAGTTTCGGCACCCATTCGTCGAGCGTTGCCTTATCCGGCGCCATCATCGAGTATTGGTACTGCGTGCGGCTGATCCGGTCTTCCACGGTCAGATCCTGAATCGGCTGCATATACAGCACAATGCCGGAAACCTGCGCTGTGGTCGATTGGAGCCGCCGAATAATTTCGCCCGCCGACGCCTTGCGTTCTTCAAGCGGCTTCAGCGTAATCTGAATGCGACCGCTCGAAACCAGCGTATTGAAGCCATCCACGCCGATAAACGAAGAAACGTTCTTTACCGCAGGATCGGTCAAGATCGCTTCCGCCAGCTTTTGCTGCCGCTCCGCCATCGCGGTAAACGAAATCGTTTCCGGTGCCTGCGAAATACCAAGAATCGCGCCCGTATCCTGCGCCGGGAAGAAGCCCTTCGGCACGATGCTGAACAAATATCCCGTCAACACCAGCGTTCCCAGCGATATCAGCAGCGTCACCGGCTGGAACCGAAGCACCACCCGGAGAATCGCACCGTACATCTTGATGATGCTGACGAATACCCATTCCGAAGATTTGTAGAACCAGCCCTGCTCGCTCTCCGGATGATGTCTCAGAATGCGCGCCGCCATCATAGGCGTCAGCGTCAGCGAAACGAAGGCCGAAATGATAATCGTCACCGCGAGCGTTACCGCAAATTCTCTGAACAGGCGACCGACGATGTCCGCCATGAACAGCAGCGGAATCAGCACCGCAATCAGCGACACCGTCAGCGACATGATCGTGAAGCCGATTTCGGCCGATCCCTTGAGGGCCGCCTGCATCGGCGTTTCGCCCATTTCGATGTAGCGAGCGATATTCTCGATCATCACGATCGCGTCGTCGACGACGAAACCCGTCGAAATCGTCAGCGCCATCAGCGAGAGATTGTCCACGCTGTAATCGAGCAGATACATCACACCGAACGTACCGATCAGCGATAGCGGCACCGCGATTGACGGAATCAGCGTCGCAGAAAAGCTTCGCAGGAAAAGGAAGATCACCAGCACGACCAGGAAGATCGTGAGACCCAACTCGAATTCCACGTCCTCCACCGAGGCCCGAATGGTGGTTGTACGGTCGGTAACCACGTTGAGATCCACGCCCGCAGGCAATGAGTCTTTAATATGCGGCAGCAGCGTGGTAACTGTGTCCACAACACCGATGATATTGGTGCCCGGCTGCCGCTGGATGTTGATGATGATGGCGGGCGTCGTATCAACCCACGCCGCCTGGTGCGTGTTTTCCACCGAATCGACCACCGTCGCCACGTCCTTGAGGCGAACCGGAGCGCCGTTGCGATAGGCAATCACAATCTGCGCGTATTCTTTGCCCGATTGCAGCTGGTCATTGTTATTGATAGTCCAGGCCTGCTGAGCGCCGTCGAAATTACCCTTGGCCGCATTGACGTTCGCCGTGCCAAGCGCGCTTCGCAGCGTTTCCAGACTCAGCCCGAACGAAGCCAGCGAGGTCGGATTCGCCTGTACGCGAACCGCGGGGCGCTGCCCGCCGCTGATACTCACAAGGCCGACACCCTTCAACTGCGAAATGCGCTGCGCCATGCGCGTTTCAGCCAGTTCCTGCAACTGCGGCAAAGGCAGAACCTTCGAAGTCACCGACAGAGTCAGAATCGGCGCATCGGCCGGATTCGTCTTGGCGTAAATCGGAGGATTCGGCAGATCGCGTGGCAGGAATGTGCCGGCACCATTGATGGCTGCCTGCACCTGCTGTTCCGCCTGATCGATATTCAGATCCAGCGAAAACTGCAGCGTGACCAAAGAACTGCCAAACGTGCTGGTGGAAGTCATCTGCGTCAGTCCCGACACCTGCCCGAATTGCTTTTCGAGCGGAGCTGTCACGGACGACGTCATCACCTCCGGACTCGCGCCCGGATAAAACGTCTGAATCTGAATCGTCGGATAATCTACCTGCGGCAACGCTGAAACAGGCAACTGGAAAAACGCGACGACGCCCGTGAGAATAACCCCGGCCATCATCAGCGACGTGGCCACGGGGCGCTCGATGAATATCCGGGAAGGGCTCATTGCGGGGAACCGCCCCGCCGACCGCCTCCACGCGGAGCGCCTGCCGACTGACCGCCGCCGTTACCGCCGCGCGCGCCACCACCCTGCCTGCCGCCTGCCGACGCGTTGTCGTCACCGGGGCATCCAATATCGAGCGTCGACATGTCAAGCGGCGCGGGAAGATCGTTTCCGACGGCCTGACCGCTGCCACGACCGCCACGTCCACCGCCGCTGCCTCCACGTCCGCCGCCACGTCCACCCATACCACCACCGGGTCCGCCGTTACCGCCGCGACCGCCGCCGGCACCACCGCGACCGGCACCGCGACCACCACCCATTCCGGCGCCGCCGCCCATGCCGCCGCCTGCACCAGCAAAGCCGCCGCCACCGGGTCCACCGTTACCACCACCGCGTCCGCCGCGACCACTGCCGCCACGTCCGCCGCTGCCACCACGACCGCCGCGTCCGGATGCATCATCCGTCCGCAGACGAACCGTCGAACCTTCAATCAAGCGATCCGCACCGTCGGTTACAACCTGCTCGCCTTCTGCAAGCCCGGTGGCAATGGCACTTTCGGTTGCCAGAGCCAGCTGCACAGTAACCGGCCGGTTATGAACTTTGGAGTCCGCATCGACGACGTAAACGTAATTACCCTGCTGACCGCTCTGCACGGCGACGTTCGGCACAATAATCTGGTCGCACAGCGTGTTCACCAGCAAATGAACGTTCACAAACTGATTCGGGAAAAGAGAGAGATCGCGATTATCGAAGATCGCTTTCATTCTGGAAGTGCCCGTCGTCGTGTCGATCTGGTTATCGATAGTCAGCAGATACCCGTTCGCAAGTTTCTTCGAATCATCCGCGTTCCAGGCCTCCACCAGAAGCTTCTTGCCCGCGTTCAGTTTGGCAACAACCGGAGGCAACTGCTTCTCCGGCAGCGTAAAGAAAACTGAAATAGGCTGAATCTGCGTAATGACCAGCAGGCCGTTTGGATCTGCCGCACGGACCACGTTACCGGGATCCACCAGGCGCAAGCCGATGCGTCCCGTAATTGGAGCCGTGACTTTTGAATACGTGAGCTGCAGATTCGCGTTGTCGATAGCCGCCTGATCCTGCTTGATTGTGCCTGCCAGCTGCGCCACGGTCGCCGACTGTGTATCCAGCTGTTGCTGCGGGATGGCATTCTGGGCGACAAGGCCCTGATAGCGCTTCAGATCCGTTTGGGCATTTGCGAGGAGGGCCTGATCGCGCGCCATGGTGCCTTCCGCCTGATGCAATTGCACTTCGTAAGGGCGCGGGTCCACAACAGCGAGCACGTCGTCCTTCTTGACCATGTCGCCTTCCTGAAAATTGATCGACATGAGCTGCCCATCGATACGGGGCTTCACGGCCACTACGTAGTAGGCGGCAACCGTCCCAAGCCCGGTATAATACACCGGCTCGCTACCCTTGCGGGCCTTGGTGACCACAACAGGCGTCGGCCCAAGAGCACCACGGCCACCACGACCACCGCTCGCACCTCGGCCACCTGCGCCGCCAGTGGAAGTCTGGATAATCTGCCCGGGTTGCCCCGCCTTGTAGACTGCGTAGCCAGCCACGCCAGCCACGGCCAGAAAAGCAACCAACCAGATCAGACCGCGTTTTTTTGCTTTGCCCTCAGGTGCCGGGGAAAATTCGGAGGTAGGTGTGTTTGTCGTCATTCGAGCCGCGTTCTCACATGATTTGCCGCAACCGGATCGCGTGGGCCCCGCACAGAATGAACATCAGGAGCGGGATTAGCGCGGCGGGGGCTGAATCGGGTACAGATTATCACAAACTAACGATTGTACTGTTTCAGCCCTCTCCAGTGTGTTTGAATACTGTAAAGGTATTCAAACATGGTACTATGCCGTACCAATTTGCACTCCCGCAGCGGCCATCTTTATGGCTTAATAACGCGCCAGCCAGCCTGTGACCCGCGATTCGAATTCCACCCGGGCCGTGGCCCAGGCATCCGCGTGACCCGACCCCGGAACCAGCCAAATTTCCGCCCCCGGATGGGTTGCAGCCAACCGTCGCGAGTTGTCCGGTGACGTTAGGTTATCTTCAAGACCGTGAATTAGATACACCGGAACGTTGGTCGCCCGGAGGCCATCGGCCGGAGACGCCTCGCGCAGATCCACTGAGTGATCCCAACGCGCCCACGCCAGGCCGGAATCTACGAACGGCGAGGCCACCCACCGCAGGCCCCAAGGCAGTGGGCGCGCTATCCTCTCCCGGGCAATAGAGGGAAAATCGAAATAGGGGCTTTCCGCCACTACCGCCCGAAATCTTGCTTCGTGTTTGAGCGATTCCAGCAGCACGGACGCCCCCAATGAGGCCCCGAAACCATAAATCCGGTTCACCCGGGGGCCGTTCGGGCCGGCTTGCAGCCAGTCCAGCCAGGCGCGCACGTCGCCTTCCTCCAGGACCCCATACGAGGAGAAACCGCCACTCTCTCCATGGCCCCGCAGGTCAGGTTCCAGGACCGAATACCCCTGGTGCAGAAAGAAATTCCCCAACGGCACCATATCCTGGCGATTGGCCCCCACCCCGTGCAACAGAATGATGGCCTTCACATCGGGGCGCGGATCATCCGAGTGGTAATACCAGCCCTTCAACGAGACGCCGTCTGCGGCCGAAACCGCCACTGACTCACACTGCACGTGCGCAAAACAGGGGCAAACCAGGGAAACGCTGAGCCTTTGTGGATGCAGTGCTCCCTCCGCGGCAAACGCGCCAAGGACGAAAATGCCCACCGCGCCAACAACGAAGGATACAGCCGCAATCCGGATTGCCCACCGCATTTTGCCCGCCCCCCTAAGCAGACGATCTTACAGCGTTCCGCAGTCGATCACAAAGCGGTACCGAACGTCGCTCTTGCTGACCCTTTTGTACGCCTCATTCACCTGCTGCATGGGAATCACTTCGATATCGCTCACAATATTGTGCTTCCCGCAGAAATCCAGCATCTCCTGCGTCTCAGCAATGCCGCCGATCAGCGAGCCCGCCACGGTCCGGCGCTTGATAATCAGCGGAAAGCCATTGATCGCCACGGCGTCGTCCGGTACGCCCACAACCACCAGCGCCCCGTTGGTCGCCAGCAACCCGATGAATTGATCCCAGTTGCTCGCCGCAGGCACGGTATTCACAATCAGATCGAACTGCCCTGCCAGTTTCGTAAACGTGTCGGGATCGGAAGTCGCATAAAAGTGATCCGCACCCAGCCTCGCGCCGTCTTTCTGTTTATTCAGCGACTGGCTCAGCACCGTCACCTCCGCGCCCATCGCGTGCGCCAGCTTGACGCCCATGTGCCCGAGCCCGCCCAACCCGATGATCGCGACTTTTTTACCCGGCCCGGCACCCCAGTGCCTGAGTGGCGAATACAGCGTGATCCCGGCGCAAAGCAGCGGCGCCGCACCATCCAGCGGGAGGTTCTCCGGAATACTCAGGACGTAGTTCTCATCCACCACAATCTTGTTCGAATACCCGCCGTACGTGACGCGGCCTTCCTTTGGATCCATGCTGTTGTACGTGAAAACCACCTGCCCTGCACAGTATTGCTCCAGCCCTTTGCGGCATTCCACACAGGTGCGGCAGGAATCCACCAGGCAGCCGACTCCGACATGCTGTCCAACCTGAAATCTAGTGACTTTGCCGCCCACCGCGCTCACCACGCCGGCGATTTCGTGACCCGGCACCATGGGAAATGTTCCTCCACCCCAGTCGTTAGCGGTTTGGTGCAGGTCGGTGTGGCAAATGCCGCAGAATTTGATGTCGATGGCAACGTCGAATTCTCCGGGTTCCCGGCGGTCCAGAGTAAAAGGTGTGAGCGGAGCTTTGGCTTCCGCGGCTGCGTAGGCTCTTGTATTTGGCATGAATGAGTTCCTGACTCTTTGAGATGCATGTTCAGCGCCAATCGATGCGCCCCGCGGGCACTAATTTGGAAAGATGTCCAAGGCCGAGTCGCCGCCAGCACAACGACAACACAGGCGGCCAAACCCACCGTTTCCATCAACGGTTGAAACCCGGCATCCGTAACGGAAATCCACAGACCGGACATGTCCTTGCCGCCCGGCACTCACTGTCCGAAATTCCACGCGGCGTGCAGTTCGATCAGCACGGCCAATCCACGTGCGCCGCCCGAGACGTGTTTCAGACCAAACACGACCGCAATCGATACTTGAGAGACCACCGAGCCCAAGCGACCTTCCAGTCGACGCAGCGGATGGCCGCTAAAGGAGATTTCCTCTCGGCCTGCCAGGAGACAGGTAGACAGGTTGACGGCAATAGGCCCGGGATCCGCGACTTTCGCTCTTTTCAATGAACATGCCGGGCAGGAATCGGGATCAGCGTCTGAACCGCGGGCAGCATGAGACCTGACAGGAAGCCGCCGCAAGGCCGGGTGCCAATTGCCCGTTCCGGGAACCGCGGCCACTCCTGAGTTTCAGCCCGTCCCATTTTGACGAATAGCAATTTCAACCCGGGCGCGACAATGCCGGTGGTCAGACCACGACCGGCCGGCAGCCACGGTGCGGAGTTGCCATGCAATGCGGACCGACTGCGGCCAAAACAAACGCACCCAGGAACGCTGATAACTGACAGCGGATCGCTGAAAAGTTAATTCTCCGTCGGCGTCTTATCCGCCTTATCGATGATGATCGCGTCCTGCGGAGCCTTGCGGGAATCCAGCTTCAAGCCCACCGCTTCCATATCCGAAAGCAGCGAATCAACCGGCAGGTCGGCCAACCGCATCGCTTCGGGCGGCAGACTGACCCCCGCCTTCATCGCCGTCCGGATCAGCATCGTGCGATAGTCGTCCGCCGTGATATCGAATGAGAAATCGTAAAACGCCGTGTCGGGGGCACCCGTCATATCCACCACCGGCTTGTCCATATAGCGGCTCAGCGTGTCTACGATCAGCGCCATCGACAGCCGGTGACCCACCAGTTTGTTATCGGCAAAAGTATAGAAAGACCCATTCCCGAAATTCACCGAAACGCCGGCCGCGCTCCCGCTGGCGCTGATGTTCAGATTCTTGTTCGGTGCCGCGCCGTCGCCGGCCGCATCCGGTGCCGATTCCTTCAGCTTCAACCCGCCCTTCCCCGCCACCATCGCATACACGGCAAAGTCCCTTTTCTCCGTGTGAATGGTCATCCTGAAGCGATCTGTGATCAGGTTCCGCAGCATCTCGCGCACCTGATCGGTGGAGCTTTTGGCCGGTAGTTTCGCGGAAATATTGAAGCGATCCGAACTCACCCAGTCCGGCCCTATGATCTGGTAATCCTGCATCTGCCAGGCAATCCGCATGCATTCGCGAACGGAAAGGAAATTGAAACTGACCTGCGCACCGTCAATGTGCATCCCGATATCCACTCTCGCCTCCTGAGGGGCCACAGGGCGGATGGATGCAACTTCAAATTCGACACGGGCAGGTTTCGTCTGCGCGATAGCGAAGACGGGCAGCAATGCCGCGGCGGCGGCGAAAATGGCGGTGCGGATCATAACCATAAAATCTCATACGAGGAACGATGAGATTTTGATCCGTAGAAATATCCCGCCCGAAAGCATCAGCGCTTCAGCGGATCTTCCACCCACGGCGGCGTCGCCTGCAGCAAACGGCCCAGTTCCGGCTCCATTTCGTCCACCCGCTGTTTCATCTGCCAGGCCACGTCGCGGTAACTGAAGTGCCCCTTCACTCCGCTGCGCACCCTCGCGATGTATTCCACTTCCGCGAAATCCATCTTGAACAGAAAACGGGAACGAGCGCCGAACGGCAGCAAATACTGTCGACCCGGCTCGGGCAACTGCTGCATCGCCGCGAGTGCGGCGTCCATCGCCGCGGAGTAAACTCCCTGCGCGCCCGCCTCCGCCAGCAGCGCGGGAGACTCATACCCATATTGCCCCGTATAAGCCTGCCGGTACTGGTGGCACCGCCGATGACGATGCATATCGCGATACGCGCCAATATCGATCAGCATGTCGAAGCAGTACTGCCCACCGCGAAATCCGCGCAGAAAATCGTCCCGCTGTCCGCGCGATTGCAGCGCCACATCCAGCACCTCGCCGCGCCGCGCCGCACTCCAGCCGCGCAGCGTCTCATAAAGCGCACGGAACGAATGGGAGCACACCGGATAGAGCAGCGTGGCGGCAATCTCCGTCAAGACATCGTCGGGCTTCACCAAATCCACCCGCGGCGCGTCCAGCGGCGCGACGTCCAGGTTCTGTTTTGCCCATGCAGCCACGTCCGCGTGCGACCGCTGAATAAACTCGTCCGGTTCCGCGTGGCGCGCAAGCGTAGGCGCAATCGGCTCGGCATTCAGGTCGTCCCATGTGCATTCCGGCGGTGCCGCGCAGGCTTCCGCAATCTCCAGGCCCAGTTCACGCACTTCTCCGAATTCCGAAACCCGCAGCCGTTTGATCTGTTTCTCCAGCGTGCGAATGCTGGTCACTTGCCCCACGTTGGTCGGCACGCCCCAGAAAAGGCAGTATCGCGCCACATCAAACGCGCGCGCTGCAATATTACGGCCATAGGCTTCCGGCTTCATCGATTCCGGACGTGGCAGCTTCTCCCGCAAGTGCGCATCCACCAGAACGTGAATTTCCTGGTATGCGACAATCAGCGCATTGCCGGCCGACTGGTAGCTCGCCGCGTCCACGGCATTGAATTCCGCCGGCACAATGAAACCGCCTTTGGAAAAATCCTGATACCGCGACGATTTCGCCTGGCCGTCCCACAACACTTCGTCTTCTATTTCACTTGCCGCCAGTTCGCTGATGCCTTCAAAGCACAGCACCGTATGGCCCAGATCCGCAATCGACTGATGCCCATACTGGAAATAAAAACTCTCCAGAAACTGCTGTGAGTTATGCGTCCGTACCCATTCAATCGATTGCCGGATCGAATCCGCCGAGCGGCTGTAACGCGCCAGCGCGTACGCGCTCTTCTCCGGCGGCAGAGGGGCGATAGTGATAACTCGTTTTGCCAAACCGCTATGATATCGATTGACCCTCCATCGACTCAAAATACGCCGCCTCCGCGAAGACGCACAGATCCCCCGCTATGCCCACGGGCCCGAAGAAGACGCAGGCATGGACCTCTGCTCCGTTGAAGGCGTCACTCTGGCACCGGGCGACACAAAGCTGGTCTCAACAGGACTCGCCATCGAACTCCCGCCCGGTTTCGAGGCCCAGATCCGCCCCCGGAGCGGCCTGGCGCTGAAGCACTCCATTACTCTTCCCAACAGCCCCGCAACCATTGACCCCGGCTATCGCGGCGAGATCCGCGTCATTTTGCAAAACCTCGGTCGGGCGGATTTTGAAATCCAGCCTGGCGACCGTATTGCCCAAATAGTGATCGTCCGTTACGAAGCGGTCGAATGGGTGGAGGGCGACGAACTATCCAATTCCGTACGCGGCGTGGGCGGCTTCGGATCTTCCGGGCGCTGACAGGCCTGTTCCCTGCTCAAATTTCCCTGATTGCATTTCCGGCAGTGCCGTGGCGCAGCCCTCGTCTTGGTGCCGCGCATTCGCCGGAACCCTTCGTCGCGGCGAACGGCGCAAGTGCCGCAGGCGCGGAAACTGCGCTCCTGGCGGGTATTGCTGCCGGTAAGGCCTATCTCAACATCCACAGTTCTGCCTTTCCCGCCGGCGAAATTCGTGGCTTCCTGAGCGCGGCAACTCCCGAACCGGGAACTGCCGGCGGGCGCCGGATTCGCCCCTAATTCGCCGCAAGCGCTCGGCGTAAGAGCAGTTGCGCCAGCGCCAAGTCGTTCTCCCCTCAAAAATATATTTACGAATCGTTACAGAGCCCTTGCTTTCGGCCCCCAAAGAGAGTAATGTAACGAAATGTAAAGGCCATCTCGGCCCCTCGGGAGACGTATCGAATGAAAACACTCACCATTACAGCAATCTTCCTGACATTGGCAGGCTTTGGCTTAGCCGCCGTCCCGCCCGGCCCGGCCGAGCAACCCGCCATGACGGCCTTCAGAAGTGGCGACTATCCCACGGCCCTGAAGCTCTGGAGCCACATGGCCGACCAGGGCGATGCCAATGCGCAGGCCAATCTCGGCATCATGTATTCCCGCGGCCTGGGAGTAGAACGCAATGCGGAAACGGCCATGCAGCTGTTTCAGGCGGCTGCGGCCAAGGGAAACGGCACTGCGGAGTTCCAGTTGGGTCTGCTCTACGCCAAAGGTGTTGGCGTGCAGCAGGATTACGGTCAGGCGATGCGCTGGTATGAGATGGCAGCGGAGCAGGGCGATGCCGCCGCGGATTACGGAATCGGTCGCCTGTTTGAAGAAGGCTTCGGCGTTCCGCAGAACGATAAAGCCGCCGCCAGTTGGTACAGTAAGGCCGCCGAACACGGCGTTGCCCCCGCCCAATACAACCTCGGCATGATGATCGCAAAGGGCAAGGGTGGCCAGATAAAGGACGATGCTGCGGCCTTCGCCCTGATCCACAAGGCCGCCCAACAGGGCTTCGGACCTGCCGAAGCGCAACTGGCCACGATGTACGAACACGGCCAGGGCGTGAAGGCCAACACGGAGCAGGCCCTCTTCTGGTCCTCGCTGGCGGCCAAACAGCAGGAGAAGATGGCGGAACGGCAGCGCGCGGCCCTCACGGCCAAACTCTCGCCCGAAGCTGTGACGCGCACGCAGCTATCCGTCAGCGAATGGAAACCGGTTCTTGTAGCTTCGGGACGATAGACACAGGCACCTTACAACGGGGCTGAGCCGCAGAAAGCGGCGAAAACACTATCGAACCGCCCGGCGGATCCTTTTCTAGAGGGGGGAAGGGTCCGCCGGGTTTTTTTGTGCGCTTATTTGGCGCTGAACCGAAACTCCGTCGTCGTATCGTACTTCTCGCCCGGTTTCAGCAGCGTGGAGGGGAATGCGGGATGGTTCGGCGAATCCGGAAAGTGCTGCGTCTCAAAGCAGAACCCTGCATGCAGATTGTAAACCTTGCCGCCTTTACCCTTTTCCGTCCCATCCAGAAAATTACCCGTATAGAACTGCACGCCCGGCTGGTCTGTATAGATCTCCATCACCCGCCCGGAGACGCCGTTTTCTTCCACCTTGGCCGCCAGACTCAGGGTGCCGGCCGCCGCACCCACGCGATTCAGTACCCAGTTGTGGTCATAACCCTTGCCCAGCTTAAGCTGCTCGTCGGCCTGGCCGATCCGTTCGCCCGGCGTGCGGGCCTTGCGGAAATCAAACGGGGTCCCTTCCACTGGCCGCAGTTCACCAGTCGGAATCAGCCCCGCATCCACGGGCGTGTAGCGATCGGCATTGAGCGTGACCAGGTGGCCAAGAATGTCGCCATCGCCCTTCAGGTTGAAATAAGAATGATTCGTCAGATTCACCACCGTCGGCTTGTCCGTCACCGCGGCATAGTGAATGCGCAGGCGATTGTCGTCGGTCAGCGTGTAGGTCACGGTCGCCGTCAGTGTACCCGGGTAGCCCTCTTCGCCGTCTTTGCTGACATATGTCAGCTCCAGCGCACCGCCTGGCAGTTCCTTCGCCGTCCAGACTCTCTTGTCAAAGCCGCGAATTCCGCCATGGAGCGCATTCTCGCCATTGTTCTTCGGCACCGTGTACGTCTTGCCGTCAATCGGAAACTGGCCTTTCGCCAGTCGGTTCGCATAACGCCCCACCAGCGCTCCAAAAAACGCGCCGCCCTTCGCGTAGCCGGCCAGATTGTCATAGCCCAGCACGATATCGCTCATCGCGCCCTTGCGATCCGGCGTCTTCAGCGACACCACTGTGCCGCCCCATGTAATGATCTTCGCTTCCATGCCTTTGGCATTGGTCAGCGTGTAAAGCGCGACGGACGTTCCGTCGGCAGTCTTCCCAAAATCTGATTTCTGAACGGTGGCTGCGGACATGGCAAAGGCGGTCAGTGTGAGTATCGTGAATAGTCTAAACGGCATGGTTAATCCTGTTGTACGGTAAGCTCAACATATCAGTATGCAGCCCCTTTCCGTCAACTGGCATTTTTTGTGGCTCTGTTTCGAACGGGTCGCAATTGCCTGGATTCTCGTTATGCCTACGGGCTGGTGGAGCGAAAAACAGGGCAATTCGGTGGGCATTCGAACCTTCCCGCTCGTCTCCATGGCAAGCTGCGGCTTCCTCCTTTGCCTCGATAACGTCAACGGAGATGGTTCGCGCCTGATGCAGGGATTGATCACCGGCATCGGCTTTGTCGGCGGCGGTGCCATCGTACGAGATGGTCTCAATGTTCGCGGCACCGCCACTGCGGCCAGCATCTGGGCGGCAGGTGCCATTGGCGCTGCCGTAGCCCTGGGCCGCATAGAAATCGCGCTGGTCCTCGCCGCCATGGACGCGTTCACTATGGTGGCTCTGATACCAGTCAAACGTCTGCTGGAAGGCCAGCGCGAGAAAGAGGAGGAAGCCAATGGCCATTCGCGTCGCTCTCGCAACACGGAGTGAAGATAAGGCGGTTCCTTACCGCCTCGCCCTCCAGCGCGCCGGCCTGGAGCCGGTCACCTACGCCGCAGATTCCGGCGAGTCGCTCGATACCGTGACCGGCCTGCTGCTCACTGGCGGTACCGACGTGGACCCCGCCCTTTACGGTGCCGAGCGCCTGCGCGAAACGGACCAACCCGATCGTGAACGCGACGCCTACGAAAGCGAACTCATCCGCACCGCCCTCTCGCGCGATCTTCCCATACTCGCCATCTGCCGCGGGCATCAAATCTTAAACGTCGTTCGCGGCGGCACCCTGATCCAGCATCTGCCCAACACCGAAAAGCATAAGAAGCTCACCCTCGGCATTCCCGTTCACGAAGTCACCCTGGAAGGCAGCCTGACAGAAATCTTCGGTGCCCGCAAAGCCAGCGTGAACTCCCGGCACCACCAGGCGGTGGATCGCCCGGGCGACGGCCTGATCGTCGCCGCTCGCGACCCCGAAGACGGCGTCGTGGAAGGCCTCGTCTTTCCCGCCGCCCGCTTCGCCATTGCCGTCCAGTGGCATCCCGAAGATATGGTGGACGACGAACTCCAGGCCCGCCTGTTTACCTCCTTCGCCGCTGCAGCGCGAAAGTAACCCCGCGCCTGAGATGATGTAAACCGTGGCTATCGATAGTTCCGCCATCATCGCGCACACCGCCCGCGTCCATCCCGAGGCCGTTATCGGCCCCCGCACCCGCATCGGCGAGTTCTGCATCATCGAGCAGGACGTCGTCATCGGTGCCGATTGCCTCTTCGAACCCTACTGTTTCGTCAAACGCTGGACCACCCTTGGCGACGGCAACGAAATCTCCGCCGGCACAGCGCTCGGTACCGACCCTCTCGATAAAAATTTCACCGGCGAACGCAGCTATCTCCGCATCGGCCATCGCAACAAGATCCGCGAGCACTACACCATCTCGCGCGGCACCAAACCGGAATCGGTCACCACACTTGGCGATGACAACTACATCATGACCAGCGGTCATATCGCCCACAACTGCACGATTGGCAATAACACCGTAATCGCCAGTTGCTCGTTAGTCGCAGGCTATGTCGAAGTCGAGGACCAGGCCTTTATCTCCGGCGGCGTCGGCATCCACCAGTTCTCGAAAATCGGTCGCCTCGCCATGGTCGCCGGCAGCACCCGCGTCAATCTGGATTTGCCCCCGTTCTTCATGTACGCCGGCCTTTATGCGGAGGCGAAAGGGCTCAACGTCGTCGGCCTCCGGCGCGCGGGCTTTGCCGCTTCGCAGGTAGCGAAAATCAAGAGCGCCTATCGCGTGCTCTACCGCTCCGGCCTCAAACTTGAAGAGGCCCTGACGAAGATCGAGACCGAACTCCCGGACGAAAATACTCTCCACCTTGTGCGCTTCATCCGCAGCAGCCAGCGCGGTATCTGCCGGGAGTAGACACCGGACCTGGTGATATGTCTGTATGTCATACTGATTGCAGAGGTCATATGCAACTGAGGACTACCGTACGACTGGAAGAAAGCCTGCTGGAAGAGGCGAAGGCTGAAGCCGCCCGGCAACAAACGACACTCACCGCCCTCATCGAAAAAGGCCTTCACCTCGTGGTGAAGGATGCCGGGAAGCCACACCGGCGACCGAAGGTCACGCTGCCAGTGAGCAGACAGGGCGGCGGCACGTGGCCCGGTATCGACATCAACAACAGCGCCGAGTTGCTCGACATCATGGAAGGCCGCCTTGATCCTGGCCGACGTTAATGTCCTGATCCATGCATATCGCGACGATGCTTCTCTGCATGGTCTATATAGGCCTTGGCTCGAATCGCTCATCAATGGCGATGAACCCTATGGCGTGTCACCCTTAGCACTGTCGGGCCTCATGCGCATCGTCACCAATCCCCGCATTTATCCACGGCCGGACCCCGTGGCGGATGTGGTTTCATTCGCCCAATCCCTGGTCAATCAGCCGCATTGTCGCGTCATCCATCCCGGCCCGCGCCATTGGCAGATGTTCTGCGAACTGTGCCGGACCACGAAGGCAACGGGAGACCTGATTCCAGACGCCTGGTTCGCCGCCCTCGCAATTGAGCACGGCTGTGAGTGGATCACGGAAGATCGCGACTTTGCCCGTTTCCCCGGTCTACGCTGGCGATCCCTCAGCAAAAAATCCGCAAAGTAGTTACTTCCGAAATCGATACTCCATAGCATTCGCCCGGATCCCCTCCAACTCCCCCCCACTGATCCCGAACACCGTCTCCGCCAGCCCGAACTCACCCGCCAGATCGCACCCAAACATCCCCGGGTCATCGGTATTCAGCGTCACAATTACCCCCGCATCCACCAACCGCCGCACCGGATGCGCGTCCAACCGCGCCACCGCCCCCGTCTTTACATTGCTCGTAATGCAAACTTCCAGCGGAATCTTCTCCTCCCGCAAACGCCGTAGCAAATCTGCATCCTCCACCGCGCGAATCCCGTGCCCGATCCGTTCCGCCCCAATATCCAGCGCCGCCCGCACCGAAGCCGGCCCATCCGTCTCACCCGCGTGAGCCGTCAACCGCAGCCCCGCATCCTTCGCATAGCGATAAGCCTCGCCAAACTCCGCAGCAGGCCCACGCACCTCGTCACCGCCGATCCCGAACGACACCACGCCGTCACCCACATACCGCGCGCTCAGCTTCGCGATCTCCATCACATGCTCCGGCCCCATCTGCCGGATCGCGTCCAGATTCCAGTGAATCTCCACAGGTGACCGCCCCGCCACATACGCCTCTGCTTCCTTTTGCGCCTCGCGAATCGCCCGCCACACACTTTCGAAATGGAAACCTCGCCAAAGCACAACACCAGCCCCAAGCGTGACCTCGGCATAAGAGATCCCCTGCTGCGAGAGCCCCTCAATCATCCGCCGCGTGATCAGCGCATAGTCTGCCGGCCCCCGCAAACGCCGCGCCGCGAACTTGAAACACTCCAGAAACCCGTTGAAGTCCGTGAAGTCCCAGACGTGATCCACCTCCTCGCGACTGATCGATGGATCCAGCAACATCACCGTCTCCCGATCAATCGTTCCCTCCAGATGTAAATGCAACTCGGCGAAGCCCATAGAATAGAAGTTCCCATGAATGACGAAAAAATGAAAGGGGTCGGCGCGACAAACATCACAGCAGTCGCCGCCCCCGGTACCCTGTCACCCGCAACCATCGACTCGGTAGCCGGCGGTTACTGCACCGACGCCTTCGCCGTCCTCGGCCCCCATGCTGTGGCCGCCCGCGATGCCTGGACCGTTCGCGCCTTCCTCCCGCAGGCGCAAACTGCCGACGTTCTGCTGCCCGATGGCAGCCGCATCTCCATGGAGCGCCTCCACAAGGAAGGCGTGTTCGCCGCCACCATGCCGGGCGGCACATCCCGATACCAGTTCCACGTCATCGATATGTACGGCATCGAGACCATCCTCGACGACGCCTATCGTTTCGGCACCATCATCACCAGCTTCGATCTCCACCTCCACTCCGAAGGCAAGCTCTACGAATCCTGGAACACCATGGGCGCGCACTGCATGACCATCGACGGCGTGCCTGGCGTCCGCTTTGCCGTATGGGCGCCGAACGCCGAAACCGTCTCGGTCGCGGGCGACTTCAATTCCTGGGATACCCGCCGTCATCCCATGCGACACCGTGACGCCGGCATCTGGGAAATCTTCCTTCCCGGCGCAAAGGAAGGCGATTCGTACAAATACCTGGTCCGCTCCCGCCTTCAGGGCTACCAGCAACTCAAGTGCGATCCCTACGGCTTCGCCAGCGAGAACCCCCCAAAATCCGCCTCCATCGTTTGCGATCTCAGCCACCACAAATGGAACGATTCCGCCTGGATGGAAGAGCGCGGTAATCGCAACTGGCTGAAAGCCCCCATCTCCGTCTACGAAGTGCACCTGGAATCCTGGGCGCGCGACGCCGAAGGTCAGCCCCTCACTTACCGGCAACTCGCCGAGCGCCTTGTCGGCTACGTCAAAGATATGGGCTACACCCACATCGAACTGATGCCGATTCAGGAACACCCCTTCTCTGGCTCCTGGGGCTATCAGGTCACGGGCTACTTCGCGCCCACTTCACGCTTCGGCTCACCGGCGGACTTCATGTTCTTCGTCGACGCCTGCCATCAGGCCGGCATCGGCGTCATCATGGACTGGGTTCCCGCGCACTTCCCCAAAGACGCACACGGTCTCGCCTATTTCGACGGCACTTCTCTCTACGAACACTCCGACCCCCGCCTCGGCGAGCATCGCGACTGGGGCACGCTCATCTTCAACTTCGGCCGCAACGAAGTCCGCGAATTCCTCGTCTCCAACGCGCTCTTCTGGCTGAAGCAGTATCACATCGACGGCCTGCGCGTCGATGCCGTCGCCTCCATGCTGTATCTCGATTACTCCCGCAAGGCCGACGAGTGGATCCCAAATAAATACGGCGGGCGCGAAAATCTGGAAGCGATCGAATTTCTGCGGCGTTTCAATGAGCAGGCGCATACCGTGCCCGGTGCCTTCACCATTGCCGAAGAATCCACTTCGTTCCCGGGCGTTTCCCGGCCCGTTTACACCGGCGGCCTCGGCTTCACCATGAAGTGGAACATGGGCTGGATGCACGACATGCTCCACTACTTCACGGAGGACCCCGTCCATCGCAAATACCAGCATAATCACATCACTTTCAGCCTGCTCTACGCCTTCACCGAAAACTTCCTGCTGCCCATTTCGCATGACGAGGTCGTTTACGGCAAGAAATCTCTCATCGGCAAAATGCCCGGCGACCAGTGGCAGAAGTTCGCCAACGCCCGCGCCTTCCTGGGCTACATGTTCGCCCATCCCGGCAAGAAACTACTCTTCATGGGTTGCGATATCGGCGATTACGACGAGTGGAATTCCAACTCCAGCGTCCCCTGGGACATCCTGCGTTTCCCCATCCATGACGGCCTGCGCCACTACGTGAAGGCCCTGAATCAGCTCTACCGGGATAACCCGGCGCTGCATCAGGTGGAGTTTGAGCACGGCGGCTTTGAGTGGATCGACTTCTCCGATGTCGACCAGTCTTCTATCTCTTTCCTGCGCCGCGCGGAAGACCAGTCCGACTGCATCGTGTTCGCCTGCAACTTCACGCCGGTACCCCGCCTCGGCTACGCCATCGGCGTTCCGGAAGGCGGCTTCTATCGCGAAGTGTTGAACTCGGATTCCGCCCTGTTCGGCGGCAGCAACTGCGGCAACGCCGGCGGCGTCATGTCAGTGGATGAGGCAAGACACGGCCGTCCGCATACCATCACGTTTACGCTGCCGCCGCTGGCGGTAGTGGCGTTCAAGCTGGCCCGGGGTTAACAGCTCAAAGCAGACACTCCGTCGGTGCGATAATGAAGTCGTGATTGTCCCCCGGGCCTTGGTGCAGCAGAACCAGTTCGATACCGCTATTTCGGAAGTTGAGCGGACTCTCCATCCTCAGGTCGTGCGCGTGCGTTACGACTTTGGAGACGACGCGACGGGCGACGCCGCAGTGTTCTTCCGCGTCCTCCTCTCAGACGACACCGCAAGCCGGCGCGATCAGGTGCTGAACGTTGCGGACAGGTTTGAGTCCGCCATCTATCAGCGGGTAGAACCGCTGGAGCAGTGGGGCGTACTTCCATATTTCAGGTATCGAAGCCAGGCCGAGCAGACGCAGTTGAACGATCCTGCCTGGGCGTAATCGATGCAATTTGCCGAAGACCTCCTGGATGTGGCCCGGAGTCTCGCGGACATGGACGCGTCCATCGATATTCCCCGCCAGGCCACTCTCCGCAGGGCAGTTTCCACCGCGTACTATGCTTTATTCCATCTCCTGATATCTGAAGCAACCCTAAACTGGCATCGCGCTGAATTTCGACCGTCCCTCGGTCGAATCTTCGAGCATGGAAAGATGAAGAACGCGTCGTCGAACAGAATCTCGGCGCTGAATGCCGGTTTAAAGAGGATGGTAGCGGGCACGCCAGACCACACAGCCGCCAACCATCTGTTAACCGTTGCCAGTGCTTTCCTGAAGGCTCACCAGGAAAGGGAAGATGCCGATTACAATACCGCGCGGGTGTGGACGCCCACCGAAGCGGGAAACCTGGTGAGATCGGTCTCGCGAGCATTTGACTGCTGGAAGGTCATCCGCAACGAGCCCGCGGCTCAGGAATACCTTGTGTCGCTACTTGGCAAGCAAAGCCGCTAGCCCCCCGTCAGCTCTCAATCCCCATCTGCGTCAGCCGATACCGCAGCGAATTCCGCGTCAGCCCCAGAATCCGCGCCGCCTGGCTCTTGTTGTTATTCGCCTGCTTCAGCGCATTGCGTATGAGTTCCTGCTCGTACGCATCCAGACTCATACCCTCAGGCAAACCCATCTCGCCCGCATGAGGCCTCGTCCGCAGATTCATATCCAGCCGGATATCGTCGGCATCCAGTTCCTCACCAGTCGTCATCACGATGCTGCGCTCAATCACGTTCTCGATCTCGCGCACATTCCCCGGCCACGAATACTGCATCAGCTTGTCTATCGCCGCATCCGTAATCCCACGCACCCGCCCGCCATTCTCCGGCCCCAGTTTCTGTACGAAGTACCGCACCAGATACGGAATATCTTCTTTGCGATCCCGAAGCGGCGGAATCTCGATCGGCACCACATTCAGCCGGTAGTACAGATCCTCACGGAAAGTCCCGTCTTCCAGCGCCGCCCGCAGATCCCGATTCGTCGCCGCAATCACCCGCACATCGATATGCAGCGTCTTGTTACTGCCCAGCCGCTCCACCTCGCGCTCCTGCAGCACGCGCAGCAGCTTCACCTGGATATTGCCGGGCACATCGCCAATCTCATCCAGCATCACCGTCCCGGAATCAGCCTGCTCAAACTTGCCAGCCTTCGACATGTTCGCGCCCGTGAAAGCCCCCTTCTCATAACCGAAAAGTTCGCTCTCCATCAGGTTTTCGGGCAGTGCCGTGCAGTTGATCTTCACAAACGGCCGATCCCTTCGCGGCGAATGGTAATGAATCGCGCGCGCGATCAGATCCTTACCCACACCACTCTCTCCCGCCAGCAGCACCGTTGCCCGCGACGGAGCCACCCGCATTACCGACGCGAAAATCTGCTGCATCGCCGGACTGCGTCCCACAATGTTGTCCCAATTGTACTTCCTGCCCAGCTCTTCTTTCAGCCGGACATTCTCGTCGCGCAGATTCCGCACTTCGAGCGCCTTCTTCACCACCGTCGTGAGATGCTCCAGCGAAAACGGCTTCGGCAGAAAATCCGCAGCCCCGGCCTTCATCGCCTCCACTGCGTTCTCAATCGTCCCGAACGCCGTCATCACAATCACTGGAATCGTGCCATTCTGACGCCGTACAATCTGCAGCATCTCCAGCCCCGTCATGCCCGGCAGCTTGTAATCGGTGAGGATCAGATCCGCGCGATCCATCAGCGGCAGCGCCTCTTCCGCCTTCGCCGCCTTATCCACTTCATAGCCCGCGTCAAGCAACTGAAGCTCAACAATCCGACGCAGCTTGTCTTCGTCTTCTACAACCAGAATGCGTTTTTTCATGAGTTAAACCGGCAGGCTGATACGGAACGTACTGCCTTCCCCAAGCGTGCTTTCCACCGTCATTTTACCGCCGTGCCCGTCCACAATCTTCGCCACAATTGCAAGACCCAGCCCCACACCCGTGGGCTTCGTCGTCATAAAAGGATTGAACACGGCTTCCAGCTTTTCCGCGGGAATCCCACACCCGCGGTCTGCCACGCTGATCTCCACGTTCTCTTCCGTCAGACGCGTGGTCACCGTCACTGGTTGCCCCGCTTCCGACGCCTGAGCCGCATTGCTCAGCAAATTGATAAACACCTGCTCCATCAGCGTCGGATCAATCGACAACTGCGGCACGTCCGCGGCATACTCGCGGACGATTGCAACCCCTGCATGCGCCGCCGCGCGATCAATAACCGCCGTAACATCCGCCATCTCCCGATGCGGCTCCAGCGGCCGCGCGAAATCCAGAAACCGCGTGACCAGAAGATTCGTCCGGTCCACTTCCGAACTGATAATTTCACCCAGTTCCTGCGCCATCGCATCACGCCCCGCAGCCGCCCGCGCCAGCAAATCGGCCGACCCCTTGATGCTCGCCAGCGGATTCCGCAATTCATGCGCCAACCCCGCCGTCAACTGCCCCAGCGCCGCTAGTCTCTCCGCGCGACGCACCGCCGCCTCGGCCGCCAACAGACTCTCGTTCGCGATCGCAAGTTTCTCGGCAGTCGCCTTATTCCGCGCCGATTCCGATCGGATCGCCGTCCCCAGCGCATTCACCAGCACGGCCGTAGCCGCCATCAGCAGACAGCGAATCGCCAGCACATGCCGGCCCTCCGGATCCATCTCCACCTGTGACCAGTCGATGAACAGCAGGAACGATAACGACGCCGCCACCGCCGCCACCGATGCCACGACCGTTGCGACTACGCCCAGATACGTCGCCGTCGAAACCACCGGCAACAGCAGAATCGGATAGTAAGGGCTCGCAATGTCTCCGGTAATGTGCATCAATTCGCAACCCAGCGCGAGTTGCAGAAACACCGACGACATCCGCCCCGCCGCTGTGCGCAGAAACGGTATCCGCCCTTCAATGAGCTGCAACACACCCAGACCAAGCACCAGCCACCGTTGCGCTCCGTCATGCGCGAAAAGAATCATCGCGCCAAACAGAATCGCGAGGATCAGATCCGAATTGCGCACCGGCAGCGTCCCGTGCAACCGGGCCACGTCGGACACGGTTGTATTCTCGGAGTTGGAAACGGGATTGGATACCGGAGACATTTGCGCCTGACCACCATTGTCGTCCTGCTGCTCGCTGCGCTGCCACTGGCCGCCGCAGACCCCATCCTCAGCCAGGACTTTCAGCAAGGCACCAGTGGCTGGAATGCCATCGGTGCCGGCAGCGAGGTCCATTCCGCGAACGGTTCGCTTGTCTTCACCTACACCGCTTCACCCTCCGGCGCGCGCAGCGTCCTGTACCTGCCTCTAGCCCAGTTGCCTATGCCGGAACTCCAGTCCATCCGCTTTGAACTCAGCACGGATGTTCCCATGCCCGTCGCGCTCCTGCTCTCCGAAAAGAAGCCCGGTGGAGCCAACTACAGCGCCGTCGTGTGGTCCGCCGGCCCGCACGAACAATCTGTCGTCCTCAGCCCCGACGACTTCGCGGTAAGCGACGGCCCCACGGACCCCGTCGATCCCGATCACAAGCTCGATCTCGACCAGGTGGAAGCCCTCGCCGTCATCGACCTCGGCCAGATGTTTTCGGCGGCGGCTTCCGGTGCCGGCCAAATGCACATCCAGCCCCACGAAGGCCCCCACTCCATCGCCATCCGCAATTTCCGTCTGCTGCGTGACCCGCTACCCGCCTCCGAACCCGGCGTCGTCGACGATTTCAGCCGCCCCACGCCCACCTGGTTCAGCCCCAGCGGTGCCACCTTCGAGCAAAGCAAAGGCACTCTGACCATTCGCTACCACCAGTTGCCCGACGAATTTATGGCGTTCGTCCGCCAGTTCCCGGCCCGCGATTACAAAGGCGCAACGCACCTCAGCGTGAACATTTCTTCCCTGCACGCCGCGCAATTGGTTATTTCGATCGCGGAGCGCCGCATCAACGGCAAGGCCGCCCCGCGTTTCAACATCGATTTCCTTGTTTTCGGCGGCGGCCGGCCCGATTATCGCGAAGTAGATCTGAGTGCGTTCCAGGTGGACGAAAACGGACCGCTCAGCGCCAAAGGTTCGCTCGATCCCGCGAACATCCAGTCCATCTCAATCATTGACGTCAGCGGCGATTCAGCCGACAACACCCTGACCCTCAACGATCTGCGCCTGTTCCACCACTAACCGGCGCACGGCCTGCCCTCGCACCGCATCGAGCAGCGCGGCCATGGTCTGGTGCGTCTCCGGATCCCGCAGCTTCGGATTCAACTCAGTCAGTGGCTCCAGCACAAAACGCCGCTCCCGATACCTCGGATGCGGCACCTGCAACTCAGTCGCATCCACCACGGCGTTGGCATAGAGCAGAATGTCGATATCAATCGTGCGCGGCCCGTTGAGCAACAAACGTTTCCGCCCCAGCAGCCGCTCAATCCGCTGCAGGCGCTGCAACAACTGTAAAGGGAACAATTCCGTCTCGAACTCCGCCACCTGATTGAGAAACCAGGCCTGCTCACGCAGCCCCACGGGTTCCGTCTCATACAGGCTGCTGACCCGCACCAACCTCAAATCGCGCGACTGCAGTTCACCCAGAGCCCGTTTCAGATGCCCCACACGGTCACCGATATTAGACCCCAGCCCCAGATAAACAGTCTTACTCAAAGCGTCTCCAACCCGTCACGCCACCGCGCCGACCGCAGCGCTTCACCACCGCGCGCCAGCACGCCGCTTTGCCGCGCCACTTACCGAACCGCGACTGTAAGGAGCGGCACTCAAACCCTCCGGGCGCAACACCCACCCCCTCAAAACAACTCCGGCTGCTTCTCCACCCCACCAAACCGACGCGGCACCTTGAAATAATCGTAAGCCCGCTCCGTTGCAAGTCTCCCCCTCGGCGAACGATGCAAAAATCCCAGCTGAATCAAATACGGTTCGTAAACTTCCTCAATTGTTTCCGCTTCCTCACCAATCGACGCTGCAATCGTATTCACGCCCACCGGACCGCCCCCAAACTTCTCCAGCACCGTCCTCATAATCTTCTGATCGATCTCATCCAGCCCGAACCGATCCACTTCCAGCATGTCGAGCGCGGTCATCGCGACATCCTTCGTAATATGCCCCTTCGCCCGCACCTCGGCGTAATCCCGCACTCGCCGCAGCAAACGATTCGCAATGCGAGGTGTCCCGCGCGCCCGCCGTGCAATCTCTTCCGCGCCCTCCGGATCCACCGGCGTCTCCAGCAAACGTGCGGACCGCTTCACAATCGTCGTCAGATCCGCCACGTCGTAGTGATTCAGCCGCAGCACCAGCCCGAAGCGCGTCCGCAACGGCGCGCTCACCAGCCCCTGCCTCGTCGTCGCCCCGATCGCCGTGAACTTCTGCAGAGGCATCGAATGCGTCCGCGCTCCAGGCCCGGTGCCAATCAGAATGTCGAGATGAAAATCTTCCAGCGCCGAATAGAGCATCTCCTCCACATCCGGCAACAGCCGATGGATTTCATCGATAAAGAAAACCTGCCGCGGCTGGATCGTACTCAGCAATCCGGAGAGATCCAGCTTCTTCTGCAACACCGGCCCGGAAGTCTGCGAAAAAGCCACTTCAAGTTCCTGCGCGATGATTGACCCGAGCGTCGTCTTCCCCAACCCGGGAGGACCGTAAAGCAACACATGGTCCATCGCCTCGCCACGCTTCCGCGCCGCTTCAATGGCGATCTGCAGATTCTCTTTGAGCCTTGCCTGTCCCGTGAAATCCGCAAGCCGACGCGGGCGCATCGCCGCTTCAAACTGGAGATCGTCGTCAGCCGATGACGCCGAAACCAATCGGTCGTTCGACATCAGCGCACCAGCTCCAGCGCGGCGCGGAACAGCGGTTCAAACTCAGGCGCGGCACCGGCCGCCCGTGCTTTCCGGACGGCACTCTCCGCCATCGGCCGCGCGCAACCCAGATTGAGCAGCGCCGAAATCACGTCTTCTTCCACCGACGAAAGCGAAGACGCGGCGGCCACGCCAGACTCCCCGCCCGACGGCGCTGCCAGTTTGTCTCGAAGCTCCAGCACCATGCGTTCCGCCGTCTTCTTCCCAACACCCGGAATCCGCACCAGCCGATCCACTTCGCCGAGTCGAATCCCGTTGATCAGCTGATCGATCGCCATGCCGCTCAGCACTTTGATCGCAAGCCCCGGCCCGATATTACTCACCGTGATCAGCCGCTCGAAAAGCGTCTTCTCATCGAGCGTCAGAAAGCCGTAAAGTGCGAACATATCCTCACGCACATGGGTGTGGATGCGGAGCGTCGCCTGCCCGCCCACGCCAGGCAGTTTCGTGAACGTGGAAACGGGGATTGTGACCTCGTAACCCACGCCACCGGCATCGTTTCCCGCAAACAGGATCACCTGATTCGGGTGCTTTTCCATCAGTGTTCCACGCAGCAGGGCAATCATTTTTGGATCGGAGAGATAGCATAGTCATTGTATATGGCGCGACGGCGATTCTTCGTGGAACAGGTTCACAGCGGCTTTGCCGACATCACGGGCGAAAGCGCCCATCACCTCACGCGGGTCCTGCGAGTGGAGAAGGGCCAGACCTTTGAAATTACCGATAACAACCGCGTCTGGCTCGCCACCGTAGAGAGCGCCCGCAAAGACCTGGTTCGTTTCGAAGTCGGCGAAGAACTCGACCCCGGTCCGCCCGCTCCACCGGTTACCCTCTACCTCGCCCTCATCAAGTTCGATCACTTCGAATGGGCCGTGGAGAAAGCCACCGAACTCGGAGTCACCCGCATCGTGCCAGTCGCCGCCAGCCGCAGCGAGCGGGGCCTCTACGAAGGTGGACAGAAACGAGTAGAGCGCTGGCGTCGTATCGCCCAGGAAGCCAGCGAGCAGTCCCGCCGCCTCCGCGTCCCCGAAGTCGACGCGCCAGTCAAACTTCCCGCCGCGCTGAAAGACGTCTCCACCCATCGCTATTGGTGCGACGAACGCCCCGGTGCCCCTCCCCTGGTCCGCGCCTTCACACCGAAGCCCGACGATTCCACCGCACTCCTCATAGGCCCTGAAGGCGGCTGGACCGACCCCGAACGCGATCAATTCCTCGCCGCCGGCTGGCAGGGCGTGTCCCTCGGACGCCTGGTCCTCCGCGCCGAAACGGCAGTTTGCGCGTCGCTGGCAGTCATCGCGCAACAATGGTTGTAGTTCCGGCGCTCCCCCCCGGAGACTCCACATGAGACGCGTATCGATCACACTCAGCGACGAACTCGAAGTCGCGCTTGAGGCCTGGTTGGCCTGCCAGTCCGCCGCGCCTTCCCGGACAGCCGTGTTGCAAGCGGCACTGGAGGAATTCCTGTCGCTCCGCGGCTTCGCCGTCTCTCCGCGGAAATTGCGGACTACGCCCAGCATAAGAGGCAGCGGCACCAGCGACGTCAGTGTGGCGCATGACCGCTATCTGGCCGAAGGATGAGCGGTTCAGTGCTGCCGGACACCAGTCTGTTACGCGCCCTCGCGAGCGCGTTCGGCCCGGTACGCGCCCAGCCTGATCCCATACCCGGTTCTAAGTGAGACCCGCAAGCTGGTGTTCCGGCATTTGGGTGGAAGACATTCGGTCGGTTGGCTGGCAGCCTGCCGGTGAACCCCGAGTACTCCGATCACCCCATCACCCTGGTTGATGCGCTCCTCGCACGACTGACTCGCCGCCTCGATACTCCCGTCTGGACCTTTGACCGACACTTCGTAACCATGCGGACGAAGATCTGGCGCTCATCCGGCACCTGAACCGCATCGACTTCCCCCCGCCGTTACAATCGAATCTGGCGCGATGCATCAACTGCTTCCCCAGTTCGCCCACAGCGGACATGGCCTCTATACGCTACTCAATAGCCTCCCCGCGTCCGTAGACGGCACTACCGGCCCAAGTCACGGTGGACCCGTCGAATATATCGCCCTGCCCCTTCTCGTCCTGCAATTGGCCCTCGCCCACCGCTACTTCACGCGCCACCACCCTGACGGTGCCCACCCCGGACGAATTGCCATTCTCATGGGTCTCGCGGCGATGTGGGCCGTTTCAGCCGCCTCGCTGGTCCTCACCTGGTCCGGAGTTTTCTACAAATCAAGCCCCATACCTGCGGGTTATCGCGCGGCATTCGTCGCCATCGGGTATTTCTGGATCGCGCTTTCGAGCGCCTCGCTCGTCATTGTCGTCGCCCTTCGCTCGCTGCTCCTGCGGATTCCCAACCTCCACTCCCCCACCCGTCGCCGCCTGCTGGGAGCCGCCGGTGTGGTCGCCTTCTGCGTCCCGGCCGCGGCAACCGCATTTGGTGTCTTTGTCGTGAGAAAAGACTACGGCGTTACAGAACTGGACCTCCCGATCGCCGGACTCCATCCGGATTTCGAGGGCTTCCGCATCGCCCAGGTCAGCGACCTCCACGTCAGTCCCTTCCTCAGCGTCCGAGACGCCGCCCGCGTTATCGACATGACCAACGAACTTCGCGCCGATCTGGCGCTCTTCACCGGCGATCTGATCACCGAACGCGGTGACCCTCTGGACGAGGCGATCCGCGAACTGATCCGTCTGCGCGCCGGCTACGGCGTCTTTGGCTGCATGGGCAATCACGAAGAATACGTCGGCTGCCGCAACTACCTCCAGCAACAGGCCGGTCGCGCGGGCCTGACTTTCCTGCGTGGCGCAGCGACGCAGATTCGCCGCGGACAAGGGGTACTCAACATCGCCGGAGTGGATTATCAGCGTACTGGTAATCGTGGAACTTACCTTCACCACACCGAACGCCTGGTCATCCCGGACGTTCCGAATATTCTGCTTTCTCACAATCCGGACGTCTTCCCCGTCGCGATCCGGCGCGGCTTCCAGGCCGTCATCGGCGGCCATACCCATGGCGGACAGGTCAACGTGGAAATTCTCCATCAGAACATCACTCCGGTGCGCTTCAAAACGCCCTACATCTCCGGCCTTTACCGCGAAGAAAACGCCAGTTGTTTTGTCACCAACGGCATCGGGACCATCGGCATGCCGATTCGCCTCGGTGCCCCTCCTGAAGTTGCGCTGCTGCGCCTGGTGCGGGCCTGAGCGTGCGATACCTGATCCTCAGTGACATCCACGGCAATCGCGAGGCCCTGGACGCTGTCCTCAAAGACGCGCGCGACCGCTATGATCGAATCCTCAGCTGCGGTGACCTGTGCGATTACGGGCCCGATTCCAACTACGTCATCGACTGGTCCCGCGCCAACCTCGCCAGCGTGATTCGCGGCAATCATGACCGCGTCTGCTGCGGTCTGGACGACGTGGAGAAGTTTACCGACCTCGCCCAGGCCTCCGCCCGCTGGACCATGGAACATCTCACCCCGGCCAATCGTACCTATCTTCGTGAACTGCCACAGGGACCGATTATGGTGGATAATTCCGTGACGCTGGTACACGGTTCACCGCGCCATGAAGACGAGTACGTGACGAATCTCCAGGAAGTGGGCGAAATCTTTGCATTCCTGGAGCTGGCAAGCCGGGCTCAGGGTGACGCTGCCCTGCCCTGCTTCTTCGGGCATACGCACCACCAGGCCGCTTTCGCAAAGGCGGGTGGCCGTATCCGACGCGTTTCACCGCCACTCGCGCCCACCCCGGAAGTCAGGCTGCTGCTGGATCCCGGAGCGGCATATCTGATCAATCCGGGCTCGGTAGGGCAGCCTCGGGATGGCGATCCGAGGGCCGCCTATGCGATTTTCGATGGTGGTTCGCGCGAGGTGGCGCTGCGGCGGGTGCCGTACGATACCAGCGCGACGGAGTGGAAGATACTGGCGGCGGGGCTGCCCGTCAAACTAGGGGCCAGACTGGCCTTCGGACGTTGAAGGAATTTGTGATCTAATCGAATCGAGACGAATATGTATTGCACACGCTGCGGAGCACAAAATACGGATGGATCTCAATTTTGCACGTCCTGCGGGGCGTCTTTGGTGACAGGTGCACCTCCTCCCGGTGCCTCTGGTTTCACGCAGGATGCCACCTACCCCTCGGCTCCGCCCAAGCGACTCCGGCGCGTCCTGGCCGACAAGAAGATCGCCGGCGTCTGCGCAGGCTTCGCCGAATACTTCGAGATGGACGTGACCCTGGTCCGTCTGATCTGGATCGCTCTGTTCCTGCTGCCGCCTTCGCCTGGTTTCATCATCTACGTGGTCGCGTGGATCATCCTCCCGAAAAGCTGACCGGCTTTACGGTTGGACTACCGTTACACGCTATACACCACACAGTAGTGGGTGTTAGTTTGGATCGTGCCTTTCACCAAGCTCACCCGCCGCAGTGCGCTACGATCACTGGTGGCTGCGCCTCTTATGGCTCAAGTACCCTCCACACTCCCCTTCGGCCCGCCCAATACCCCGGGCGTGATCACCGAGGGTTGGCCGGAAACCCCTCCCCACACCCGAAAAGTCCTCATCGCGTGGGGCGATAACCGGACTGCCGTCCTGCCTCACGCCGCGGTCTCCCACGCCATGGCGGTAATCGAACGCCTCGGCTACGAATCAGGCCTGTGGGATACCTACATTCGGTCGGATTCCGACATGATCGTGGGTGGCCCCCCATCCATCGAAGGTCAACTCACCCTCGATGACGCCGATGGGATCTTCTTCATGGGCCACCGCAACATCAACCTCAGCGACCCCCAGAAGGCCGATCTGATGACCTTCATCCGCGACCGGGGCAAAGGCTTCGTCGCGGCGCACGGTGCTCTGACGGCGTTCTCGGGTGCCTGGCCGGAATTCACGGACATGCTCGGCGGCTACTTCGCCGGCCATCCGTGGCGGGGAGACCTGGCGCTGGGCAACATCGTCAACGAAGCCCCGGATTTCCCGGCGACGAAGCACCTCCCTGCCGGGTTCACGCATGACGACGAGTACTACATGGTCACGCGTTTTGACCGCACCAAGGCCCGGGTTTTGCTGCGAATGGATGTTTCGAAGCTGCCCGCCGAACACGTCTTCCCTGCAAACGAGAGAGACTTCCCCGTGGCTTGGGCAAAGCCGTACGGCAAGGGCCGCGTCTTCTACAGTTCCTTTGGCCATGCGGCGGAAGGCTGGGATAACCCGAACGTCCAGCGCATGTACATGGAGGCCATCAAATGGTCGCTGGGGATGACGAACGCCGACATCGCATCCCGACCCCTTCCGGCCAGCCAGCAGGGCCCACCGAAGGCAATCCCCGCATCGGGTCCAGTTCCGCCAGTCCTGCAGCGCTGAGAATTAATCTTTGCGCGCCAGCCCGATGATCGTCTCAATATGGAAGGTCTGCGGGAACAGATCCACCATGGCCAGCCGTTCTACTTCGTAGCGGCTCGTAAGCCCCGACAAATCCCGCGCGAGCGTCGCCGGATCACAGGCCACTATCACAATTTTCTTCGGCCCCAGTTCCAGCAGGCGTTCCACCGCGGTGGTCCCCAGTCCAGCGCGTGGCGGGTCCAACAGCACGAACTCCGGAGCGTCGCCCGCCTCAAGCAGGAAGGCTTCGGTATTCTGCCGGATCGATTCCACTTCCACGCCAGCCCGCAGAGTGTTGCGCTGCAGGTCGTCCGCCGCGCGGCCCGCTTCCACCGCTATGACCTTGCCGAACTTCCTCGCCAATGGCACACTGAACAGGCCCGCTCCGGCATAAAGGTCCCACGCCGTCGCACCCGTTTCCTCCCCAATCGCGAGGTCCGCCAGGCAACCTACCAGGGAGCGGTTCACCTGAAAAAACGAATTGCCCGCAATCCCGAACACATCGCCATTGACTTCATAATCAAGCGCGCCCGGCACGGTGCCGGGAACTTCCCGCGCCAGCCATTCGAAGAAGTGCTTCGCCACTGGCTGCGTTGCTTCCTGGACGTTCCACTGCACCTGCACTTCGTCGGTGAAGACTTCGAGCGAGGTGACAAACTTGGGCCAGCGCCGATCTTTCACCAGGCGGTGCAGCTTCCTGAGCGCTTCGTTGATCTTCGGCGAACTGATGGGGCATTGCTCGGCCGGAATCAGCGTCTGCGACCGCATCTGCCGGTAGCCGACCTTGCCGCCCTCAATGTGAAACTGCGTCCGGTTGCGGTAGCCCCAGGGGTCGCCGGAGACCATCGCGATGCGGTTTTCATCGAACTCGATCTTCGCGCCACGCCGCAGCGTTTCGGCCAGAATACTACGCTTATAGCGCAACTGCGCCGGGTAGTCGATGTGCTGGTAATGGCAGCCGCCGCATTTCCCGAAGATGCCGCAGCCGGCCTCCACACGATCGTCGGAGGGCTTCGTCACGCTGATCAGATTCGCCCGCTGCGCATGCTTCTTTGAAGCCGGCGGCGCCACATGGACCACCTCGCCCGGCAGCACGAAGGGAGTGAAGACAACCTGACCGTCGACGCGGCTCAGGCCTTCGCCGCCGTACACCAGCTTTTCAATAGTGAGATCCAGAGCCATGGGAACCCGAAGGTTAACACCCTCCAGTTCGCCAGCCTTAAACCCCGTTGTAACGGGCCACGAGTGGGCGTCGGCTAAAATTGAATTAGCCCGCAAAAGACAGCCGTCGGCGTAACCTGCCGGCGCGAACCACGAAAGAGCGCGGAAGCGTGAAACTTCGGTTTCATGAACCGCAATTCCGTTTCGCCGCATCTTAGTAGCAGGAGTGGCTCGTTGGCCCGCGTCCGGACCCCGAGAGAACAAAGAGGAAAATCACCATGGCGGGAAGATCGAATACTACCCTGAAGAAGCGGCAAAAGGAAATGGCCCGCGCCGAAAAACAGCGTGAAAAGATGGCCAAGCGTCTGGATCGCTCCAGAGGCATCCTGACCGACCAGCCCGACGAGCTTGAAGCCAGCGACGAGACTGTCGAAGGCGAAGTCACCGCAGAAGCGGCGGCCCTCCCCGACGCACCCCCAGCCGTTCCGACTCTCTCCTGGTAGTCGCGGCCAAGTAGCCCAGGCTTAGGCTCCACCTTTCGTCCTGTTACGATAGGTGTTTTCCCCAAAGACATGATTCCTCGCGTTCTGTCCGGCGTTCAGCCGTCCGGCAATCTGCACATCGGCAACTACCTTGGCGCTCTTTCGAACTGGGTCCGCATCCAGCACGACTACGAGAGCATTTTCTGCATTGTGGACTTGCATGCCATCACGGTCTACCAGAAGCCCGAGGAACTGCGCGCCAGCATCCGGGATCTCGCGGCGCTCTTTCTCGCGTCCGGGATTGACCCGAAGCATTCCCGCATGGTGGTGCAGTCTTCCGTTCCCGCTCACGCCGAGCTCGCGTGGCTGCTGACCTGCGTGACGCCGATGGGCTGGCTGGAACGCATGACCCAGTTCAAAGCGAAGGCTGCGCTCCAGGAATCCATCGGCGACGGTCTCTTCCAGTACCCTGTTCTCATGGCTGCCGACATCCTGCTCTACCAGGCTGCCATCGTGCCGGTTGGTGAAGATCAGATGCAGCACCTGGAGCTCACCCGCGACATCGCGCAGCGCTTCAACGCCCTCTACGGCGAGACCTTCGTGATGCCGGCGACCAAGTTGCCCGCAGTCGGTGCCCGCATCATGGGCTTCGACGATCCGACCACCAAGATGAGCAAGTCCGCTTCGGGTGCCGGTCACGCCGTGGCGCTGCTCGATCCTCCGGAGCGCATCAAAAAGACCATCATGCGTGCGACGACCGATTCCGGCAGCGGGGTGGACTTCGAAACGATGGGGCCCGGCGTAGTCAACCTGCTCAACGTGTTCCAGGCCTTATCGGAATGGACCAACGACCAGATGAAGGCGCACTTCACCGGCATGCGCTACGGCGATCTTAAGAAGCAGGTAGCCGAGATGGTGATCTCGAAGCTGGAGCCGCTCCAGGCACGCTATCGCGAGATCACGACCGACCCCGGCTATCTCGATGGCGTCCTGAAGGCCGGCGCGGATGCCGTCACACCAATCGCAAATTCCACCGTGCAGCTGGTGAAACAGCGCATGGGCCTCTATACTTAGGTCGTCGTGCCTGCCACTGAGCATCGTCCTGTCGCGCTGATTACCGGAGCCTCCAGCGGGATTGGGGAGACCTTCGCCCGTGAGCTGTCCGCGCGCGGTTATGACCTGATCCTGGTGGCGCGGCGCGCGGATCGTCTGCACACGCTCGCCGCCGAACTTCCCCACTCAGACATTCTGGTTGCGGACCTTGCCACCGACGAGGGCGTCACAGCTGTGGAGCAGGCCATCGTCAACTGCCCGCATCTGGAACTACTGGTGAACAACGCCGGCTTCGGGACGCTGAAGCGTTTCTGGGAAGCCGATCTGGACGGCCAGGAGCGGATGCACAAGCTGCACGTCATGGCAGCCATGCGTCTGACTCATGCGGCGCTCGGTGCCATGGTGCCGAGAGGCCACGGTGGCGTGATCAATGTGTCTTCGGTTGCGGCGTTCGGGCAGACCGAGGGCAATGTGAGCTACTGCGCAACCAAGGCGTGGATGAATGCCTTCACGCAGGGTCTCGATATCGAACTGCGCGGCGCTGGTTCCGCAGTGCGTGTACAGGCGCTTTGCCCGGGCTACACGCTCAGCGAGTTTCACGATACGCTGGGAGTCGACCGCGGCAACATCCCGGGCTGGATGTGGCTCAAAGCAGACGCGGTGGTGGAGGCATCTTTGCGCGGGCTGGAGCGAGGCGAGGTGATCGTCATACCGGGGGCCATCTACAAGGTCGGCGCGGCCATCATGCAGCGGCTTTCGCACGGCATGAGGCGGCGGATCGGCAAGCCGGGTAAGCTCGGCAAGGACAAGCGCGTTTGATGATCGAGTGCGTTCCGAATTTCTCCGAAGGCCGCGACCGGGCGGTCATTGAGGCGCTGGAACGGTCGGTCGGCGATGTCCCCGGTGCGCGACTGCTTGATTCCACTTCGGATGTGGATCACAACCGCACGGTCCTGACCTTCGTTGGCGATTCGAAAGCAGTGACGGAAGCTGCGCTGGCTGCGCTGGGGACGGCGGTGGAGCGCATCGACCTGACTCGACATGCCGGAGTGCACCCGCGACTCGGGGCTGCGGATGTTGTCCCTTTCGTCCCGCTGGAAGGAGCCACACTGGCGGAGTGCGCGGCACTTGCGCGCGAGGCTGGCGAACTCATCTGGAGCCGTCTGCGCGTGCCTGTCTATCTTTACGAAGCGGCTGCGCTGCGACCCGAATGTACCCGCCTGGAAGCGGTGCGCAAAGGTGCGATGGGCGGAACACTGGCACCCGATATCGGCGACACACCGCATCCCACGGCCGGGTGTTGTGTTGTGGGCGCGCGCGGCTTTCTGATCGCGTGGAACATCGTGCTCGAAAGCGATGATCTCAGCGCGGCTCAGATGATCGCGAAGGAGATACGGGCTTCCAGCGGTGGCCTGCCCTGCGTGAAGGCGCTCGGACTGGAACTGGCATCGCAGGCGAAGGTGCAGGTCTCGATCAACCTTGTGGACTTCCACCGCACGCCGTTGCATGTGGTGTTCGAGGCGGTCGAGCGCCGATGCGCGACGCTGGGCATCCGCGTTCAAGGCAGCGAATTGATCGGTATGATTCCACAGGCTGCCCTCGACGGGAGCGCGGGGCATGATTTGCGCTGGCTCAATTTGCGCCCGGAACTGGTCATCGAGAACCGACTGTGTTAGGGCGGCCGCGCGGGCTACGGTTTGTGGCTCGGGCCGCTGCGCGGGGTTGGGACGGGTGTAGCGCGGCGCGGGCTGTCGCCGGGTTTTTTGGGTGGGCTGTCGCTCGGGGTTGTCAGGCGTGGGCCGTCGCGCGGGGGCATCGGAAAGTCCGGCCAACGTTTTCTGCGATACTCATCGCATGGTTTCACGCTGCGTTCTTGTCATCCTTCTGACCCTTGGCATCGCGAATGCCCAACCTCCTGCGGTAACTGGTTCGCCCACCGATCTCGCGGTGCTGCGGTATATCGATATCGTTGTCGGCACCGGTAAGCCAGCTGCCGCCGGCAAGCGCTTCACTGTACATTACACCGGCTGGCTGAAGGACGGCACGAAGTTCGATTCATCTTTGGACCGCAAGGAACCGCTGACTTTCGTGCAGGGCCGCAGGCAGGTGATCGCGGGCTGGGACACCGGATTCGAAGGCATGAAAGTCGGCGGCAAACGACGGTTGCTGATTCCTTACCAACTCGGTTATGGGGAGGCCGGTTCAGGACCGATTCCTCCGAAAGGCGATCTGATTTTCGACGTGGAGTTGCTCAACGTGGAAGATCCGCCAACCGTTGTGCCGGGTATCGATGTGCTGATGCCGTTTCTGGACATTGAGACGCGGGTGATGGCGCTGGCGCGGGCGATTCCCGCGGAGAAATATTCGTGGAAGCCGGATGCAGGGTCGCGGACCTTCGCACAGGTGTTCATGCGAATTGCGGATTCGACAAAGCTGCTGGATTCGCTGGCGGGCGACGATATCAAGCCTGGCGAACTCGAGGCTAAGCTGGCGGAGAAGGCCGCCGCAATGCCGCCCGACAAGGACGCGATTCTGGCGCTGTTGACGGCGAATTTCGCGGAGGTCCAGAAGGATATGGAGACGGTGCGAAACGGCTTTCTGGCTGGGGAGGCGGAGTTGCTGGGGAAGCCTACGACGAAGCGCGGGATATTGACCTGGCTCGATACGTCGATTGCGGAACAGTTGGGGACGGCGATCGCCTACGCTCGCGCCTCCGGAGATGTTCGCTAGCAGCCCGCAACAGAGGTTAAGCCGGCGGAAAGGCGCAGGCCGAAGGCCTACTCCACACAGATCACCCAACTACTGATTTTTGGATTGTGGAGCAGGCTGCTGTGAAGTGGCTGGACTTTGTTCAGTTGTCAACCTTTGGCACGAGGCGGGCCACCGTTGAGGATGAAAATGGCCCGGCACGAGCAAGGCCGGCGTGGCGCACCCTGGAGTTCGGACTCGTCAACCAGAGCACAGGGATATTCAGTTGAGAAAGAACCATGGGTCGGAGCTCCTCGGCGGAGACGATCATCGAAACCCAAACATGCCATCGTCCCAGGGTAAGGGCGCAGGCTCCGAAGAACATTTTCGAGGCAAAGATCTGTGGGGCGGCCCGATTGGAAGGTAGCATGCTTGTGACAAGCAGGTGCCGCTTCGTCCGCGTGGATACGACAGCAGGTACGGATTAAGTCCCGTCCTGTCAATCCACTGGGGCGGAGTGAAATATTTCCCGCCTTGCTGTGACCGGTCAGGCCGCGATGGTCGCCAGGACTTCGGCGACGAACTGCTGGGCGTCGGTGATGATCTGTGCCAAGTGGTCGGCGCTGACGTAGCTCTCGGCGTAGACCTTGTAGATGTTCTCCGTACCGGACGGGCGCAGGGCAAACCAGCCCTTCTCCGTCAGCACCTTCAGCCCGGCGAGCGGTGCGCCGTTCTTGCTGTTCATGCGGTCGGTGACAGCGTCGCCAGCCAGCGTGGCCGCGGTGAAATCCGCGGGGGCCAGGTTCTTCAGGCGTTCGCGCTGCGGGGCACCGTCGGGCGAATCAACCCGCTTACTCCAGACGTTGCCTAGTTTCTCCGTGAGCTCCCGATAATACTGACCAGGATCTTTGCCCGTGACCGCCGTGATCTCGGCAGCCAGCAGGCCGAGGATCAGGCCGTCCTTATCGGTAGACCAGACGGAACCATCGCGCCGGAGGAAACTGGCACCGGCGCTCTCTTCGCCGCCGAAGCAGCAGGAACCATCGAAGAGGCCCGGGGCAAACCACTTGAAGCCGACGGGCACTTCGAACAACGTACGACCGAGGCTCTTTACTACCCAGTCGATCATCGTGCTGCTCACCAGCGTCTTGCCCACTACCGCGGTCGTCGGCCATTCGGGGCGGTGCGTCAGCAGGTAGTGGATCGCGACTGCGAGATATGCGTTCGGGTCCAGCAGACCGGCGCTGGGTGTCACGATGCCGTGGCGATCGGAATCCGGGTCACAGCCCCAGGCGATGGCGAAATCGTCCTTCAGCTTCACGAGACCGGCCATGGCATAAGGACTGGAGCAGTCCATACGGATGCGGCCATCGTGATCGAGCGTCATGAAGCCGAATTGGGGATCGACCTTCTTGTTCACGACCTGGATGTTGAGGCCGTAGCGTTCCGCGATCGGTTGCCAGTAGGGCAGCGAAGCGCCACCGAGGGGATCGACGCCGATCTTCAGGCCAGCGGCACGGATCGCGTCCATGTCGATCACGTTGGCGAGATCGTCCACGTAGCCGGAGACGTAGTCTTCTTCGCGGGTTGTGGAGGCGCGAAGGGCGGACTCATACGGGATGCGCTTCACTTCGCGGTTGCCTGCGATCAGGATCTGGTTGGCGCGCTTCTGGATGGCGCCGGTGACGTCGCCACCGGCTGGTCCGCCGTTGGGCGGGTTGTACTTGAAGCCGCCGTCTTCGGGCGGGTTGTGCGATGGCGTGATGATAATGCCATCGGCAAGGCCGGCGAGACGCCCGTGGTTGAAGGCGAGGATGGCGCGGGAGATGACCGGGGTGGGCGCGTAGCCATCGCCCTGCTGGATCATGACATCGACGCCGTTGGCTGCGAGGACTTGGAGAGCGGTGCGCTGCGCGGCGGCGGAGAGGGCGTGGGTATCTTTACCCATGAAGAGAGGGCCTGTTGCACCGCTTGAAGTGCGGTACTCGCAGATGGCCTGGGTGATGGCGAGGATATGACTTTCGGTGAAGGTGCATTTGCCTGGCGTACCACGATGGCCGCTGGTGCCGAAGCTGACCAGTTGCTCCGGGTTACTGGTATCGGGAATGCGCGCGAAGTAGTCGGCTTCCAGTTGCGCGACGTCGATCAGGAAATCTTTCGGTGCGGGCTGTCCCGCCAGTTCGTGGATGGGCATGACGTTTTCGCGAAAAGCCTATTGTCCCGCACGGATTCCGACCGCGGGGAAATACAAGCCCTTATACTCACGCTTCCAGTAGTTGCCAGTCTTGCTGTGTTCATCCCACGTAGTGAAGTGATACTCGTAGACCGAGGCGCGAATGAGCTTGGGGGTGGCACCGGCGAGCGGGAGTTGCGCGAAGAGGCCGTTCACGGGTTTCGAACCGCGCAGGAGCCCGACCAGTGTATTGACGAACCAGGGGTTCTGGCGCGCGTTGCCGAGAGCGGCGAACCACATCTGCCAATCAAGCCGAGGCTGGTGCGGCTCCACCCACGGCAAGGCACGATTCAAGGGGCCGGGCTTGTAGTGGAACAGATACGGTTCCCATTTCTCACCGTCTGCTGAGGCCTCGATCTGGATTTCCATGCGTTGGGTGGTCATGACGGCGAATAGGCCGTAGCGGTTGACGATGCCGAACTGCGAGATCTGGCTGGCGGCGTTGGTGAACGGCTGCGGCACTTTGCCAATGAGGCCGCCGAGGTCAATGGCGGAGAGGAAGACGATGACGGCCCAGAGGAGTCCTGTGGCGACGGGCTTCGGGGGTCGATTGCTCTCGGCGGCGCTGCGGGGGAAGAGGCGACGGGTCGGCCACTTTGAATGCCCCGGGGCGCTGGCCGGGGAAGTGGCAGGTTTTGGTTTGAGTTTCCAGCGGGCGAAGAAGGCGTCGTCGTACAGGAAGAGGCAGAGGGCGATAGTGAGCAGGTTGAAGAACGTATAGTTGCCGGTGAGGATGATCAGCGACTGGAGTGCGATGATGCCGAAGCCCGCGAGTTGTTTGAGGCGGCGCGGGGCGAAGATCAGGAAGGGCAGCGCGAGTTCGACGATAAAGACGACGACGACGGAGAGCTTCTGGAACCACTCCGGCAGGAGATTCATGTACCAGGCGAGAGGCGTGGGAATGGGCTGGGTCCAATAGTGGAAGTTGAGGGCGGTCAGGTTGTGCCAGGTCGGATCATGACTCAGGAGTTTGACGATGCCCGATTCGAAGATGAGCCGGAAGAGCAGCCAGCGGAAGAGCCAGACGCGCGAACTGACGGGCTTGAGGAAGATGGCGAGGAAGCCCACTTCGACGAGCAGCCAGTCCCATTGATAGGACATGAAGACCTGGCCGGCGTTTACGATGGACAGGTAATAAGCCCAGAGCAGGACGAAGACGAAACGCTGCCAGAGGCTGTGGGGTTTCGTGAGGAGCGAGACGAAGGCCAGCGCGCCGCCGCCGGCTGCGATGGAGAGGATGGTGACATCGGCATTGCCCCACCAGAAGAGGGTGGGCAGGCGCCACATGGCCGCTGGGCCGAGTTGCTGGTAGACGGCTTCCAGGAAGGCGCGAGCCGGGAGGATGCCTTCGGAGCCGACGAGGCCGCGCGCCTGTAACAGAAACGAGAAGAAGGCTACGGCGTAGATGATGGCCAGGGCTCGGGAGAAGATTTCCGAGGCGACGTGGTATTCGGAGCGGCGGACCGTGCTGCCCCAGAGAGCGCGCGTGAAACGGAAGGCCGGGCTGCGGTGGTTCGCGATGAAGCGGTAGACGACGTTTGCTATGAAGGCGAAACCCGGGAGGAAACGGTAACACCAGAAGAGCCAGCTATAGCCGGGCACGCCTGCGAGGAAGCGGCAGACGCCTTCGGCTCCGGAGAAGCGGCCTTCATTGGTGATGAACTGGACGGCCTTGAGGCAGTCTTCGACCGAGACATCGGGAAAGCGCTCGGAGGCCTGCTGGAGGGGCAGGTATTCGAGGGCGTCACCGGTCAGACTTTGCCAGAAGCCGACCCAGGTGCGGCAGAAAGAGCAATCGCCATCGTAGATCAGGACTGGTCGCGTGAGATGGGTGGGCAACTTTCAGAACTACCACATGAGGGTGGATATTTGGTTTTCAAAGAGCAAAAAGCAAAACGAACGTTTCACACGGAGCGCACAGAGGCCTCACGGAGAACACAGAGATGAAACGGCAAGACAGTTTGGGTCAGGCCGCGTTGGCCGACGGAGTGGTTCCGGGGGACTCGGCTTTTTTACAAAACGAAGCCAAATTGGAGGAGTCGGGGACCGGTGCCGGGTCGAAGGCGGGCACTGGGCTGGTGAGGAAGATGTCGAGTTCGGTACGGCGGCGGCGGGTTTCGATGGCGTTCTGCCGGGTAATGTCATTGCGGATGCTTTGGAAGTTGGCGAGGCCGTAGCCTGAGAAGTCGGTACCGGGGGTGGTGGATTCGGCGCGGAACTGGCGCTCGGTCTGGAGCTTGCGGAGTTCCGCGTGGCATTTGTGAAGGAGGCGGTGGTAGAAAGTGCGGGTGCGGTCGATGTTGAGCTGGAGTTTGGCGACGCGTTCGGGGTCAGTGATAGCGATGAGGGCGGCCTCTTCCATGATGCAGCGGCGGAGACGCCAGGAGACGCGGCAGATTTCCTCGACGAGGATGAATTCGAGGGTGGTGGCCGGGGTGAGGTCGGCATGGAGGGAGTTGACGAGTTGGGCGTAGACGGGGTCCTGGCCGGGGAGGATATAGCCAGCGTTCGGGAAGAGGTCGTTTTGGAAGTTGGTGGGCATTTGTTGTGGTTCCTTTCGACTGAAGGAATAACATGCGGGAGGTGGGGTGTTTTGGTGCGGTTTTTGTTAAGGCGCTGAAAACAGGGGAAATAGAGTTTGAAATTCGACGATACTGACCTGGAGATGGTGCGCTTTTTGCGTTTCCACGCAGGTGCTCCGAGAGGACAAGCCGGGTTGGAGTGGTTGACACTAAGGGAGGGTGCCCGTAGTATTCAAACATGGGCGTGATCGTTCGTGCGGCGGGTTTTTTGCGTAACCGGCCATTATCGCCGCCCTGGTCGGCTATGCTGGGAGTAGGATCATTCAAGATGGTGGAACAGGCCATATCGGGGATTTCCATGGGACCGGGTGACGCGGCGGGCCTCCGGGAGGTCAGCCGTTTGCTCGGCGGCAATCCGACGGTGCTGGTCGGTTCTAATGGCGAATCCGCCGCACTTCCGGAGTTGCTGCGCGCCCTCATGCAGGAGATCGTCGTCCGACTGGCCGATGGATCGTCCCTGGTAGTGATGCCGGAAGAGAGGCAGTTCACGATTCCGGAAGCGGCCGATCTTCTGGAACTGCCACGAACTGACGTGATTCGCCTGCTCGACGCCGGCGAGTTGCCTTGCGAATCTGTCGGCAACGAACGTCTGATTGGGCTTCGCGACGTCCTGACATATGCAAAGAGGCGTTCCGGCATGAGGAGAGCCGCCCTGGACCAAATGGCCCGCGATGCCTGGGAAGCCGGCCTGTACGATGATGCAGGGATTCCCGAGGGCGGCCAGGACGAATAGTCCGCACCTCAATAACAGGCAGCCCTATGAAGCGGCGTCCGGTCGGCATCCTTGATGCGTGCGTTTTGATCCCGATGCCACTTGCCGATACTTTGCTGCGGCTGGCGGAGCCACCGGCCGTGTTTCAAGCCCGGTGGTCAGACGACATTCTACGCGAAGTCACGCGAACGCTCGAAGTGCGATTTGGCAAGCCGGCGGGGAAGGCGCTCTATCGCGAGTCCGCGATGCGGTGGGCGTTTGCGGAAGCTCTCGTTCACGACTATGGGGCGCTGATTGCCGATATGCAGTGCCATGTCAAGGACCGGCATGTGCTGGCTGCGGCGGTAGCTTGTGGTGCCGATTTTCTGGTGACGTTTAACCTGAAGGATTTCCCTGCACACTGCACGGCGGGAATGCCGGTTGCGGTAATCGGGCCATCCGCATTCCTGAAGATGCTCTGGAGGCTGGATGGAGAGACTGTCGCGGCGCGTTTGGCGGAACAGGCCGCTGCAATCGGGGTCTCCATGGAAGTGCTGCTGGATCGACTGGAAAAGCTGGTGCCGGGCTTCGTGGCTATTGTGAGGGCGGCGGCGGATGGAAAGGGGACTTCATGACCTTCGCATCTCCGGCCTGCCGGAGCGCTCCGCTTGTATGGTGAGAATTCGACCGGGCAAGGTGATTCTGCGCCCCGCCATCGGACGTTTCAAATTGGCGTTGAAACATTCCTCTTGACAATATACGTTTAAACAAATATACTCAGAACAGATGAAGCAAACAGCCCGACAGCGGCGGATGGATTGTCCTGAAGAGGTTGCTTTCGTCAACCTGGTTCGGACGACCGAGTTTCTTTCGCGGCCGCTAGCACAGCTGATGAAGACCGTGGATCTTTCGGGGACGCAGTACAACGTGCTGCGGATTTTGCGGGGATCGCCAGAGGGGCTGACCTGCGGGGAGATCGGCAGCCGGATGATTACGCGGGAGCCGGATATCACGCGGCTGCTCGACCGACTGGAGAAGCGGAGCCTGATTTCGCGGTGCCGTGAGACTAAGGATCGCCGTGTAGTGCAGACTCGCATTACGCCCGAAGGGCTGGAACTGCTGGCAAGCCTGGACTCGCCGGTGCGGGACGCGCATCGCGAATTGCTGGGACATCTGGGGACCCAACGTCTGGCAGAACTGACCGAGCTGCTGGCGGCGTGCCGCAAGGAAACGGACTGATTTTTCGGTTATATATTTGTTGCAACTACTATCGTTTAAACAACATCAAACAGGAAAAGGAAAACAAACCAATGAGCACAACGACTACATGGAATCTGGATGCGGCGCACTGCGTCGCCGAGTTCAAGGTCAAACACATGATGATCTCCAACGTGAAGGGACATTTCACCGGCATCTCCGGCGTTTTGAACCTGGATGAGAGCGACGTGACGAAATCGAGCATCGCGGCCACGATTGATGCCACGACGATCAGTACGGGAGAGGCGCAGCGCGACGGTCATCTGAAGAGCCCGGACTTCTTCGACGTGGCGCAGTTTCCGACTCTGAGTTTCCAATCGACCGATGTCGTGAGGAAGTCTGAGGATGAACTGACGGCTACGGGCGATCTTACTATCCATGGGGTGACGCGGTCGGTTGTGTTTGCGGTAGAGGGTCCGACGGCGCCGGGTAAGGACCCTTGGGGCAATACGAGGATCGGGCTGTCGGCGGTGACGAAGATCAGCCGCAAGGATTTTGGATTGACGTGGAATGCGGCGCTGGAAACCGGCGGTATTCTGGTGGGCGACGATATCACGATCACGCTCGATGTCCAGTTTGTGAAAGCGTAAGGCATTCGGCGGGCGGGTGCCACGGTTCATTGTTTGGCGTTTTGAAGTCAGGAGGAAAATATGTCGCTACGACCGGTAAGAGAAGTCATCAGGACGAAGGCCACGATGGAAGGCGCGGGAGTGAAGCTGGAGCGGGCTTTTGGTTTCGGCAAGACCAAAGATTTCGATCCATTTCTGCTGCTGGACGATTTCCGCAATGACAATCCCTCCGACTATCTGGCGGGGTTTCCGTGGCATCCGCATCGCGGGATTGAGACGATCACCTATGTGCTGGCGGGTACGGTGGAGCACGGTGACAGTCTGGGCAACAAGGGCAGGATGGGGGCCGGCGACGTGCAGTGGATGACGGCGGGCAGCGGCATCATGCACCAGGAGATGCCGAAGGGCGATCCGGATGGGCGGATGCATGGTTTTCAGCTGTGGGCCAATTTGCCGGCGGCGCTGAAGATGACGGCTCCGCGGTATCAGGACATCCAGTCGGGCGAGATTCCGGAGGTGACGGAAGACGACGGCACGCGTGCGCGGATTATTTGCGGCGAGTTCTGGGGTCAGAAGGGTCCGGTGGAAGGTGTAGCGGCGGATCCGAACTATGTGGATATTTCGGTGCCGCCGAATCAGAAGAAGCGGATCAAAGTGGAGACGACGCGGAATGCTTTCGCTTATGTGTTTGCGGGGGCGGGGACGTTCCGGGATTCTTCCGAGCCTCAGGCGGTGCTGACGGAGAAAGCGGTGGATGCAGCGCCGGTTTATGACGCGAGCAACCATTCGCTGGTGCTGTTTGACCGGGGCGACGAGGTGGTGGTGCAGGCGGGGCCGGAAGGGATTCGGTTTCTGCTGGTGTCCGGGAAGCCGCTGGAGGAGCCGGTGGCCTGGTATGGGCCGATTGTGATGAACACGCAGGCGGAGTTGCGGCAGGCGATGAGCGAACTGCAGAGCGGGACGTTTATTCGGTCTTCGTGAACTTCCCTGCAAAGCGCGCAAGGGGTTCGCAAGGGAGCCAAGAAACCCGGTCACGGATTTCAAAACTATATCTGCCTGATAAATCAACACTTTGCAAAATCTCCCCACAAAACCCCGCCCACCCGCATGCTAAACCAGACATGAGGACACCTCCACCATGGCCACCATATCCGCGCCCACCATCTCCAAAAAGCAGCTCGCTGCCAACCGCGCCAACGCCCAAAAATGCAAAGGCCCCACCTCGCCCGAAGGCAAGGCGAAATCCAGCCAGAACGCCTACCGCCACGGCCTCACCGCCAAAACCATGATCCTGTCCGACGAAGATCGCCCCCTCTACAACCCCTTCATGGCCGGCATGCTTGCCGACTACGCTCCTGTCGGCGAGATCGAAACCTTCCTCGCCACCTCTGCCGCCGAGCAGGCATGGCGACTCCAGGCCGCCCGCGCCATCTGCAATAACATCCTCGCCCTCGGCCATTTCGATGGGACCGCGGACCACTTCGCCACCACCGACCCCGAACTCAGACACGCCCTCACCGAAGCCGCCACCGCCGCGGAACGCTCCGCCGAACTCCTGCGCATCTCCCTCCACGAACAGCGCATCCAGCGCTCCTTCGAAAAGTATGTCGCCCAGCTCCGGCAGGTCCAAACCGAGCGGGAGGCCAAACGCCTCGCCGACCTCGAAGCCGCCCGCTGCCTCTTCCAGTTCCACAAACTAAAAGACTTACCCTGGAATCCAGCCGACGACGGATTCGTTTTTTCGAGTCACGAAATTGAAGCGTTCACTTCGAAATTCCACCGTCGAAACCTCGGTGCCAGCGAAGGCGAAGCCTATTCCGACCGCTTCTTCCGACACAAACCGCCGCAAATTCTGAAGGCGGCATGAAATTTGCGCCCTGGCGTGAAAAAGCATCCTGCTACAGTGTTCTCGTACCCTCTTATATGGCACGCACCTCCGGAATGCGCGACTTCGACTGGCCCATGGTGCTCGTGCTCATCGTCGTCTGCGCCCTCGGCGTGCTCCAGATCTTCAGCGCCACTCATGACACCATCTGGCAGGGGGCCTGGTGGAAACAGATCCTCTACATCGCCTCCGGTTTCCTCCTGATGTGGCTCACCGCCCGGTTCGACTATCACACATTGGTAGGCAAGGCCTACCCGGCGTATTTCATCTCCATCGCTCTGTTGCTGGTCGTGCTCCTGATTGGCAAGCGTGCCTTCGGGTCCACCCGGTGGATCGTGCTGCCCGCCGGCGTCCATCTTCAGGTTTCGGAATTCGCCAAACTTGTCATTGTCCTTTTGGTGGCCCGTTTCCTGGTCGATGTCCGAACCGACGTCCTCGAACTGGCCGACTTTCTCAAACTGGCCGCCATGATCGTCGTGCCGATGGCGCTGGTCGCCAAAGAGCCCGACCTCGGAACCTCGCTCACCTATATCCCGATCCTCGCGGTCGGCGTCCTCCTGGCCGGAATGCGCTGGCAGTATTGGGCGGCAATCGCTCTGGTGGCCCTCGTTGTCCTGCCCCTCGCGTACACGAAACTACAGCCGTACCAGCGCGCCCGCATCGCCAGTTTTCTCGATCCTGACCGCGACCCGCAGGGTACCGGCTACCAGTTGATCCAGTCGGAAATCGCCGTCGGAGCGGGCGGAACCTGGGGAAAAGGGGTCACCAAGGGCAGCCAGACCCAGCTCCGCTTCCTCCCTGTGCCCCATACGGACTTCATTTTTTCCTCTTTTGCGGAGGAACACGGCTTCATCGGAGTCATCGCGGTGCTCGCCTTTTACTTCATTTTATTGATGCAAGTGGTCCAAAACGGACAGACCGCGCCCGACCGGGCCGGAATGTATATCTGTATGGGTGTTGCGTCGCTGCTTTTATTTCATATACTGGTAAACGTAGGTATGGTGATCGGGCGGATGCCCGTGACGGGTATCCCGCTCCCATTAATGAGTTATGGCGGGTCGAGCGTGTGGTCCACGTTCCTGATGCTGGGGCTGGTAAACAGCGTTCGCGTCCGTAGGTTTGTGAATTGAGCTTTGTGAATTAGGTTGCTGATTTTAAAGGGATGTTGGCAGGGTGGATGTGAGGAGTCACACTCCGGAATCCGCCGCAGTCTTAAATAAAAGGCTTTTGCAGTTCAGGCAGCACCAGTAGATTTTGCAGTACGAGACTTTAAAGACAGGTAGTCGGGATCCAGTACAAGGGAGACTTTGCGGACGGATCTGGGCGCTTCGAACGTAAAGCGCAAAGAGCCTCCGCCGCCGTGATGTAACGGTGGTGCTCCGAAAAAGATGGGTTCCCCGGGGCCGATGCTGGGTGTTGAGCAGATCTCCACCCTCCGGCCAGCGTGAGTGAATTTTGTTTACGGTCGTCCGGCGCCACGGGTGCGCCAGCGAAAGCTTCCGGATTTTAGTGGCGGCAACGGGCGATCCTTACGCGGGGCGCAGCACGTCGAATATCGGAGCCGGAATCTCCCGGCAGGGCACGCCGCCCAGGGCGGCACAGCAGCCATTGCAGGCCTGACGGGAGAAGAAGGCATGTCGAAAGAATTAATCGTCGCAACAGGACGCCACGAGACAAGAGTGGCCATCCTCGAGGACGACCAGCTGGTGGAAGTTTTCCACGAGCGTGAAAAAGAGTATTCCCTCGCCGGTAGTATCCACAAAGGCCGCGTTACCAGAGTGTTGCCGGGAATGCAGTCCGCATTCGTCGACATCGGCCTGGAGCGCGACGCCTTCCTCTACGTTTCCGATTTCTTCGAAGATAACGACGAATACGACAGCGTAGTGAGCACGGCTGAGGAGAAAGTTCTCAAGCTGGAAAAGACCGGTGGGTCGGCGCTGCCGGCGGAAAACCGGGCTCCGAGAGAGCAGCGGGAACCGAGAGAGCAGCGCGAACCGCGTGAGCCGCGTGAAATTGCCGCTGCGCCCGCAGGTGAAGTGATCGAGGGCGAGGCTCCTGTCGAAAGACCGCAGGGCCAGCCGAATCGTGAAGTACGCGCCGATGGTCGCCCGCCGCAGGATCGTAATCGCGAGGGTGGTAACCGGGACGGGGGCAATCGCGATGGTGGCGGTCGTGGCCGTCGCGGACGTCGTCGTGGTGGTCGCGGACCGGGCGGCCTTCCGGATTCCAAGTACTTCACGCCGGGTTCCGACAGACCCGAACGGCACGAACGCCATGCCGCACCAGCGGAAGCGCGCGAGCCGGACTTTGCCGCACCGGTGGAAACGTCCACCCGCGAGCCGGAAGTTTTCGAACGTTTTGTTCTGCCTGGTGAATCGTTGGCCAAGTATACGGGCCCGGATCGCTACGCCGAGCCGGTTGCGCCAGTAGAAGCTGCCATTCCGGTGGAAGCGAACCTTGAAGGCTTTGCGTGGTCCGCGCCTGCGGTTGAAGCAGTCGCCGAGACGGTTGCTGCGGCCGAACCGGTTGCCGAACCCGCTGTTCTGGAAGCATCCATTGTTGAGCCTGTGACCGCCGCGCTCGTAGTCGAGGTGCCTGCCGCAGTGGCGGAGCCCGAAGCCGATCGCCCCGCTCTCATTCCCACGGCCGACGCCCCCGTTGAAACTCTGAGCGAAGAAGACGAAGAGGCCGTGCTCGCCGCCGCTGAAGCCGTGGAAGCGATTCACGAAGAAGCGCTCGACGACCTCGCCACGGGTGTGCCGCACGCTGAAGCTGAAGCGGAAGCCGAAGCTGAAGAATCCGGCGACATGTCCGACTCGGGCGAAGAAGGCCCGGAAGGTGAAGTCGCGGAGGGTGCAGCCGGAGAAGTGGTGGCCGGCGAAGAAGGTCCCGAACCTGCCCGTATTCCGACCAGTCTGACGGCGACGCTGCGTGAGCAGGGTCATCGTTATCCGCATCGTGTGTCGCGCCGTTCGCGTCGCAGAGGCGGACGCAATCGCGGTGATCGTGACGACCGCGGACCGAAGCCCGGCGGCGAAGCTCCGCAAGGTGGCGAGACGCTCCCTGTTGCAGAAGGCGCAGCGGTTGAAGGCGCAGTTCTGGAAGCACTCGAACCGCGGCCAGTTTCCGAACTCAGCATTGAAGAAATGGCCCCCGCCGAAGTGCAGGTTGTGGACCCTGTCACCGGTGAGGTCAAGACTCCCGCCGTGCGCGACGACCGCCGGCCAGACCGTGGCCGTGACCGTGGCGGACGCGACCGTGGTGGCCGTGACCGTGGCCGCGACGGGAACCGTGACCATCGCGATGGCGTTGCGCGAGAGCCGAATAAGGATCGCACCGACCGTCCGGAACGTCCCGAGCGCGAACGCCCGGTGCTGCCGTCGATTTCCGACCTCCTCAAAGAGGGCCAGGAAATCATCGTTCAGATTTCCAAAGAACCGCTGGGCCAGAAGGGCGCGCGCATCACGTCGCACATTGCTCTGCCGGGCCGCTTTGTGGTCTACATGCCGACCGTGGATCATGCCGGTGTTTCGCGCAAGATTCCGTCGGACGAAGAGCGCCATCGCCTGAAGCGCGTTTTGCAGACGCATCGCCAGGGTATTCCGGGCGGTTACATCTGCCGTACCGCCGCGGAAGGCAAGAGCGAAGAAGAGTTGAAGAGCGATATGCACTTCCTCTACAACCTCTGGCTCGATATGCGCGCCAAGGCCGAGAAGAAGCCGGCTCCGGTCCTGTTGCATCACGATCTCGATCTTGTGCAGCGCATTCTTCGCGATCAGCTCACCACGTCATTCAAGACGATCTGGGTGGATAACGAAGAGCACTACGAGAGCATTCTGCGGTTTGTGGAACGCTTCCAGCCCGCGCTGGTGGGCCGCGTGAAGCTGTACACACGCACCAATCCGATCTTCGACGAATTTGGAATCACCGCGGAACTGGAAAAGGCGCTGCGCCCGAAGGTCTGGCTCAAATCGGGCGGCTACATCGTCATCAACCAGACTGAGGCGCTGGTGGCGATCGACATCAACACCGGCAAGTACGTCGGCAAGTCGAACAAGCTGGAAGATACGATCGTCAAGATCAACACCGACGCCATCAAAGAGATTGTTCGGCAGATTCGGCTGCGCGATCTGGGCGGCATCATCGTGGTCGACTTCATCGATATGGACGAACGCAAGAATCGCCAGAAGGTGATGATCGCGCTCGAAGATGCGATGCGGGTGGATCGCGCGCCCTACAAGATTCTCCAGTTCAACGATTTCGGGCTGGTGGCCATTACGCGCAAGCGCGTGAAGCAGTCGCTGGAGCGGACGCTGTGCACGCCGTGCGGTTATTGCGAAGGCGCTGGTTACATCAAGAGCCCGCAGACGGTGATCACGGAAATCCTGCACGAAGCGCAGCGGTTACGAAAGGCCGTGGCGGATCAGAAGGGTAATCTGATGCTCCGGGTGAATCCCGAAGTGGCGAAGGTGCTGAAGAGCAACCAGAATTCATTCCTCCAGGAAGTGGAAGAGATTCTGGGCAAGAGCGTAATGGTGAAGAGCGATCCGCTTCTGCACCAGACGAAGTTCGATCTGGCCTAAACCCGGGCTGGCTTGCGGGCTTCCACAATCAGAGTGTGCGGACAATCGTAGTCCGACTCCCATTCAGTTGCGAGGCATTCGGAAAAGAGTTCCGGGTGCCTCGTTTCTTTTGCGGGGAGACAAACCACGGGCGCGTCGAAACCCGCGTCTGCCAGCAATTCGCCAAGGAAGCTCAGCGTCAGAATGTGGAGATGTTCACCGCGGCAGAGGAGATAGTTGTCGAAGCGGCCGCCCGTACTCACTGCCGCGTCCGGAAAATCGGAGAACCAGGCGTCGTCCCCCGCGATGAATTTCGCCACGGACGAATCGCCGTGCGGTCCACCGGTCCGGTAGACACCACCGGGTTGCAGGCAGCGGAATACTTCGCGGAAGTGCGAGCGAAGATCGGGAAGGTGCTCAATTACGTGATGCGAATAGAACGCCGGGATTGAGTCATTGTGAAAAGGCAACGGACGCCGGAGATCCGCCCATAGATCGCAGCGACCAGTGAAGCAGTTGGCATCGACGTTGACCCAGCCTTTCAGATAAGTCTTGATGCCTGGGCCGAGGTGAACCCTCGCAGCGCCTGTTCGTGGAGCGCGCAGGCGACGGTACAGCCAGCCATTGACGCCCATGGCGGGCCCCAGCGACAGGAAGAAGAACTGCTTGGCGTCTCGACTGATCATGGCGGACAGGCTTCCGGGGCGCGGCGCTCGCACCCCGGTGAGCCCATATTACGCCAGACTGGTGGCCGAGATCGGCAGGCGGCGTACCCGTTTGCCGGTTGCTGCGAAGATGGCGTTGCAGATGGCCGGTGCGATGGTTGGCACGCCCGCTTCGCCCATACCGCCCGGAGCTTCGGTGCTGGGCACGATGTGGACTTCTACCGCGGGCGTTTCGTCCATGCGGGCGACATCGTACTGGTGGAAGTTCGACTGCTGGACACGGCCGCCGTCGATGGTGAGTTCGCCCTTGAGCGCGGCGCTGAGGCCGAAGACGATGGCGCTGCGGATCTGCTGTTCGACGATGGCCGGATTCACCACCTGGCCGCAATCCGTGGCGCAGACCACCTTGTGAACTTTGAGCTTGCCGGCAGTGACAGAGACTTCGGCTACCTGTGCCGTGAAGCTGCCGATGTTGTTGACGACGGCAACGCCGTGATGATGACCGGCCGGCAGCGGCTTGCCCCAGCCTGCTTTTTCAGCGGCGAGGTTCAGCACGCCCAGAAGGCGCGGAGTGCTGGCGAGAAGACGACGCCGCACTTCGACGGGATCTTTGCCGCCGGCGACCGCGAGTTCATCCACGAAGGATTCGCCGAAGAACGTGTTCTGCGTGTAGCCGACCGCGCGCCAGTAAGTGGTCGGCACGCCTCCGGTGACGCTGTGATAATCCACCTGCATGTGCGGGATTGAGTAACGGAGATCGGCAATGCCTTCCACGCTGGTGGAATCGACGCCACCGCCGCGGCCACCGCCGAAACTTCCGCCGCCACCCATCGGCGGACAGGCAATGTTGGCAGTCAGGACGAGAGGCCAGCCATCGGCATCGAGGCCGCCGGCGAAGCGGGTTACCGAGGCGGGGCGATAGTTGCCGTTCTGGATGTCATGTTCGCGCGACCAGGTGACCTTCACCGGAACCTTGATGGCCTTGGCTATTTCGAGGGCCTCACCGGCGTAGTCGGTACCTGCGCGTCGACCGAAGCCGCCGCCGAGGTACTGCGTGTGAATCGTGATCTTGTTGGGCGGGAGTCCTGTGATCTGGGCAGCGAGACCTGCGATGCCGGTCTGCATCTGGGTGGAAGCCCAGACATCGCAACCATCGGCACGAACGTGCGCGACGCAGTTCAGCGGCTCCATCGGTGCGTGCGCGAGGAACGGTGCTTCGTAGAGCGCGTCGATCTTCTTCGCAGCGGTGTTGAGACCGATTGCGCCGTTGCCCACCTTGCGGGCGGAGGCACCGGGTTGCATCGTTTGCTCGGTAAACGACTTCCGGATGGCACCTGAATTGAAGACGGCGTTGGGGCCTTCATCCCACTTGATCTCCAGCGCTTTGGCACCGGCGAAGGCGGCCCACGTGTTGTCAGCAATGACGGCCACGCCGTTCGAAATCTGCACCGCGTCCTTCACGCCCGCAATGGCTTTGGCCTTCGTGGCATCGAAGCTCACCACTTTGCCGCCGAAGACGGGGCAGCGGGCGACGGCGGCGTACACCATGCCGGGGACGCGCACGTCGATACCGAACTTCGTTGCGCCAGTGACCTTATCCTTCGTATCGAGACGCGGCATGGACTTGCCGATGAGCTTGTATTGCGCGGGCGTCTTGAGCGGCACGTTGGCCGACGGCGTCAGCTTCGAAGCGGCTTCGGCGACCTGTCCGAAGGTCAGCTTGCTCGCATTCACCGTGTTGGAGATGACGCCATTCGCTGCATGGCATTCGGCTTTGTCGATCGCCCAGCGGTCGGCGGCGGCGCGCACCAGAAGGTCGCGAGCCTGTGCGCCGGCGGTGCGCAGCGGCATCCAGCCGGAGCGAATGCTTTGGCTGCCGAAGACGCCCTGAAGGCCGAAGGCGGGGTCGATGGGCGGGAACTCGGTGCGGACCTTTTTCCAATCGCACTCGAGCTCTTCCGCGAGCAACTGCGAAAGCGAGGTGACGGTACCCTGCCCCATCTCCGACTTGTGGATCATGAGCGTGACGGAATCATCCGTGCCGATGCGGACCCAGGCGTTGACTTTCGCCGGTGTTCCCGTAGCGGCCGTCTGGGCGGCGAGTTCGCTGCGTTCCGGCAGGTAGAAGCCGAGGAGCAGGCCGGCGGCACCGGCGGAGGTGGATTTCAGAAAACCGCGACGTGAGGCGTTCATCCGACACCGCCTTTGGCCTGGAGTTCGGCGGCGCGATGGATGGCGGCGCGGATGTCCTGATAGGTGCCGCAGCGGCAGATGTGGAATTTCATGACTTCGTCGATATCGGCGTCGGATGGTTTGGAGTTTTTGGCGAGCATGGCGGCGGCACCCATGATCTGGCCGGACTGGCAATAGCCGCACTGGGGGACGTCTTTTTCGATCCAGGCGCGCTGGACGGGATGCGTACCATCGGCGGAGAGGCCTTCGATGGTGACGACGTTCTTGCCGGCGATGTAGTTGGCCTGGACGGAGCAGGCGCGGGTGGACTGGCCGTTGACGTGGACAGTGCAGGCACCGCAGATGGCCATGCCGCAGCCGAACTTGGTGCCGGTGAGGCCGAGGGTATCGCGCAGGACCCATAGAAGGGGCATTTCGGGGGCGACGTCAACGGTTTGCGGCTTGCCGTTGAGGGTGAATCTGATGGTTGCCATAAGGGAAGGACTCCGGTTATGAGGATAACAGGAAATGGGGGTTTGATGGCTACGGGGCGGACGATTCGAAAAAGCGAAGCCATTTTCTTTGGGGGGGGGCGGTGGTATTCGATTTTCAACCTCTACGGCCCGTGGAGCGGGCCACCCCTGGGGATGAAAATGTGCGGGAACAGCGATAGAATCAGGCTGCGGACGAGCGAAGACCGAAGTTCTATGTGGTGATTCAGAAACATCTGAAATCCCGAT
>CAIQWJ010000015.1 GCA_903875575.1 uncultured Acidobacteriia bacterium | reverse complement strand
TTACTTCAACCACCGGTGGCAGGCTTCACCAACTCTGGCAGGCTGGCCGTCTTTCGATTTGCGTAACGAGGCCGAATCGGGTTTACTGCTGTTACGGCTCGCAGGTTCGCCTTGCGAGGCTTCGGCTCACCGGATTGCTCCAGTGCCCGCTCGCGCGGCTACATGTTGAACGGGTAATTCACATGGTGGACTCCTTTCATTCCACAAGACTCGCCAGTTTACTGGCATCACCGGAGGCCACAGAGGCTCCACAGAGGTCACAGAGACGGAAATGGGGGCTGGTTTAGTGGTCGGGCGGGAAGATTACCTGCGGGATGGTGATTTCGCGGCGGATCAGGGCGATTTGTTTTTCGGGGGTGAAGCGGATTTTGACGTTTTGGGCGACTGCTTCTTCGGGGGATGTGCTGAGACGCATCGGGGCCCAGAGGTAGATGGGATTCGGGCCTGGAAAGAGGTTGAGGGGCGACCACTGGTAGTGGAAGTTGGTGACTCCGGAGATCGAGTTCTCGTCTATCCCGATCATTTCGAGTTGGCCCCGTTGTGGAAACCATGAAACGGCTTTGCAGTCCAACTGGAAGAGCTTCATGTAGCGGTCGCCAGCATACTGGCAGCGGCCGATGCCGGGAATGTCGAAAGGGCCTGCTTTTACTGGGACGGTGACGGCTGGTTCATTGGCGTAGATGGCGATGGAGAGATCAGCGTGCGCGGCGAAGCGCTTGCCTGCGAGTTGGGCCAGGCCGGCTGTGGAGATGCAGGCACCTCCGAAGGCGGGTTGCCAGCCGGAACTCCATTGTTGGTCGCCCGATTCGACGGTGGAGTTGGTGCTCAGGATGGAAATGCGCCAGTCTGGCTTCATGCCGCCAAGCGACAACTTGAGGGGGATGCAGTGCAGATTATTCCAGGTGAGCTCCCGAGGGAAACTACCGACAGTATCGACGGTGGCGCTGATGGTTATCCCGGATGTGTCTGGAGCCTGCGATGTGGCGGCCCGCTCGATTGCGAACAGTGGGCTGTAGGGGAGCGGAAGGGCGGGCAGAAGTACGGCAGCGATCAGCAGCGCGCGACTGGTCCAGGTGGTTCGCAGTGAATACTGTCGCCAGACGGCGAAGAGCATGACCGCCACGGCGATCACTATGGCAAAGTGCGTGTATGTTTCGCGCACCATGTCGCTGTTACGGGTAAACCAGAAGGCGAGGGCGACTGTGAGGGCGGCGAGCCAGACGACGATATCGTCCGAGAGCTTTCGCGTGATGGCGGCGATAGCAAAGGGTGGCAGGATCAGCCATGCGGCGTTGACCAGTTGTCGCAGGAGGAGGCCGCCGAGATTGTCGGTGACGGATAGGGAGTGTGCGGATACGATGATGCAGTCGGCTATGAAGAAGGGGATGACGATGGCGAGTGCCACCAGCATGGCCTTGGCGAGGAGGAGGCTGGTTCGGTCGTAGGGTCGGGTCAGCCAGAAGTGGTTGTCGCCGACAAGGGATTCTTCGTGGATGAGGCGTCCGATGAGCAGCCAGACGAAGGCGCAGAGGATCAGGGTCAGGGTTGAGGATGGATTGCCCGAGGTGATCGCCGCCAGGGAGTGGTAGGCGATGACCAGCATAAGGACTGCAATGTGCGGCCAGAGGCGGCGGAGGTCTTTGCGGAGTATGTGGAGCACCTGTGTCATCTTCTATTGGACCTTTCTGTCTGGTTGTGTGGGCGGGAAGACGATGCCGCTATATGAGAGGTCGGCGTGGACGTAGCCGATGACTCGTTCGGTTTGCAGGATGAAGCGGGCTTCGGGATGCTTCATGGCTTCTTCGAACCACGGACGGGGCTGGAATCGCGGAGCCGGACCGTCAAAATTCACCAGCAGAATCGGCGAAAGACTAAGACCTGGAACGATGCGTTCTTCGGAGTGCGAACTCAAGCCGTTGTACTCCAGTTGGGTACCCACCGTGCCGATTGCTGGTTCTACTATGCGGCACTGCAAGTGTGGGGGAAATTGCGTCACCATGTCGCACTCGCCCGCGCCGGAGAGGGCCTGAAGGCCTGGCCGCACCGGAAATTTTGCAATCGGAACGACAGTAACAACTTCATAATTCACAGACACGATGAGTGACGCCAGCATCTCGGGGCCGAACCCACCGAGACAGACGGCCTGAAGATAGCCATCCCTATCGTTGACTGTGAAACTACCGTGCCTGCCTTCCTGCGTGCCGAGCAACCGAGATGCCAGCCGCATTTCCTGACGCCCGTGTGCGCGCAGAGCCGCACCCCTGGGTAGGCCCTCTACTTTCAGGGGAGTGCTGAAACAGTTGCCGCTCTCTTGTGTGCTTGCACTCTTATCGAGTGTGATTCGTATCCCGGTTGGGTCGAAACGGCCGTTCGTGGTGTTTACGGTCCAGCGTGTGATGGCGTCGAGTCGCGCAACCAGCGATGTTGCGATGACCATGAATACGATCAGTGCGGCGCTCAGGTTTGTGTTGCGTCGGATGTATTGCAGAGCGATCACTGCCAGGGCGACCAGGCCGGAGGGAAACAGAATCAGGTTGGGATCTGTAGAGTAGGTCGGGTCAACGCGAGCCACCCAGTGCACCGCGGCATAGTTGTCGCACGCGACGAAGCCGATCATTAGCGCGCCGATCATACCCGCGAACTGCTTCATGGTTCTGGTCACCGCGCCGACTGCGAGGCCAGGAAGGATCAAGAACGCGCCGCGTCCGATACCCAGTAAGAGGAGCGTGCCCGCATTTGCGAGGACGTCCACACTGGCACGCAGTTCGTTCACGATTCCCGCAATCAGCAGTGGCAAGAATACGAACGCGAGTACGAAAACCGTTTTGGCGGCGAGGAGGCTGCCGCGATTGTATGGGCGCGTCAGCCAGAAGGGACTTTCCTGCGCGGGCGCGTCCTCCAACACCGCGAGAGCCGTGAGCGTCCAGCATAAAACGGTTAGCAGGAATTGTCCAAGCCCATCACTGGGCGCTGTGAAGGCGAAGAGCGTGAAGTCGGCTAGCACCAGAACGATCAGTGGCCAGAGGCGGCGGACATCCTTCGCGAATATGTGCAGCGCCTGCTTCATGCGGCCTTCCGCTCTTCCTTTGCCAGCGTCACGAAGATTTCCCGCAGCGGCATGGCGCGCGCGTTGAGCTCCATCATGCGGGGGAAGAGTGCGCGGACGCGGTCGGTGATGGCGCGTTCATCGAACTGCGTGTCGATGAAGCGTATGACTGCCGGGGATGTTTGCGGCTGCAACCATTCGGCGGGCCAGTTGCGTGGCAGGTCGGTCGGTTCGCCGAGCGTTACTTCCACTTCGCGGAAGCGCGCGGAGAGCGACGACATTTCCTCGGAGAAGCGCATTCGGCCCTGTTCGAGATAGCCGGCGTGGCTGGCGAAACTTTCGATTTCGGCGAGGTCGTGAGAGGAGATGAGAATCGTCGTGCCTTCGGCGCTTTCGATCAGACCTTCGATGAATTCGTCGCGGACGAGGGGGTCGAGACCGCTGAAGGGTTCGTCGAGAACCACGAGGCGCGGGTGGCAGGCGAGCGAAGAGGCGAGGGCGGCCTTCATCTTCATGCCACGCGAGAGCTGGCTGAGTTTGCGGTCGCCGGGGAGGCCGAATTTGCGGATCAGGGTGGCGGCGGCCGTGTCGTCCCAGGTGGGGTAGAAGGGCTTGAGGTAGCGCATCAGGTAGTCGACGGTCATCCACTCGGGGAGTTTTTGGTTTTCGGAGACGTAGCCGATGGTCTGAAAGTCGGGACCACGGAGGCGGCGGGAATCTTTGCCCGCGATTTCGATGAGGCCGGCATCGGGTTCGAGGATGTTCATCATGGTTTTGATGGCGGTGGTTTTGCCCGCGCCGTTGGCGCCGATGAGGGCGTAGACGGCGCCTTCGGGGACTTCGAGATTCAATCGGTCGAGCGCCTGCACGCGTCGGAATTTCTTTGAGACTTCCACGCAGCGGATGGGGTTCATGCTTTGTCGCTTCCTTCCAATTTCTTCCAGAGACGTTCGACGCCGGTGAGGACGTCGTCGAGTTCCATGCCTAGTTTTTTTGCTTCGACTACGAGTTTTTCCATTTCGTCGCGCAGGAGGCGCCCGCGTTCGCCTGCGCCGGGGGTGGGTCGGGTAGAGACTACGGTGCCCTGGCCGACCTGGACTTCGAGGAGGCCTTCGCGGACGAGCTGGGTGACGACTTTGTGGGCGGTGTTGGGGTTGATGTGGAGTTCTTTGCTGAGGACGCGGACGGAGGGGAAGGGGTCGCCCGGGCGGAGTTTGCCGGCTACTACGGCGCGTTTGACGGCGTAGACGGTTTGGTCGCAGAGTGAAATGCCGGGCTGGAAGACCAGCCGGAACGGAATCATATCTGTATTATAACTGCTAGTACAGTGAAGTCAAGGGGTTTTAGCTTTCAGCGGTCAGCTTTCAGCTATCAGCGTCCGCCTCCGGCGGAGTGGGGTTAGGGATGGCCGGGAGATGTGGGGATTAGGGAAGATGGGAGTTTGCCTCGCGGAAACGGTTTGGCGTGCCGCTCCTTTATTAGTCGCGGTTCGGTTAGGCAGGCTGCGGGGACGGTAGGATGGGAATCGCATGGAAGAATTCCTGCGGCAGTTTCCGACGGTTACTCGCGAGATGGCGGTGCAGTCGCTTGAGGAAGCACAGAAGTCATTGCTCGCCAGGATTGCAGAAATTGCGCCTGATCGTCGAGCTTCGCTCGACCCCACAGGCTAAAGCCTATGCCACCCGGTCGGACCCGTAGGTGCGTGTCGAGCAGGAAAGCCGCTGAAAAACGAGAAGCACGGGCAAGGACCTGCCAAATCTATTGCTTCTTTGAGAATTTCTGGCGGAGGCTTTTCATGATGCGCTCGGTCATGGTGCCGAAAGGCTGGTCGGTGGTTACGTAGGTCCAGGTGGCTCCGCGTTCGAGGCGCTCGGCGTTGGAGAATTCGATTTCGCCTTTCCGGATGGTGGCTTCGGCGAAGGCCTGGGCTACGCCTTCGCGCACACTTTGCACGAAGTCTTCGTAGATTTCGCGTTCTCCGGTGAGGAATTTGTAGAGGGGGTCGCCACTGCCCCAGGCGGTCCAGACGACGCCGCTGCGGAGTTCGGCGACGTTGGCGAGATAGTCGGCCCAGACTTCGTCGATGACGGCGAGAGTGATTTTGCGGCCTGCGGTTTCGATGGCTTCGCGGCTGGTTGATTTGACGAGGTCTTCGTATTGTGAGTTGTCGGGTTCGTCGGGGCTTGCTTCATCGAATGTGGCCAGCATGGACGCTACGCTCCAGTCCGAATCCAATAAGACCTGACGGCGTGTTTCGCGCATTTCGCGGCGGTGGAATTCGACGGCGCAATCGTACTTCCAGAGGGTCTGGCGGATTTCGAGATTCTGGCTCTCGGCGGTGCGCTGCACGCTTTCTATATCGGGGTTGTGGGCTATTCCGAAACGGACAAGTAAGTCGTCATCCAGGCTGATGAAGAAGCGCGAGGTGCCGGGATCGCCCTGACGTCCGGCGCGGCCTCTCAGTTGATTGTCGATGCGTCTGGCTTCGTGCCGCGTGGTGCCGAGGACGTAGAGGCCGCCGAGTTCGACTACTTTATCGTGATCCCTTGGGGGATTGCCGCCGAGCAAAATGTCTGTGCCTCTGCCCGCCATGTTGGTGGAGACCGTCACCGCGCCGATGGCTCCGGCTTGTCCAATGATTGCCGCTTCGGCTTCGTCATTGCGGGCGTTCAGGACGGCGTGCGGGATATCGGCGGCGTGCAGGAGATGGCTGAGTTCTTCGGATTCGGCGACGCTGGCGGTGCCGATCAGGATGGGTCGTCCAGCGTTGTGGACCTTGCGGATCTCTTCGACGACGGCGTGCTGGCGCGCTTGTTTATCGGCATAGACGATGTCGGGAAGGTCTTCGCGGATGATGGGGCGATTGGGCGGGATGGCGGTGACCGGGAGTTTGTAGATCTTCCAGAATTCATCGGCCTGGGTGGCGGCAGTGCCGGTCATGCCGCAGACGCGTTCATACATGGCGATGAGGCTTTGCACGGTGACGGAGCCGAGGACGCGGCCCTGGGTTTTGAGCGCGACGCGTTCCTTGGCCTCGACGGCGGAATGGAGGCCGGCGGGCCAGCGGCGGTTTTGCGCGATGCGGCCTTTGAATTCGTCGACCATTTCGATGGCACCGTCTTTGACGACGTAATCGACATCGCGACGGAGGAGGGCGTGGGCGTGGAGGGCGTCCTGCGTGGCGGTGAGGAGGCTGTGGTTCTCTTCGTCGAAGAGACTGCCGCAGCCGAGGGCGGCTTCCATGCGTTCGATGCCGGCGTCTGTGAGGCGGACGTTGCGGCCGTTTTCGTCGAGGGAATAGTGGTGATAGAGGCGGAGGCCTGAGACGAGCGCGTCGATGCGGTAGGCTTCGGCGGAATCTTCGGGGAGGCCGCCGGCGATGACGAGGGGGATGCGGGCTTCGTCGATGAGGATGGAATCGGCTTCGTCGACGACGGCGGTCGAGAAGGGGCGCAGGACGAGTTCGGAGGGATGGCGGGCCAGGCCGTCGCGGAGATAGTCGAAACCGACTTCGTTAGCGGTGGCGTAGGTGATGTCGGCGAGGTAGGCGGCGCGGCGTTCGTCGGCGGACATGTCCTGGGAAATGTGGGCGGTGGAGAGGTTGAAGAAGTCGTAGACGGGGCGCATCCAGGCGGCGTCGCGGCGGGCGAGGTAGTCGTTGGCGGTGAGGACGTGGACGCCGCGATGGGCGAGGGCGAACACGACGACGGCGGGGACGGCGGCTAGGGTTTTGCCTTCGCCGGTCTGCATTTCGGCGATGTTGGCGCGGCTGAGGGCGAGGGCGCCGTGGAATTGGACGGGGAACATGCGGAGGCCGAGGGTGCGTTCGGCGACGACGGCTGTGAGGGCGAAGATTTCGGTGATGGGGGTGGCGGGGGTGAGGGCGAGGACGGCGGTGCGAAGTTGGGGGGTGGTTAGGGCGGAGAGGTGGTCGCGGCGGAGGGTGATGGCGCGGAGTTGGTCTTCGGTTTCGGGGTGGCCGAGGCCGATGAGGCGTAGGAGGGATTTAAGGGACACGGTGGGTTCCGGTTGTGGTGGATGACTTTAGTTTGGCGCATGGGGGATGGCGGGCGACTTTGGGAGGGTGTGGCGAAAAACACGCTAAACTCTGACTGTGACGTTGAAGGCACCATTTGACCGCATCACAATCGAGGCAGACAAGATGGATGGGCAGCCCTGCATTCGCGGTCTGCGGATCACGGTCAAACGGGTGCTCGAAATCCTGGGCAGCTACCCAGAGCGGGCGGAGCTGTTTGGCGACTATCCGGATCTGACCGAGGCCGATATTCAGCAGGCTTTGCAGTTTGCGTCGTCACACATTGATGGCCAGATACGCGACGAGGCAATCACGCCGAAGGACATCCAAATTCTGGTACCAGACGCGTCGAGCTGGTATGCTTCGCCCAATTCAGCGTCTATGTTCATCTGCAGGATCAGATTCTGTTGACCATCGAGGCTGATTTTGAGCACGTTCGCGGCGGCACGGAAGAGCGCGGACTGACGACATTTCCGTTCACGCAATCCAGTCTTATGAGTCTGTTGGAGTGCTCGGTCATCTCGGCAACTACCGAAGCGGATAAAGCCCTGATGTTGGGCTTCTCCAACGGGGACAGTTTAAGGATTTCGAAGCGGCCCGGATATGAATCTTACCGGATGGAATCGCGATCGATGGGTTGATTGACGCCGCGGGAAGCAAATGGCGGCGTTCGACTGGAGTCTGAAGGATCAGTTCTCCGAACTTATGGAATGGGCGCTCTTTCGACGTGATCGACGACGATCACGTCTTCAGGGACGTTCGCCGTTCTTTGCAGTTTCAGCCCGAGTTGGTCGCGGAGTGCGTCGAAAATATTCGGGAGAGGAACACCGACCGGATCGTTCGAGAGGCCGCCGGGGAATTGGTAACCTACTGTCGCAAGGCACGGGCACGAGAAGCCGAAGTTGAAACTGTACTTGCCGGTGAGGCCGGTTTTGTCCGTGATCTTCGGTTTGCCGACTTTCTCCCTGTCCATCCCGAGTGCGAGGCCGGCCATAGGTTCCAGGTGTGTGACAAACTCCGCCATCGACTGGTTGCGGAACAGAGCGCGCTCGCCGTCGCCCGACAGGCCAACCATCAACGACACACCGGGTGGGTGAGTTCTTGCCATCCACGCTTCGTCTCCGGGCGGGGCTACCGGATGCTCGGGACTGACGTTGCCTTCGATGACGGCGAGCTCGTAGCCGGGGACATTTCTTGTCTGGTGGTGGATTGCCAGGCGGAAACGCGTGGCTAACAAGGTCCGGAGCATTGCGTCGAAACGCTCTTCGGTTGTGTCGGGCGGCATGGTGGCGGTGAGTTCGAAGTTCACCCATTCCCCGGCGCACCGTTTCACTTCGATAATCCAGCATGGGCCGGAAACCTGATCACGACTAACGCCATAGGCCCTCATGATCAGCTCGCCCATGTCGGCGTTGGCGAAATAGAAATGGCTGGGGTCGGTGGTGCCGGGGCCGCCCGAGGTGCGTTTGTCCGGGGCGGGGCGGTTTGCCGGATTGGCTACTTTGAAGCTGGCGGAATCAAAGTTTGGCTCCTGTGCGGCGGAAACGACTGCGGCCAGGGTGAATGCCATTATGCTCAGGTGCTTCATGATCATTGGACGCAGTAGCGGAATCGTTTCTTCCGTGATCATATACAAATCGGCTTACCGGCGGTAGAGGTGGTGTTGTGCGATGTAGTGTAGTACTGGCTCGGGGACTGGAATTCTGGTGTCGCCCCTGGCGATCTGCTCGCGAACTTCGGAGGATGAGACCGGAAGTTCGAGGCCCGGGAGTTCGTGGACTCTGGCTTCGGATGGGGCATTGTAGACTGAGCCTGGTCTGGTGACGACGATGAATTCGACAAGGCTGACGACTTCGCGCCAGCGGTGCCAGGTGCGGATTTCGGCGAAGGCGTCGGCACCGATGAGGAAGGCGAGAGGGCCGTTGCCGGCGGCGAGCAGGCGTTCGATGGTGAGGATGGAATAGCTGGGGACGGCGTCCTGCTCGATGCGGGAGGTTTCGAAGCCTGGTTCATCAGCGCAGGCGAGTTCCACCATGCGGACGCGGTCTTCGTATGACGCCACGGTCAGGCCGGACTTGTGGGGCGGACTGGCGGCGGGGACAAAGAGAACGCGCCGCAACGCAAATTCATTGCGTGCGGCGCGTGCTATTGCGAGATGCGCGTCGTGAATGGGATCAAACGTTCCGCCAAAAAGCGCCGTATGAGAATTCAACGATGGGGCGGACGAGGTCAAACGCGCTCGATGGTCACGGTGTTGATCCGGACTTCTTTCTTCGGGCGGTCGGACGAGTCCTTCGGGAGTTTGGAAATCTTCTCGGCTACGTCATAGCCTTCGATCACTTCGCCGAAGATAGTGTGGCGATTATCGAGCCAGGGTGTGGCGGCGACGGTGACGAAGAACTGGCTGCCGTTGGTATTGGGGCCGGCGTTGGCCATGGAGAGGAGGCCTGGTTTGGAGTGCTTCAGGGTGGGGTGGAATTCGTCGGCGAAGTTGTAGCCTGGGCCGCCGCGACCGGTGCCCTGAGGGCAGCCGCCCTGAATCATGAAGTCCGGAATGACGCGATGGAAGACGAGGCCATCGTAAAAAGGCTTGCCGGTCTTGATGCCTTCGGCGAGATCGGTGAAGTTTTTCACCGTGTTGGGTGCCTTGTCGTCGAAGAGTTTGATTTTGAAGCGGCCTTCAGTTGTGTCGAACACCGCGTAGGTTTCAGTTGCCATATCGTGATTTTAGCGTGGGGCGCGGGTTGAGTTCACGACGCAGCCAACGAGGATGGGGATTTACAGGGCGGCAGCGGATTGGGGATAATTTTCGGAATGAGCCAACTGAGAGCGCCAAAGATCAAGGGATTCCGGATACGCGCGGTGCGGGTACCGATGGAAGAGCCGCATCGCACGGCCAGCGGGGCAGTGACGGAATCGCCGCTGGTGCTGGTGGATGTTTACACCGATGAAGGCGTGGCGGGGCACGGCATCATCTTTACGTATAACGCTGCCGCGTTGAAGCCGACTGCGGAGTTGACGGAGAGTCTGGCGGCGATGGTCACGGGCCAGGCACTGGCCCCGATGGAGATTGCGGATGGTTTTGCGCGGCGTTTTCGATTGCTGGGGATGCAGGGACTGGTAGCGATGGCGGTGGCGGGGATCGATATGGCGTTGTGGGATGCGCTGGCGCGGACACATCAGACGTCGGTCTTGCGGCTGCTGGGTGGTTTGGAGAAGCCAGTGAGGGCGTATGGCGCGGTGGGATATGACGGCGTTGCCGATTCCGCGCGAGTGGCTGAGCGTTGGGCGAAGCGCGGGTTCCATGGCGTGAAGGTGAAGATTGGGTATCCGAGCGCGGCTGAAGATCTGGCAGTGGTGCGGACGATTCGGAAGGCCGTGGGCGATGAAATGGCGATCATGGTGGACTACAACCAGTCGCTGACGCCGGCAACGGCGGTGGAACGGCTTCGCGCGCTGGACGACGAAGGACTGACGTGGATTGAGGAGCCGGTGCTGGCGCACGACTACCGTGGGCATGCGAGAGTGTCGCGGGAGATTCGGACGCCGATTCAGTGCGGAGAGAACTGGTGGGGACCACATGAGATGCGGGAGGCGATTGACGCGCAGGCATCGGACTTCATGATGCCGGATGTGATGAAGATTGGCGGAGTAACGGGCTGGATGCGCGCGGCGGCGCTGGCGGAGGCTCACAGTATTCCGATTTCGAACCATTTGTGGCCGGAGTTGAGCGCGCAACTGATGTGCGCGTCGGCAACGGCGCACTTCCTGGAGTATGCGGACTGGTGGAATCCGATTGTGGCGGAGCCGCTGCGCGTGGAGGCTGGGATGGCGAACGTGGAAGACGCTGCCGGCAGCGGCGTGGAATGGAATGAGAACGCTGTGGCGCGACTGCTGGCGTGAGGTTTCGACGCGTGCCTAGTCCGAATTGCGCTGCTGACGGGCGGCGAGAGAGGCGAGTTCATCGGCACGATTGTTTTCGGCGTGGGAGGCGTGGCCTTTGGTCCAGCTCCAGCGGGTGGCGTGGCGGGTAGTCTCATGATCGAGCAGTTCCCAGAGATCGCGATTGACGACGGGCTTCTTTGCGGCGGTCAGCCAGCCGCGCTTCTTCCAGTTGACGATCCACTGCGTGATGCCGTTCTTCATGTACTCGGAATCGGTCACGATCTCGACATCGCAACGCTCGCGCAGCGCGGAAAGCCCTTGAATAGCGCCTGTGAGCTCCATTCGGTTGTTGGTGGTGTGGGCTTCGCAGCCGAAGAGTTCCTTGCGATGTTCGCCGTGAAGAAGGATGGCGGCCCAACCTCCGGGGCCAGGATTTCCGAGGCATGCGCCGTCGGTAATGAGCTGAACTTTTTTCATTCGTCTACCCTTGTACCATTCGGACGGGCGGGACGTCCCGGACCGCCCAAAACATTTTTACATTTTTCTGTTTTACTTTTACTCAACTTGTTACATAATAGAGATCGGGAGAATTACACACATGGCAACAAAGAAAGCCGTTAAGAAAGCAGCCCCTAAGAAGGCCGTAGCAAAGAAGAAGGCTGCGAAGAAAAAGTAGTCTAACGGGCGGACCTTCGGGTCTGCCCTTTTTCTTTGAGAAACGAACGCGAACCCTTCGGGGTTCGCGTTTTTTTTGGTGTGTGCGTTTTTGCAGCAGTGTTTACAGGGGTTCGGCGCTATCCGAGACGATCCCAGTGGAGGAAGCCGATCATGGTTTTGGCGTCGACGATGGCGTTGGTTTTGACCATCGTCTTCAGTTCTTTGCGGGTGAACCACTTCGTTTCGATGCGTTCATCGTCCATCGGTTGAGCTTCACCGTGGGTGAGATCGGTGGCGAGGTAGATGGTCATCGACTCCTGAAGGAAGCCCGGACTGGGGTAGAAGAGGGCCAGCTTCTTCCATTTTTTGGCGCGGAGGCCGGTTTCTTCGATCAGTTCGCGTTTGGCGGCCTGCAGCGCGTTCTCGCCATCGTCGATTTTGCCGGCGGGGAGTTCCCAGAGGTACTTGTCGGCGGGGAGACGGTATTGGCGGACGAGGAGGACGCGTTTTTTGTCATCGACCGGCATCATGACGGCGGAACCATTGTGACGGACTACGCTGCGTTTGATGTGGAAGGGTTTGATGCCTTTAGCCTTTCCTTTTTGAGGTGGTTCGATGGCTTCGTCTTCGGTGACGCGGAAGAGGCCGCAGGCGTAGACTTCTCTGGAAGATGTGATTTTCATGGGTTTGGGTTGGCTCCGGGTTGGCTTGGTTTTATGGGAGATTTGAGTGTCGCTCCCTTGCGGTCGCAGCTCAGTATGGGTTTGTGTTTCAGGTCAAAGGGTTTGGTTTGGTGCGCGGGTTGGGTTGGTTTTGAGGGAGACTTGAGTGCCGCTCCTTCCAGTCGCGGTTCGGTATGAACGTGCGGCACATGACGATGCCGACGCGCCCGCGGACCTGGTGCGGCATGAATGGGCGGCACATGGGAAAGCGAGTGCACCAGCATCCGGGTGCGGTATCCGCGTGCTGCGCATGGGAAGCGTGCGGTCAGGCAGATGCATGCTTCCTCAGCAATTTCGCGAATTGATCGGCGCTTTGCGTGTTGAGGATGTCGGCGGCGGTGAGGCCGCCGCGGCGGGCGGTGAGCAGGCCGTAGCGCATGTTGAGAAGATGCTTCGGATGGTGCGCGTCGGTGGAGACGATGAACTTCGCTCCCTTTGCTTTGGCGGCGCGGATGTGGGCGGCGTTGAGGTCGAGCCGCTCCGGGCTGCTGTTGATTTCGAGCGCAACGCCTCGTTTGATCGCTTCGTCGGAAACCTTATCGAAATCGAAGGGGAAGGGATCGCGATGGAGGAGCAGGCGGCCAGTTGGGTGGCCCATCGCGGTGAGATGCGGACATTCGAGGGCGCGGAGCAGGCGATCCGTCATCTCGGCTGATTCGAGATTCATGTGGCTGTGGACGCTGCCGATCACAAGATCGAGCTCAGCGAGGGCGTCCCAGGCGATGTCCATCTCGCCATCCTTAAGAATGTCGCATTCGAGGCCGGAGAAGATACGGATGCCCAGATCGCCGCGTTCGTTGAGAGTGCGGACGGTGTGGGCGAAGTCGGTGACGCGCTTTTCATCGAGACCGAAAGCCATGGAGAGAGCTTTCGAGTGGTCGGTAATGGCGATGTACTCGTAGCCGAGAGCGCGGGCGGCTTCGGCCATTTCTTCCAGAGTGGCGCGGCCGTCTGTCGCGGTGGTGTGCATGTGGAGATCGCCGCGAATGTCGGTCTGCTCTACGAGGTGGGGGAGCTGGTGTGATTCGGCGAGTTCGATCTCGCCCTGATTCTCGCGGAGTTCGGGTGGAATCCAGTCGAGGCCGAGCGCTTTGTAGACGCCCTCTTCGGTTTCGCCGGCAACGCGCGTGTTGTCATCGAGGCGGAAGAGACCGTATTCGTTGAGGGTGAGGCCGAGGCGGAGGGCGCGCTGGCGCAGGGCGATGTTGTGCTCCTTGCTGCCCGTGAAGTATTGCATGGCTGCGCCGAAGCTTTCGTGTTCGAGGGCGCGGACATCGATTTGGAGACCTTCGCGGCCGACTTTGACGCTGGTTTTGTTGACGCCGCGGCCGAGGACTTCGTGAACACGCGGGTAGGTGGCGACGCGATCAAGTACGAGGTTGGGATCGGCACCGGTGACGAGGAGGTCGACATCGCCGATGGTTTCTTTACCGCGGCGGAGGCTGCCGGCGGTGGCGATTTGTTCGATGCCTGGGATGGTGCTGAGGTGTTCGATCATTTCGCGGGCGGCGTTGTCGGCGAAGTTGAGGAGGAAGCGGCCGGAGTGTTCGCGGAGTTGGGCGATGCCGCGGAGGACCTTTTCTTCGAGCTTCGCGCCCATGCGGGGGAGGGTGCGAAGTTTTTGATCTTTGCAGAGTTGCTCGAGCTCGTCGACGGTGCGGACCTGGAAGTGCTCGAAGAGCATCGCGATGGACTTGGGGCCGAGGCCCTGGATCTTGAGGAAGTCGAGCGCGGCGGGCGGGAATTTTTGCAGGAGTTCGTCGCGGCGTTCGCAGGAGCCGCGCGATTCGATTTCGGCAAGGACGGCGGCGAGGCCTTTGCCAATACCGGGGACGTCTGTGATTTTGGCGTTGGGGTTGGCGAGGATGTCGGCAATGCGCTCGGGGTAGCCTTCGATGGTGGCTGCGCCGTTGCGGTAGGAGCGGATGCGGAAGCCATCGTCGCCGGCGATTTCCATGAGGTCGGCGGTTTCGTGGAGGATGCGGGAGAAGTCTCGGTTTTCCAAGGTTTTAGTTTAGCGGTTTGAGGGGGGATTGTGGTGGGGAGCGTGAACGCGAAGGGCGGTAGAGTCCGGTTTCGTCAACTTCAATGGCAAGGCACTCCGAGTCGTGCAGTTCAATTTCTGTTTCTGTATTCATCCCATTCCCTTAATCATTCAGACCTCTCGTCGTTTGGGCGGTTCGGCGAGTACACGGTGAAGACGATGCGGGCTCCCAGATCAGAAGCAAGTCGCAGTATCTCGGGCTTAATTGCGAAATCGATAACGGGGGAGCCTGCGACGGACTGCACTCCGACGCTGAAGTCACGGCGCTTCGCGGCATTCCATAGACCCCGTTCTGCCTTTGGGAGCGCGTTTATCAGTCGGCACAAAGCGCGAATTGTGTTGTCGGGTGTGGTACTCCTACTCGCCAGCTCAAAGTGGGCATAGTGGGTCCGCTTGGCGCGTCCTACCCAGAGTACATCCACTTTTTTGCCGAACGCTTGAGCGAGAGGCTGAAGATCGTCCTTCGAATGGATGTCGAGATCCACGTTCAGGAAATGAGTCGCGGTCGGTCCGTTCTTCACGCCACTGGCTCCTTCGCGGGTTTGAAGATATGGTGGAAGCGTTTGAGGTCGACCTTGTCGCCGGTGATGGTGACGCCTTCCGTCTGGAGACGGAGCCTTTGTTCGAGGGCGCTTTCGCCGGTTAGTCTGATGCGGCCGCCAGCACCTAAGACTCGGTGCCAGGGGACGTTCTTCCCTGCCCTGAGCGCCCAGACTACTTGTCTGGCGGCTCCGGGGTGGCCGCTGGCCGTTGCGACCTCACCGTACGTCGAAACGCGACCCTTCGGGATGCGGCGGACCGTGGCGAGCATGTCGGTGAACATGCCCTCCTTCATCTGTTCAGAAACCTTTCGTCAATCTCCACCTGATAACCGGCGGCGAGGCGGTTGGTTTCGTTTGCCATGCCAGTCACGGCCATCAATTCGGCGAACATGGCGTCCGTCATGCCCGCTTTGCGCGCACCCGCTGTGTGGGAAGCGATGCAGTAACCACATTGATTCGTCGCGCTTACCGCTACATAGATGAGCTCCTTCGTCAGAGGGTCGAGCGCGCCGGGGCGCATGATTTCCTTGATACTCTCCCACGTGCGGCGCAGCGTGGCTGGATCGTTGGCGAGCGCCTTCCAGAAATTGTTGATCCAGTCCACCTTGCGTGTGGCCATGATGTCGTCATAAACGGCGCGCACTTCGGGAGGCGCGTCGGCATATTCCACGAGTCCGAGAGTTGCCATGGTTAGATTTGTCCCCATTCGGCCTGCTGATCGAGATCAAGCAGGTAGCCTTTCTTACCCACGTTCATGGCGGAGGTTTCGCCCAGTTTATCCTGAGCGCCGGCGGCTTCATGGATGTGACCGCAGAAGAAGTAGCGCGGCTGTTCGCGGCGGAGGAATTCGCGGACGGCGCGGCTGCCGGCGTGTTTGAGATTTGTGATGCGGTCGAGCGGCGTGGCGAAGGGCGGCGCGTGGCAGATGGCGATCATGGGCTTGAGGCCATCGAAGGCGTGGAGGCGGGTTTCGAGCTCCTCTTCGGAGTACTCGCCGGGCGTATCGAAGGGCGTGGGGTTGGAGTAGCCGAGGCCGACGATTTCGAAGCCGGGGATGGTGAGGTGGCCGCCGTGGAAGTCGTGGAAGCCATATTTGGCACAGAGGGCTGTGATGTTGGCGGCGGATTCGTGGTTGCCGGGGATGACGTAGAGGCGGTCGGCACGGGGCTTCATGATTTCGGCCATGGCGTCGAGGCCGCGGGCGAAGTTGACGAGGTCGCCGGCGCAGAAGTAGTAGTCGGCTTCGACTGCCATGAGGCGCTGGAGGGCGAGGGCGTCATTGTGGATGTCAGAAAAGATGAGCAGCTTCACGTTTTTATGATAGTGGCCGGTTGGGTGATGCGGATATTTTATGAAACAATGACGAAATGCCACGACCTGTGCATTTTGAAATTCCGGCGTCGGACCCGGCGCGATCCATTGCTTTCTATGAGAAGGTTTTTGGGTGGAAGTTTAAACAATGGGAAGGGTCGCCGCATCCTTATTATGTGATTTCGACGGGCGAGGGTCCGGGGATCGATGGCGGGCTCATGCTGCGGCATTCTCCACAGCAGCCTTGTGTGAATACGATTGCGGTGCCGGATATTGAGGCAACGATGGCGACTATGGCGGAGGCGGGCGCGGAGTGTGCACTGCCGAAGATGGCAATTCCGGGTGTTGGGTGGCTGGCATATTACAAAGACCCGGATGGGCACATTTTCGGGATCATGCAGAATGACCCTGGCGCAAAGTAAGGGGGCCACGCGGGGCTTGAAGGCGCCGACTATCGACGAGTATCTTGCGGGACTGGACGAAGGTCAGCGGTCGGCCTTGGGGCGGCTGCGCCAGATCATTCGAAAAGCCGCGCCGGAGGCGGAGGAGTGCATCAGCTATTCGTTGCCGGCATTTCGGTTAAACGGGATGCTCGTGGCGTTCGGGGCGACCGGGAAACGTTGCGCGTTCTATCCGATGAGCGCGACGACGGTGGCGGAGTTTGCGGCAGAGTTGAGCGGTTTTGAGACGAGCAAGGGAACGATTCGTTTTCAACCGTAGAAGCCGCCGCCCGTGGCGATGGTGAAGAAGATCTTGAAGGCGCGGATGGCGGAGAACCAGGCGAAATGAAGAAAGCTGCGGGTTCGATTGATGAGTACCTTGCGACGTTGAGCGAGGATAAGCGGGCGGCACTGGAGAAATTGCGGCGGGCGATTCATAAAGCGGCACCGGGGCTGGAGGAGTGCATTAGCTACAACATTCCGGCGGTGCGGTATCGGGGCCGAATGCTGGTGGCGTTTGGAGCTGCGGCGAAACACTGTTCGTTCTATCCGGGGGCACATCCGGTGATGGCGCACGCGGATGAACTACAGGCTTATGGCACGAGCAAGGGGACGGTGCGATTTCCGGTGGATCAGCCTTTGCCGGATGGATTGGTGCGGAAATTGGTGAAAACGCGGATCGCTGAGTACGACCGGGATTAAAGTTTGTAACGAATTTGCCTGGCGGCGGTTTAAAGATCTGAAGGCTAACGATATTGATCCTCAGGCGTATCTCAGAAGTGACTCAAAAGGCCGTAGTGTGTTTTTTTGCTGACCGGGCTTTGCGGCGCGGCGCTCGCGCAGCCTACGGCAGGACTGCCCGTTCAAATGAAGAACGTGAAGATTCCGCGACTGGCGTCGAAGCCAAAGCTGGAAGAATTTCTGGACGGGCATTTCCGCGCGGACATGCTGCGCGTCGACGATTTCCGACAGCGGTCGCCGGGAGATGGCGTGCCTGTCAGCCAGAAGACGTCGGCATGGGTTGGCTATGACGACAAGAATCTGTACGCGGTTTTCGTTTGCCATTCGCCGGCCGGACAGACGCGGGCGCGGCTGAGCAAGCGCGACGACCTTTTTGCCGATGACATTGTCGGGATCTTTCTGGACACGTTTCACGATCACCAGCGGTCGTATGAATTCTTCGTGAATCCGCTGGGGGTGCAGGCGGACGGGATCGTGAACGAGGGACAGAACGACGATATGAGTTTCGATACCTTGTGGTATTCCGACGGGCGAGTCACGGCGGATGGGTTTGTGGCGACGGCGACCATTCCGTTCAAGAGTCTGCGATTTACTTCGGCCGATGTGCAGACGTGGGGGTTTGGGCTGGGGCGGTTTCTGCCGACGAACAATGAATCTTCATTCTGGCCTTACATTACGCGGCGGCAGAACGGGTTCACGCCTCAATTAGGGAACGCGGCCGGGATGGAGGGGATTTCGCCGGGACGGAATCTGCAGTTCATTCCATATGGGGCCCTGGGGCACGCGCATTTTCTGGACAACCCAGGGTCGGCTGCCGAGGGGCCGCTGTACCGGACGAATACGGACGAACGGATCGGGCTGGACGCGAAGATGGTGCTGCATGACTCGCTGACGGTGGACGTGGCGTTGCGGCCGGACTTCAGTCAGGTGGAATCGGACGATCCACAGGTCACGGTGAACCAGCGGTATGCGGTGCAGTTCCGGGAGAAGCGACCGTTCTTCATCGAGAATAATGGGTTCTTCGTCACGCCGGAGAATCTGTTTTTCTCGCGGAACATTATCGATCCGGAGTATGGTGTGAGGCTAACCGGCAAGCTGGGGCGCTGGAATATGGGGTTCCTCACGATTGACGATCGGGCTCCTGGGATTGTGGCGGGCGTGGGGAATCCGAACTATGGCAAGAGGGCTGCGAACGGAGTGGGTCGCGTGCAGAGGGAGTTCGGGAAGCAATCGAACGTGGGGGCGATGTTTACGGACCGGGAATTTGGCGGGAGGGTGAATCGGGTGGGAGCGGTGGATACGAGCATACATTTGAGCACGCACTGGACGCTGGCGGGGCAGTTCATCCATAGCTATACGGTGGACCCGACGGCCGGGCGCACACTCGGGAACGCGGTGAATGCAAACCTGACGGCGTCTGACCGGAAGTATTTTTATCAACTGGCTTATATTGATCGCGGCGCGGGATTCAATACGGATTTGGGATTTGTGACGCGGGTGGATATCCGGCAGGTGCAGCAGTACGCCAACTACAAATTTCATCCGAAGAGTAAGGTGCTGATTTCGTGGGGACCGCAACTGAATGTGCAAGGCGACGTGGACCATCACGGTGTGCAGCAGGACTGGTCGGTGAGGCCGGGGATGCAGGTAGAGATGGCCCGGTCGACTTACGCCTATGTAAACCGCAACGAGATTTTCGAACGCTTCTCCAATACGAATTTTCGGCGCGCCAGTACGGGCTTTGGTGCGCATACGGAATATTTCAAGCTGGCGACTTTCGACTGGGGCTATTCCCGGGGGACACGGATCAACTATTCTCCGGCGGCGGGCGTGAATCCGTTTCTGGGGCACGGCGACGAAGCGCAGATGACGGTGACGGTGCGGCCGGTTCCGAAGGTGAAGGTGGATGAGATCTACAGCCTGACGCGACTGAAGACGGACGATGGATCGTTTGCGGGATGGGCGTCGGCACCGGTGTCGCATCCGGCGACGGTGTTTGTGAATCATCTGTGGCGGTCGCGGGTGGTGTATCAGTACAACCGGGCGTTGTCGTTGCGGGTGATTGTGGATTACAACGCGACGCTGAAGAATCCGGCGCTGATCAATCTGGATCGGCAGAAGCGGGTGACGGGGGATGTGCTGTTGACGTGGTTGCTGCATCCGGGCACGGCGTTTTATCTGGGGTATACGGATAGCCTGGAGAATCTGGCGGTGGTACCAGGGAGTCTGGGGATTCCGAATTCGGTGGTGCGGACGAATCTGCCGTCGGCGACGACGCAGCGGCAGTTTTTTGCGAAGATTAGTTATTTGTTTCGGTTTTAGCGGGGGTGGGCGCGGGAGGGTGCATGCGCGGGAGTTTATCGGCTTGTACTGGTTTAGAGTGCCGCTCCTTTTAGTCGCGGTTCGGTAACGGGCGTCGAAGTCCCGAGACAAAGAGGCGGGCGTGGGGGCCGTCGAAGTCCCGAGGCAAAGGTGGGTGCATGGGACAGCGCTCTGGTAAGATCGCGGTGGTGTTCCGGTTACCTGTTCTTTGGGTGCGCTTCACAGCCTGGTGCCGGGGATTCCATGATCGTGAGAGCCCGACCGTGACTGAGACTACCAAGGAACCTTTCAACACAGAGAAACTTCAGGCCTGTGAGGCTGCTTTGCGCGAGCTTCCGGCGGAGCACGAAGGGGCGCGACAATATCTGGCGAAGCATATTCCGCGTCTGGCTCGGACGCTGGCGCTGGTGCCTCCGCCGCAAGCTACGGGGCGCGTGCTGGAGTTGGGCTGTTACATGCAGATCACTCCGCTGCTGCAGCGCGTCTGCGGTTATCGCGAAGTACGGGGCGGGTACTTTGGGCGGCCTGGCAGGATCGACCAGAAGACGATGCACTTTCCGGATGGGGATTTTCACTGTGAGGTGGATCACTTCGATGCCGAGCGGGATGTGTATCCCTATCCCGACGGGCATTTCGATCTGGTGGTGGCGGGGGAGATTTTCGAACACCTGATCTATGACCCGATGTTTCTGCTGCTGGAATCGCGGAGGGTGCTGGCGGAGGGCGGGTATCTGCTGGTGACGACGCCGAATGTGGGCGGGCTGGCGAGTCTGTTTAAGATGCTGGAAGGCAAGCACGGTCCGCAGATTTATCCGCATTACAAGATTCCGGATCATGAGCCGGAGATCGGGCACATGCGGGAATACACGGCGTGGGAAGTGGGCGAGGCCGTGAAGGCGGCGGGGTTTGAGGTGGAGAAGCTGTTCACGACGGTGATTGGCGAGTATGAGGGCGAGTGGCGCTCGGTGCTGGTTGCGCTGCTGGAAGAGCACGGGTATAGCACCGAGGATCGCGGGGAGCAGACGTGGTGTCTGGCGCGGAAGCGGGGTGAGTTGGCCGTGGAGCGGCATCCGCGGGTTATTTTTGGGCCGTAGGTAATTTCGCCTGATTGCGGGGCCCCGGAGTCTATTTTGAATTCTCCCGGACCAGCGACTCATGCAGGAGACTCTTGATGTATGTCTGATACGGAAGCCCTTTGGCAGCGGCGAGCTTGTTTGCGATCAGCAGGTCAACGGCGCTCAGCCGGATACTGATATGCCTCGTCTCCGGTCGCGCGAACAGACCACGGACAGCACCGGCCCATTGCTTATCCGTGATTTCAGGAATGTCGCTGAAATCAATGTTTTCATCCGGCGTTGCAGCGAGAGCTTCCAATTCTTTCTTCTGTTTCTTAGTTGGCATAACGTCTCCGTTCCGACGGGCTTGCTTTTCGCGCTGAGATGATCCGGACCACTTCGTTGCCATCACCGTCAAGAACGGTGTGTGCGACGGTAAGAATTGCGATACCGTCCGCACTTCCGAGGCTTTGCCAGCGCTCCTCGCCTTCTACATTCCGTTCAGGGAATGAAACCACGTGAGGATCATCAAAGACGAGTCTCGCTGTTTCGAAGCTGATTCGGTGCTTGACAATGTTGGCTCGATTCTTTTTTTCGTCCCACTCAAAGCGCACCGCCATCTGTATGCACATCGTAGCACAATTTCCGGCGAAAAGCCCGGTGCGGGTCGCACCATTGGAAGAGCACGAATACTGCACCGACGATCACAGGAAACAGAGATGGTATCCGACGCGGAAGCGGAGAGGCCAGCCAGTTGGAAAGGCATCTGCAGATCATTCCTGGGCCGTAGGGTGAGGGAGTGCCTCAGAAGACTTTGTTTTCGTCCGCCTTCGACGAATCGACGTACTTGCCCCAACCGGTAAATTCATAGGAGAGTGTCACGTAACCCTTTTCGGTCGACATGGCCTTGCTATCCAGAGTAATTCCCCCACTACCGTTGCTCCAATCCCAGACGGCGAATAGTTCCCTCTCTTTCTTTAGGAGCCCCATTGTCCAATCCCGCGGTTCGTTCCATATACTGCCCGATTTAAGAAAATCACCATTTTTCGGAGGCCCATATTTGGTGGTTAGAGCATCGCAGATGGTTTTGAAGGCGCTCTTGATCTCTTCACCATATCCGTTTGTCGTAACGTCTTTTCCCACGGCGTGTATTTTCATGAGGCCACCTGATGGAGAAATCCATAAAAGGTAGCTTTCAAACGCAGGGTGGGGGGACGGTGCCGTAGAGAGCGCTAATAGGTCACCTTTGGAACTCTTAGCATCAATGGCTTCCACGCCGACCAAGTCGACAATCTCTTTCCGGGTCATTCCGGCGCGCAAGCCGAAGGGCTGAACGTCGGAATCCCTGGTGGGGCCTTGCGCCGAAAGCGCTCCTGCAACGAACAAGAAAAGCGAAACTCGTCTTATTAGCCCCGGCATTTACACCCCCTAGATTCCGACTTAGATAATGCTACCAGACCCGGACTCAGTCCTCGCTCTAAAGCGGTGGGATCCGCGGTCGACGACACCATCAACGATTCGCGCGAGTTGGAAGAGCCGTTAAGATCAAGATGTGATTGATTGCGGCAGGGTTGGAATTGCCATTGCACTTCCTTATTGGCAGGCGGAATCGCCTGCCCCACACTCGCTCCTGCGGAAAAGGCTTTGACTTTGAAGAGGGTGTCAGCTTGATTGATCGTGTTGCGGCCGGAATCGGGGATTACAAGAAGATCGGTGTTGCCGTGTCCGGTGGGGCGGATTCCGTGTTCCTGCTGGCCGCGTTGCGGGAACTTGCGGTTGCTGTGCTGCATGTCAATCATCAGCTGCGCGGCGCGGATTCGGATGCCGATGAGGCTTTTGTGCGTGGACTGGCGGAAGCTGCGGGTTTGCCTTGTCACGTCGCGGTGCGTCCGCCGGGCGAAGGGAATGTGGAGCAGGAGGCGCGTCGGCTGCGGTATTCGTTTTTTGAAGAGTGCATCGCGGCTGGTATTTGCGATTGCGTAGCTACCGGTCATACGCTGGACGATCAGGCGGAGACGGTCTTGTTCCGGTTTCTTCGGGGGTCCGGCTCGGCGGGGCTGAGCGGGATTCGTCCGTCGACAGCAAATGGGATGATCCGGCCACTGCTGGGATTGCGGCGGGTTGCTATTCGGGACTGGCTGCAGGAACGCGGCATGGCGTGGCGGGAGGATGAATCGAACGCGGATGTGGGGTACCAGCGGAATCGCATCCGTTTGAACGTGCTGCCGGAGCTGGCACGGCTGAATCCGTCGTTGGCGGAAGTGCTGGCTTCGACTGCCGAATGGGCCCAAGCCGAAGAGGATTACTGGACCGGCGAGGTGACGCGTCTGGAGCGGCTTTATATAAAGATGAAGCCGGAGACGGTTTTGGTGGAGATTGGTCCTTTTCTAATCCTGCCCCTGGCGGTTCAGCGCCGGTTGCTGCGGCGGGCGGTAGAGCACGTGCGGGGAAGTCTCCGTGGCATCGGGTTCCAGCATGTGGAGGCTATCCGGGGGATGATGGCAACGCGGGAGGGTAGCGGGCGGATCCAATTACCGGATCTGGACGTTTACCGGTCATTCGACATGCTGCGGCTGGCTCCGCAACAATATGATGCGCGGATGGAAAGAAACTTCTCCGTACCGCTGGAAGTGCCGGGGAAGACGGAAGTTCCTGAACGCGGGTTAACCATAGAGATGGAACTCGTCGCCCGGCCCGGCGTATATAATAGTGACGTGAACGCTTTGGACCCGGCGAAGTGCCTGGGTTCATTGCACCTCCGCAACTGGCGTCCAGGGGACCAGTTCGAGCGGAACGGACATTCCGGAGGCGCAACGGTCAAGATTAAGACGTTGTTCCAGGAGTACCGGATCCCGCTGTGGGAGCGGCGCAGATGGCCGGTAATTGCCATGGGCGAGCGAATCGTATGGACGCGGAGATTTGGCGTGGCCAGGGAGTTTGCGGCGTCGGCGGATAGTGAGTCGATGCTTCTGGTGCGGGAATCGGTGGTGGATTTGGTTCCGGGTGGAATCGAATTGGCCGGGCCGGACGTCTAAACAGGCAGGGGCGTCCCAAAATGCAGGCCGGGGCGGATGAACGTGAGATCGGAATGAGGTTTTGTGGACTCTAAAGTTAAAACAGCTATTTTCTGGGTGGTAGTCGTCTGCATGGCGGGCGTGCTGTGGGCGGTAGTCACGCACAGCCGCGATGGCAAGCACGATAAGGCGCTCAACTTCACGGAGTTTCTGAACGATGTCGACGCGGGGTATATCAAGAACGCCACCATCGACACTACGTCGGTGAAGGGCGATTATCTGAATGGCCGCGACCAGTATCACACGGTGATTCCGCAGACCTATCCGGAGCTCTACTCGAAGCTGAAGGAACGGGGCGTCACCATGACGTTTACCGACGCCTCGGCGAACGGCTGGCTTTCGATGATCGTAAACTTCTCGCCGATCATTCTGGTGGTGGGTTTCTGGATCTTCATGATGCGGCAGATGCAGAGCGGCGGCAACAAGGCGATGAGCTTTGGCAAGAGCCGCGCACGGCTGCATTCGACGCAGCAGCGCAAGGTGACGTTTAAAGACGTTGCGGGCGTGGAAGAGGCCAAGGAAGAACTCCAGGAGATTATCGACTTCCTGCGCGAGCCGCAGAAGTTCCAGAAGCTGGGCGGGCGCATTCCGAAGGGCGTGCTGCTGGTCGGCTCGCCGGGTACAGGTAAGACGCTGCTGGCGCGCGCGATTGCGGGCGAGGCGAGCGTGCCGTTCTTCTCGATCTCCGGTTCGGACTTCGTGGAAATGTTTGTCGGCGTGGGCGCGAGCCGCGTGCGCGATCTGTTTGAACAGGGCAAGAAGAACGCTCCCTGCATCATCTTCATCGACGAAATCGACGCTGTGGGTCGGCATCGTGGCGCGGGCCTTGGTGGCGGACATGACGAGCGCGAACAGACTCTGAACCAGCTGCTGGTGGAGATGGACGGGTTTGAATCGAACGAAGGCGTGATCCTGGTGGCGGCGACGAACCGTCCGGACGTGCTGGATCCGGCGCTGCTGCGTCCGGGCCGTTTCGATCGGCGTGTTGTGGTGGGCCGTCCGGATGTGGGCGGACGCGAAGCAATCCTCAAGGTTCACACCAAGAAGGTTCCGCTGGGCGACGATGTGGATCTTTCTGTGTTGGCGCGCGGGACACCTGGTCTGGCAGGCGCGGAACTGGCGAATCTGGTGAACGAAGCGGCGCTGTATGCGGCGCGGCAGAATCGCAAGGTCGCGATGATGATCGATTTCGAACTGGCCAAGGATAAGATCCTGATGGGCGCGGAACGGCGGTCGATGATCCTGACGGACGCGGAGAAGCGCACCACGGCTTATCACGAAGCGGGCCATGCGGTGGTTGCCGTGAAGGTTCCGAATGCGGATCCGCTGCATAAGGTGTCGATCATTCCGCGAGGCATGGCGCTGGGCATCACGATGCAGCTGCCGACGGACGATAAGCACAACTACAGCAAGACGTATTGCGACGATCAACTGGCGATCCTGATGGGCGGCCGTATTGCGGAAGAGATTTATCTCAACCAGCTGACGACCGGCGCGGGCAACGACATTGAACGGGCCACGGAAATGGCGCGCAAGATGGTTTGCGAGTGGGGCATGAGCGAACTGGGTCCGCTGAGCTTCGGCAAGAAGGAAGAGCAGATTTTCCTGGGTCGCGAGATTTCGCAGCATCGCGATTACAGTGAAGAGACGGCGATCCGGATCGACGAAGAAGTGAAGCGGATCATCTCGAACGGCTACAACCGGGCTCGGGCGATCATTGAAGCGCACTCGAACGAAATGGTGAAGGTGGCGGAAGCGCTGCTGGAACGCGAAGTTCTGGATGGCGCGGAAGTCCGGCTGATCATGGATGGTGGCGATCTGCCGCCAGCGGCAAGCGGCCGGTCGAAGGACTCGGCGGATCACGGTACGCAGCAGGTGATTCGTCCGGATTCGGGCGGACGCCGTCTGCCTGGTTTGAATGAAGGCGAGCAGCCGGCATAGTTTTGAGTACCGTACCGGTTTTCCCCGTTTACCTTTTTGATGTGGATGGAACTTTGCTGGATAGTGCCGCGGATATCTGCGGCGCTATCCAGCATGTGCTTTCACCGCACGTTTCCCAACCACTTGAGTTTGAATATCTGAAGAGCTTCATCGGGTATCACCTGGATGTTTGCTTTGCGGAGGTGCGTCCGGATTTTTCGCGGGAGCAGCTGGATGATCTGATCCGGCAATATCGCGAGAATTACTGGGGCCGGAATCACGTCGGAACGAAGATCTATCCGGGGGTGGCCGAGGCTTTGGCTGCGCTGCCGGGGAAGAAATCAACGGCAACAACCAAAGGCACGCCGACAACGCGGATTGTGCTGGAGATGTTCGGGATTCTGCCGCACTTCGATCATGTGCAGGGGACGGACGGGTTTCCGTGCAAGCCGGAGCCGGATGTGCTGCTGCGGTCGATGGCAGCGCTGGGGGCGAGGCCGGAGGATTGCTTGTTTGTGGGGGATTCGGCGGCGGATATGGAAGCGGGGCGGCGTGCGGGGATGAAGACGTGCGCGGTTACGTATGGGTATGGACGGGTGGAGGATATGGCTAAGTGGACGCCGGATTACTGGATTGAGCGGCCGGGGGAGCTGGCGGGGATTTAGGGGGGCGGTAAACGGTCGGGAAATGCTAAAATTCGAGCAACCGGATGCCGACGATCTGTTCATTCTATGGAATTCTGATCCGAATGTTCTTCAACGACCACGCGCCACCGCACTTCCACGCACGTTACGGAGAGTTTGAGGCAACGATCGATATCGCGTCCTTGAGCGTAGTCGAAGGTGAGTTACCGCGCCGCGCGCTGGTGCTGGTTGCAGACTGGGGCGCAATGCATCGCGACGAATTGTTTGAGAACTGGCGGCCGTGCCGTGAGAAGGCCCAACCGGGGAAAATTGAGCCGCTGGCATAGACGGAGTTTAGAGCAATGTACTGGGACGTTGTCGAGGTAAAACCGGAGACTGGATACAGCCTTTTCGTTCGTTTCAAGGACGGATTGTCTGGACGTGTCTATTTAGCGGCGGAAGAACTTACGGGGGTCTTTGCACCCTTAGCTGACCCGAGTTTCTTCGAACGAGTCTTTGTGGATCAGGGCGCAGTGACCTGGCCTGGCGAGATTGATCTGGCACCGGATGCCATGCATGCTGAAATCTCGGCGCGTGGGCGCGGGTGAAATACTTCCCCTGTCACGGGAGCTTTCGGCCATCGACTGTGATGGTCCCCTGGATCTTTCGAAGGTAGTTCCGGAGGATCGGCACGTCGTCATTGCCCGCGACGGTGAAGTCCTCGTCTGATATCTCCGAGATCGGACGACCGTCAGGATGCGCATGCATGAGCGGGTAAGCAGGGTAATTCAGTCCGTCCGCCGGCGACTTGCGGTAAATACGCCGCTGGTAAATTATTTCGTCTCGGTGGGGACCAGTCTCAATCACGTAAACAAAGTCCACGCCGGGAACGAAAGTAGTTGAGCCTGGAGTCAGACTGACGACGGCGAGACTTCCGGAAGTTGCGTAGACCGGGCTAACAAGGTAAAGTACCGATTCGTCGTGCGAGAGTTGAGGTGGACCCCATCGCCTGGACAAAAAAACGATCATCCTTAGATGGTCTGGCGGCGGGGTAGCAGGAGGCGGCCTTGCGGCCGCCATCCATTCCGGGCTTGAGTCGGCGCTCGGGTCGCATCCCTGCGTTGCCCTATCCTCCTGTCAAGCTTTTCCATTGTACGGCAAACTGCGGTAACAGCAAAAGCAAAATCATCCATTCTGGTAAAGAACTGCGCTAAATCCCGGGGGTATGGGGGCAGAGCCCCCATCAGGTTCACGTACGTTTGCTTATTGACCTGTGCGGGAACAGTTCCGCGGGCGTTTTGTAGCCCAGTGCCTGGTGCGGGCGCTGGTGATTGTAGAAGTGGAAGTAGCGCTGCAGCGCCGCGAACAATTGCCGTCCGTCGGCGAAGTCGCCGGGATAGATGAGTTCGTACTTCAGCGATCGCCATAAGCGTTCGATGAAAACGTTGTCGAGCGCGCGGCCCCGGCCATCCATACTGATCGAGATGCCGCGCTGTTTGAGAGGTGCCAGGAAATCGGCGGCGGTGAACTGAGAACCCTGATCGTTGTTCCAGATGTCCGGCTGACCGAAGCGGAACGCAGCTTGCTGCGCCCCGAGGCAGAAGCTGATTTCCATCGTATTGGAAAGTTCCCAACTGAGCACGAAGCGGCTGAACCAGTCCATGACGGCAACCAGGCAGAGGAAGCTGCCATGCATCGGAATGTAAGTAATATCGGTACTCCAGACCTGATTGGGCCGAACGATGGGGACGCCGCGCAGCAGATACGGATAGATCTCGTGACCCGAGTCCGGTCGGCTCAGATTCGGTTTGGGGTAGAGCGCTTCGACGCCGAGAATGCGCATCAGCCTCTGAATGCGTTTGCGGTTTACCTCCAGCGTGACGGCCATTCGGCGGCTGCCGAAGAACGGGTACTCCATATACAGTTCGTCGAGGCGACGGAGGAGGCGCAGGTTCTCTGCGCTCTCCGGCCGTGGTTCGTAGTAGTACGTGGAGCGCGGCAGCCCGAGCAGTTCGCACTGTTGTCCGATGCTCAGGTACTCGTGCTGTGGATCGATCCATAGACGTCGGTCCTCGGCCTTCAGCTCAGGAGGCCGGCTCTTTTTTTTAAGAAGTCCAGTTCCACTTTCAGTTGGCCGATCTGTTTGTACAGTTCGTCTTTTTCCGCGTCGGCCTGCTCGCGGATCTGGTCGCGACCGTTGCCGAAGACATCAGGCAAACCGGCCAGCGCCTGCTTTTTCCAGCCACCCACCTGGGTCGGATGGACGCCGAACATCTGCGCGATCTGCGCTGCGGTCTTGTGTGCCCGGATGGCCTCTACGGCGACTTTGGCCTTCAGGCTGGGCGGGTGACTCTTTCTCGTTTTGGGCATTGACTCTCCTTCATTTCCAATGCCGCTTTTCTATCTAAGAACCGGCTCGCTTTTTGTCCAGGTTTTGGGGTCCATTACAGGAGGCGCAACTGGGGCTGAAGCTGGTTAAGGTGCCGACCTTCCGCTCGATGTTCTGGTTGTTGACCACGCCGATGCGGTTGCCGTCGGAGATTAGCTTCGGTAGACGTCTCTGCGATGGCCGATTTTTACGATGGTGATGGTGGACTGAGTATCGTCGACCTCGTAGAGCACGCGATAATTGCCTTGGCGGATGCGATACTTTTCGTGGCCAGATAGCTTCTCCGACCCAGTGGACGAGGGGTAATGGTGAGAGTGCCAATCTTCGCCGCGAGGCGCTCCCGATCCTTTTTTCGGCGTCGCTTCGAGTTCTTTAGCGGCCGAGGTCTTGATCTGCAGGCTATAGCTTGCCACGCCGCTTCATGTCCTTCAGAACCTTCTCAAACGACAGAACAGGCTCCGTCGCGCGGCTTTCAAACGCGGCGAGATCGTCGGCGTCTTCCGCGAGCGCACGACGGACCGACGCATTCACCAATTCGGAAACACTTTGGTCGGTTTCAGCGGCCTTCACGCGTAGGGCTTGGTGCAAGCCTGGCTCGAAATAGACGGTGGCGTGCTTTGCCTGCAGCATGATGTCACTATAACGTCTTAAAGCCTTGACGTTACGATTAAACCTTGTCTAGATCAGATTGCGACGCGACGCCATTTCCGCGCCGATGGCTTTTTGATCGGCCGGCGACAGAACGGCGGCGGAGAGCGGGAACACATCGCGATCTTCAATTTCGATGTGGTGGCGATAGAGTTCCGCGAGTTCCCCCAGCACGGTATTGAGGCGAGCGCTTTGTTCTGGCGACAGGTGATCCTGAGCGAGCCACAGGCAGCCCAGGCGGTCCACTTCAGCGTGTCCGGTGCCGGCGAGGACATGATCTTCTTCCAGGCTGGCTACCTTCGTGAGGAGGGTCTGGACGTCTGGCCGGTCGATGGCGCGAAGACGGGGGAAGAGACTCTCTTCCTCGTCGGCGGTATGTTTCGGAGCGGCTTCACGGAAGTAGCGGAGCGCGGTAGTGCAGGCAGTGCGCTGGTCTTCGGACATGGGGCCACCACGGGCTTCACCGGCAACTTTAACGAGTACGGCGAGGAAGCGTTCGATGCGACGGTGGCAATCGCCGAGGAGGCCGATGGGATCGGCGAATGTGCTTTCGGGTTTACTGCCGATGGTTACCGGCATTGGGGCCTTCCGTGATGGGCGACCGGCTGCCGTGGGTGCGGTGGTGTCGTGGGCAGTAGGGTCATTTCGCTCGCCAGCCTCTAAGCTTCATGATAGCCTCTGCAGGAAAGGAGTCTCATGATTGCCCCGAGTGACGCGGATGGGGCCAAAGGTGACGCGGTCAGAGCACCGGAAGGATGGGCTGAACTTATGGGGATGTGGCTCCCACGGGCGGCTGAGCGCCTGGAAGTACTTGAAATGAAATGGCGTCCCCAGAGGGATTCGAACCCTCGTTACCGCCGTGAAAGGGCGATGTCCTAGGCCTCTGGACGATGGGGACGCGATGGGGCCAGAACTCCAATTTAGCATGCTGGTTTCGCTGGGCTGGAAAACACCCCCTGCGGTCCGGCCAAACCGGTGTTTTTCGCCGCCAGCGCCCCCTGCCGGGTAAAATGAAAGCTCCCATGTCAGGTACAGAAGAGTTCTACAGAATCCAGAAACTGCCCCCCTATGTCTTCGCCGTTCTCAATGAGATGCGCGCAAAGGCACGGGCAGCACAGATGGATGTTGTCGATCTCGGTATGGGTAACCCCGATGGCGAGACCCCGCAGGTGATTGTGGACAAGCTGTGTGAGGCCGCGCGGAACCCGCGTAACCACCGGTATTCCATGTCGCGCGGCATCCCGAAACTTCGTGAGGAGATCTGCGCCCGCTATAAGCGGAAGTACGATGTGGATCTCAATTCGGAGACCGAGGCGATCGTCACCATTGGTGCCAAGGACGCCCTGGCGCATCTGCTGTTTGCGACCATCGGCCCCGGCGATATCGTCGTTTCGCCGAACCCGGCATATCCGATTCACCAGTACGGCGTCATTATGGCCGAGGGCCACGCCCAGTTGCTGCCGATGCCGACGGCGGATGAGTTTCTGAACCGGCTGGAGGCGCTGTATCGCGAGTCGCCCAAGCCGCCGAAGATGCTGCTGATTTCGTTCCCGCACAATCCGACGACGACTTGCGTGGACCTGCCGTTCCTGACGAAGATTGTGGAACTGGCGCGGAAGCACGGGACGATTATTGTTCACGACTTCGCCTATGCCGACCTTGGGTTCGACGGTTACAAACCGCCAAGCATTCTCCAGGTTCCGGGCGCGAAGGACCTTTGCGTGGAGATTTTCTCCATGTCGAAGAGCTATGAGATGGCGGGCTGGCGGGTTGGATATTGCCTGGGCAACGCTCGCATCATTGCGGCGCTGGCTCGGATTAAGAGCTACCTCGATTACGGCACGTTCCAGCCGATTCAGATCGCGTCGATTGTGGCGCTGCGCGAGTGCGAGGCGGATACCGAACGGATCTGCGCGTCTTATCAGCATCGGCGCGATGTGTTGGTGGATGGTCTGGCAAAGGCTGGGTGGATTGTGGAGCCGCCGAAGGGGACCATGTTCCTGTGGGCTGAATTGCCAGAGAAGTTCCGGGCGATGGGCTCGCTTGAGTTTGCGAAGAAGCTGGTGCAGGATGCCCTGGTGGTGGTTTCGCCGGGTATCGGGTTCGGCCCCATGGGCGAAGGCTTTGTGCGCTTCGCGCTGGTGGAGAATGAGCACCGGATACGGCAGGCGACACGGGCTATCGGGCATTTCCTGAAGACGAATTAGGGGGGGGCGTCGGGCACGCCGGTGGGTTAGCGTGCCGCTCCTTTTAGTCGCGGTTCTGTGTCGGGACCCTGCCTGTCAGTGAGGCGGGGGGCGTACCGGTGGGCCACTCCTTATTCGAAGACATGCGGCACGAAGCGCGCCGTGTTGCCTGTGATGAGATCGTCTTCGCGAATACCCATGCCTGCCGGCGCGCCGTCCACAACCCAACTGCCGATTACCGGTCGGTTGCTGCCGAAATTCGGCAGATCGTACAGCTCCTGATAAATGTAGCCCTCGGGGCTGGCACCATCGTCGGTGCCAGCTATCGTGGCACCATCCTTCACGATGGTGAGGTTCGCACCTTCGCGGGAGAGCAGCGGCTTCTTCACGTACTTCGCGCCCTTTGGTTCGAAGTAAGCGGGCAGCAGATTCGGGTGGTTGGGGAATAACTCCCAAAGCACCGGCAGAATCGCCTTATTGCTGAGCATCATCTTCCATGGCGGTTCAATCCAGCCCATGGTGGCGTCGGAATCTGCGATGTACGGACCGAACTGTTCTTTGACCAGCCACTCCCAGGGATAAAGGTGGAAGAGCACGTCGATGGGGTAGCTGTCGAGATCGACAAAGCGGCGCGCGGTGTCATTCCAGCCGATGTCGCGCATGAAGATACCAGTGGTTTTCAGGCCGACCTGTTCGGCCAGATCCCGAAGGTAGGCGACGGTGAGGGTATCTTCGCCGGCCGTATCGTCCACATGTCCGAAGTGAACTCTGCCGCCCTTCAGATACGGCACAATATCCTTCCATTTGGCCAGCAGTTTGTCGTGCAGACTGTTGAACTGGTCGCTCTTCGGGAAAACGGATTCCTTCCAGTCCCACTGGATGACGGCGGCTTCCAGCATGGAGGTGGGGGTGTCGCAGTTGTATTCGAAGAGCTTCGGCGGGCGGATGCCGTCATAGCCCAGGTCAAACCGGCCGTGGTTCAGGGCCGGTGGCTCTTCGTTCCAGCTGCGGCGGATGATCGGCACCATGAAATCCGGGATGCCGAAGCGCGCGAAGAGATTGTTATCGATGACGTGCTGGCCGGCTTCCATGCAGATGCGGTAGAGTTCCGCCGTAGCGGCTTCTAAGGTGTCTACCTGGGACGCGGAGAAGCGGTAGTAAGCCGATTCGTTCCAGTAAGGCTTGCCATCGGCTAAGGTGTGCCAGATGAGACCGAGGTCTTCGACGGTTTTTTGCCAGTCACGGCGGGGGGAAATCGCGATGCGCTGCATATTATTCGCCGCCGCCCCCGCCCTCGCCACCACCGGCGTGGCTGCTGCCGATGCTGCCGAAACCGCCGCGTGTGACGGAACCCGCCGGGGGGCTGGATGGGGCGGTACTGTAGGAACCCTGCGTGCCAGCCGGGGCCGAGTAAAAACCACCGCCTACGGGACCTCCGTAATAGGGAATGTAACCGCCGTGGGAAATGTAATACCAGCGATAGGGATTGTAGCCGCCGTCGGACTGCTGGCAGCGACCCTCTTCAACGCGGTTGCCGTTGGCATCGGTGCAGACCCGGGTATTCTGGTTGGCCTGCCATTCGTTGCGGTCGGAACAGGAGGAAGAGGCGAGCATGGCGGCGGAGATGGCCGCAGTGAGAGGTAGATTAAACCGTTTCATCGAATGGCCACCGGAGCGCCATATCAAGAATATACGAAGACCAAGCGAATTTTGTGCGGAGTTTTAAAGAATGCGGGCACACTCGGGGGGGGGTAGAGGGGGGTGAGTGTGCCCGCGTACAACGGGGTTAATGTTCAGGCGCAGCGTCCGCTGGCGAGGTTACACGTGGCGCGGAGGAAACGTTATGCTTCGAACATTCCCTCAAAAAGAATGCTGCTGAGGTAGCGTTCACCTGAATCCGGCAGAATTGTCACGATCGTCTTGCCCTTGAATTGCTCCTCTTTGGCGATTCGGACTGCCGCTGCCACTGCGGCACCGCAGGAAATACCGGCCAGGATGCCTTCTTCCCGAGCCAGGCGGCGGGCCATTTCAATGGATTCCTCGTTGGTCACCTGTTCCACGCGGTCGATGAGGGAGAGATCGAGGTTACCGGGGATAAAACCGGCACCGATGCCCTGAATTTTATGGGGACCGGGCTTGATGGGGTCGCCATGGCGGGTCTGGGTGATGACCGGACTGGCCGTTGGCTCCACTGCAATGGTAACAATGGACTTACCTTTAACCTGCTTGATATACCGGGAGACGCCGGTGATGGTGCCGCCGGTGCCGACGCCGGAGACAAAGGCGTCGATCTGGCCTTCGGTATCCTCCCAGATTTCAGGGCCCGTGGTCTTCACGTGGATTTCCGGATTGGCGGGATTCTCGAACTGTTGGAGCAGGACGTAGCGGTCGGGGTCAGAGGCCACAATCTCCTGCGCCTTGGCGATGGCGCCAGCCATGCCGCGTGAGCCTTCGGTCAGTACGAGCTTGGCCCCGAAAACGCCCAGCACCTTGCGGCGCTCGATCGACATGGTCTCCGGCATGGTCAGCGTGATGGGATAACCGCGCGCAGCCGCCACAAAAGCGAGAGCGATACCGGTATTGCCGCTGGTGGGCTCAATCAGTTCCTTGCCCGGCTTGAGGATTCCACGCTTTTCGGCGTCCCAGATCATGGCTGCGCCGATGCGGCACTTGACGGAGTAGGCCGGATTGCGACCCTCGACTTTCGCTAAGAGCGTGACGGGAGCCCCGTCTGTGACGCGATTCAAGCGGACGAGCGGCGTCCGTCCAATGCTGAATGAATTGTCCTGAAAATACATCAGATCTCCCAGTTCGGTACAAATCGGTTATGACGTTCGGTCCAGTCGCGGACCAGTTGAGCGAAAGTCGCGGCGTCGAGGACGGAGTCCATGGCCTTGTCGGTTCGCTCCCAAAGATCGCCCAGCGGTGAATCGGCCTGCCGGCGGACGCGCGATCGTTCTTCCTGCCGGCCTTCGACGAAGCGGAGTACGTCGCCCACGCTGATGGTTTCCGGGCGCCGGGCCAGCAGATAGCCACCTTCAGCACCGCGGCGGGATTCGACGAAACCGCCCTGCTTCAGGCTGGCGAGGATGAGTTCTAAAAATTTCTGAGGAATTTGCTGACGGCGCGCGATATCGGCAATCCGGACCGGGTCCCGGCCAGGCTGTGAGGCGAGGTCGAAAATGGCGTGCAGCGCGTATTCGCCCTTAACGGATATGTTCATCGATGCAAGCTTAATGCCCCTGCCGCCGCTAGAGATGGCAACTGGAGAATACTACTAGAGATTAGATGATTACGACGGATGCCGTCAATAGGCAGTGATAAAGGTCAGGGGGAAAAGAAGGGGGGAAGAACAGGAGGGGGGAAATAGATGGGGCCGACGGACCTGAGTTTCCAGGTCGGTCGGCCCCGGAAAACTACATCTTGGCTGTGGACTTCTTGGCAGCCTTGGTCGGCTTTGCCTTGGTGGTCTTGGCAGCCGTGGACTTGGCTTTCTTGGTCGACTTCGCCGGGGCATCAGCCGCGAACGAGAGGGAACCGAGGACGAGGCCGAGGCCGAGAGCGATGGTCATCATTTTTTTCATAGTGTTAGATCTCCTTAAATTTCGAAATGTCGACGTTGAAGCGTCTGAAAAGATCATAGCGGAACGGACATGAACCATCCCTTAAGGTGCCATTAAATATGGTTCATTTATCAGTCACATCGATTTTTTCTTGTGTTATCAACTGCTTACGTAGTTGTCGGCGCGGGCAAATGATAGTCTGAGGGCGTATGAAGAAGGCAGAACTGGTAAATCATGAAGCCCG
>CAIQWJ010000014.1 GCA_903875575.1 uncultured Acidobacteriia bacterium | reverse complement strand
GCGTTTACTTCGGCTCGTCTTTCGGCGGAACCTGCCGCATTCTGGGGATGGGCCGATTCTGCGGTGCCGGTTGCGCGGCAGGCGGCGCAGCCGGTTGTGCGGCAGGCGGCGGAGTTGCCGGCTGCTGGACGCGCGGTGCGGGCGGAGCCGCCGGCGGTGCGGCAGGTTGCGGTGCCGGCTGCACTCGTTGCGCCGGCGGTGCAGATTGCGGTACCTGCTGAGGCGGCTGATCCCGCTGCGGGAACCGCCCGGGTTGCTGGTTGGCAGGTGCCGAATTCTGCGGTGCTGCCTGAACCGCAGGAGGAGCAGTTGTCTGCGGTTGCTGTCCGCGCGGCGAGTACTGGCCCGGCTGCGTGTTTGCCGGGGGCGGTAGCGCATTCGGGGGACGCGAATTCATGCGATCCGGCAGCCGGTTCGGGTTTGCCGGCTGCTGAATTGCCGGTGCCGAGTTCGGCGTGAAACCAGGATTAGCAGGCCGATTCATGGCAGGGCCACCCTGCTGTCCACCGATGGCACGGACCGGCTGCCGATTCACCACTGCGCCTGGCTGCTGGCTGCGAAGTTGTCCCACCTGGTTCGCGCTGAGTGGAAGACCCTGATTCTGGGTCAACACGCGCTGCCGCGCTTCAAATGAAACCGGTGCCGCCGGCGGCGGGGTCTTCGCCACGACAACTCGCGCAGAGAGCGGCGGAGCCGCTCTCTGCGGACCGAACGCCACGCTCGCCCGTCCCGGAACAATCTGTGGGCTCGTGCCCAGGACGCGGGCACCCTGCCACTCGCCGGGTGTCACCGGACGCATCGCGCCTCTGACGGACCGCGCACCAGCGAAATCGGCCTGCGAAACCACCACCGCATTCTGCCGGTTCACGTACGTGACATTGACCACGTTGACGTTGGTCACGTGCATCACATTCACTCGATTGACATACGCTCCCGACGCGCCCCACGCGGGAATCCACGGTTCGCGCGGTCCCAGCGGAAACCAGCCGATCGAGACGCCAAAGCCGCCACCGCCGATGAAACCCACCAGAGCCGGCGCATAGACGGGACGGTAAGAACGCTCGCCGGGAATCCACGCCCAGCCGCCTCCCCACCCGCCGCGCAACATGGCCCAGCGACCGTAGTGGAAGGGTGCGAAACCCCAGGGCTCTTCATCGATCCAGGTCCAGCCCCACGGTTCGACGAAGGCCCAGCGGCCCAGCGTATACGGAGCCCAGCCGGTATCGACCGGCGGAACCCAGACGGAACCGTAAACGGGATCGTTCACCCAGCGACCATAAGCGTACAAATCCTGGTAGCCAACCATTGTCTCGGGAACATACTCGCCGCGAGGCAGCGCATCTTCGGCGTTATTGCGCATGGCGATGAAGCGGTCGAATTCGTCGCGCGGATTCTCAGGATTGATTTCAGGTCCGCTGCCATCGTGGAACCACGCCGTCTGGCGGGCTGTCACGAGCATGCTGTTGCCTTCCTGGTAAACTTCGGCCTGTCCGGTTCGGACGGTGACCATAGTGGCGTTACGGGCGGGATCGGTATCGATCCGGTAGTCCCCGGCGCGCAGTAAAGTGACGGCACCATTCGGGGTATCGATCTCGAAGATATCGTCGCGATCCAGCTGGCGAAGGCGGATCTCCATGGAACCCTGGTTGAGGCTCATCTGGATGGTATCGTCACTGAGATTCAGGAAGCCGAAGCTGGAAATCGAATTGATCCGGATGGCGGTGGCCCCGATGTGGAGTTCGGCACGGGCGCGGTCATTCACGAAAAGATGATCGCCCGTGGTCAGTGGATAGTTGACTGTGGCGTTGGTCCAGGTGTCAACGGTGGCTGGCTGGAAGGCGACATCTCCGGAAATCCAGTTGAGCCTGGCGACGCGGGAGGGCGGGTCTATCGGCCCGTCTTGCCCGCCCTGCGCCTGCGAATATTGGGGCTGAGCCCAAAGAGCCGCGCCGCTGAGGACCATTGCGAGAATGAATCGTTGCATCGTTTGTCTCCAGTGTGTTGGATGGCATACAGCCTCCCAACGTTACTACCGTAACAAAGATGAAGCAAGAATAATGCCAAAGCCGGGGATACCGGGCGGCCAGGCAGTTAGTTCAGAGCGTCAGCGTCTTGAGATAGTCACGGAACGGGCCGCCGAGGTCGTGGCGGCGCAGGGCGAACTCGACTGTGGCTTTGAGAAATCCGAGTTTGTCTCCCGCGTCATATCGATTGCCTTCGAACTTGAAGGCGTAGATGGGGCGGCTGCGAAGCAGGTGGCGAAGCGCATCGGTCAACTGGATTTCGCCGCCGGCACCGGCCTCAATGCGGTCGATGGATTCAAACACGTCCGGCGTCAGAATATAGCGGCCGATGATGGCGAGATTGGACGGAGCTTCACTGGGTTTCGGCTTTTCGACGAGGTCGCGAATCCGGTAGACGCGATTCTTGCTGCCATTGTGGGCGACGGGTTCTGCATCGATGCAGCCGTAGGAGGAGATGGATTCCTTCGGTACCTCCATGACGGCAAGGACCGGGGCGGCAAAGAACTCGTAGATGTCGAGCAATTGACGAATGCAGGGCGTTTCGGCGTCGATCACGTCATCGGCCAGAACGGTGGCGAAGGGCTCGCCGCCCACGAGTTCGCGGGCGCAGAGGACGGCGTGGCCAAGGCCGCGCGCTTCCTTCTGACGAGTGTAGGAGATGTTGATGAGGTCGGAAACCTGTCGGACCAGGGCGAGAAGGTCCTTTTTCTTGCGCGATTCGAGCATATGTTCGAGCTCGAAGCTAACGTCGAAATGGTCTTCGATAGCGGTCTTGCCGCGGCCTGTCACCATAATGATGTTGGTGATACCGGACTGGATGGCCTCTTCGACGCCATATTGGATGATGGGCTTGTCGACCAGGGGCAGCATTTCTTTGGGCTGGGCTTTGGTGGCGGGGAGAAAGCGGGTCCCGAGACCGGCGGCAGGGAAAACGGCTTTACGAACTTTGGCAGCAGGCATTCGCTTTCTATCTTGATGGGTGGCTGGGGATTTGGCAACTATGGATAGATAATGGGGCGTCCGGTTCGGACCGGGGAGCGCCGGAGTGGGGCTACATGTGGCGGCTGCTCGTCCTTAAAACTCGAGGCGGCGAACGACGCCGGTGATGCCGGGCGTGACTGTACCGTCCACAACGTAGTCGACGGCTACGTGGGATTTTTTCTGCGGTCCGCACTCGAACTGAAAGGTGTTGGCCCCTTCGTGTCTGATCGTAATGCTATTCGGGTCAGTAATGACGAAGCGCATGGTCTCTCTGCCCACCAGAACGACGAGAGTGGCACGGGAACCGGCACATTCGAGCGCCTGGAATTCACCCTCCGCGCGGTCGAGTCTTTCCCGCGGCATTGGGTTCGTCTCGATGGCGGAGTCGGACGGGGTGACCGCACCGTCGCCGCGTCGGAGCGTGGGGCGGCCCGTTGCCAGAGCCTCGGCTGAAATGGGTGGTGCAGACGGGCGCGCAGCACCTCCGGGCGATTTTGCCGCCTCCCGGGCGTCGATATAGCGTTGTAGTTGATCGGCCTGCTGGATCTCGGCGTCGGATTTCAGCCACTTGCGCGCGCTCTGCAGGCTGGTCCGGGCGGGTTCCAGAGCCCCTGTCTGCAGGTAAGCATAGGCGAGGGCATTGAACAAGCCCGCGGCATGTTCCGCTGTGACCTTGCGAATGCCGGAAAACGTATCGATCGCCGCCTGGAAATTCTGCATATTCATTTGCGTGACCCCGAGCAGCATGCGAGCGCCAGTGTAATCAGCCTTCAGGCTGAGCGCCTTCTTCAGGGCGGCAATCACCTTGTCGTTTTGAGTGCTGTCGTGATACAGCGAGGCGAGGTGATAACACATCTGCGGGTCGGTGGCACCGGGCAGGGCCTCCTCGAAGTACTTGCGGGCACCTTCATTGTCCCCGCTTCGCCATGCGAGATAGCCGAGGGATTTGGCAATTTCCGGGTTGCCTGGATATTGTCTGGCAAGACCCTCGTAGGTGGTTTTGGCTTCCTCGGGTTTGCCCGAAGCGAGGAGGTCAGCAAGGACCAATTCGGATTCCATGACGGAGACAGGCAGCAACACAGCCTCTTCGGCGGATTTCTCGAGTTTGGCCGGAAAAACGCCGGCGTTGATGGAACCCTGGTGCAGGTAGCTCTGGAGATCGGCATAAATTCTGGCAGGAGGCCGGTCATAGGCAAACTGGACAGCTTCGGCGGCGCTTTTACCGGCATTGAGCGCGGCGATGAGTTTTCCGAAGTTGGCATGATAAGTGGGACCGAGATAAAGCATGTGGGTGAGTGCCCAGCTTTCGGCGTAGAAAATGCCGGCGCGGCTTTTCTCGTTGTAGACGGGGTTTTTCTGGGTGACGGAAGTGAGGGACTGGAAATCCAGCCATTTTTCGTTATTGAGGACCTGGAGGCGGCCGGGGAGGACTTCGCCGATGATGGCGTTCTTGCCGTCGGGGCGCAGGGTGGAGAAGACGTCGGCCCAGCCTTCGTTGAGCCACGTGGGTAGTTTGAGACCGGAATGGCGAACGACGAGGTGCATGTATTCATGGACGGCGACGGGGTAACTTTCCCGATCGAAATCCTGCATGACGATGTAGTCGCGGCTCTGGGTGGCTGCATAGAAAGCCGCGGCGGCACCGTTGGGGGCGTACGGCCGGAATTGTTTTTCGGAGCGAAAGGCGATGATGCGAACGGGAACGGCCTGGTCCCACGTCGAGTCGGTCTGGGAACTTACGAAGCTGCGGACCTCTTCGAAATAAAGTATGGCCTCGCGGCCTTTCTTTTCTCCGGCGTTGGTAAAGATTTCGAAGTGGGGTGTGACCAGGTGGACCCATTCGTCGGCGGCGAGGGCGGGGAGGGAGATGGCGAGAAGGATTGGCCCCAGCAGGAACTGTGGTGTCAGGCGCATGGAAATTGTCATAATACCGCAAAAATGGCAGCGCAAAAGGCGGGATCGATTGGTTATTTTTGAGAATGACGTCGACTATAGCGGGCAGGAAACAGGTCCCGAGATCGGCTGCGGCGGGGAAAACGGCTTTTCGAAATTTTCGAGCAGGCAACTATGGGTTTTGGGGAGGTTTTCAGGGGCGCGTCCGGTTCGAACCGGGGGGACAATGGTTTCGTGCCATCATATAAGCAGAGGATCCGTGGGATCACGGCCATTGCGCCTGCTGCCGGGCTAAATTCGCCGAGTGGGATGCTCCGGGGATTCTGCGCGATGGGTATACGACGACCGAGGATTACAGGCAGGGTTCGTCGAGGCAGTGGGTATGCGGCGAATGTTTCGCTGACCTCCAGGACGATATGCAATGCACGCAGCTGGAATGAACTGCACCAGGGCCTTTCATCCCTCCTCCACAGGTGATTAATTCCCCGCAGGCTCCTCGATATGGTCGATCACCAGCATCTGTGTACTCTCTTTCCGGGACTCCAGCCGTAGACCCAACTGGTGTTGTACGGCTTCCCGAAGGTATTGTTCGGCCTGCAGCGGATCAGTCGACTCTTCGCGGTCGATCTCGCGGTAACTCACAAGCTTGTCGATGTCGAAATCATAAGCGGTTGCCGGGAGGCCTGTCCGGTCCACTACCGGGAGGTCAAGATTCTGCGTCAGAAACCGTGCGAGCGCGAAGAGCGTCGTGCCGGTAAAGGGCTGTTCTCCCTCCGGGGTCAGGTGGGTTCTGGTTGAATCGTGGTTGAACTCCCTGAACTTAGGGGTGCCCTTATCGACCACCAGGGCGTACACCGAAAACCTGGGCTTTGTCTCCCAGTGCGTCTTCAGATGAAACTTGTCTGCCAGGAAAGCCTGCAGCATTAACTGCATTTCCGTTGGTGTGGGGATTTCGTTACCCTTTGCCTTGGCCTCGATGTCGAACACCGTGCCTCGCTGGGACAGCGCCCACCAGGGCAGGTAGAGGATCTGGTATTCGCTCAGGCCCCAGGCCTCCATGATCAGGTCCTGTGCGTGGGCAGTATCAGCGAACGTGCTGCTTTTCGGAATCATGAACGGAGGCGCGTGGCTGAAGTCCTTCAGCAGGTAGGTGAAGGGCGTCATCGGGTGCACCTTTACAGCCGCGGATTCGAATTCCGGATGGGGCGTGGAAGTAGTGGTTTGAGCGTTGCCAGAGAGCGCTATCGCGAATCCGAAGACGATCAACATGGCAAGGGTCCGCCGACCGTTTCCGCTCTGAGTGGGTGATGCTTTTGGTGGGTGGATGACGTTGACCTCTGATTGCATTGTGCGCTGCCCGATCACTGGATGCAACGTCAGTGCTGCGCGGTCAGTTCGTTTTGGCACGAAGGCACCCCCCATAAAATACTGAAAATGCCGGAAGCGCGACTGTTGAACCTGATACCATACCGGGAACACCTTAAAGTATTGCTATTGGGAGGGCTGCGGGACGCATGCTGACAAGCAGAATCTGTATACTGGCGATTACGCTGGCTGGTGCCGTTCACGGAACGACGTTCGGCACCAATCTGATAGTGAACGGCGATGCGGAGTCCTTCACGATGGTCGATCCTCTGACGACCGACGGCATTGCCGACTTTGCCGGCTGGACCCGAACAGGGGATGTTTTTCGGAATACCTACATGCTCCATGGGAATTTTGTCTACATAACGGACCCGGGCACCGAAGCCTTTGGAAGCGGATACTTTCTGGGGGGCGACCAGGCTTCGACGCAACTGACACAGTCCATTTTTATCGGCGATCAGTCTGTGTTGATCGATTCGGGCCTGGTGGATTTTCAATTGCGGGGCTGGATGACGGCGGCCCGGCAGTCCCCGACCGGCGCGATCGACACGGTGACGTTGGGCGTCCGTTTTCTCGATGGTCTGGGGCACAATCCGGGCGGGACCGGTATTGCTTCACCCGATCAGGCGGCGCTGACTTTAGCCGGATCTCCCGTCACTGCCCAGCAGTATTCCGATTTGAGAGTTTCGGTGGGTGTTGTGCCCACAGGTACTCGCTCGCTGGATGTATCAATGGCCGGTGTTCGGCGGGGAGAGTTGAATTTTGCAGTCCTGGAGAACCATCAATGATGCTGACGCGGCTTTGCACACTGACGTTGGTATTAGGAGTCGGGGCTTTCGCGACGACATTCGGCACCAATCTGATCGTGAACGGTGACGCAGAGTCCTACACACTGGTGAACCCGGGGGTTACTTTTGGTGTTGCGGACTTTACCGACTGGACCCGGACAGGGCACGCATCCTATGTGAATTACCCGGATTTTTGCTGTTTTCACTACGTCACGGATCCGGGTACCGAGGCCTTTGGTGCCGGCTATTTTTTGGGTGGCGACCAGGCCAGCAGCGAACTGACGCAGTCGATTTTCATCGGTGATCAGAGTGCTTTGGTGGACGCGGGGCGGGTAAATTTCGATATGCGCGGCTGGCTGTCGTCGGCCCGGCAGACGGCGACCGGTGCAATCGATTCAGTGGCGTTTTCCGTTCGTTTTGTCGATGGCCTCGGGAATGACCTTGGCGGCACGGGCATCGCTTCGCTCGATCAGGCGGAACTGACTGCGCTGGGCTCTCCCGTGACGAGCCAGGGATACTTTCAATTGTCGGTATCTCAGGGGCTTGTTCCTGCCGGCACGCGTTCCCTGGACGTTGCCTTGTTATTCACCAGGTTCAATGGGACAATCCTGAACGCCGCGGCGGACAATCTGGGGTTCCAATTGATCCAGACTCCGGAGCCGGGTACATTCGGCCTCTTGCTGGTCGCACTTGGCGTGTTGTTTGGCATTCATTGTACTTTCCAGAGCAAAAAATGTACGTCATAGCCGAAGTACGGCTTCAAATATTTCCCTAAGTTATTGATATATATAAGCCTAGCGAGCGGGCCTCGCTGGTGCCGTACTTGCTATCTCCATTCACATGACACTCAACAGCATTCAGCCGCAGTCCGAGGGGACTCACCAGGGCGAAGGCTACGGCAGCCTTCTTCGCGACCACGGCTTCCAGTGCTTTCTCTGGACCCAATTCCTGGGGGCCTTCAACGACAACGTGTATAAGATGATCGTGTCGGTAGCAGCCGTGGAACTGGCGGCCGATCAGATTGCGGGTTCTCGTTACCTCGCGATTGCCGGTGCTGTTTTCGTGATCCCATTTCTGCTTTTTGCCGGCTATGCGGGGCAATTGGCGGACCGTTACAGCAAGACCCGCGTACTGCAATACTCGAAGGCGTTTGAAATGGTGACCATGGCTTTCGGCATCGTCGCTCTGATGGCGCATAGTCTGCCTCTGCTGCTGGTTGTCCTGTTCATGTTGGCGACGCAGGCGAACTTCTTCAGTCCTGCAAAGTACGGAATCCTGCCGGAGATGCTGGACGAGGCACGGCTGACGAAGGCGAATGGACTGCTGGAATTATCCACGTTTGCTGCGATTGTGTTCGGGACGAGCGTGGGCTCTTTACTGTTTGCCCGCTGGAAGGGCGAACCGATGGTTATGGGGGGGATGCTGCTGGGGATTGCTGTGGTGGGTTCGCTGGCCAGTCTCTTCATTCCCAAAGTGGCGGCCTCCGGCAACCATCAGCCTTTCAACCTCAATCCTTTGGGTGACGTGTGGGCCGGCACGAAGCGGCTATTGCGTGAGCGGGCGCTGTGGCTGACGGTGGCCGGGATCTCCTGGTTCTGGTTTCTGGGCGCGTTGTTTCAGATGACGCTCATCCTGGTGGGCAGCGAAACCCTGCATCTTTCGGAAATTCGCACGGGCCTGCTGGTGACGGCTTTGGCGGTCGGAATCGGGGTGGGCAGTATCGCGGCCGGCTGGCTTTCGGGCGATCATGTCGAGATCGGACTGGTGCCGTGCGGCGCGGCGGGGCTGGGCTTCTCGGCAATCCTGGCCGGTTCGGCGCATTCGTTTTCGACAATGGCGGTGTGTTTGCTGCTGGCCGGTTTCGCGGCAGGTCTGTTCATCGTGCCGTTGAACGCGTTTCTGCAGGATCATGCGGGGCAGGCCGAGAAGGGTCGACTGCAGGCGACGAACAGCTTCTTCAATATGGTCGGAGTGGTGACGGCTTCCGGCGTGCTGTACCTGCTGCATGATGTTTTGCACTTCACTCCCTCCGGGATACTGGTTGGCCTTGGGATTGTCACGCTGCTGGCGACTGTCTACATTGCGTGGGTAGTGCCGGAATCGTTGTTGCGGCTGGTGATCTGGGGCAGTGCGAAGATCTTCTTCAATATACGAATTGTGGGAGCGGAGAATATTCCGGCTTCGGGCCGTGGGCTGATCGTGTCCAATCATGTCTCGTATGCGGATGCAATTCTCATCGCGTGCGCGACGCCTCGGTTCATCAGCTTTCTGATGTGGCAGCCGCTTTATGAAAACAAATGGCTGCACCCGGTGGTAAAGCTTTTCAAGGCCATCCCGCTGGCGCAGGGCTCGCCCAAAGATGCGTTAAAGGCTCTGCGTGCGGCGCGCGCGGAAATGGACAAGGGGCAGTTGGTCTGCATTTTCCCCGAGGGCGAACTCACCCGTACGTCACATGTGCGGCCGTTTGAACGGGGCGTGGAACTGATCGCGCGGGGCGATGAATCGATCCCGATTATTCCGGTGTACCTCGACGGGCTTTGGGGGCACGCGTTGAGTCTGAAGGGCGGACGACCGTTTGGTTCGGGTCGTCTGCGTCTGCGGCATCCGGTGACGATTTGCATTGGCAAGGCGATGCCGGGCGGGACGACCGCTGCGCAGTTGCACGAGCGGGTTTTGGAACTGGGAACCGCCGCGGCGGAGTATGGCAAGACTCCGGATGCCACGTTGGCGCACCGTTTCGTTGGCGCGGCGAAGCGGAATTGGTCTTTCACGGCGGTAGCGGATTCCACCGGAAAAAAGCTCACGTTTGGTGAGACGCTGACTGGCGCGTTGCTGATCCGGGATTGGGTGCTGGAACAGTGTGGCGATGCGAAGATGATCGGCCTTCTGTTGCCCTCGTCAGTGGGGGGCGCGCTGGCGAATCTGGGAGTGACGCTGGCGGGCAAGACGTCGGTGAATCTGAATTTCACGGCGGGAGAGAGTGAGATGCGGAACGCGATCGCAAGGTGCGGGATCACGACCGTCCTCTCCTCGCGCGTGTTTCTTGAGAAAGCGCAACTCAAGGAACTGCCCGGGACCGTGTTTCTGGAAGATTTGCTGCCGGGATTCACTCCGGTACGCAAGGCGCTGACGGCGGCAAAGGCTCGTTTGCTGCCACTGCGGCTGCTGGCGGGTTCCAGTGCGCCGGATCAGGTGGCTGCGATCATTTTCTCCAGTGGCAGCACGGGTACGCCGAAGGGTGTGATGCTGTCGCACTGGAATTTACTTTCGAATGCGCGGTCATCCGGCGAAGTCTATTCTGTGGACCGGTCGGACTGCATGCTGGGCGTGCTGCCGTTCTTTCATTCGTTCGGGTACACATACGGGCTGTGGTTTCCCCTGATTCACGGTTTCAAAGCTGTTTTCCATGCGAATCCCACGGATGCGAAGACGATTGGGGAACTGGCGGCGGAACATCGGCCCACGTTGTTTCTTTCCACCCCGACGTTTTGTCTGGCTTACATTCGCCGCTGCACACGGGAGCAGTTGGCGAGCATCAAGCATTTGCTGGTGGGGGCGGAGCGGCTGCGCCCGAAGGTGGCTGCCGCGTTCGAAGAGCGCTTTGGGATTACGCTGCTGGAGGGTTATGGGTGCACGGAGATGGGGCCGGCGGTTTCTGTGAATGTGGTTCACGGGGAGCGGTCGGGCTATAAGGCAGGCAGCGTGGGTCGGCCATTGCCTCGCGTTTCGCTGCGAATTGTGAACCCTGAAACCATGGCGCCGCTTGCTGCTGGCGAGACTGGGTTGCTGTTGGTGAACGGTCCGGCGCGGATGCTGGGGTATCTGGGGGATGCGGAGAGAACGGCCATGGCATGCCATGACGGGTTTTACGTTACCGGCGACCTTGCGTTTATGGATACCGAGGGTTTTCTGCATATTGGTGACCGGCTTTCGCGGTTCAGCAAGATTGCCGGTGAGATGGTGCCGCATCTGAAGCTCGAAGAGTACATCGACGAGATTCTGGGGAGCCGCGCGTGCGTGGTGACCGGGATTCCGGACGAGCAACGGGGCGAGCGGCTGGCGGTTTTGTATGCGGGCAGCGAGATGGAACCGGCTGAGGTGTGGCGGCGATTGGCGGAGACGGACTTGCCGAAGTTGTGGCTGCCGAGGCGGGAGAATATCTATCCGGTGGAATCGATTCCTACGTTGGGGACCGGGAAGTTGGATTTGCGGGGTGTGCAGGCGCGGGTACTGGAATTGGCGGGACACACGGGGCAGGTCCGCACAGATTCGGGTGAGTGAGAAAGCGAGTCCACGCGAACGGCCAGGCGCATAAGTTCGGCTTTCTCTTCCGGCGCGGCGCTCACGGCAAAAAGGCGGTCTTGCACTTCCAGGGCCTCGCGCACGGCGTAGTGCCCGCGAACGTCTTCCCCGGATGGGATGCGTACCCTGGTGTCGGCGCGGGGACGGCTTTCGGGCAGGCCTTCGAATTCGAGTCGCATGAGAGCTTCGGACACAGGCAGGAAACTCATGCCCAGCTCGGCCGCCAGCTTTCGACGCGAAATCGCCTGCCCCACCGCCAGGTCGCCGCGCAGGATGCGCTGCCGAACCACCAGGCAGGCTGATCGCTTTCTCGTCGAACCCCGGCACCCAGCGGAGTCTTCCAGAGCACCTGGCTTGTGTCGAAGTCAAATCCAAACGCGGTCCCGCTGCTGCCGGCCACAAACCCCATCGACTTGAAGCCCGTCAGCCCGCTAGACGTCTGCAACAGGATTGGCTGCGAGAGCGAATTCATCTGCCGTGAGACGCTCGGCAGCGCCAGCTTATAGATCAGTTTCGGCCCGGGTTTCGCCACGGAAGCGCCGCCCGAATACATCCACGCCCAGCGAGCGCTCCTTCAGATCCTCTGTCCGCCCTTCCAGGCGGCGATCCACGACGAACCGCAGAAACGCGGTGTAATTCCGGCTGCTCCGGAACAGAGGTGTCGCCAGTATGCTCTCCAGCGCCTCCTGGACTGCCTGACGGTTGAATTCTGTCTCAATGGACGAGTCTTGAGGGGCCTTTTCGTCGTTCAGGGAGGCGTTAGGACCAGGCATGTTTTAACACTCGGATGTTACCACTCAGGCACCGCATCGATGTATCGCGCACCTGGCCGAACCGGGCTCGCGAATTATCAGAGTGATCGCTTGCACTGCCTCCTTCCAGGACATAAAATCATTTGGTGACACGGATGTTTCTCCCAGCAAGCGGCGGCGTCGCGAGGATCGCGATACAGTAACAGGCTGCGGTAAGTCGGCTGGCTGCCGGAGCCGTTGCTGACTACATTCTGGCAAAGGATAATGATCGGAACTATGTCCAAAAGAATTCTCTTGCTCACCCTCTCGTGCGCGGTACTGGCGAATGCACAGGTACCCGCTGGTGCCAGCGGGCGCGGAGGAGGAGGCGGCGGCCTGGGGGGCGGACGTTTCAAGACTTACGAACCCGCGGCGATTTCGCGCGGACTGCCTGCCTACACGACGAATTGCGCCTCCTGCCATGGCGCGACGGCGCGCGGGGGCAAGACAGGTCCGGACCTCATCCGCTCCTCCGTCACCATGCATGACCTTGATGGGGTCCAGATTGGGAATACGCTGCAGTCCGCCGTTCACCAGAACGCGGTCAAGCTCAGCCTTCCAGCGAATCAGGTTTACGACATTGCGGCCTACGTCCACTCGCGGGTGATCGAATCTTCAGGCCGCGGACAGGTGCACACTGCCGACGTTCTGGTTGGCGATACCAAAGCCGGCGAAGCCTATTTCAATGGTGCCGGCAAGTGCAATACCTGCCACTCCGTCAGCGGCGATCTGAAGGGAATCGGCGGCAGGTTCGATGCGCCCTCGCTACAGGAGCGCATCGTAATGCCGCCCCGTAACGCAGTCAAAGGCGTCCCCGCCAACAGCATCAAGGCAACGGTCACTCCGGCCACCGGCCCGCCCGTTACCGGCGTACTGATGCGACAGACGGATTTCGACGTGATCCTTCGCCTGGCCGATGGCTCGCTGCAATCCTGGACAATCAGCAAGGGCGTACCGAAGGTTGTCACCACCGATCCGCTGCAGATTCACTACGACATCATGAAATCCCTGAAGGACTCCGACATGCACAACGTCACGGCTTATCTGGCAGGTGTGAAATGAAGATCCGCTGCCTGCTGCCACTCATCGCGGCCACAGCCTGGGCACAGGTCCTGCCCTCCGCCGATATTCTCAAGCCCAAGCCCGATAGCTGGCCTACCTTCCATGGCGACTATACAGGCCAGCGCTTCAGTCCGCTGAAACAGATCAACACGACGAATGTGGCTTCCATGTCGCTGGCGTGGATCTATCGCGCCGTCATGAATCCCGGTGCCAACATCGGCGGACCGGGGCCTGACCCTTCGCCCACGGCCACGGCCAACATTGCCGGCACGCCGCTAATGGTCAAAGGTATCCTGTATCTCACGGCGAATAACAACGTCTGGGCAATCGATGCGCGTACCGGCCTGAATCTCTGGCACTATACGTGGAAGGGCGTGCCGTCGGTTGCCCTCGGAAACCGGGGTGCGGCCATCTATGGTGACTGGCTCTATTTCGAGACGTACGACAACCATCTGGTCTCGCTCGATATCAAGACGGGCAAAGAGCGGTGGAACAAGGAAATCGCGGACGTCAAGATGGACTACTTCTCGTCCATGGCACCGGTTGTGGTGGGAAACCATGTCATCGTGGGTGTGGGCGGCGACTTGCTCGACATCCCCTGCTACGTGGAAGCCCGCGACCCCGAAACCGGTGAAGTGCAATGGCATTACTGGACTACGGCACAGAAGGGCGACCCCGGTTTCAACACATGGCCCGACCAGGAAGCCGCAGCCCACGGCGGTGGTGGCGTCTGGTATCCGCCGACCTATGACCCCGACCTTAATCTTCTCTATGTCGTTACCGGAAATGTGAACCCTGTGATGGCCGGACAGAGCCGCGCGGGCGACAACCTCTATACGTGCTCCGTGGTGGCGCTCAATCCGGACACGGGCAAGATGGCCTGGTACTACCAATACTCCGCGCATGACACGCACGACTGGGACGCGGCGCAGACGCCGGTGCTGATCAATGGCACCATCAACGGGCAACCGCGCAAGCTGCTGGCGCAGGCTTACCGCGGCGGTCTTTTCTATGTTCTGGACCGGACCAACGGCAAGAACATTCTCACCAAGCCGTACGTGGAGAATCTCAACTGGTACACGGGCATCAACGCCAACGGACAGCCGATCCGCGACCCGAACAAGGATGCGACAGTTCCTGGTTCGCTCGTGTCGCCTTCATCTAACGGCGCGACCGGGTGGCCAAACCCGACTTTCAGCCCGGATACCGGGTTGTTCTACGTGGGCACGAGCCAGAACTTCACCATCTTCTATCTCACCGATACGGACCCGCATCCGGAAGGCTACGGAGCATCGGAACGGGGCGGCGGCACACTGACAAGTGAGCTGCGCGCGATCGACTACAAGACGGGTAACATCGTCTGGAAGCGGAAGACCGGCGTGGGCGCGCAGAGCCTGATGAGTACCGCTGGCGGTTTGCTTTTCGGTCGCGATGGCTATAACAACTTCATCGCTTACGATGCGAAAACGGGCGATCCGCTCTGGCATTCCGGCCTGCTCGCGAACCCGAGCAACGGCCCCATTACCTATATGCTTGATGGACGGCAATTCGTGGTGGTGGGCGCGGGTGAAAACCTCTATGCGTTTGCGCTTCAGGGAACGAACGTGAAGTAGGGGGTTCGGAAGGCCAGCGTTGGCTGCCTTTCCGATCCGCGCCCGCAGAACGGTAATGAACGTGCACACCATGGGTGTCGTCCTTGAGCGCCAAACTCTGAGAAGCTCATTTTCGACGAAAATGAGGTGCAGTATGCCGCCGGTTTCAAGGGCGAACAAAGCGGCGCAAGCGAACCGGAGCAGACTGCGGCTCGGGATCTCCTCCCTTGCACGAGCTTTGGGAACGGCCTCGACAACGTTATGCCATTCGCTGATATTGGCATTCGGAGAGAAGGACGGGCGCTCCTTGCGCGCACAAACAATCGACGGCCAGTTGCAGCCGCTGGTAAAGGACCTCAAAGAGCCCGAGGCTCCGGGTCCCACAATTCACTAGACCCGCCAGAGGGCCGGACGCGCCAGATTGCACTGACACGAGCGACCCTCTGCGGTCACCAAAAGCAGGTTCGACATCCGCTTACTGCGCAGGCGGCGCGTGGAAGCGACCGAACCACGCCGCTTTGCCGATGATATGGCCTTCCATCGCCTTCATCAGATCGTCGCGCGTCGCGGTGGCAGGCAGATCCAGCTTCGTATCGAGCGCGTAAAACTCAAACACGTAGTGGTGGATCGGACCGGCACCGGCACCAGGGCCAAAATAAGAACCCGGATTCCCGCCTCGCGCGTTAATGCCAGGCCCATTTTTGGTGCCATCCGGCAGTTCGCCCGCACCCAGCCCTTCCGGTAGACCTTTCGCCCCACCGGGAATATTGAATGCCGACCAATGCAGGGTGTCGGTGGTTCCCTTATTCGTGGAATTCTCCACGTCGTGCAGGATCACGGCATAAGTCTGCAAGGTATCCGGCGCCGTAGCTGGATTCGTCCCCAGGTTCCAGTGAAACTCAAAGGCCGGGGACTTGTTTTCAAAGCGGCCGGCATTCCTGAGCGGGATCTCGCCGCCGTCAGGCCAGGCATCCGTGGTGACCCACAATACCGGACGTGGGGCAGCTCCGCCCTGTCGGCCCGCCGGGGGCGCCTGGGCAATCGCCAGCGCAGCAAGCGACAATACTGCGGCCGTCAAAATCAATCTCCGTTGCATCTTCATCATCTGTATGTTCTCCTTAACCCCACTCGACTATTTCTTACGGACCTTGACTGGCGACATCCCCACATCCGCCATCCAGTCCTGCAGGCGCGCTACCCATGTCGCATAAATCACGTTCGGCCGCTTATCGTTTGGCTGATAACCGAACCCATGCCCACCACTGGCGTAAACATGCAGTTCAGCCGGAATACCGGCCTTCTTGAGTGCCAGGTAAACCGCCGGAATGGCCGTGGACGGGCCTTTGTCATTATCCGCGCAGAGCAGGAACGCCGGCGGAGCATCCTTCGGCACGTCCACGGTCTCCGCCCGAATCCCAGGATAGATCAGGATCTGGAAGTCAGGCCGTGAACTCTGGCGTTCTACCGGATCGGCGGAATCCACCCTGCCTGCGTCAAATTTCGTGGAAGCCAGGACTGCGAGTTCGCCTCCGGCCGAAAACCCCATGATGCCCACCTGAGAGGGATTCACATTCCAATCCTGCGCACGCGCGCGAACGGTCCGGATCGCTCGCTGGGTATCCGCATAGGCCTCCACTTCCACTTTGTAAGGCGACCCTTCCTCGCGCGCCAGCCGGTATTTCAGGACGAAGGCAGCCACTCCAATACTGTTGAGCCACTCCGCCACATTGGTGCCTTCCGTGTCGATAGACAGGAAGCGGTGCCCGCCGCCGGGAGCCACCACCATTGCGGCACCGGTGGCCTTCTCTTTCGGCGGCAGGTACACAAGCAAGGAAGGATTGTGGATACTCGAAATCTTCACCGAGTCATAGGGGCCCGAAGGCGGCGCGGTCACCTCCGGCTTCGCAGCAAGTGCTTCCGACCCCGACGCGCCATGCGGCCATAGCGGCACAGGCGCTCCCGGCGTTGCCGCGTAACCCGACGACATCGCCAGCAGTATTAAAGCTGTAAACTTCAAGATGAACCTCCCCTCATTTCAGCCAGACCAGTTTACAGGAATTCGCAATGGAAATGGTATTCGGAACCATCCGTTCGCGCAGGGGTACGCCGCACGCCTGCTATATACTTGATTGAGAATGGCTCCGATCGAAGGCATTTTCACTCCCACTCTGGTACCGCTCGATGAGCGCGGAGAAATTCAGGAAGCGGAACTGCGGCGTTTCATCTCCTGGCTGATCGACAAGGGCGTGCACGGACTGTACCCCAACGGCTCCACCGGCGAATTCACGCGCTTCACGGTGGAAGAACGACGCCGGATCATGAAGATCGTGGTCAGCGAGACCCGCGGCCGCGTCCCCATCCTTGCCGGAGCCGCCGAGGCGAACGTCAAAGAGACGCTCGCCGCCTGCGAAGCCTATGCGGAAATGGGTTGCCGTGCCGTGGCCATTGTTTCCCCCATTTATTACCGGCTCTCGCCGGATTCCACCTACGCGTACTTCGCGGAAATCGCGCGCAACACGCCGATTGATCTCACACTCTACAACATTCCGCTGTTCGCGACTCCGATCGACGTCAACACCATCACGCGCCTGGCCATGGATTTTCCGCGCGTGATTGGCATCAAGGATTCTTCCGGCGACGTGGCGCAAATGGTGCGCATGATCGCGGCCATTCGACCGTCCCGACCCGATTTTGTCTTCCTGACCGGCTGGGACTGCGTGCTGGTCCCGATGCTGCTGGCCGGTGCCAACGGCGGTACCAACGCTTCCAGCAACGCGGTGCCGGAAGTCACGCGCCGGTTGTACGAGCTTTGCCGCGCGGGGAAATGGGAAGAAGCCTCGGTCTGGCAGCAGCGTGTACTGGAGCTTTTCGACGCCATGCTCCAGGTTTTCGAATTTCCAGATGGCTTCCGTGCCGGCGCGGAAACGCGCGGCTTCAACTTTGGCCAGCCCCGTATCCCGCAGACTGCCGATCAGAAACAGAACCGGATCAAGCTGGCGAATATGGTTCGCTGCCTGATCTCGGATTTTGAACTGATCGACAAGCCCGCTTCCTGCCCGGTGCGACCAGCCATGTCGGTGTGGCCGCGTCAGACCAATACAAACACGGACGCGATCGACGTGGATCCCAAGGTTTTAGTGGACCGCATCATGATTGAGCTCAGCAAGCGAGGCGTAGTCTGAACCAGGGCCTGGCACTGGTGGAAGCTGGCGCGTGGTCGGTGGGCATGGTGCTGCTCGACGCCATGGAGAAATGTTCCGGCGTTCGTTTGCTGCAACTGGAACTGAACGACGGTCCGGGTGTCTGCCTCAAGCTGGGCGGCACTCTCGCGGACCTTGCTGCGGCAGTGGATGCCGGGCGTGCGGCGGCTCAGGGGATGGGGACATCCATAGTCACCGATGTCATACCGGCACCCGCGCCGGGTTCAAACCTTGCATGGCAGGCCGTGCCCGATTTTAGTCCGCTCATTGAGCAGCCAACTGTTTTTAATCCGGAGAAAGTTATGACGCAACACAAAGGATTGGCCCTGGGATTGATTGAAACCCAGGGATACACGGCCGTCTTTGAGGCTATCGACACGGCGCTCAAGACCGCTGCGGTGGAAGTGGTCGCGCGGGAGAAACTCGGCGGCGGCTTCATCACCGTGGTGATCCGGGGCGATGTGGCGGCGGTGCGTGCCGCGGTGGATGCGGGCAAGGCCAGGGTGGAAGGCCTGGGGAAACTGGTCGCCGCGCACGTGATTCCGAATCCGAGTGAAGGCGTGCTGGCGCTGTTGCCGAAGTTGTAGGCGGCACCGAAGTTTTCCGCACAACTGTCTAAGCCGCGCAAATCCTTACAAAACTGCGGTGGATCAGTAACGGAATCGCGTGATAACCTACCGGGATCAATGAATTATCTGCTCGGGCCTTACACGTTGGACGTCAAAAGCCGGGTAGTCTGGTTTGACGCCACAATCGTCAGTATTCCTCCGAAAGCAATCGAATTCCTGATATGTCTGGTGGAAGCAAATGGCGCAGTGGTTTCCAAGACGGGAATACGCGACCGCGTGTGGCCGGACATCAGCGTCGAAGATAACAGCATCACCCAAATCGCGTCCGTAATCAGGAAAGCGTTCAAACCTGGATTCGGCGACGCCGAAGTCATCGAAACCGTGCCGAGACGGGGCTACCGGCTCGCGATTATGCCGATCCAGGTGACAGATTCGCCTGTTGTGGCCGCAGATTCCGGGCCACCGCAGTTGATTTCCACCCAGGCTGGTCGGCAACACGTACCGCATTCCTCCGGGAGTGCGACCCGTCGCATTCCCCGTCTGGCTTGGGCTCTCGGATTGATTGCCGCCAGCGTGCTCGTAGTAACCGGGGCGCGCTGGTTGTACCCGGGTTCCCCAACAATTCATATCTATCCCTTGACGGACGTGACTTTCGACGAGTCGATGCCCTCGATATCCCCGGATGGCACACAGGTGGCCTATTCGCGAAAATTACCCGGTGAAGACGTCTATGATCTTTACGTCAAAGTCGTCGGCGGCCCCCCGCCCAGCAGGCTCACTCATTCGAAAAGCAATTCGATGCGGGCCGCCTGGTCGCCGAACGGGGAACTCATCGCCTATTCCCAGGCGCTTTCCGATCACGGCGAAGTCCGCATCGTGACGCCGCTGGGCAGGGGGGACGAAATGCTGGTCCGCCTGAACACGCCACAGGTGCCGACAACAGGCTGGTCGCCAGACAGCGAGTGGTTGGCCTTTGCGGATAATGTCCGGCCTGGCGGTGGGATCTTCCTGTTTTCCATGAAGAGCGGGCAGCAACGCCGGCTGACAACGCCGTCGCCCAGGGCTGAGGATAGCTATCCCCGGTTTTCTCCCGATGGAAAGCTCGTGGCGTTTCTCAGGGCGGACGATCCACCAGGCAGCAGGGATCTCTATGTGACGCCGGTCGGCGGAGGAACCGCGCGGCGGGTCGTGTCAACCCGATCGACCATTCAGGGCATCGCGTTTACGCATGGAGGAGCGGACCTGATTTTCGCCTCGGATATGGCGGGGACCAAATACCTGTACTCGGTTCCCGTTTCCGGAAATAATCCGCCTGTCAGGGTTGCCACCGGACCGGATGCCGAAGAACCTTCCCTGGCGAGCGGTCTCGACCGTCTGGCCTTCGACGTCTTCTATAGCTCCGAACTCCTCTGGCGTAACAGCGTCGGAACCGACGACAGGCAGCAACTGGCATTGCCTGGTTTCCGCCGACTGGAGCCCCGATTCTCTCCGGATGGAAAGAGGCTGGCCTTCGTGGCGAACGCAATCGGCTTTGATGAAGTCTGGGTGGCCAATCTGGATAGTTCGGCTGCCCGCCCGCTGACTTCGGGAGGGATCACATCGCCAGATGCGCTGGCGTGGTCGCCCGACGGAGCGTATATAGCATACGGGCGGCGAGTGGAGAATGAGATTGCGGTGTGGACGGTTCCCTCGCAGGGCGGCGTTCCGAGGCGAATGACCCCGGCCGATGGCCGGTATTATTTTCCCGAGTGGTCGCCCGACGGGAAGTGGCTCTATTTATCGTCTGACAGAAACGGTCACAGGGAGATATGGCGGCAACCCTGGCCTGCGGGACCACTGGAACAGGTAACCCACGACGGGGGATACCGGGCACAGCCTTCGCCCGATGGAAGGTACCTGTATCTCACGAAGCCGGGGGGCCACCAACTCATCCGCAGGCTAATCGGTGGTGGAGACGAAGAGCCGGTTCGCGAGATCTCCGGGCTGACAAGCGGCTCAAACTGGAGAGTGACCAAAGGCGGGTATTACTGGTTTCACTGGACCCCCGGAACGGAAGTCAACATCCTGTATTACGAATTTGCCACGAAGCAGACGCGTCCGGCAATACCTACACGAAACCGCTACTCGAACGGGTGGCAGAGATTCGACGTAGCGCCTGACGATTCGTCGATCGTGTGGCCGTCGCAGGAACCGCCAGTGCGACGAATCATGGTGGCGGATGGATTCCGCTAGCCGAGAGTTTCGCGAGCACAACCTGGACCTCGACTTCCACTACTGAGCTGCGAGAGTATCCGGGGAATCGGTGCCGGGGCACTGAATTTCAGCAGGTTTTCCTGATGCAACGGTCCCGCTCCGGAGCGCGCTGCGGTGACGCAGCACCGACTCAACTTTTCGTCTTGACTGAGTCCCAGGATGAATTGAATCTGCCAGTTAGCGACATAAGAAAAACATCACACAAAAATCAGGCAGCCATTGGTGCGGGCCTGACCATACCCGTCTATATTTGATAAGCGTCGCTGCGGTCCAACTGCACAGTTGCAAATGCAAGGCACCAAAAAGCACGGCCTATCTCTGGAGACAAGACTGATGACAATCAAACAAAACGACGACCACTGGTACAGACAGATCCTGCCTGCTTCGACCAACCGGAAGCCCGGCCTGGCGTTCTATCTGACCCAATCCCATCGGAGGCTGAAGGGCGGAATGGGATTATTCGGAATCATGGCGATGGCTCTTGCGTGCGTGGCACCCGCTTCATGGGCTGGCCCCGTCACGTTGCCAGTCGGGCTGGCACCGGGAAGCACCTATCGGTTGGCGTTTGTCACTGCCGGGGGCTGGAGCGCCACCAGTGCGAATATCGCGGACTACAACACGGAGGTCAATACTGAAGCAAACAGTGTGGCCGCGCTTCAGGCGCTCGGCGCCACCTGGAGTGTGATTGGCTCCACCGCCACGGTCAGCGCAATCAGCAACGTCGGCCAGGACCCCGGGGTACCAATCTATAACCTTGCCGGCCAATTAGTGGCTGACGACGCGACCACGACATATGCAACGGGGCTGTTTGGTCAGAGCACCTATACTTCGCTTTTCAGCCCAATCGACTATAACGAATCCGGAGTTAAGACGGACGGCTACGTATGGACGGGAAGCAACGCAGATGGGTCTTCCGCCGGATACGCCCTGGGTACCACCGGAGCCCATATTTATTGTATCGACGGATTTTCAGGATCTACCGCCGGATTGTCAGGCGCGAACTGGATAGCCTATAGCGACTATGGCGACCTGACAGCGGGCAACCACCTTTATGGGATCTCCGGCGTGCTCACTGTCCCGGCGGCCACGCCGGAACCCGCGACCACCGCCACAATGGGATTGGGATTGGCTGTCCTTTGCCTTGCTGTCCAGCGCAGGAAGCGAGCCAGCAAAGTCGTCTGAACGATCCTTGACTAACATGACGCAAGCCGCCCCGCGGGACTGACGCGGGGCGGCTTGCTATTCATACCGTTTCTCAGGCCCTTGCCACGCCCGCCGCCTTCAGGGCTGCCAGCACCCGGTCGTCGCGGAAAGGGACTCTGCGCAGGCGAACTCCTGTCGCATCATAGATTGCATTCGCAATCGCGGCCAGCATCGGTTTCAGCGACGCTTCACCCGCCCCGTATGACGGCAGGTCCGGACGTTCCGGATTCGGGTCCCCGTTCACCAGCACCACTTCCAGCCGCTCCGGAATGTCCACATGGCGAAGGGTCGGATGCGAAAACCAATCCCGGCTCGTTACTTTCTCGTTGTCAAACCGAACCTCTTCATATAGAGCCCGGCTCAGACCATGCAGCGTCCCGCACTCCGCAGCATGCCGGAGGCCGTCCGGGTTCACCGCCAGACCACAGTCATAGGCGCACACCAGACGCTTCGCATGGACGTGACCGTTCTGGCGATTCACTTCCACTTCGGCAATTTGCGCCACCATGCTGTTGCCGCGGAACGTGTACGCAATTCCCCGCCCCGTCAGGATATTCCCCGTGCCGAGAGGCTTCGGCGACGGCCGCGTATCCCAGCCGTACGCCTTCGCCGCGGCCTTAAGAACGGCAATCGACCGCGCACGATGGAACGCCGCGTCATCCTCCGAACTGGCCGTCAGCAGCTTCAGACGAAACTCCAGCGGGTCCGCTTTCGCAGCCGCCGCCACTTCGTCGATAAACGACTCCGATGCAAACGCGGACTGCGGTCCATTCGGATCGCGCAGATTGCCGGTGCGCAGCGGCGTCTCCCACAAAGCTGGCAGACCCACCACATCGGCGGACATCTTCCGACTGGGGATCGCGTAACTATCCGACGGCAGCGAGGAACTGCCGCCGCCTGGGCCGGCTGTCGTCACACCCATCAGTTGTGCGATCAGCACGGTCTGCGGGTCGTTATAGCCCAGGTGGTTGGCGTCACAGGCGCGGGCATCGTATTCGTAACCGGTCAGACGCCCGCCGGCATCCAGCGCGCCGCGCATCTTCACCAGAAAAGCCGGACTCTTGGTATCCCAAGCCGTTTCCTCGTCGCGCATCCACTGTATTCGAACGGGCCTGCCGAGCTGCTGGGCGATCCATGCGGCTTCGCACGCCGCGTCTTCCGCCGCTGTGCGACCGAAGCCCTGGGGCCCCTGCATGTAGACCACGCGGACGCGGTCCTGCGGCATGCCGAGGAATGTCGCAACCCCTCTACGCATGCCGTAGGTCTTCATGTCGTTCGAGTAGATGGTCATCTGATCGTTCGAAGGATCGGCCAACGCGTGAGCTCCGGCGAACGAGGTGTGGCCCTGGAACGGGATCTGGTATTCGGCTTCGATGGTTTTTGCCGCGCCCGCGAAGGCAGCCGCTGGATCTCCGGTGGTCGTGGGCCTGTATGGTGCGGTGAGTGCGGCCGTGCGCATGTAATCAAACAGATTTTCCGAGGTGGGAAACGGCGCTGTCGCAGGCTTGTCCCACGTGGTTTTGAGTGCGCGGGCGGCGGTGATAGCCTGCTCTTCGCGTTCACACACAACCGCGACGTAGTTGCCTTTGCTCATCACTTTGATGAAGCCTGGCAGGCTCTTCACCGAAGCTTCGTCGATGCCGGTCAGTTTCGCGCAGGCGAATGGCGGCTTCACGTTACGCGCGTGAACCATGCCGGGCAACTTGACGTCGACGGCCCATTTCAGGGAGCCATCCACCTTGGCGGGAATATCGTCACGCTGCAGAGACTGGCCCGTGTATTTGAAATCGGGGCGCAGCTTCAGCGTCGCCCGACCGTTGATGGCGTTGATATTGCCGCCCGGCAGCGCGACATTGAATTTCTTCCCGGCGATCAGTTCGCGGTATGTGACGCGCTTTGCGGGATCGGCTCTTGCGGTGATCACCGCATTGCTGACGGTAAGCTGTTCCACGGGCGTCGCCAGCCTGGCCGATGCCAGCCCCAGTAAAACGCGACGCGCTTCGGCTGCTACGCGGCGCATGGGCAACGAGTCTCTCTCAATCGCCGTTGAGCCGCCCGAGCCCACCTGATCGACCGTGATGTCCGTGCTTCCCATGATGAGAGCGGTCTGATCGAAGGCAATATCCAGTTCATCGGACATCAACTGGCGGAAGGCCGTACCGGTGCCCTGGCCGGGGTCGGTTTTGCCCACATAGAACGTGGCGGTGTTGTTCTCATGGATGACGATCCAGGAGTCGATCTGATGGAAATCGGGGATGGGATACGGGCCTGGCCCCTGCGGCGCGGCGGCATTTTGTGCAACTGCTTCGTCGATTCCGGCTGTGCCGTACACGCCAACACTGACGGCAAACAGGCCGGCGCTGCGGAGGAAGCCGCGCCTGTGGGTGATCAGTGCTTCCTCTATCTGTTGCGGGATTCCGGGCACCGTGTTCATGCCAGTGTCTCCTTTTCCGCGGCTGGCAAGATTTCCGCAATGCCCTTATTGACCACACGTTTGATGGCAGTCTGAATCCGATAGTGGCTGAAGCAGCGGCAGATGGTATTGTTCATCGTTTCGCGGATCTGGGTGTCAGTCGGATGCGGCGTCTTGTCCAGCATCGCCTTCGCCGTCATGATTTGACCGTTCTGGCAGAAGCCGCATTGGGGAACCTGTTCATCGATCCACGCCTGCTGGAGCGGGTGCAGCTTGCCGTTTTGCGATATCCCTTCAAGCGTGGTGACTTCGGTTCTGACGGAGGAGACGGGCGTGACACAGGAACGCACAGCCAGGCCGTTGATGATCACGGTGCACGCGCCGCATTGGCCGAGTCCACAGCCGAAACGTGGGCCCTGAAGGCCCAGATCGTTGCGAAGAACGTAGAGAAGCGGCGTCGCCGGGTCGACATCCAGCGTGTGCGAACTGCCGTTCACCCGGAGCGTGATGGTGCTCATTGGCGTTGGTACCCCCTGTTTTGGGTTGAAGTGGTGACTTGGGTATTGTAGCGTTTTGGTGAGGGGGAAACTGTGGATGATGGCGAAACGACGCGCGGATCGGGTTCAGAACCTTATCAATACGTCGTTGAAATGGTGAGCCGGGCGGGGCTCGAACCCGCGACCACCGCATTAAAAGTGCGATGCTCTACCAACTGAGCTACCGGCTCCCTGCTGAGGAATGACACTGAGGACGCGGGACACACTTCCTGTCCCGCAACCTCAGGTTAACATGGACACTTCCCCACACCCGCAAATCCGGTTCCACTGAATCCATTGCTATAATCGCTGTGTTCACCCATCGGCGGATGTGGCGAAATTGGCAGACGCGCCAGACTTAGGATCTGGTTCCCGAGAGGGAGTGGAGGTTCAAGTCCTCTCATCCGCACCAGCCCCACCCGGCAACCCAAAAACTCCCTGCACTACTTCGTTTTACCCTTTGCCGCGGCAGTTGGCTTGCCTGCGCGCCCTGCTCCGGAAGTGGCCGGCGCAACACATGAGAAGTTCGCCTCATCATCCCTGCTGCCCGTGCCGTTCCAGCGTGCGGTCTGCGGATAAGGACACAGCGGACGCGTGCGGTCCACCTGCCCCGCAGTCGCGTGCGACGCGACGATCTTTGCCGGCACCGCGCCGCCGTCCACCCAGTGATCCAGCGCGCTCAGCGAATCAAACGTATTCGGACCCACGCCACCGCCGCAGTGCCCCATCCCAGGTGCCATAAAAAGACGCACGAAATCCCCAGCTGACTTCGAACCAGCCGCCTTCTCCAGTACCTTGTCGTAATAAAGAATCGTCGACTCCGGCGGCACCACCGGATCCGCCCAGCCCTGATACATCAGGAGCTTGCCGCCCAGCTTCTGGAACGGCCGCAGATCCTCATCGACGGAATTGACGGCCGCCAACTTCGTATCCGCAAAGGCAACATCGCGATCGAAATCGAAGTTGCGCCAGTCCCACAGAGGATTGCCAAACACCCACAGCCGCCAGAAATCGACTCGCGCCGGCTCCTTCTGACCCACAAAGTAGCCAGTCCAGCCGGATTCACTGCCAATAGGAAAACCCGGCATGATATTCCTGCCGGTGCGCGGATTCATGGGACCGCCGTATATCTTCTTCACGGCGTCAGCCTGCGCTTTCGTGAGACACGACCCATCGTCGGCCCCATGGCAGACCAGCGTCGCGGGGTCAAATTTGCAGCTCCGGGGATCCGCGATGATACCGTCTTCCATGCCGTCCGCCGCATCGCATGACTTCATGGCGGCCTTCGTGATCAGCGGAAGCTTCGCGGCGGGAATATCGTTACCCGCTTCTTTGTAGAGCGCGGTGTACGCCCAAAGGAAATTCACATTGAGGTGCACGCGATCATTGCCAGGGTCGCCTGCCACAATGCCGTCGTAATCACCTGGGTAGCGTTGCGCCTCGCTGAGCGCCTGATGTCCGCCGGTGGAACAGCCGGTGAAGTAGGAATACTTCGGGAACCGCCCGTAGTAATCTCGCACCAGAAGCTTCGCGTTGTCGGTCATCACATGCACCGCGCGATAACCCCAGTCGTTGATCTTTTCGATATGGCCGGCACCGAACTTGAGGTCCCCGCCGCTGTGACCGGTGTCGGAGCCCGCAACAGCAAAACCACGGGTCAACCCCTGCACCATGTCGGCCGTGGTCATTGCGCTCGAATAACCGCCATTGCCGGTGCCTTCGAATTTGCCGTTCCACGTTTCGGGCGAGGGCAGCCAGACTTCAAAGTGAATCTCGGAATCGGCCACGGGCCTCGAGACGGCCTGCACACGGCAGTAGGCCGGCAGATTCGCGGCAGGTCCACGACCGCGGCCCGGAGCCGGGCCAGCGGCGACCATGGTGGCTGACGTCACCGCCATGTCAGGTGCGATGACGTTGGCAAGATCGTCACAGGTAGCACCTGACATCGCCAGAGGCGTCAGCGCGGCGGCAAGCAAAAAGCTAAAGGGAAGCTTCATGGGTATATCCAGACTTTATGACTGCTTACTGTATCAGCCGCATTCGCAACGCACGCAGGTTAGTGCCGGAAGTGCCGCACTCCGGTAAACACCATCGCCACTCCCAGCCGGTCCGCCGCTTCAATCACCTTGCCGTCATTCACCGAGCCACCCGGCTGGATAAACGCCGTCGCGCCGTGCTCTACCGCCTTCTCCAGCCCATCCGGAAACGGGAAGAACGCGTCGGACCCCACCACGCTGCCCTTCAGAGGCAAGTGCGCCTTGATCGCCGCAATGTTCACGGAATCCACCCGGCTCATCTGCCCCGCCCCCACCGCCACCGTCTGCCCGGCGCGTGCGTAGACAATCGCGTTTGACTTCACATGCTTTGTGACCTTCCACGCGAACTCCAGAGCCTTCCATTCCACATCCGAGGGCTGCCGCTGCGTCTTCACTTCGCAGGTCGCGCGGTCAAACCCTGGCAGATCCGCCGTCTGTGCCAGATAACCCCCGGAAATGCTCTTCACCACGATCGGATCCACCACTTGCTTCACCCGCACAAGGCGCAGGTTCTTCTTCGCCTGAAGGATCGTCATCGCGGCGTCGGAGAAACCAGGAGCCGCAATGGCCTCCACAAACAGCTTCGCCATCTCACTTGCCGTCTCTTCGTCCACCTCGCGATTCACGCCAATCACGCCGCCGAAGGCTGAGACTGGATCGCACGCCAAGGCCAGCCGGTAAGCCTCAGCCAGAGACTCGTTTTCCCCACAACCCGCCGGATTCGTGTGCTTGATGATCGCCACGGCGGGTCCCGAAAACTCTGAAACCAACTGCCAGCACGCATCCAGGTCCACCAGATTGTTGTACGAGAGCTCTTTGCCGTGCAGTTGTTCGCAGCCTGCAATTCCTGTAGTGCCCGCAGAGTACAATGCCGCCTGCTGGTGCGGGTTCTCACCATACCGCAGCGCCATACGGCGCGGAACGCGCACATCCAGCACGGCGGGCAGCGCTTCCGCCTCTTTGCCAATCTGCGCCAACCGCCCGGCGATCGCCCTGTCGTAATCCGCCGTGACACGGAAGGCGTCACAGGCGAGACACCATTTCGTCTCCTTCGAGAGCTTCCCGAACTGCTGCAACTCTTCCAGAATCGGCCCGTAATCCGCCGCCGAAGTCACAATCGCCACATCCTGCCAGTTCTTCGCAGCCGAGCGGATCATGGTCGGCCCGCCGATATCGATGTTCTCAATCAGCTCTTCCACCGTGGCATCAGTGCGCGCGGCGATCTTTTCAAACTGATAGAGATTCACCACCACCATATCGATCGGTTCGATCCCGTGCTCCTGGAGCGAGGCCACATGCCCGGCATTGGCGCGGATCGCGAGGATGGCCCCGGTGATCTTCGGATGCATCGTCTTCACGCGGCCATCCAGCATTTCAGGAAAACCGGTCACATCGGAAACATCGCGCACGGGAATCCCGGCATCGCGCAGCAGCCGCGCGGTGCCACCTGTCGAAATCAATTCGGCGCCGAGCGCATGAAGACCACGCGCAAAATCGGCAACACCGGTCTTGTCGGTGACGCTTAGGAGAACTCTCATAGGAGGAACACACCAGATTATCAGCAAGCGCCGTACCGGGCCGCAATTCCCCGGCCGGGCGGCCGGGATCATCTCACGCCTTGGCGCACAACTGCGGCAACCGCCACCCACGCTGCGTGGATACACGCAACCTGACCCACCTCCCAGGCCGCCAGCGCAAGCAGAATCAATAACTTAGCGAACCCAATCGTTTGGCGCCCCGGCTGCAATAGAAAGGACAACTAAAGTCGGTGGAATTTACTCCCCTCCATCCACCGGCGACAGGATTAGCAAGTGCGGGTGCGCCTTGCAATCCAACCCGGCCATCCGGTGAGCAGAGGACACCCGCGCCGCACGGCGCGAGTTGCGAAGATTAGCAGTCGCCCGAACTGGACCCTCGCGCGATATAGTGATCTTCGCACTGCCACCGGTTGGCCATTCGGTTTTTCTGGCCACTCGCGTGCAACCACCTCAGTTGAATATCGTAGTGCGCAGGAGGCATCACCATGACCATCCGTCGAATTCTCTTCCCCGTAGATTTTTCTGAACGTTCGCGCGCCATCGCGCCATTCGTTCTCTCCATGGCACAACGCCACAAAGCAGCTGTCGTCCTGATGAACGTGATCCAGCCTCCGCCCCCGCTTTATGGAGGTATGGACACCGTCTATCCGGAATCCTTCGACTACACCGAAAACAGCAACGTGCTGCGGCAGGAACTGGATAAGTTCGGTGCCACCGAACTTCCCAAAATTGAAGTCAGCTGCGTGGTCGATATTGGCGATCCGGCGTCACTGATTGTCGATTACGCCCACGCCAACGGTATTGATCTGATTGCGATCCCCACGCACGGCTATGGTGCCTTTCGGCGAGCCCTGCTGGGCTCCGTGACTGCCAAGATCCTGCATGACGCCAAAGTCCCGGTTTGGACCAGTGCTCATGCGCCCGAAGCTTCGCACCGTGCTCACCCGCAACCGCGTCACATCCTTGTCGCCATTGACCCCGATAAGGACGCCCGCCAGACGCTCGATGCCGCCCTCGCCATCGCCAGGGAATCCGGTGCCTCGCTCGACATCGTGAGTGCGGTAACGGAAGGCGTTATCGCCCCCGGCATGGCCGACAGGGATCTGGAAGATCTTCTGATCGCCGGAACGAAGGAACTGCTCGCCAAGCTCCAGTTTGAGGCGGGCTCCAACGTCGGCGTCATTGTGAAGATCGGCGGCCCGGCCAACGCGGTCCGCGATGCCGCGATCGCAAAGCGCGCGGACCTTGTGGTTGCCGGGCGCGGCAGCGTTCACGGTATTCTCGGCAGGCTCCGGGCGAACAGCTACGCCATCATCCGCGAGTCCCCCTGCCCTGTGCTCAGCGTCTAGGTCGCCAGGCAGTTCTTCACAAAATCGAGACACTTTCCAACTTCGGTGACCGCATCGGACCCTGCCGGTATCGCATATTCAAATTCGATATTGGCAAGGAATGGCCAGCGTTCCCGTCGCATCATGATCAGCGCCTGGCGAATCGGGGCATTTCCATCTCCCCATACAGTGAGGGTGTTGGAAACCGTGCCGAACACCTTCGGTGCCGTACTGTCCTTCAGGTGAATATTCAGGATTCGGTCGGAATGCCGCTGCATGAACGCAACCGGATCCTCACCAGTCTGGTTGAAGTGACCCAGATCCAGATTCGCCCGCATGTAGTCATTGAAAGCCAGCATCTTATCGAATGAGTCCTCATTCGATAGCTGCTCCGGGTCCGTAATGTTGTTATGCCCGTGTCCAGCCCACAGCAGCTTGTGTTTGGCGGCAAAAACGGATGCCCGCTTCGCCGTGGAAATTGTCGAACTGGAGGAAATTCCCCTCACGCCGGTGGCACGCGCCATGCGGAATGCGTAGTCGATTTCATCGTCCGTGATGGCCACGCCCATGTTGTAGCAAAGGATTTGCAGTTCCACGCCAACATCGTCGAACTTTTTCCGTACCGCCTCAAACGTCGTCGGAGTCGCCGCCGCGCGCCAGGCCGCCAGAGCAGCCTTGTCTGTGGCCGCCGGAGCGCCCGCAAGCGCCTCCGCGTCGCCGGACATCAGTTCCACCGAGTTGATGCCCAGGCCGGCGATGACGCGTGGAAGATCGGCCTTGGGCACACCCTGCCGGAAGCTATAGCTGATCACGCCGATCTGAACGCCCGTGATTTTGGAATTCGGGGCGGCGGCTTCCGCCGGAACCGAAAGCGCCGGCACCGAAAGCGCGGCAACCGCTGGCACCGCGGCCATCGCGATCTTCCCGAAATCTCTTCTCGAATAGTTCATGCCACGCTCCTGATCCACGTTCCCGTGCCAATTATACCGGAGGCTCACCAAAACCCCGCGCGGCTTCTCTTGTTAGCATGAGGCCATGTGGCGCGCCTTCTCCAGTTTGCCCCCGGCACTTGCCCTCGCCACCGTATGTCTGACTTTTGCGAACCCCGTCAGACTCGCCGCCGCCTGCCCCTGCTTGGTGCAGTTCGGCGTCTGCGACGAAGCCAAACAGTCTGACGTCATCTTCATCGGCACCGTGGAAGCCGTCTACCCGCCGTTCCTTGATCCGTTCAAACGGTCTGACGCCGCATCCGCTCTTCCCGCCGCCGAAATCGAACGCCTGAAGGCTGACAACTCACCGGAAGCTTTCGCCAAACTCAAGAGCGTGTACCAGCAGATGTTCGCCGGACTCGCCGACTCAGTCCGCTCCCGCTTCGCCGACGCCAAAACCCGGACCGCGCTGCAAAGCGCGTTTGAAGAAGCGCAGGCCGAAGGCCGGCTCGCCCGCTTCCGCGTCCGCACGTTCTTTAAGCACAGTTCGGACGACGACCCGACCGACGACGACAAGAAGGAATCCCAACCAGCCTTTCTCGACATCGCCACACCCACCGGCGATTGCGGCATCGACTTCCAGGTTGGAGAAACGTACCTGGTCTACGCATCCCAGGACGAAGGTTCTGAACGCCTCGACACCAGCGCCTGCATGCGAACCACCCGCTTGTCGTCAGAGAAAGGCGATCTGGCGTATCTGTATTTCCTGCAGAATTCACCGATGGAATCGGCTCGTCTGGAGGGCTTCGTCAGCGCCAGCGTCGCCGATCAAAATCTGCCGCGCTACGAAAACAGCATCACCTCGCCCGCTGTCGGCTCCATTTTGGAACTGGACTCAGGAAGTTCGCGAAGATACACGCAGGCCGACACCGATGGCCGCTTCTTCTTCGATGGCCTGGCTGAGGGCGACTACCGGGTATCACTCCTCGAAGCCGGCTTCCCGCGGACCAACCGAAACGTCCTGATCTCCAGAAGTGTTCACGTCGAAGAAGGCAGTTGCCCGCGCCAGGTGATGATCCTGCCCACGCGATCAGCCACGCAGCTCAGCAATTAAAGCCCCTGCGCGTTTATTGCACCTTCAAATACTCGTCCAGCTTCTTATCCGCGTTCCCCAGTTCCCGCGCCAGGCTCAGCTTCGCCAGGTTATGAGCAAACAAACTGGTGATGTAGTCCAGATCGGCCGATGCCACATCATTCCCCGCCTGCGTCACTTCCACCGTCGTCCCCACTCCCACTTCCAGCTTCTCCTGCGCCAGTTTCAGCGTCTCCCGCGCCAGGGCCTGGTTCGATTTCGCCAGTTCCAGTTGACTCGCCGCCGCCTCCAGATCCAGAAACGAATTCCGAATCTCGCTCTCAATCCGTCCCCGCAGATCCACCACCTCAGACCGCCGCTGCTCCAGAGTCGCATCCGCCATTTTCAGGTCGCCCGCGGCTCTGCCGCCCTGCCAGATCGGCACCTTCAGACTCGCCTGGAAGGTGAACGTCGTGGCCCCTTCATTGAGGCGCGGCCCCAGTACGCCATAGTCCCCGCTGATCGCCAGCGTGGGCAGCCGTTCATCCTTCGCCGCCAGTCTCGCGCGTTCCGCCGCCCGCACCTGCGTTTCCGCCGCCTTCAGATCAAAACGCGCGGTCATCGATTGCTTCACCGCGTCGTCCACGGCCAGTACTGGTGCCGGAGCAAACGGCACTTCATCCGTAATGTCGTAGTTGTCGTTCGGCGGCAACCCAGTCAGCCGCGCCAGATTGATCTTCTGCCGGGCTAAGTCATTCTGCAAAGTCGCTAACCGCTGCTGCTGCATCGCCAGTTGAACACGGCTGCGATTCACATCGATCTGCGCCGCCACGCCCGATTCCCTGCTCTGCTGTATCTGCTTATACAGCGCCGTCGCCGTCTCCACCTGAGACTTCGCCGCAATCACGCGCGCCTTCGCCGCGATCGTCTGCAGGTAAGCCCCGCCCACTGCGAGCACGATGACATCGCGCGTATCCTGAATCTGCTGCTGCTGCGCCGCGATACCTTCCTTCGCGGCCTTCATGTTGTTAATCGCCGTCAGATCCGCAACCGACTGCGTCACAGAAGCCCGCAAATCGAAATACGCCAGAGGTCCTACCACTTTCGGCACTCCCGGGAACTTGATGCCCATGATCTGGAGATCGTTTTCCAGAACGTTCTCTTTGTACCCGCCGTTGATATTCGGCAACAGCGCGGACCGCGCCACAATCGCCTGCCCCTCCGCCTGCTTCAATGCCGACGCCAGCCCTACGGCACTCAGATTCGCCGCCAGACCGCGCTGAATCGCCTCATGCAGCCCGAGCTTTCCCGAAAACGGCATTGCAGCCGTGCTGTTCGTGCTCCCACCGTAATTTCCCTGCACCGACACACTGCTGTTCAGCGTGTTCACGCTCGAATTCGTCCCGGCCACCGAAGACTGCGTCGCGGTCACAGACCCCGCCGACGACGTGCGCCCGGAAAGCGGCAACTGCGCCGCCATCGTTCCGCCGCCACCGCCCGCGCCCTGCTGCGCCATCGCAACTCCGGCTGACAAAGCCATTCCCACCACAAGAATCGAAAGAAGTCTGTTCGTCATACTTAGCCCAATTGCTTTCTGAATCTCCGCACGCTGAGCGTCAGCAGTACGGTTGCAAATCCAATTAACGCCAGATAATTTGGCCACAACGTGTCCATCCCGCTGCCCTTCAGCATGCAGGACCGCGTGATGATGCTGAAATGCCGGATCGGATTCAGCAGCGTCACCGGTTGCAGCCACTGCGGCATCGCTTCCACCGGAGATAACGACCCTGAGAGCGACGACAACGGCGGGTTGATGAAAAACGCCATCAACTGCGCCTGCTGCGCCGACTTCGTATAGGTAGCGATAAACGTCCCCACACCAATCCCGCACAGCACGCAAAGCGCACCGCCGGAAAGCACCAGAAACAGGTTGCCGCGGAACGGAACATCGAAGATCAATCTCAACAGTGCCGCCGCAAACAGCACCAGCATGCACAAAAGCAGGAACAAAGGCAGGATCTTCGCGATGATAATTTCGCTCGTCGTAGCCGGAGTCATCAGCAATTGCTCCACGGTCCCCCGCTCACGCTCCTTAATCATCGAGCCCGAAGAAACCAGCGAACCGTTCAGCATCAGCAGCACCCCGAACGTCCCGGTCACAGTAAACCAGTTAGTGATCAACCCCGGATTGAATAGAAACGCCGGATGCAGCAGAATTTTCCCCCGTCGCGTTGCCGGATTTGTGGGAATCTGCCTGAACTGCGCGTGCAGCCCGCCCTGCGCAAACGTCCGGTTCCAGTTCTGGATCACGCCCTCCGCATAACCCTGCCCAATCGCCGCCGTATTTGCGTTCATCGCATTCAGCAGCACCTGCACCGAAGTCGGCCTGCCGCGCAGCAGATCTTTTTCGAAATCCATCGGCACCGCCAGCCCGGCATCCAGTTCGCCACGCGAGAGCGCCTCGCCAAGTTCCTGGACTGACCCATAGGTGCGGGCTAACTCAAAGCTGCCGCTCTGCGTCATCGTCGCAATCAGATCGCGGCTCTGCGCCGAGTGGCTGTCGTCCACCACTCCCAGTTGCAGATGGCTCACCGTCGCATTCAAGGCATAACCGAACAGCACCAGTTGCATCACCGGCGGGATCACCAGCGAAATCGCCAGCCGCCGGTCTCGCCGGATCTGCGCAAATTCCTTGCGGATCAGCGCCCCCAGCCGCGGGTTCATGAGTTTACTGAGGATATTCATATCGCGAGTTGCATCCTCCGCATCTTCCGCCACGCCATCACGAAGAAGAACGCGCCAATGCCGCCGATCGCCAGCACGTTTGTCCACATCGCCGGCCAACCGCCGCCCGTCAGCAGCGCGTCGCGCACAATCTCGATGTAATATTTACCCCAGACAATTCCCGAAAGCCACCGGATCTGAATCGGAATATTCGTAATCGGAAACAACAGGCCTGAGAGCAGGAATACCAGCAGGAATCCACCCATCGCCACCGCCTGAATCGCCGCTGCCTGATTCGGCACAGCGCAGCCGATCAGCGTCCCGAACGTTGCCACGCAAAACGCATACAGCACCGTCGCCACAAGAAACGGCGTCGGATCCCCCGCAAAATGCAGGCCGAAATACGTGAACAGCAGGACAAGCTCCAGCGCAGCCTCCACCAGCGCGATGATCATGAACGCCAGTATCTTGCCCAGCAAAAACTCATGCGCCGGAATATTGGAAACATACACCTGAAGAATCGTCTTCAGTTCGCCTTCCTTCGCCGAAGCCAGCGTCGCCAGCAAAGGCGGGAACATCGAGATGCCCAGCACGAAAATCCCTGGCCCGTAAAATTTCTTCGAATCGCGCCCCGGATTAAACCAGAGCCGCACATCGGCCGTCACAGGCACAGGACGGGAGGACCCGCCATTGCGAGCCACATACGCCGCCACAATCTCCGCCGAATACCCTTGCACCAGCTTGGCCGTGTTCGCGTCGCTCGCGTCCACCTGCAGTTGAACATCGGAATTCGTGCCTCGCGCCAGATCCTGCCCGAAGTGGGAAGGAATGATCAACGCGGCGCGCGCGATGTTCGTCCGGAAGGCCTCGGATGGCTGCCGCGACTCCGGAAAGGACACCACGTGAAACGTATTCGAAGCCCGGAATGCATCAATGAAATCCCGCGAAGCCGGCGAACCATCCAGATCCTGCACAATGATGGGAATTCCCGTCACCGTCAGCGATATCGCGGTACTCATCAGCATCAGCAGCGCCAGCGGCAGTACCAGCGCCAGCGCCAGCGCCAGCTTGTCGCGAGCAATCTGGGTGAGTTCTTTTTGAGCCTGAGCAAGTATCCGACGCATGACTTACTGACGCCTCCCGGCATCGCATTTCCAGTTAATCTTCACTGCCAACCTTGCCCTGCCGCCGCGCCTTCTCCACCACGGCGATGAACACGTCTTCGAGCGAGTACTGCTCTTCCACCACGGACTGAATTCCGATCCCCGCGGCCACCAGTTTCGCCACCGTCGCATCGTGTCCGGCTTCCAGGTTGTCGTCAGTAATCACATGTAACCGATCGCCGAACAGCGACACACGCCACCGCTCCGTGCCCTGTCGCAGAAGATCCGAAGCCTTCTGCGGCTGGTCCACAATGAACTCCAGCAGATGCCCGCCCTGTTGCGCCTTCACCCCGCGCGGAGTGCCTTCCGCCGCCAGTTCCCCGGCCACCATAAACCCCAAACGGTTGCACTGCTCCGCTTCCTCCAGATAGTGCGTCGTCACCAGGATCGCCGTCCCCAGATCTGCCAGCTTGTTGATCATTCGCCAGAACGCGCGCCTCGCCAGCGGGTCCACGCCTGAAGTCGGCTCATCCAGAAACAGCACCTCCGGCTCGTGCATGATCGACGCACCGAACGCAACGCGCTGCTTCCAACCGCCCGGCAAACTTCCCGTAATCAGATCCAGCTTGCCTTCCAACCCGGCAAACGCCATCACCCAGCGCTTCTTGTCTTCGCGCTCCCGCTCCGGCACTCCGTACACGCCCGCGAAAAAATCCAGATTTTCGCCAATCGAAAGATCGTCATACAGCGAAAACTTCTGCGACATGTAGCCGATCCGCTCCCGCACTTCCGGCGTCCGCAAAGCGCCGCGTTGCCCCGTCAGTTGCATGTCCCCGGTGGTCGGATCCAGCAGCCCGCAAAGCATCTTGATCGTGGTCGTCTTCCCCGCTCCGTTCGCTCCCAGCAACCCGTAAATCTCGCCATATCGAACGTCCAGACTCACGTTCCTAACTGCCGCGAAATTTCCGAACATCTTCGTCAGGTTCGTCGCCCCAATCGCGATCTTTCCCTTCAGGTCTCCATGCCCGTGCACCCCGGGATAAGGTGGAGCCTTCATCTCCTGCCCTGCCGCACGCAGCGTCGCAACAAACACGTTTTCCAGCGCCGGTGAATCTTCCCGATAAACGTCAGACGTCAGGCCCGCAGCCTTCAGCGTCTCTTCCAGCACCACCCGCCCGCGTTTCGGATTTGGCGCAATCACATCCAGCCGATCGCCAAACCGCTGCACGTCGATAATCTCGCGCCGCACCTCCGGGTTACTCTCCGCAGCAGCCGAAAGCACTTCTTCCGCCTTGCCCAGATCGCTCGTGTGAACTTCCAGCCTTCGCGCGCCCAAACGTTCCCGTAACTCTTCCGGCGTCCCAATCTCGCGAATCTGCCCGAGATGCATCAGCGCCACGCGATGGCACCGCTCCGCCTCATCCAGATAGGGCGTTGCAATCATGATCGTGAGCCCGTCCGCCGCCAGGTGCGCCAGCGTATCCCAGAATTCGCGGCGCGAAACCGGATCTACGCCCGTCGTCGGCTCGTCCAGCAACAACACCTGCGGCTGCGCGACTAACGCGCAAACCAGCGACAGCTTCTGTTTCATCCCACCGCTCAGCCGTCCCGCCAGACGTTCCTGAAAGCGGTCCATGTCGAACATCGCCAGATAACGGTGCCCGCGCTCGTCGATTTCCTCCGGCCGTACGCGCCGCAAATCGCCGATATAGCGAATGTTCTCCCAAACCGTCAGATCCGGATACAGACTGAACGCCTGCGTCAGATACCCGGTATGAAAACGCGCGTCCCTCGCCGGCTCGCCATAAATCGTGACGGCCCCTGCGGTCGCTTCCATGACCCCGGCCATAATCTGAAACGTCGTGGTTTTGCCTGCGCCATCCGGCCCGATCAACCCGAAGATCTCGCCCTTCGCCACCGAGAGGTCGATCCCCCGCACCGCCTCCACCTTGCCCTCGTACGTCTTCGTCAGACCGACAACATGAATGGCAGGGACATCTGCCGCGCCCGCGACAGGCGCAACTGCACTGCTTCCGAAACTTGTTGTCGAGGTCATCGGATGGGAGCAAATAACGTTATTTACGAACTTCCGCCGGCCATGTGTCGCCGGAAACCAGAATTTCCCCATCCACCGGCATTCCCGGCTTCGCAAACCCGATGCCCGTTTTCAACTGGAGCTTGACTCCCACCACCTGCTTCACGCGATCATCACGGAAATACGTATTCTCCGGCGTAAACGTGGCCTGCGGATCAATCCGCGAAACCACCGCATCGAGCGGTTTGCTCGGATCGGAATCCAGAAAGATCCTCGCCGTCTGCCCCAGCTTCACCTTGCCAATATTCCCCTCTGGCACGAACCCGCGCAGATAAACCTTGCTCATATCCAGCAGCGTGACAATCGGCGTCCCTGCCTGCACCACTTCTCCGGGCTCGGCCGTACGCGTCACAACAGTTCCATCGAACGGTGCCACCACTACAAGATCGTTGCGGTTCGCCTGAGCCTCCACCAGTTGCTCGCGAATTCGATTCGCTTCATCCCGCGCCCCCGCAATCTCCGCCTGCTGCCGTGCAATCTGCGTGCGAATCGTCGCCGCTGCCGCCTGGCGAATCCCCGGATTACTCAAACTCGCCTTCGCGACGTTGACCGAAGCCTGTGCCGCTTCTACCTTGCGCCGCGCCGCCGCCACCATCGCTTCCTGCGCATCAGCAGTCGATACGGCCTGCTGCCCCTGCCGCTCCGGCACCGCGCCGTCTTTCGCCAGTTTCGTGTAAGCCGTTTTATCCCAGGCTGCGATTTTCAGCGATGCTTCCTGCTGCGCCAACTGCGCCTGCGTGCCCGCAAGATCCGCCTCTGCCTGCCGCACGCGGCCATCCGCGTCCACTTTCGCTTGCTCTTCCTGCAGCGAATTCTCGCGAAGCTGCGATTCCAGCACCGGAATCTGCTGCTGCGCCAGTACAATCCGTGATTCCGCGCTCGCGATTGCCGACCGCACCTGATCCTCGCGCGACTTCATCTGAATGTCGTCCAGCACAGCGATCACATCCCCGGCCTTCACCACATCGCCTTCACGGAAACGGATCTCCGCAATGCGCCCGGCAACCTTCGGCGCAATGGCCGCATCGTCGCCTTCCATGCGTCCGCTCAACTGCACTACGCCTTCCGGTACCGGCACAGGCTGCAGGAACTTCTTCCAGACGCCGTAACCGATGGCGGCCAGAATCACAAGGATGATCAGTGGCTTCGGCGGACCGCCACGCTTCTTCGGCAATGGTGCCGCGCCCGCGGCGTTTTCAATCTTCGCTGCTTCACTCATGTGAATGTGTTTCCTTAAGATGTTGAATTGCTTGTAAAGAGAATTCGGATATGTGCGCGGCTACCGCGTCCAGCCGCTCCGGGGTCATTTTCAGATCCGGCCACAGCAGCGCAATCACCGGCCCCGCATGCGCATAGTGCACCACCTGGCCGATCACGCTGTGCGCGCACAACCGCGTCAAATCGTGGTCCGCGGGCTTATCGAGCAGTTTCGACAGGATGTGCCGCATCGCCAGGTAGTTCGGTCCGATGATTTCTTCCACCACCCGCGGGAACGCCTCGGTGGGCTGGGCCATCTCGTGGACCATAATCCGCATGTGGCACGTTCGGCCTGTCACATTGCTGTTCATGCGACGCAGCATTGCGCCAATCATCAGCCGAAGCGACGCCTCCGGTGTTCCCCCGGCCGCCGCGATGTCCTTCGGCTCCGGCTGACCCGAAGCGCTCATTGAGTTCTTCAGCACCGCCACGTACAGCCCGGCCTTATCGCGAAAGTGGTAATTTACGGCTGCCACATTTGCCCCGGCACGTGTGCAGATATCGCGGATCGTTGCCGCCTGATAGCCATGCTCGGCAAACACCTGCCCAGCCGCCTCAATCAGACGCGCCCGGGTCGGATCGGACTGTTCGACCGGGGTCCCAGCGGATTGTGGTTCTGTGATCACAGTGAAACACCAGATTAAAACAGTTGTTTGAATTTGTCAACGGGGCCGACTTTCTACGCCACCGCAGCGCGTAATCTGTCATAATTTCTCCCATGGTCCTTTCACGACTCCCCGTACTCGCTGCCCTCTGTCTGGCCAGCACGCTGATCGCCGCCGAAACCGCGCCCGCACCCGTCAAATCGGCGGTAAAGCCGATCGTCAACTACAACATTCCCCTCTGGACCGAGGGCACTGTCCCGCTCGCCAAAGGCAACGGTCCGCTCGATAACCCCTTCCTCACGGTCTTCGAACCGGCCGAAAGCAAGCGCAACGGCGCGTCCGTCATCATCGCGCCCGGTGGTTCCAACATCATGCTGATGTATGGCGTCGAAGGCATGGATATCGCCGAACAGTACAACGAGTGGGGCGTAACGGCCTTCGTCCTGACCTACCGCATGGCGCCCACCTACAACACCGACGCCCGCAGCCTCGATGGCCAGCGAGCCGTGCAAATGGTTCGCTCCCGAGCCGCGGCGATGAAGCTGGATCCCGCCAAAGTCGGCTTCATCGGCTTCTCCGCAGGTGGCGGCCTGATGCGCCCCTTCATGGCCACCGCCGGTCCCGGCGACCCCGCGGCAACCGACCCCATCGCACATTTCAGCTCGAAACCCGACTACCTTGCCTTCGTCTACGGAGCCGCGGGCCGCCCCATACCGAACGAACCACTGAAAGACTATCCGCCCACCTTCCTGGTCGCATCCCAATCGGACACAGCCCAGTCCCTGCCCGCCGCTCAGATGTTCATGGACCTCACCAAAGCCGGCGCAACCGCGGAACTGCACCTCTATGAAAAGGGTCACCACGGTTTCGGCAGCGGCTACGGAGCCCCCGAATTCGAGGACTGGATGCCGCGCCTCGAACACTTCCTGAAGATGACCGGTTTCCTGCCCACCGCCGCGCCCAAACCCGTCACCCACGCCAAAACAACCGTCGCAGGGGTGAAGTAAGCAATGCGTCAATCCGCTTCTCTCATCGCAGCCACCGCCGCGTTGCTGGCGGCCCTGGCAGGCCCCTCGTCCTCAGCCACCACGGTCAAAGTCGTCAATGACGGCCATGGCGACTACGTCTTCGTCCCCGCCGGCCCCTTCAAAATGGGCGACAACTTCGGCGACGGCATGCCCCGCGAACGCCCCGTCCACACGGTGGATATCGATGCCTTCTACATCGGCAAATTCGAAGTCACCAACGCCGAATGGAAAGCCTTCCGTGACTCTCCCGCCTATGACGACACGTCCCTCTGGCCCGGCAAACTCGTCATGCCGAAAACGCAGATCCCCTACTGGACGCAGGCCAACAACCACGGTGGTGGCACGCCAAACACGGACAACTTCCCTGTCCTCGGAGTGAACTGGGATGGCGCGGTGGCGTACTGCAACTGGATCAGCCGCACCACCGGCAAGAAGTATCGCCTGCCAACGGAAGCAGAATGGGAGAAGGCCGCACGCGGCACAGACCAGCGCCGCTACCCCTGGGGCAACACGATCGACCACTCCTACGCCAACTACGTGGGCGCGCAGACTTTCGACACCGGCATGATCGTGGGCACCTATGACGGCACCAAGCATGGCGATCTTATGACCCACGACGGCGCCTCGCCCTACGGCGCGGCGGACATGGCAGGCAACGTGATGGAGTGGTGTTCCGACTGGTACAGCCAGAATTACTACCACGTTTCGCCGGTGAAGAACCCGAAGGGACCGGCCACTGGAGCCTGGAAGGTACTACGTGGAGGCACCTTCTTCATGGAGCCGTTCGATCTTCGCACTTACGCAAGGTCCGCCGCCTGGCCGTCACTGCAAAGCCACCGCATGATCGGCTTCCGCCCGGTCCGCGAACCGTAATGGGGTTCTTCCACCCAATATTCGTGGCAGGTCGGGCAACGGCGACAATATCGCTTAAACTGGAGTGAGAGCAATCATGTCGGATTGGCAACCACGCCGCTACAAAGACTACGCCTGGATCGTCGCTGACCCCGAGCTTCTCGGCGGCAAACTCGCGATTCGTGGCACGCGTCTATCGGTAGAACTCATTCTCGAATGCCTTTCCAACGGCATGTCACTGAACGACATCGACGACTCGTTCCATAAAGCGTTCCCTCACGATGCCCTCCACGAGGTCTTAAAAGTGGCTGCCGAATTTGCTGGCGAATATCATGTGGCTGCTTGACGCCAACCTGGATATTCATCTTGCCGACCTGCTCCGCAGTCTTCAAACCGACTGCGATACTGCTGAAAGCCGCGGCTGGAAGGCCCTGCGCAACGGCGAACTCGTCGCAGCCGCCGTCAACGCGGGCTTCAGTACCCTCGTCACGCGCGACAGACTGTTTGCGGATTCCGCAGCCCGAGCCTGGCGTCTGTTTCCTGATCTCTGCGTTGTGATCGTCACCCTGCCGCAGTTGCCATCCACCGTTATCTGGAGGCGTTTGCGCTGGCATGGTCCTCTTCCCCAATCCGCCCCGAGCCGGGGAAAATTATCCTCTGGCCGTGAACTCCGGCTAGCAGTTCCGCGAACCATAGCGGGGGGCAACGCAGGGCCAGAGCTTCGGCTCTGCCGCGGGGCATCGGCCCCGCGCGACCTACCCCAAAATCGTCGTTACCACCGGCTGTGCCTCATGCCCTTCGCCCTGCTGCCGCCGTAACTTAATAAAACCCAACGCTGCCAACAGGAGGTACACAAACCCCGTCACGCATGGCAGCAAAACATCTCCCCCGCGGTGTTGAAACATCCGATAGTCGCGCAACTGATAAATCCCCAATATCCCCGGCAGATCCAGATTGCGAAGCCCCACCCAGAGCCAGATCACGCCGGTCACAAGACTCAACCAGGGTAACCACGTCCGCGCCCGCAGCCTGTTAACGCCAATCATGCCCACAGCCTAACACACTTCGCGTCAGACTCAAACGCCGAAGGGAAGAGCCCGATGCAACGCCTCCATCTCAGCATCGATGGCTCCCTCGAGACCGGACGCCTCCGCTCGTATTCAATTGGAACTATGAACTCCGGCTTTTACGTTTCCGCTGCGGCGGGACTCATGAGTGTTCTCCTCCCATTGAGCGCGCAGGTCAGGCGATCACGCTGCGTAAAACCACCAAAGGCCAGCGCCGGGGCGACGGCCGACGCCCGCGGGTTTGTCGGCGCCGCCTTTCGGACGAATGCCGATGGCTCGAAGTACGAATGCTTCTACATACGGCCCACCAACGGGCGGGCCGAGGATCAGTTACGCCGGAATCATTCGACTCAGTACATATCGTTCCCTGATTACGAATGGAACCGGCTGCGTACGGAGACGCCCGGAAAGTATGAGTCGTATGTGGATCTCGTGCCCGGTAAACGGACCAGGCTGAAAATCGTAGTCAACGGCACAAAGGCACAGCTCTACGTGAACGGCGCGGCACAACCCGTGCTGATCGTGAACGATCTGAAACTGGGCGACACCACCGGTGCAATCGCGCTGTGGGTTGGCGTCGGCACCGAAGCGTACTTCGCCGACTTGCGCGTGTCGCATTGATCGGATGTGTTCTTTGCGCTCTCTGCGTCTTCCTCCGGCGTGCTCTGCGTGAAATCCGGCTTCCCGAATCCTCAATGTGCCGAAGCCTGTTCCGATCCCAGTCCCGTATTCGCGCGAACTTCCAGTTCCATAAACTTCGCCTCGGAGTGATCGTCCACCCGGCTCATCATGGTCCCCACAAATGCGCCGACGAACCCCAGCGGGATACTCACAATCCCGGGATTCTCCAGCGGAAACAGCGGATGCATCTGGATCAAATGCCGGGCCGCCGCAGCCACAGTAGGCGCATCCACCCCCATGATGCTCGGGCTCACCACAATCAGCCCCAATGAGCTGACTAACCCGGTAGCCAGGCCCCAGACCGCGCCTTCCGTCGTAAACCGCTTCCAGAAAATCGAAAGCAAAATCACCGGCAGATTCGCCGACGCCGCCACCGCAAATGCTAACCCGACCAGGAATGCCACGTTGAACGTCGGCCCCAGCACAATCGCAACAACGATCGACACTGCGCCCACCACGAACGCCGTCACCCGCGCCACCAGCACAGTCTTCTCCGAACTCTGCTTTCGCCCGTGATGAATGATGTTCTCGTAAACGTCATGTGCAAACGATGTCGAAGCGCTGATCGTCAGCCCCGCCACCACCGCCAGAATCGTGGCGAAAGCGATCGACGAAATAAATGCGAAGAAGATATCCCCGCCCAGGTACTTCGCAAGCAACGGCGCGCTCATGTTGATGCCGCCATTTTTCGCAATGTAACCCTTGCCCACAATCGTCGCCGCTCCAAATCCGAGGAACGTGGTCATGATGTAAAACACCCCGATGATCCCCATCGCCCACACCACGCTCACCCGCGCGGTCTTCGCATCCGGCACCGTGTAGAAGCGGATCAGAATGTGCGGCAGCCCGGCCGTCCCCAGAATCAAAGCCAAACCCAGCGAGATCAGATCAAGCGCGCCATAGGGAGGCTTGTATCGCAGCCCCGGCGTGAGAAAGTTAACCACCTTCCCGCCATCCTGTACATGGCTGACCGCATAGAAAAACTCGCCCAGACTGAAATGAAAATGCGCCAGCACAAGAATGCTGAGCAGGAACGTCCCGCCCATCAGCAGAATCGCCTTCACAATCTGCACCCAGGTCGTCGCCAGCATGCCGCCAAACACCACATACGCAACCATCAGGACCCCGACCATCGTGACCGCCCAGTTGTAACTGATCCCCGAACCCTTCAGCAGCAGTGCCACCAGCGTCCCTGCGCCCACCATCTGCGCAATCATGTAGAACGTGCTCACGGTCAGCGTGCTGATCGCAGCCATCGCGCGCACAGGTCGCGGCGAAAGCCGATAAGCCAAGACATCCGCCATGGTGTATTTACCGGTATTGCGCAGCGGTTCCGCCACAATCAGCAGCACCGTCAGATAAGCCACCAGGAAGCCGACCGAATACATGAACCCGTCGTAGCCCTGAAACGCAATGATCCCCGCGATCCCCAGGAACGAAGCCGCCGACATATAGTCGCCCGCCACCGCGATTCCGTTCTGCCACCCCGTAATGCGGCGTCCGGCCGCGAAGAATGCACTCGCACCCGAAGACTGCCGCGAAGCCCACATCGTGATTCCCAGCGTGACGGCGATAAACGCCACGAACATGATGAGCGGAATTGACATTACTTCACCTCCCGCTCAAGCATCTTCTTAGCCATCGCGTCGAAACGGCTCGCCGCCCGCATATACAGACCCGCCACAATCCACGCCATGAAGAATTGCGAGAGCGCAAACAGGTACGCGATATTCAGCGGACCGATCACCTCGCGCCGCATGAGTTCCGGCGCGTAGCCCACCAGAATGGGCAGCGCAAAATAATAAACCAGAAAGAACAATGTGGCTGGCACGATAAAGCGCGCCTTTGCCGCCATCAGATCCTTGAACGCATCCAGGTGAGCGATGCGCTCCCATTCATTGTTTTGTAACAGTGGACTCTTGTGACTCATGTGATCTGAGTCATTCTACAGTAACGGCCTGTCGCGTCAAAGTTATCTTCTGAGTCTGCGCTGGCTGAACAGTCAAAGCCTTGCCTTTCGCGTTGCGCTGCATCCAGTCCGGGTTGGCGTATTCGACGTTTTCTTTATCGTCCCAGGCGTAGGCCTTGTAGTCGCCCGGAGGAAGATTGTCGATTCTGAAATGCCCGGTTTCACCGACATCGGCCTGATAGAGCGGCCTGCCCTCGGACTGCAGCATCACCCATCCCGGTACCAGCGCATCATCCACCTTGATGTCACCCTCGACAACACCTCCGTCGTCGCTGAGTACAACCTCCAGCGGCGGACTTCCCTGGCCGATGACGACCTCCGACCGCATAACATCCCGATCCCCCATAGTGACGCTCTTCACATACAATCCGCCAGACGTGAAGAACTCCAGACGATAGCGGCCCGGCGCAATATTTGGCCATGTGAACGAAGGCCCAGTTGCGTCTTGGGAGGACTGCTGAGCGCCGTCAGCCGACTTCACAAATGCGTTCGTGAATGGCGCATTGAACTTGCGGCCTGTCGATGAGATGACCTTCACGGAGCCAGTGACCGAAACGTTGGGTTCCAGCCGAAGCTGCACTCCTTCCACATCCCGGGCACCTACGCTCAATGGCATATGAGCCCCGTAAGATTGATTGTCGGCCTCGGCAGCTAAGATGTAGTCACCTGGTGGAACATTGTGAAACACAAAAGTATTGTCCTTTCGTGCCGTCCCGCTTAAAAACCTGTCCCCAAATTTGAGAACCACTTGCCCCTGAACGCCCGCCGGTAAACCCGTAAGTGTTCCCCGCACCTGAAAGGTCGCCAGCAACGGGAGCGCGAAATCCACCCTGCCCTCGTACCCCGGGGAAACATTCATCGCAATCGACGCACCCGCCGCCAACGGCCCGGGAAAACACTTGTTGCCATACTGCCGGCTACCGTCCGCACCCCCGAAAAATGAAATCGGGCCAGCGGCACAAACCAGATACCTCCCGGCGGTCAGACCAGAAAATCGATATTCACCGCGGTCGTCCGCGGCCGTCGAAATCTTACCCTGGTAACTCCTGATGCCGTTCACAACACGCGATGTGATGACCGTGACATCGGCACGCTCAATTGCATCGCCCTGATCGTCCGTCACTCTTCCCGAGATCACCGCCTGCGGCACCAATTGCAGCTTCGTATCGTGCGCGGGTGTTCCGGCAACCAAAGTTACCGCTGCTCCCTTCCCGCCAGTAAAATAGCCGACTCGCTCCGCCGCAACTTTCACCGTGCCACAGGAGATGTGCCTCACATCCCACTTTCCGGTAGCATCGCTATCGGCAACTGCCCGATCTTCGGCAGACACCACCGAAACATGCGCCCGCTGAATCGGCAACCCGGTAACCGAATTCACGACAGTGCCGTCAATAGCGCAGTCAGTCTGTGCAAAGGCTACAGCAGCGACGAACAGGAAGACCCACAGCAAACGCATACTGTTCCATAGTATTCCGAAATCTCAGCCAACGTACTTCTTCGGCAGCAGCAGCGTCACGGCGTCGGGAACCATCGAAATCCTCGACGCCCCCACACCGACCGCCTCGCCATCGGTCTGTACGTGAAACTCGCCGGTGCCCACCGGAGTCAGCACAGCCTCAGTCCCGCGCAACACAGTAACGCCGTCGGCATGCTTCAAACGATTCAGCGCCACATTCGCAACGAACTTCACAAAATCCAGCCCGTGCTGCTTCTCCTGAATCACGATCTCAAAATCGCTATCCGTCAACCGCACGCTCTTGGCGATCTCGAAATCGCCGCCATAATTCCGAACCCGCGAAACCAGCGCGAAACTAGCCTCGCGCTCCACCTCGCCCACGCGAATACGGAAACGGGGCATATCGCGGCCTAACTGTTTGAAGCCGCCGTGCCAGTAAGACAGCTTGCCGATCTTCTTCTTGAGATCCAGATCCAACTCGTGAACAATGCGCGCGTCGAGGCCTACACCCGCCATCAGCAGGAAGTGCCGGCGCGCCTGGCCAGTTTGATCGAAAGCCCCCACGCCTATCCGAACCGGCACGGCACCCAGCAGTTCGCCGGCTGCCCGATCCGGCCGCCCGCTCAAGCCCACCTCATTCGCCAGCACGTTCGCCGTCCCCGAAGGTAACGCCCCGAACACGATCTGCGAACCGACAATGCCGTTCAGAACCTCGTTGATCGTGCCATCGCCGCCAGCCGCGAGCAATAGATCAAAATCCCGGTCGATGGCCACCCGCCCCAGTTCGCCAGCCATGTTCGGGCCAGTCGTCGGGAACAGTTCCACCGTGCGTCCGGCACGTTTCAGCGTGTCGACGGCTGCGTCCAGCCGGGCGCGGTTGGGCCCCTTCAGACCGCCGGCAAACGGGTTAAAGATGATGGCAATTCGCTGGAGTGAGTGCGCGATAATCTTAAGACCAATCGAATTCAAGATTATAGCGACATGTCCACACGCGAACGGGCCGGCAAGCTGCGGGAGACCATCCGCCACCACGAACACCGCTACTACGTACTCGACCAGCCGGAGATCACCGACGCCGAATACGACGCCCTGGTCCGAGAACTCCAGCAGATCGAAACCGAGCATCCGGACCTGATTACCCCGGACTCCCCTACCCTGCGCGTCGGCGGTAAACCGCGCGAAGGCTTCCAGAAAGTAGCCCACAGTTCTCCCATGCTGAGCCTCGACAACGCGCTCACGCCGGACGAACTCCGTGCCTTCGACAACCGCATCAAAGAACTGCTCGGCCATACCGACTACCGCTACATCGCCGAACTCAAGATGGACGGCCTCTCCATGGCGGCCCGCTACCGCACCGGCGTCTTCGAACAGGCCATCACCCGCGGCGATGGGTCCACCGGCGAAGACGTCACCGAAAACGCCCGCACCATCCGGTCGCTCCCATTACAGACGAAGCGCACCGAACCCTTCGAAGCCCGGGGCGAAGTCGTCTTCAACCGCAAGGCGTTTGACCGTCTCAACGCAGAGCGCGAAAAGGCCGATCTGCCGCGCTTCGCCAACCCGCGCAACGCCGCGGCTGGCTCGCTGCGCGTTCTGGAACCCGCGATCACCGCCTCCCGACGGCTCGACTACTACGCGTACTTCGCGCTCGACGAAGAAGGCCGCTTCTTCTTCGACAGCCATTGGGACTCGCTCGAATTCCTGGCTGACCAGGGATTCAAAGTCAACCCGAAGCGCCGCCTCTGCGCCAATGTCGACGAGGCGCTGGCGTTCTGCGCAGAGTGGGAAGCCGAACGCGACAACCTGCCCTATGAGATCGACGGCGTCGTTCTCAAGATCGACAGCCTCCCACAGCAGCGCCAACTCGGCTTTACCGCCCGAGCTCCGCGCTGGGCGATCGCGTTCAAGTACGCCGCACAACAAAAAGAAACCCAAATCGTCGATATCGGCGTGCAGGTCGGCCGCACCGGAGCACTGACGCCGGTCGCGCACCTCGAACCTGTCGCGGTCGGCGGCGTAACCGTCTCGCGCGCCACCCTGCACAACGAGGACGAGATCGGCCGCCTCGGCATCGAGATCGGCGATACCGTGCTGATCGAACGCAGCGGCGACGTGATCCCGAAGGTCGTCCGCCTCGTGCGGCCCGGCGCAGAACGCAGGCCGTTCAAGATGCCGACCCACTGCCCGGTCTGCGGCGGCCACATCGTCCGCGAAGAGGGCGAGGCCGCCAGCCGCTGCATCAACGCCAACTGCCCTGCCCGCCTCAAGGAATCCATCGGTCACTTCGCTTCCCGCAACGTGCTCAACATCGACGGCCTCGGCGACGTCCTCATCGAACAACTCGTCGACAAAGGCCTTCTCAAGAGCGTTGCCGATCTCTACACGCTCAAAGAAGAGCAACTCGCCGCGCTCGACCGCATGGGCGCGAAATCCGCCGCCAACGTCATCAAGAACATCGACCGCTCCCGCACGCTGCCCATGCCGCGCGTGCTCGGTGCGCTGGGTATCCGCTTCGTCGGTGAACGCACGGCCGAACTGCTGGCCGATCATTTCGGCGACCTGGACCGTATCGCCAACGCCACTGCCGACGAACTGCAGCAGGCCCAGGAAGTCGGCCCGAAAGTCGCCGAAAGCATCCGGGCGTTCTTCGACGAGACCCACAACCAGGAACTACTCGGCCGCCTCAAACTGGCCGGCCTTCAATTCACTCACGTCGCGCCGAAGCGCGAGGGTGGTCCGCTCACCGGACTCACGTTCGTGATCACCGGTACCCTGCCCACCATGACCCGCGAGGACGCGAAGGCTGCCATTGAAAACGCCGGCGGCAAGGTCGCCGCCGCCGTGAGCCGCAAGACGAATTACCTGCTGGCCGGCGCGGACGCCGGCTCCAAGCTCAAGAAGGCCCAGGAACTCGGAGTCGCTATTCTGGATGAAGCGCAGCTACTGACCATGCTCGGAGGAACATAGTATGAAACGAATCGCCATCGCAGTGCTGCTCGCAGCCGGAACCATGCACGCACAGACACCAGAGTGGGACAAGCTGGTCGACCGCTACTTCGACGAGGCGGTTTTCGCCTTCAATCCGACGGCCGCGGTGCAGGAAGGCTTCCACGCGTACGACGCGAAACTGGAAGACCTGTCAGCGCCTGCCATCAAGAGACAGATCGAGACTGCGCGACGCTTTGAAGCAGAGTTCGCGAAGTTCCCGGTTGCCAAACTGACTGCCGATCAACTGGAAGATCGCACGCTTGTACTCAGCAACATTCGCGGCAACCTGCTGGGCCTCGAAACGGTACGCATGTGGGATAAAGATCCCGACCAGTACGCGTCCACTGCGAGCAGCGCGGCTTTCGTGATCATGAGCCGTACCTTCGCACCGGCCGACGTCCGGCTGAGAGCGCTGATTGCCCGCGAGAAGCAGATGCCGAAGCTCTTCTTCGCTGGTCGCGCGAATCTGGTCAATCCGCCGAAGCTCTACACCGAGGTGGCGATTGAACAGGTGCCCGGCATCATCAGCTTCTTCAAGAACGACGTTCCGCTGGCATTTAAAGATGTCAAAGATCCTGCGTTGCTGGCGGATTTCCGCCTGACCAACGCGTCCGTCATCAATGAGCTCGAAGCCTGGCTCAAATGGCTCCAGACCGATGTGCTGCCTCGTTCCAACGGCGACTACAAGCTCGGAGCCGATACTTACAGCACGAAGCTCCACTACGAAGAGATGGTCGACATCCCTCTCGACAAACTGCTTGAGATCGGCTACGCCGATCTCAAGGCCAACCAGCAGCGCTTCACCGAGACCGCAAAACAGATCGATCCGAAGAAGACGCCCCAACAGATCCTCGAAGAAGCCGAGAAGGATCACCCGACTGCCGACAAGCTACTCCAGTCCTTCCGCGACACGCTCGCGGGGCTGCGGGAATTCATCGTTCAGCACAAGCTGATGACGATTCCCTCCCCCGTGATGCCCATCATCGAAGAGACGCCCGCGTTCATGCGCGCGCTCACTTCGGCGTCCATGGATACGCCCGGTGCCTACGAACAGGTCGCCAAAGAGGCCTACTTCAACGTCACACTGGTCGACCCGAAGTGGAAGCCCGCGCAGGCGGAAGACTGGCTGCGATCCTTTAACCGCGGCACCATCGCCAGCACCGCCATCCACGAGGCATTTCCGGGCCACTACGTTCAATTCCTCTACGGGCCGACTGCGCCCTCCAAGATCCGCAAACTCATCTCAGCCAATACCTACACCGAAGGCTGGGCGCATTACTGCGAACAGATGATGATCGACGAAGGCTACGGCGCGGGCGACCTCAAGCTGCGCCTTGGACAGCTCCAGGATGCGCTGCTGCGCGATGCGCGTTTCATCGTCGGCATCAAACTCCACACCGGCCAGATGACGTTTGACGAAGGGGCCGACTTCTTCGTCAAAGAAGGCTACCAGACCAAAATCACGGGGCAGCGCGAAACCAAGCGCGGCGCTTCCGATGCGACTTACCTTTACTACACGCTCGGGAAGCTTGAGATTCTCAAGCTTCGCGAGGACTACAAGAAGCTGAAGGGGGCGGCCTTCACGATGGAAGACTTCCACAACAACTTCCTCAAGCAGGGCATGCCGCCGATCAAGATCGTGCGCCGGAAGATGCTGGGCAACGATTCGCCGGTGCTGTAAACGCTCCCTTGCGGTCGCGGCTCTCCAAGAACTCGCTGCCGCGCCGGGGTGAGCCAGCGCGGCGCGGTACCTAACACCGGCAACGATTCGCCGGTGCTCTGACGAACACTCCCTTGCGGTCGCGGCTCTCCAAAATCAGGCGGGGGCCACCCCGCTTATCGGGCCCGCACTCTCCTACTTGACCGGGTGGTTGAGGGCGAATGAATAGAGGCTGTCGCCGGCTCCTACTAATAAGTGCTGGCGGCCATCCAGCATGTAGGTCGTCATGCCGTTGCTTGGGGTGCCCATCAGGCCGGAGTGCCAGAGGATCTTGCCGTTCGAAGGGTCGAACGCAATGATGTTGTTGCCGTTGCCTGTGAAGAGCAAATGGCCTGCCGTTGTCAGCATGTGGGCGGCACCGCCGCCGGCTGGCCAATCGTGCTTCCAGGTGATCTTGCCGGTCCGGTAGTCGATGGCAAGAAGTGAGCCGCCTTCGCTGCCTGCGCCGCTATCGACACCGCCGTAACCTTCCGGATGGTCGTCGGTATCGGTCTGGTAGTAGACTGACCAGCCCTTCGCGACACCGACGTAGAAGAGATCGGTTTCCGGGTCGAAGCTGGCCGAAGCCCAATTTGTGGCACCGCCGGAATTCGGGAAGACCAGTGAGCCATCGGGCTTCGGGTACTTGGCCGGATCGGGAATCGGCTGGCCCTTGGCGTTGAGACCGAGGTTCCAGTTCATGCCTTCGAGCATCGGCGTGGTGAGGATGTGTTCGCCGTTGGTGCGGTCGAGAACGTAGAAGTAACCATTGCGATTGGCCTGCGCGACTAACTTGCGCGGCTTGCCATCGATCTGGCCATCGATCATGATGACGGACTCGGTGGAATCCCAATCGTGCGTGTCATGCGGGGTGGCCTGGTAATACCAGACGATCTTGCCAGTGTCCGGATTGATGGCGAGAATGGAGCAGGTGAAGAGGTTGTCGCCCTTGCGACTCTGTTCCGCCATCACGGGATTCGGGTTGCCGGTGCCGAGGTAGTAGAGATTCAGGTCCGGATCGTAACTGCCGGGAATCCAGGTTTGCCCTGTAGCGTGGGCGGCGGCGTACTCATCGGGCCAGGTTTCGATGCCGGGCTCGCCTTTGCGCGGCGTGGTGTTGGTCTTCCACTGGGTGGCGCCGGTTTCGGGATCGACGGATTCGATGAAGCCGGGGTTATCCAGGTGATCGCCACCGACGCCGACCAGAATGTGATTGCCGACAACGATGGGGGCCGCGGTAGTCGTGTAATCGAGCTTGGGATCTGTGATGCGGATCTTCCAGCGTTCCTTGCCATCGGCAGCATTGAGGCAGACCAGATTGCCATCCGGCGTCTCCATGTAAAGCCAGTTGCCGTAGTAACCGAAGCCGCGGTTGCCGTTGGTGTTGCCGGTGTTGGGCGGGTACGCGTAGTGCCAGATTTCGCGGCCGGTGCGGGCGTCGGCAGCCCAGCCGTTGTTGGGCGAGGTGAAGTACAGGATGCCGTTGACCAGGAGCGCGGGCGACTTGATGTTGACCGCCGTACCGGCGGGACCTGGCGTGTAGCGCGCAGCCCATTCGAGCGAGAGATTGCCCACGTTGGTGGAATTGATCTCTTTGAGGGCGCTGAAACGGCGTCCGGAATAGTCGCCAAAGAAGGATGGCCAGGTATCGCTGGACGGGTGCAGCAGCATCTCTTTCGTCACGCCCTGCGCGGAGGCGGGGGTCACGTTCACAGAGAGAAGAATGGCGGCCGCTGCGGCGGCATAGGAGAAGGCTTGCTTATTCATCAGTGATTCACCACAAAGGTATAAAAACTATCGCCGGCGATAACCAGCAGGTGTTGTTTGCCATCCAGCATGTAAGTAATCGGCCCCGCGCTGGGGTTGCCGAACAGGCTGGAGTGCCAGAGGATTTTGCCATTGGCCGGATCGAACGCGATAATGTTCGAGCCGTTGCCGGTGAACAGCAGTTTCCCCGCCGTGCTGAGCATGTGGGCGGCACCGCCACCCGCGGGCCAATCGTGTTTCCACGCCACTTTGCCGGTCTTGTAGTCGATGGCGAGAAGAGAACCGCCATCGCCACCGGCGCTGCTATCGACGCCGCCGTAACCTTCGGGATGGTCGTCTGTATCGGTCTGGTAGAAGACGCTCCAGGTGCGAGTGACGCCGACGTAGAAGAGTCCGGTTTCCGGGTTGAAGCTGGGCGCGGGCCAGTTGGTGGCACCGCCGGAAGCGGGTGAAACCAGAGCGCCATCGGGCTTGGGATATTTCGCGGGATCGGGAATCGGCTGGCCGTTGGCGTTGAGGCCTTTGGTCCAGTTGATGGTATCGATCAGAGGAGTAGTCAGAATGTGTTTGCCGTTGGTGCGGTCCACGACGAAGAAGTAGCCGTTGCGATTGGCTTGCGCGAGAAGTTTGCGGGGCTTGCCATCGATCACGCCGTCAATCAGGACGGGCGCTTCGGTGGCATCCCAATCGTGCGTGTCATGCGGGGAAGGCTGGTAATACCAGGCCATCTTGCCGGTATCGGGATTGAGCGCGACGATGGTGCAGGTATAGAGGTTGTCGCCCTTGCGGCTCTGCTCCGCCATGACGGGATTCGGGTTGCCGGTGCCGAAGTAATAGAGGTTGAGTTCGGGATCATAGCTGCCGGGAATCCAGGTCTGGCCGGTGCCATGCATGGAGGCGTATTCATCGGGCCAGGTTTCGATGCCGGGCTCGCCGGCGCGCGGGGTGGTGTTCCACTTCCACTGCACGGCACCGGTTTCGGGATCGAGAGACTGGATGAAGCCGGGGTTATCCATGTGGTCGCCACCGATGCCGGCGAGGATGTGATTGCCGACTACGATGGGCGCGGCGGTGGAGGTGTAATCGAGTTTGGGATCCGCGATCTGGACCTTCCAGCGTTCCTTGCCGGTGGTGGCATCGAGGCTGACCAGGTGGCTATCGGGAGTCTCCATGTAGAGCCAGTTGCCGTACATGCCGAGGCCGCGATTGCCAATCGTGCTGCCGGTGTTCGGAGGATACGTGTAGTGCCAGATCTCGCGACCGGTGCGGGCATCGACGGCCCAGGCGTTGTTGGGCGAGGAGAAATAGAGTACGCCGTTGACCATGAGGGGCGTCGCTTTGATGGAGACTGCCGGGGCTGCGCCTGGTGCGCCACCTCTGCCACCTGCCGGAGCGGCACCGGGGAGCGTGTTCGGGGGTGCGGTGAAGCGGGTCGACCAGAGGAGCGAGAGCTGGTGAACGTTGGTGGAATTGATCTCCTTGAGCGAGCTGTAGCGGCGAGCGGAGTAGTCGCCGTTGTAGGTGGGCCACGCGTCGACGGGCTGCTTGAGCAGAGTTGCGCGGTCGAGACCCTGGGCGCAGAGAAGGCCCGTGGCGAAGAGCGCGAGTGTCAGGTGGCGGAAGGTCATTTCAGAGTCACCAGGTAGGCGGTCATGTTGTGCATGTCCGCGTCGGTGTAGGTGCGGAGCATGTCGATATGGATTTTCAGGGGGTCGGTGACGGCGACCTTGGGAATGCCGTTATCGCGCGTGAAGGAGCGGAAGGCACCGGAGGCATCGTGGAGGGTGACGTTGAAATCGTCGACGCGATCGAGCGTGCCGGAAACGGTCTGGCCATTGGCCAGCGTCACGACAACGGTTTTCTGACTGCGCGAGGGGCCGGTTGCGGCTGCTGCACCGCGTCCGCCTGCACCGCCACGGCCTGTCGGAGAGAGCCAGCGTCCCTGAAGCTGCTGCGGCGTGTAGCGAGAGCCGAGGCCTTTCAGATCGCCTGTGGGGGAGTGGCAGGTGTTGCACTTGCCTGCCCCGTTGAAGTAGGCTTCGCCTTTTTTCGCGTCGCCTGTGAGGACATCGAGGAAGGTGTAGGTGGTGCGATGGCCCGCACCGTAGGACTGGACGCGGAGCCAGGCGGCGACATCGAGAATTTCGGCGTCGGTGAGGCCGGATTTTGGCATGCCTTTATCGGGACGGCCGTCGCGGATGGGCGGGGTGAGGAGGATGCCTTTTTCGTCATCCAGGACGTAGAGGGAACGGACGAGATCGACGCCTTTGCCGGTGATGCCTTTGGCTGTGGCTCCGTGGCAGGATGCGCAGTGGCCGGCGAAGATTTTGCTGCCGCGATCTACGGCGGCGGGATCTTCTTTAGAGGCCGTGACGGCGGCGGGGGTGGCGGAGATGGTGGCTTTTTCGCCGGAGCCGGTTTGGGCGGTCAGGGTGAAGGCGGCTATGAACACGCAGGAGAGGAGACGGATTTCACGCAGAGGCGCAGAGGCCCTCAGAGGGACGCAGAGAAAACCGTTATTGGTTGGCGAGGTCGTTTGCATTGTTTGTCTCCCTTACGATTCCAGCGCTTTGCGGCAGTATTCTACGCACTTGCCGATTTCGGTGAGGACGTCGGAATCGGCGGGGGTGGCGTATTCGTATTCGATGGTGCCCTGGAACGTCCATTTCTCTTTTTTCATGAGCTGGAGCACTTCGACGATGGGGGTGTCGCCCTGCCCGAAGGGGGTGTTGGGACCCTCATGCATCTTTTTATCCTTGATGTGGATGTGGGTGATTTTGTCGTGATGCTTCTTCATGAACTCGATGGGCGATTTGCTGTTGCCGGCGACGAAGTGGCCGATATCGAGATTGATGCCGTTGTAGGGGGAGAACTCCATGGCGCGCTCCCAGCTTTCGGGACTGCCGAAGGCTTCATTGCTGGTGACGTCGGTGTGGCCGTGATAGCCGATCATCAGTTTGTGCTTCGCGGCGAAGGCTCCGAGGCGTTTGGTCTCGCTGAACTTGCCTTCGGTGGAGATAGCGTTGGCACCGAGGGCTTTGGCGGCGGTGAAGGCGTAGTCGATCATGTCGTCAGTGAAGGCACCGATGTTATCGACCTTGAGGATCTGGATGAGCACGCCGGCGTCTTCGTACTTTTGGCGGAAGGCCTTGAGTTTGTCGAGAGAGAGGGCGGAGCGCCACTTGGTGAGGTCGGCGGCGGCGGCAGTTTTCTGCTCGGGTGTGAGGACCGGAGCGGGCTTGGGGGAGTCGTTACCAGAGGCGTAGACGCCGGGGGCACCGAGGTAGGCTTCGACGGGCTGGAGGCGGAGTTCGGTGGCGCTCAGATTGAGGCGCGTCATGTATTCGAGGATCTTGTCGGCAGTGCCGGACATTTTATTGAAGCTGTAGGGCGCGTTGACGCCGACCTGGACGCCGCCCCATTTGGAGTTGGGCTTGGCGGCCAGAAGGGTGGTGGCGGGAATGGCGGCCAGGGCCAGTTTTCCGAAATCGCGTCGTGTGAAATTCATGTGGGTCAGGACCTCTTCTTGTTTACCGGGGCGCATAGGGGCTGGAAGCGGTTTTTGCGCTCAACTGGAACAGTATATACCCTTTTCGTTGTCCGTTTTTCGTGGTCCGATTCCGTTTCTGTGTGGAGGCATGGAATGGGTGGGAAAGATGGGTTTGCAAGGCCTGGAAATGGGTTTGCTGGCCATAATAATGGGTTCACAGTGGGATAAAATGGGATCACATTTGTTTAGACGTTGTTTGTTTTCAGAAAGATAAGTGGGATCGTTTGGTGAAATAAGGTTTTTCTCCGGGAAACGCTCGGTGGGGCGGGCTGGGTTGACGGAGAGTGCCATATATGGAGAATCTAACATGGGGGGCGACTGAGATATTCGCATGTTGTTGATTTTATTGAGCAAAATTGACGATAACGGCTTCCGGATTTCACACGGAGGCCACAGAGGCCTCACAGAGAGCACAAAGAAGACTTTTTTGGGGCTTTGACCATGTCTTCTTTCCCGTTTGAATCGGATAGAGTAGTAAGTACTTGTGGGCGCGCTGAATCCTCAGATTCTGGTTTGGGCAAGGGACAGAACGTCGCCCTCAATTCTGCCGAGGACAAATGCCCGAATTGCGGCGGGACGGGCAGTTGCGCCACCTGTAGCGAAGCGGAAGTGCTCACACTCGGAATTGCCGATTTGTGAGCGTGGGGGCTAGCAGCCCGTGGCAGAAGTCCCAAATTTGCAAAAACCGACCGTAGCCGGACCTTCAGGCTGGCTTGGTGAACGGCGGCCGGATTCCGAGTTCTAAGCGACTTTGCAATACAAAGTATCCTGAATACGGACGAACGCTT